>JAZNSN010000026.1:0-133591 GCA_045591315.1 Bacteroidaceae bacterium
ATAGAGCGACAACAAAAAGAATAAAAGGCAACTGATTAAGGGTAAAAGTAACCTTGGAATAATATTTCTAATCATACAAGTGCAATATTGTCAGTACGGTTTTTTACAGACTTGAGAATAGGTTGCACACGCTATTTCTACTCCTTAGTCACTGCGTGACAGAGTCCTTTGACACTCCTTTGGAAAGCTAAAGCTTTCGTCGTCGCAAGCAGTGCTATGGTTTCGCACTGCCTCCTCATGAGGAGCAATTCAAGCGGTGTCGTCTGGGTCGCTGAAAAAAGCGAGTTAATGGGTCGGTTTATAAATAATGGAGAGCACCGATGCTCTCCATTATTCTTTCTGTTATTGGTGCGCTTCGCGCGCTTTGCAAGCCTTGTGTCTTATTCCTTTATCAGCAATTTGTCGAAGTCCTTCTGCCTTATAAGCTCGTATGCCTTGATGAAGAGGTCGTTTGTATGGTTGTACATCATTATGAAGTCGTTCATGCTCCACAAATCCCTTGCTATGTATTGCTTTAGCTGACGCTTCAGCTCCGGCAATGAACGTTGGAACTCCTCTTCTCCTCCTTCGAGCTTTACGCTGTCCTTGACTCCCTGGTCGCGCAGCATCTGTATGAAGCTCTCATCGACCTCAAACTTCTTCTCGAACTCCTCGATATCCTTGTATCTCGCTGCAAGCTCTTCGCGGTGGGTGTCGAGGTAGTGGAGCGACGATTGTATGATTGAGCCTCTTGATGCCAGTGAACGGTGGTACTTGGTGTATTTGAGCGTGTCAACAGGCACGAAGTAGTCGGGCATGATACCTCCGCCGCCATATACCGCGCGCTTAAGACGCTTTGTGAATGTCTTGAGCGAGTCGGGGAAGTGTATGCTGTCGGCACTTGTCATCTCTCCGCTGTTATAGCGGTTCATCAGGTCATCTTCGTACTTTACGGAGTCGTTGTCGTACGGCTTTTGTATGCAGCGGCCCGAAGGCGTGTAGTAGCGCGATACTGTAAGTCGTATCATAGAACCGTCGGGCAGCTCGAACGGACGCTGTACAAGTCCTTTGCCGTAGCTGCGTCGTCCTACTACAATTCCGCGGTCCCAATCCTGCACGGCTCCCGAAAGAATCTCCGATGCCGAGGCCGATGTCTCGTCAATGATTACGACAAGGTTGCCTTTGCGGAACTTGCCTGCTCCCATTGAACGGTATTCGTATCTCGGTATCTTTGCACCTTCGGTATATACGAGCAGGTTCGACTCGTCAATCAGCTCGCTTGCAATCTTCACTGCAGCGTCAAGGAGTCCTCCTCCGTTCCCCTCAAGGTCGATAATGAGGTTCTTCATGCCTCTTGCCTTCAAGGAGTCGAGCTTTGCAACGAACTCCTCATGTGTCTTTGCACCGAAGGATGTGATGCGTATGTATCCGTTCTTCTTGTCTATCATGTAGGCTGCATCTACAGTCTCTGTGGAGATGTCGTCGCGTACAAGAGCGAACTTGAGCTTGCGGTCTATTCCGCGGCGTACAACCTCTATGTTTACCTTGCTTCCCTTGGGGCCGCGAAGACGCGACATTATATCGCTGCGCTCCATCTTCACTCCTGCAATGGCTGTGTCGTTTACCGTTACAATCTTGTCTCCTGCAAGTATGCCGGCACGCTCCGAAGGTCCTTTCTTTGTGGTCTGTATCACATACAGGGTGTCCGAAACGATGTTGAACTGTATGCCTATGCCGCCAAAGCTTCCTCGCATCTGTTCCATAAGCGATTTTGTCTCCTTAGGGTCGGTGTAGGTCGAATGGGGGTCAAGCTCCTTGAGCATTGCCTTTATGCCGGCTTCTGTAACCTTGTTCAGGTCGGTGTTGTCAACATAGAAGCGCGATATGATGTTGCTTGAGTACATCATCTTTATTACATTTGCGGGCAACTCCTGTGCAGTTGCAGTAAACACTGCAGCAATTGCTGCAATAAGTGAAAATAGTATCTTTCTCATTCTTGTCTGTCTGGGAGCAAGGCTGTCACGTCCTTGCCGTAGTTCATCAATTCACGTACAATGCTGCTGCTTATCGATGCGTGCTCAGGCTCGCTCATAAGCAACACTGTCTCTATGCCTCCTATGCGGAAGTTCACGTCGGCAATCTCACGCTCGTATTCGAAATCCTTGGTGTTGCGTACACCGCGGAGCAGTGCCGTTGCGCCAATCTCCTTGGCAAGGTCCATTGTCAGGCCGTCGTAGGCCATGACCTCTACGCGCTTGTCGGCAGCATATAGCTTCTCTATGGCCTCTACGCGCTGCTCGACGGTGAAGAGGCATTTCTTGCCCATGTTGCGCCCAACGGCTACAACCACCTTGTCGAATATTGCCAATGCGCGGAGCACAAGAGCGTGATGTCCTTTGGTGAACGGGTCGAATGTGCCGGCAAAGAGTGCTGTACGTTCCATATTGTTCTCTCTTTACTCTTTTTCTTCGTTTGCCTTGTCCTCTTCGACAACAAGGTTGTCGATGATGAAGTTCTGGCGTTCCATGGTGTTCTTGCCCATGTAGTATGCCAGCAGCTCCTCTACCTTGTCGTCCTTGTGCAGCTCTACACGTTCGAGACGCATGTCAGGGCCTATGAAGTTGCGGAACTCGTCGGGCGAAATCTCTCCCAGTCCCTTGAATCGTGTTATCTCCGGGTTCGGCGACAGCTTTTCGATAGCGGCTATACGCTCCTCCTCGCTGTAGCAGTATATGGTCTCGAAATCGCCTTTGTGCTCCTTGCGCTCCTCGGCACCTTTCTTGCCGCGCGGCAGCTTGCGCTTGTTGCGCACACGGAACAGCGGTGTCTGCAATATATATACATGCCCTTTCTTGATAAGTTCCGGAAAGAACTGCAGGAAGAAGGTTATCATAAGCAGGCGGATGTGCATGCCGTCAACGTCGGCATCGGTAGCTACTATCACCTTGTTGTAACGCAGTCCTTCGAGGCCGTCCTCAATGTTCAGGGCTGCCTGCAAGAGGTTGAACTCCTCGTTCTGATATACTACGGCACGGCTCAGGCCAAAGCAGTTGAGCGGCTTTCCGCGCAGGCTGAACACGGCCTGCGTATTGGCATCGCGGCTCTTGGTTATTGAACCGCTGGCCGAATCGCCCTCGGTTATGAAGATGCAGCTTTCGTCCATGCGGTCGCCCTTGGTGTCGTTGTAGTGTATGCGGCAGTCGCGCAGCTTGCGGTTGTGCATGTTGACCTTCTTTGCCTTCTCGCGCACCTGCTTGGTGAGTCCGGCCAGCTCCTTGCGCTCTTTCTCCGATGCCATTATCTTCGAGAGCATCACGTCGCTTATCTCCGGGTTCTTGTGCAGGAAGTTGTCGAGCTCCTCCTTTACAAAGTCGCTGATAAACTTCTTCACGCTCATGCTGCCGGGGTCGGGTGCTATGGTGGTGGAACCGAGCCTTACCTTTGTCTGGCTCTCGAATACCGGTTCCTGTATGTTTATGGCTATGGCTGCGACAATTCCGTTGCGTATGTCGCAGTACTCGAAGTTCTTTGCCGAGAAGAAGTCGTGTACGGTGAGTGCGACAAGCTCCTTGAACGCGCTCTGGTGTGTTCCGCCTTGTGAGGTGTGCTGTCCGTTCACGAATGAGTAGTACTCCTCGCCATACTGCTGGGCATGGGTGAATGCAATCTCAATGTCATCGCCCTTGAGGTGAATGATAGGGTAGAGCGCATCGGCTGTCATGCGGTCGCTGAGCAAGTCGGCAAGTCCGTTGCGTGACAGAATGCGCTTGCCGTTGAACATTATCGTGAGGCCTGTATTCAGGTAGGTATAGTTGCGCAGAAGGGTCTCGATGTATGCGTCACGGTACTCGTAGTTGCGGAACAGGGTGTTGTCGGGCGTGAACGATACGTATGTGCCGTTCTCGTCGGCGGTGTTCTCTGTCGTGTCGCTTACAAGCACACCTTTCTCGAATGTTGCCGAGCGTACCACGCCGTCGCGGTAGCTGCGTACCTCGAAACGTGTACTCAGGGCATTGGCTGCCTTAAGGCCGACACCGTTCAGTCCTACCGACTTCTTGAATACCTTGTCGTCGTACTTCGCGCCGGTGTTGAGCTTGCTCACTGCCTTAATCATCATGCCTTGCGGAATGCCGCGTCCATAGTCGCGTACGGCAACGGTATGGTTCTCGATAATGTCAATTTCGAGACGCTTGCCGAATCCCATCTTGAATTCGTCGATGCTGTTGTCGATAACCTCTTTCAACAGTACGTATATACCGTCGTCGTTCTGAGAACCGTCACCCAGCTTGCCTATGTACATACCGGGGCGGAGACGTATGTGCTCCACGTCGCTGAGGTGGCGAATCGAGTCGTCGGTATATTCGGCGGCTTCAACTTGCCGGGCATTGGAGTTGAATTCCAAATCTTTATCTTCGGACATTGTCTTTATATTATAGTCTGTTTTGTCTGTATTCACGAGAGCCTGTTATGCCAGCTCTTTCTTGTAGGCACGGCGACGTTTGTGCAGCACCTTCTCGTAGTTCTCCCATTGGCTGCGGACCTTGTCGTTGTCTTCCAGTTCGGGGTTGCTTTCGGCATCCTTGAATCCCATGCTTACATAGCTGTTCTGCAGCTCATCGAATACGATGGCAAAAGCTCCCTTGCTCTGGTATTCGGGCTTTACTGCAACCAGCAGCAAATCGACGCGCTTGGGGCGTTTGAAGAACATGGCCTTTGCAAGATGCCACCAGCCGAACGGAAATAGGCGGCCTTTGGCCTTCTGAAGGGCCTCGGACATGGAATAGATGCTTACGCCCAGTGCTACAAGATTGTCGTCCTTGTCAACGACTAACGACACAAGTCTCAGGTCTATTACCGGAAGATAGGTCTTTATATAGGACTCTATCTGTTTCTCGCTCAGTGCTGAATAACCGTAAAGGTCGGTATAGCATTCGTTTATGAGCTCGAAAAGTGCCTTGCCGTAGCGTTTTACAAGTTCGGAACGGGATTTGAAACGTGCAACCCTCAGGCCGAACTTGCGTTTCACGATTGCAGCGATGCGCCCTGCTTTCTCATACTTTATTTCGGGTACTTTCAAAAGGTACTCTATCCAATCGACATCCTTTACATACCCCAAACGCTCAAGGTGTGTAGGGTAGTAGGGATAGTTGTATATGGTTGCCATTGTTCCCAGGCGGTCGAAGCCTTCGACGAGCATTCCTTCGCGGTCGAAATCGGTGAAGCCCAACGGGCCGTGTATTTCTGTCGCGCCTCTCTCTCTTGCCCATGCCTCTGCTGCAGCGAAGAGTGCGTCCACAACCTCGGCATCATCAATGAAATCGACCCAGCCGAAACGTGCGGCATTCTGTTTCCATTTCTCGTTTGCACGTTTGTTGATAATGGCTGCAATGCGTCCTGCAAGCTTGCCGTCCTTGTATGCGAGAAAGTAGTCGGCGTCGCAGAATTCAAATGCAGCGTTGCGCTCCTTGCTCAGTGTCGTGAGTGCGTCCTCGAAGAGTTCGGGAACGTAGTACGGGTTATTCTTGTACAGTTCGTAACCGAAACGTATGAACTGTTTCAGTTGCTTTTTGCTGTCTGCTTTAACGATTGTTACCGGCATTGGTATATAATTATTCTAATATCGTGTAAAAATACGATATTATTCCGAAAGGAGCAAACGGAATGCTCATTTTAAGGCTGGTTAATGAGGGAAAGGAATAAAGGGGATGGGATAAAGGTTAAGCTGTCTGCAGATATAAGATATTCTGCTATGTAATGATTGTCAATAATTATCAGGAACTTTACTGGTGCAGCTTGAAATCCGCTTTCCTGCAAATTGCAAGCAGCTTGCTGCCGTCGGCTACTGTAGTCGCAAATATGTAATGCTCTCCGCCGTCGGAGAGCTTGAGCCTCTTGCGTAGCTGCTGTACGCTTTCGGGAAAGTTGCGCACCGTGATGTTCGCTTTTTTCAATGCCTGTATCTCCTTGATATCGCTTTTTGAAAATCCGCATACCTTCTCTACCTCGAAAATACGTCCGGGAAACTCCTCTATAAGAGTGTCGGCTGTGTATAGCTGGCTGTTCGGGTGCAGCTTGGTTGTTCCCGTCCTGGCTGCAAGGCTGCGGTAGCAGCCGGCCTTCTGTATTGCCGCATTAGGCTCGTAAAGGAATCTTCCTATCGCGTTGCTCAGTTCTGCCTTGCATTCCTGTTCCTCGGCTCTTGTGAATGCAAAGCTTATGGTTTTCTCCTTGTGCAGGTCGGTACAATGTACAGTTGCGTTGTCGCCTCTCTTCTCGCCAAGAATGATGAGCAGCTCCTTGCATTCGTTGTTCACGGCAACGACATGTATCTCCTCGACGTAGTTGAGCTCTCTTGTTGCGGCTGCAATGTCGAGCATGGGCGAGCATTTTACCATTACTTTTCTGCTCCTTTTCAACAGCTCTTCTTCAAGCATTGTGACATCGGGCTCGCAGTCGTTGAGTGCCACGACCTTGCGCCCCTCTCCGTCGCGTCTTGCCGGGTCTATGAATATCCAGTCCTGCGCGGGTAGGGTGTGAAGAATCTCTTCGCTGTTGCCGTTTATTAATTTTATCTGCTCCAGGCCAAGCAGTGCAAAGTTCTTCTTTGCTATATTGCATAGCCTCTCGTTGCGTTCTATGTATGTTGCCTCTTTGAAGCGGCGTGCCATGTAGCTGCAGTCGATGCCGAAGCCGCCTGTAAGGTCGGCTATTCTCTCTCCTTGCACCAAACCGGCCTTGTAGAGCGCGGTTGCCTCGCTTGAGCACTGTTCCATCGATATCTTCGGCGGGTATATTATGCCTTCAGCAGCGGCCCAGCCGGGCAGTTTCTCTCTGGCTGCCTGCCAGCCCTCAATCTGCGTGACGGCCTCGCGCATGTCAACGGCGGGGTAACGCTTTGCCTGCAGGGCAAGCGTGCGTGGGTCCTCGTTCCTATGGGCTGCTATGAACTCCTTTATCTCCTGGCTCAGCATGGTCTGTTTATGTGTTGTCTCAGTTCTTGTTGAGGATTACAAGTGCGCCGATGACTCCCGGTACCCAACCGCAAAGAGTGAGGATGAACACTATAAGAAATGAACCGCAGCCTTTGTCAATTACAGCCAAAGGAGGAAAAAGAATCGCAAGTAATACTCTGATAAGTGACATGTTGTAATGCTTTGCCGTAAAAGTACATAAAGACTAGCGAAAAACAAAAGGATATAAATATTAGTTGGTAGATATTGGTAAAACAACAAATTTTGCAAGTCGAAACTTGGAGATATTTGCAAAAAATATAAGAGTTTTCTTGTGCTGCTAATTCTATTCCCTATCTTTGCAGTGTCAAGTGAGGTATAGCCTCTCTGGCAGACATATTTTAGGGCGTTTAGCAAAATTATCTTCAACTGAAATCTGGAAAATTTAAGTCCCGGAGATGATGAGCAAGAAACGCCCACGTCTATGGTATGCATAATCCCATTCTGGGACTGCTATATCTATGGGCGTGGGTTTTGCTTATTATTATTCGGGACGGGCAATTCCAGAGCCTCAGTTGAGTGATATGGCATTATCCACGCTTTCTTTTTACTTGTGATTCTTGGGCCAGGACTGTGAGCCGGTGAGTCTGAAGATACAATGTAGAAGATTTAGGGATAGATATACTCAAGCATACATTACTATGAAAACCTTTAGACACTCAATTGCCGTGATGCTGTTGCTTTTTGCAATCAGTGCTTCAGCATCGGAGCGTGCAGCTCTTGTGGTAGAATTGCGCGATGGCAGCGTAACCAGAATCTTTTTAGCCGATAAACCAAGAATTACATTTGCTTCGGGACTGATGAATATTGTCTCAGATGCGCTTTCTCTAGAATTTGATCGTCGTGATGTAAGGAAGTATCATTTCGTAAAAGAAAATACGAATTCGATAAGGGGTATAGAGGAACCAAAGGTGTCGGTTGTGAATAATACAATTGTCATAAGCGGTGTGGCTGTCGGTACAGCTGTCGGAATATATGATTCAAATGGTATGCTAATGAAGCATACTGCAATAACGAGTGATGCTTTCTCAATTTCTGTGAATGATCTTTCAACAGGCATTTATATAGTAACGTTCAATAACACAACATTTAAATTCTTGAAAAAATGAAAAAAACAATAGCTCTGTTATGCATTATGCTGTGCACGTTTGCAGCAGCACAAGAGAATGCAGATAGTGGGTATATGTATATTTATCATAATGATAAAAGCATTGACCGTATTCCGATTGCCCAAATTGACAGTGTTACATTCGTTGACTCAGGACAGGCGGAAAGCTTCGGTTTGCCAAAAGTATATATAACAACGCCGGGAGGAACTGCGATTACCAGCAAGACTGCTTGGTTGGAGGAGTGTACAATAAGAATCATTGATGAGTCTGGAATTGAGAATTTGAATATGAATACAAGTATAAGGGGCCGCGGAAACACTACCTGGACATATCCGAAGAAACCTTATGCAATTAAATTGAATTCAAAGGCCGGTGTGTTGGGGATGCCTAAGCATAAGCGTTGGGTCCTTTTGGCAAATTGGATGGACAGGACATTGCTTAGAAACGATGTATCGTTTGAGATGGCTAGAAGAATTATGGATTGGGCACCGCGTGGAAGATTTGTAGAACTGTATTTAAATGATGAACATCAAGGAAATTATTATCTGTGTGAGCATATCAAGGTTGATGACAATAGGGTAAATATTGATGAGATTGATGAGAAAACGGATTTGTCTAATGAACAGCACCTTACCGGAGGATATATTCTGGAGTATGACAAGAATACTCCAAATGACGAGATGAACTATTTTTATACAACTGTACTGAATTTACCGGTAGCTATTAAGGAACCGGATGAAGAGGTCATAACATCGTGGAGCCATCCCGGATTCTTGTATATTAAAGGCTATATAAATAACCTTGAACAAATCTTTGAAGATGATAAGAGCAATTTGGCTCGCTGGGATGAGATTAGTGAGTTGATAGATGTTGAATCATATATAGATTGGTGGTTAGTTCATGAACTGACTTTTAATGCAGAGGTTCTTCACCCCAAGAGTTCATATATGTATAAGAAGAGGAATGGAAAACTGTATGCGGGGCCTGTTTGGGATTTTGATTATGGAACATTCCGTTCGAATGCTTCTGGGATACTTGTTACGCCGGCGATGTATTATAGATATATGTTTAGATATCCGGAGTTCAGAACAGCTGTAAAAGAACGTTGGGCGGAAGTTAAGGATGTTCTGGCTGGTATTGATGATTATATTCTAGAGCAAGCAGGTTTGATAAGCGCATCCAGTGACGTCAACATTGCAATGTGGCCAATAACACAGCTTATCAATGGTGATGAGAAAATGACATTTGCCGAGGCTGTAGAAAGCATGCGCTCGGTGCTTAAAAACAGAATGCGGATTGTGGAAGATTTTATATTGGCTTTGTAGTATTCTTTCTGCTGGTCGGCCAATGGGGAAATTGTGCTTCGTGTGCTATCGCAGTAAAATATTCAGGAGCAGTTTACAAACAGCTTCTGAGTATAGATAATAAAAGCGTCTGCCCCGAAAGGAGCAGACGCCGTATTTTTCAGGTTCTGTGTCTCATTAGAGCTTTGGACCTGCTGCAACGAGAGCCTTGCCAGCCTCATTGCCTGTATATTTGGTGAAGTTCTTGATGAAGCGGCCTGCCAAATCAAGTGCCTTCTCCTCCCACTGTGAAGCGTCAGCGTATGTGTCGCGTGGGTCAAGGATTGCAGGGTCAACACCTGGCAACGCTGTAGGAACAACGAAGTCGAAGTGTGGGATAACCTTTGTAGGAGCTGTATCGATTGAGCCATCGAGGATAGCGTCGATGATACCGCGTGTATCCTTGATAGAGATACGCTTGCCTGTACCGTTCCAGCCGGTGTTGACGAGGTATGCCTTAGCACCGTTCTTCTCCATCTTCTTAACGAGCTCCTCGCCGTACTTTGTCGGGTGGAGGCTCAAGAATGCTGCACCGAAGCAAGCTGAGAATGTTGGAGTAGGCTCTGTGATACCGCGCTCTGTACCTGCCAACTTAGCGGTAAAGCCGCTGAGGAAGTAGTACTGAGTCTGCTCTGGGTTCAGGATAGAAACCGGAGGCAATACACCGAATGCATCAGCTGAAAGGAAGATAACCTTCTTTGCAGGAGCTGCCATTGAACCCGGCTTGATGTTGTTGATGTGGTTGATTGGGTAAGAAACACGTGTGTTCTCGGTTACGCTCTTGTCAGCGAAGTCAATCTTGCCGTTTGCATCAACTGTAACGTTCTCAAGAAGAGCGTCACGTTTGATTGCATTGAAGATATCCGGCTCGCTCTCCTTGTCGAGGTTGATAACCTTAGCGTAGCAACCGCCCTCGAAGTTGAATACTGAGTCATCGTCCCAGCCGTGCTCGTCGTCACCGATAAGCATGCGCTTCGGGTCTGTGGAAAGAGTTGTCTTTCCTGTACCTGACAAACCGAAGAAGATTGCTGTCTCGCCCTTCTCGTTTGTGTTTGCAGAACAGTGCATTGAAGCGATGCCCTGAAGCGGCAGGTAGTAGTTCATCATAGAGAACATACCCTTCTTCATCTCACCGCCATACCATGTGTTGAGTATAATCTGCTCGCGTGATGTCAAGTTGAATACGACTGCTGTCTCAGAGTTCAATCCAAGTTCCTTATAGTTTGCTACAGCTGCCTTAGAAGCGTTGTAAACAACGAAATCGGGCTCGCCGAATGCCTCAAGCTCCTCAGCTGTAGGACGGATGAACATGTTTGTCACGAAGTGAGCCTGCCATGCAACCTCCATGATGAAGCGAACCTTCAGGCGTGTAGCAGGGTTGGCACCGCAGAATGCGTCAACAACGAACAGTCTCTTGTTTGAAAGCTCCTTTGTAGCAATCTCCTTGAGAGCGTTCCAAGCCTCTGTTGTAACAGGCTTGTTGTCGTTCTTGTACTCCTCAGAAGTCCACCATACAGTGTTCTCTGATGTAGCGTCCTTAACGATGAACTTGTCCTTAGGTGAACGGCCGGTGTAAACACCTGTCATTACATTAACTGCGCCAAGCTCTGTAACCTGGCCAACCTCGAAACCCTCAAGACCGGGCTTTGTCTCCTCAGCGAAAAGCTGATCGTAAGAGGGGTTGTGAAGAACCTCTACAGCACCGGTGATACCATACTTGGTAAGATCTATTGTTGCCATAATTCTAAAAAATAAATTATTGATTAATATTTTTCTTTTTATCACTTTTGGTCTTCGGCGAAGCCTTTTTAGCGAAACTTGCCAAAGTTCTCCAAATGCAAATATATATCTTTTTATTTAATCTCTAAAGCTAATTAAAGAAATTTTTCTTTAATTGTTGCAAAAAAGACGAAAATAGTCTGTTTTTAGTCCAAAAAGGTGCGTTTTTGCAGTGTGATAATGATAAATTTCCTGGCAATTACCTTCTGATAATCTTCAAGAGTGCCGGAAATGCTCTCATTTTTCTTTTATAAAGTTGATATTTTTGACAAAATGATTTTTGTGCTTTTTGTCGGCTTTTTCTATCTCCTTTTTATATTAATGTTCGTTTTTTACGTAAAATTATTATCTTCGCGGAAGTAACGATTCAAAACACATTATCATGAAAATAGTAAACCTGTCGGAGCAGAATACTCTGCTTAACCAGTTCATAACCGAAATACGCGATGTGAATATACAGAAGGATTCAATGCGCTTCCGCCGTAACATCGAGCGTATCGGCGAGGTCATGGCATACGAGATAAGCAAGGAACTTTCCTACAAGAACATTACAATACAGACCCCCAACAGCGATGCTGTGCAGAGCGTTCCGTCCGATACTGTAGTGCTGGGCACCATTCTCCGTGCCGGCCTGCCTCTGCATACCGGTTTCCATAACTATTTCGACCGTGCCGAGAACGCCTTTGTATCAGCCTATCGCAAATATACAAGCGAGAATGAGTTTGACGTGATTGTGGAATACCTTGCATCACCCTCTCTCGACAACAAGACTCTTCTTCTTGTCGATCCCATGCTTGCTACCGGAATTAGTGCAGACCTCTCCTATCGTGCGCTTCTTACAAAAGGAAAGCCCTCCAAGACTATCCTTGCATGTGTCATTGCGAGCCAGCAGGCTGTAGATTACGTAATATCGCACTTCCCCGAAGATACAATCCTCTATTGTGCGGCTATTGACCCTATCCTCAATGAGCATGCTTATATTGTTCCTGGGTTGGGGGATGCGGGGGATTTGTGTTTTGGAACAAAAGAGTGATTCCCTGCTAAAAAGGCATCTGCTGCGTTATGCTTGTTCTTGTGAACAGTCATTTAGGCAACTAAACTCCTGTTCCCAAGAATTTCGCAAGCCTTGCATCTGCACTTTTTATCAGAAAATCATTGCTTGCTGTAAAGTCATCTGCTGCGTTATGCTTGTTCTTGTGAAGAGTCATTTAGGTAACTAAACTCCTGTTCCCAAGAATTTCGCAATCCTTGCATCTGCACTTTTTATCAGAAAATCATTGCTTGTATTAAAGGCTTCTGTTGCGTTATGCTTGTTCTTGTGAAGAGTCATTAAAACAGATAAAACCTATTGACGGGCCCGTCAATAGGTTTTTATTTAGTCATTCAAACAGGTTTTTACTTTGTGCTGTTGTTTTTTATGAACTCTATGATTTCCGGGATATATCCGAATGCCATACCTACAACCGTGTCAGCTGCTCCGTAATACACGGCAACCTTGTCACCTTCGTTGAGAGCTGCGCACGGGAATACTACATTGGGTACATCGCCGGCAAGTTCGTACGGGGCTGCCGGTGCAAGCAGATAGGGTTTAGTGCGGTACAGTACCTTTGAAGGGTCGTTCCGGTCGAGCAGTGCAGCACCCATCGAGTAGCGGAATCCGTTGCATGTGGTAATTACGCCATGGTAGAAAAGCAGCCAGCCCTCATCGGTAAGAATGGGCACAGAACCGGCACCTATCTTTGTGCATTGCCATGCGCTCTCAGGGAACGGAGTGACCTTCATTACACAGCGGTGCTCGCCCCAGTACTTCATGTCGGGGCTGTAGCTTATATAAATGTCACCGAAAGGTGTATGTCCGTTGTCGCTGGGGCGGCTCAGCATTGCATATTTGCCGTCAATCTTCTGCGGGAAAAGGACGCCGTTGCGGTTGAATGGCAGGAATGCGTTCTCGCACTGGAAGAACTCCTTGAAGTCGAATGTGTATCCGATGCCGATGGTAGGTCCGTGGTAGCCGTTGCACCATGTAATCCAGTAGCGGTCTTCAATCCATGTGACACGCGGGTCGTACTTGTATTCCGATTCAATCATCTCGGTGTTGCCTGCCTTGAATACGATAGGCTCGTGCTCTATTTCCCAGTTTATACCGTCCTTGCTGAATCCTGCAAAGATGTTCATCTGTACAGCCTTGTTGTCGCAGCGGAACACTCCGGCATATCCATCCTTGAAAGGAACGACTGCGCTGTTGAATATGCTGTTCGATGTGGGTATGGCATAGCGGCCGATAACAGGATTCTTTGAGTAACGCCACATAACGTCGGTGCATCCTTCGGGACGCTCTTCCCATGGCATAGTAACTTTTTCGCTCATAGTGGTATTGTATTTCGGTTTGTATATTCTTCTGCGAAGATAGATAAACAAAACAAAAAATATCGGCATGAGCCGATATTTTTTATCAGGAGTTCAATTCAAGTGTTCTTTTTTGCTTTGCCGCGCTCTTCCAGCTTCTGCATCCATTCGTACCAGTTGGGAATGTAGAGCGTTGCTACGACTGTGTTCAGCAACATTCCGAATACTACTGCTGCACCAAGTGAAAGCCGGGCACCGGCACCGGCTCCCCCTGCAAAGAGAAGCGGCATTACTCCTATTACAAAGGCAAGCGATGTCATGAGAATCGGCCTCAGACGCACATGCCCGGCTTCGGCTGCACTGTAGCGTATCTCCTTTCCTGCCGCACGGTAGTCGCGTGCGAACTCTACAATCAGAATGCCGTTCTTCGCACTCAACGCTATGAGCAGGATGATTCCTATTTCGGTGTATATGCTCACAGGTATGTCGGCTATCCAGCAGCCGGCAATGGCTCCTAACAATGCAATCGGCACACCCATTATGGCTGCAACAGGGCTTGTCCAGCTCTCGTACTGTGCAGCAAGCACGAGGAACGCTACAAGTATTGCAAGGCTCAGTATTACCGAGGTGTTCTTGCCGGCACTCTCCTCCTGGAAAGCGACACCTGTCCACTCATACCCGAACTCTTCTCCCAGCTGGGCCTTGAAGAGCTGTGCAACCTCGTCCATTACCTGGCTCGAACTGTAGCCGGGCGCGCTGTTGGCAGTTACGGTTGCGCTGTTGTACATGTTGTAGCGTATAAGCTGGTCGCTGCCAAGAATCTCTTCGGCGGTGACAAATGTGCTGAACGGAACCATTCTGCCGTTCTTGTTAGGCAGGCTTAACTGCATCACGCTCTCTATGGTCTTCTGGTTCAGCTCACCTGCAGCCATCTTCACTTGCCATATACGTCCGAGCAGGACAAAGTCGTTCACATATATCGCACCCATGTAATAGCTCAGTGTCGATAGCACGGCACCCATGTCGAGCCCCATGGAGATAGCCTTCTCGCGGTCGATGTTGAGGAAGTACTGGGGCACATCGGCCTCGAACGAGCTGTTCATCGATGCAATGGCCTTCTCTCTCTCATAGTTGCCGATAAGTGCATCGACCGCTTTCTGCATCTCTGTCGTGCCGAGTGCCTTTCGGTTCTCCAGCTGCATCTGTAATCCGCCGACATTGCCTATTCCCGGTATCGCAGGGGGCACGAAAGCGAAGCATTGGGCCTCCTCTATCATAACATAGGCATCCTTGTTGAACCTGTCAACTATGGCGGCTGCCGACTCGCTTTTCTTCTTGCGCTCGCTCCAGTCCTTGAGCACGACGAAGATACTTGCCGCATTGCTCTGGTTTCCGCTGTTCATGATGCTGAAGCCGCTGATGCTGATGTTGGTCTTCACTTCGGGGTAGCCCGAAATTATGTTCTCTACCATGGCTGCAACCTTCTCGGTGCGTGCAAGCGAACTGGCTGGTGGTAACTGCACGCTGACAATGAAATAGCCGTCATCCTCGTCGGGGATAAATGTGGTGGGCCAGTTGCCGAACATGAATATGGCAAGCGCGACAAGTGCAACAAAGCTTATGGATGCAACCCATGCCTTGCGCAGCAAATATCCCACGGTGCGGTCGTAAAGCCTCTGTACAGCATCATATCCCTTGTTGAACCAACGGAAGAAGCGTCCGTCACTCTCCTTTCTGGTCGGCCTCAGAAGTATGGCACTCAATGCAGGGGTGAGCGTCAGCGAGTTGAATCCGCTGAGCAGTGTCGCTGTAGCGATTGTAAGCGCGAACTGCTTGTACAGCTCTCCCGATATTCCTCCAATCATCGTTGTAGGTATGAACACCGCCATCATTACGAGCACGACTCCTATGATAGGGCCAGTTATCTCCTCCATAGCCTTTTCGGTAGCCTCGCGCGCGCTCAGCTTGCCCTCGTCGATGATGCGTGTCGCGTTCTCTACTACAACAATGGCATCATCTACGACTATGGCTATGGCAAGTATAAGGCCGAACAGGGTCAGAGTGTTTATCGAGAATCCCAGAAGCTGCATCACGGCAAGCGTTCCTATAAGCGATACCGGAATGGTGAGGCAGGGGATGAGCGTTGCGCGCCAGTTCTGCAGGAAAAGGAATATCACAAGCACTACAAGCACCGTTGTCTCTACAAAGGTATATAGCACCTCATGTATCGAACTGCGTACAACATCTGTAGTGTCGAGGGCTATCTGGTATTCCACTTCGGGAGGGAATGCCTCGGCAAGCTCTTCCATCTTTGCCTTTACAGCCTTTGAGACAGCGAGCGAGCTTGAGCCCGGCGACTGATAGACCGCAAGCGCGGCTGTGGGCTTGCCTCTCAGCCTTGATGACGATGCATAGGTCTCGCTGCCAATTTCAATCGTGGCGATGTCGCCGAGGCGAAGCATCTCTGTCCCGTTGTTGCGTATGACAATATCATCGAACTGCGCTGCATCGCTCAAGCGGCCCTGTACGTTCAATGTATATTGGAAGGCATTGTCGGCATTGCTGTCGAGTGTCTGTCCCACGTATCCTGCCGAAACGGCAAGGTTCTGCTTGCTTATTGCCTGATATACCTCGGCTGCCGATATTCCGCGTATGCGCATGGCTTCCGGGTCGAGCCATATTCGCATCGAATACTTTCCGGTACCCATAATCTGCACGCCGCCTACTCCGGGCGTGCGCGTGAGCTGGTCAACGAGCTGCAGCTGTGCGTAGTTCGACAGGTAGAGCTGGTCGTAATCCTTGTCTCCTGTAAGGGTTATGAAAAGTACGATGTTGGTCGATTGCTTCTGCACGACGACACCTTGTTGCGTAACTTCGCTGGGCAGTGAGTTCAGGGCTATGTTCACTCTGTTCTGTACCAGCACGGTTGCCATGTCGATGTCCGTGCCGACCTCGAATGTTACGGTGAGCCTGTATGTGCCCGATGACGATGATGTAGAGCTCATGTACAGCATGCCGTCCACGCCGTTCACCTGCTGCTCGATCGGTATTCCCACAGTCTGGGCTATTGTCTCGGCATTCGCGCCGGGATAGACTGCTGTCACCTGTACCGTAGGGGGTGTTATCGACGGGTACTGGTCTATCGGAAGCACGAAGAGCGCGACGCCTCCGGCAACAAGAAGCAGCAAGGAGAGCACTGTCGCGAATATCGGGCGTTCTATGAAGAATTTAGAGAAGTTCATGGTTCTGCGTTTTAGGGTTTTTCCATTATCGGGGTTACCTCCATGCCGTTACGTACCTTGAGCAGTGCCTTTGTGACGTAGCGTTCGTCGGGCTCAAGGCCGTCGGTTATGAGCCGCATGGTGTCGTTGACAAGCGACCCGGTCTCAATCCGGCGGTACTCTATTCTGTTGGAGTCGTTCACTACATAGATGTACTTGCCGAGCTGGTCGGTGCCGATAGAGGCATCGTGTATGAGAACGGCGTTCCTTATATCTTCGTAGGGCAGATGTATGCTTATGTAGCTGCCCGGCTTTAAGAAACCGTCGGCGTTCTTCATTGTAGCCCGTACCTTCAATGTTCCGGTGCTGAGGTTCACGTCCGGTGCAAGATAGTCGATGACGGCATCCCAAATGAACTGCTTTCCTCCGGCCATGCTGAACGTGATGCGGCTCTGGTCGATGCTGCTCTCTCCTCTTTCCAGCTTCTTGAGCCACTGCTTGTCGCTTATCTCAAAGTAGGCATACATAATGTCGTCCTTGTATATCCGGCAAAGCTCTACAGGGCTCATCTCGCCTTGTATGTATGCCCCGACAGGGTATTTTGTCAATCCTACAGTCCCGTTCTCCGGTGCCTTGACATAGCAGTAGCCAAGTTTGGTCTTCGATGTCTTGAGTGCGGCACGTGCATTGTCAACAGCCGCTTCGCAGCTCTCTACGCGGCTCTTTGCCTGCAACAGCTCTATCTGGCTCACGGCATTGCTGTTGATAGCCTTCTTCATGCGCTCGTAGTTGCTGTTGGCATATTCAAGCTCCGCCTGCGCGGTGTGCAGTGCGGCTTCGGCCTGTGCAACAGCATTTTCGTACAGTACAGGCTCAATCACGAACAGCTGTTCGCCTTTTTTTACACGGCCTCCCTCGACAAAACTTCTTTTGAGTATCGCACCGTTCACACGGCCGACAATGGGTATCGTGGCATAGGCATCGAGATACCCCGGATAGTCGCGTTTGAGTGTTATGTCCTTTATCTCAGGCTTGGCAACCTCAATGGGCAGTGAGGCACTTCCGGCAGTGCTGCTCTTTTCGTGGCACGCTGTCAAGGCAAGCAGTGCCATTGCAAAAAATATCTTTCTCATGATTCAGAAGCTGTTTGAATTTCTAGAATATATGTTCTTACCAACCGCCACCGAGGGCTTCGTATAATTGTACAAGGTAAATGAGGGAGCTGCCCTGCGCCTGGACAAGATAGTCCTGGTAGCTGAGCAGCGAACGCTGTGCGTCGAGCACGTTTTGGAACTGCGTGAGCCCCTGCTTGTATAGTTCAAGCGATAGGGCGAGCGTCTCCCTGTTCTGGTTGACAGCCTCCCTGAGCGACACGGTCTGCGCAATGGAACTCTTGTATTTTGTCATTGCGTCCTCTACCTCCTGAACGGCATTGAGCATAGTGCCGTTGAAAGACAATATGCTTTGGTCGAGCGTGGCACGCGCCTCGCGTGTGGCGTTTATTCTCTCTCCGCCGCTGAATATGTTCCATGTTATTGCCGGGGCAATCTCCCATGTGAGGCTTTTCGAACGGGCCAGATGCTTCATCTTGTCCGATGCAAAGCCTATCGAGCCTGTGACAAGCACTTCGGGGAACCAGTCGCGCTTTGCAGCACCCAACAGGGCTGCGTTTGCCTCGACCTGCCTTTCGGCAGCACGTATGTCGGGCCTGCGGCGCAACAGCTCCATAGGCACTCCTACTGTTACAGGCTCTATGTACGAGGGCAGTTCGTACTCCTCTTCGAGCCATCCGTCAAGCTCCTGAGGATATATTCCCAACAGCACAGCCATTGCATTTCGGTAGTTGTCTATTGTTGCCTGCATTGCCGGTATCTGCGCCATGGTGCTGTAATAGACACTGCGCGACTGCGCTACGTCAAGTTTAGAGGCCAGTCCGCTTTCGTAGCGCGAGGTCACAATGTCCATTATCTCGCGCTGCGACTCCACGTTCCAGCGTATCACCTGCAGTTCGGCAAGCGACTGCCGTAACGAGAAGTAAGTGGTTGCGACATTGGCTACAAGCGATACCATCACTGCCTTGTACTCCTCTTCGGTTGCCATGAAGAGCATCTTCTGCGCCTTTGAGCGCATGTATATGCTGCCGAAGATGTCGGCTTGCCACTTCATCGATACGGCAGTGCTGAAGTAGCCTTCCCACAATTCGTTGTACATTGTCTGTGCAGTATTGCCGCTTGTCTTTGCACGTTGCCATCCGGCACTGAAGTCAATCGAAGGCATCATCCTGCTCTGCGCAATGCGCCATGCTGCACGCGCTTTTCTTATGTTCTCCATTGCTCCGAGAACCGAAAAGTTGCTCTTGCCGGCAACGGATATAAGCGAGTCGAGGACCGGGTCGTCGAAATTCTGCCACCATTCATCGTCGGGCGGCAGTGTCTGGTTGAAGTACTCGCCGTCGTTCCATTTCTGAGGCAACGGCTCTGCAAGAAGCTCCATGCCTTGCTGCGCCGCTGCGCGGCCAATGACGGCAAAGAGCAGAAGGGATAGAATAGAAAACCTCATCATATATGTTGTTACCTTTAGCAAGGTATAAACATACAGATGAGGCTTTTGGTTGAGAATGTCCTTATATTGTTCTCATGCAAGAACTCAAAGAAATGGCTTGACCATTGTTATAATAAATAACAAGGTAGAAGCCATTTCCTGGTTGTCTGTAGAATATTATGTATTTTATTTTATTTTATAGTATTCTCATCATACCATTTTGCAGGTGTGTCGCTCATCTCTATTGTAAGCGTGCCGCCTTTGGCAATGTCGCTGTGCTCGATGTACGGCAGCTTGTGCGGTTCGCCGTTGAGAGTGATGCTCTTTATGTAGATATTCTTCTCGCTGTTGTTTACAGTCTCTATGACGAACTTGCCGCCTTCGACTGTCAGCTCTGCGCGGTCAACCAGCGGTGAACCGAACCAGTAACGTGCCCCGGCCGGTTCTACCTGGTAGAATCCGAGTGCCGACATTATGTACCAGCCCGACATCTGGCCCATATCCTCGTTGCCCGACAGTCCGTCGAAGCCGTTGCGGTACTGTGTGGTCATAACCTCGCGTACCCATTTGGCTGTCTTTTCGGGTTGCCCCATCATTGTATATAGGTAGAGTATGTGGTGGCTGGGCTCGTTGCCGTGTGCAAACTGTCCTATCATGCCCGATATGTCGGGTGAGGGGTCGCCCTCGACTGTCGATGGTGCAAGGAACAGGGAGTCGAGCCGTGCGATGCAGGCCTCCTTGCTGCCGAAGAGGCTTATATATCCGTTTATATCGTGCGGTACGAGCCAGGTGTACTGCCAGGCATTGCCCTCGCAGTAGTCGTCGGCACGGTGGGCCGAGAAGTAGGGGTTGAACGGTGTGTTGAACTTGCCGTTCTCGTCAACACCGCGTATGAAGCCTGTCTCCTTGTCAAAGAAGGTGCGGTAGCTGTGGCTCATCCTTGTGAAGTGCTCCTGCTCATCCTGCTTGCCAAGAGCCTTTGCTGCATTGGCTGCAGCCGCATCGGCAATGGCGTATTCCATATCGAAGGCTACCGATTCGGTAAACAGGTTGCATGGTATATATCCGAACTTGTGGCGGAACTCTTTTCCTCTCTCTCCGCTTGCCGCAGTCTTCTTGATTGCCTCGAATGCTGCCTCACGGTCGAAGCCGCTTATGTTCTTCACAATGGCATCGGCAACAACCGGAATTCCGGGGTCTCCCACCATGCAGTCGGTCTCGTTGCCCCATAGGTGCCATACGGGCAGGTCGCCCTGCTTGTCGCAGATATCTACCATTGTCGCAACGAACTCGCCGGCCTTCTGGGGCTGTATGATTGTCATCAAAGGCTGCTTTGCCCTGTATGTGTCCCAAAGCGAGAAGCATGTGTAGCGTGGAGCAGGGCTGTTATAAACCTTGTCGTCGGCTCCACGGTAGTCGCCGTTCACGTCGCTGAAGAGCATCGGGGCAATCATGGCATGGTACATTGCGGTGTAGAATATTGTTTTCTGCCCGTTGCACTTGCTCTCTATCCTGATGCGTGAAAGCTCGCTCTCCCATGCTGCGTCTGCAGCCTCCTGCACTGCGGCGAAATCCCAGTCGGGAACCTCGCTCAAGGCAAGTTTTGCTCCTTCGATGCTTACCGGTGATATGCCAACTTTCAGCAAAACCTCCTCGCCGGCAGCTGTGCTGAACGATGCACGGCCGTACAGGTCATTGTTGCCTTTGAGCTCAAAGCTGTCGAATGGTTTGGCGAACTCGGCCACAAAGTATATGCGCTGGTTCTTTGCCCATCCCTTTGAATAACGGTAGCCAACAATGCGGTTGTTGCCTTCGGTCTGCATTGAAGCCTCTGTAGTCTCGTCCCAGCATCCGCCGTTCTCCAGGTCGAAGACGAGCGCAGCGTCCTTGGCTTCGGGAAATGTGTAGCGGTGCATGCCCACACGTGCTGTGGCTGTCATTTCGGCCTTTATTCCGTAACGTGTAAGAGGCACGGAGTAGTAGCCTGTCTTTGCAACCTCCTGAGTGCGGTCGGCCGGTGACCACATGCCGCTGTTCTGGTCTTCAATCACTCCGCGTGCATAGGTTACTTCGCCTGTAACCGGCATCACCGTCACGTCGAAGAGGTCGCCGATGCCGGTTCCGCTGAGGTGGGTGTGCGAGAATCCTATTACAGAGGCTTCGTCCTGGTGATAGCCCGAACACCAGTCCCACTTCTCGTTGATGCTTGTGGGGCCGAGCTGTACCATACCGAAAGGTACGCTTGCTCCAACAAATACATGGCCGTGTCCGCCGCTTCCGATAAGCGGATTGACATAACCGGTCAGTTTCTCCTGCTCCTGCGCAGGCTGTGTGCATGATGCTGCAAATAGCAGCGACAGTGCCAATATGCTCTCTCTTATTCTCATTTCGCTTCTTTCTTTAGGTTGAGTCTGATTCTTGCGTTGTCAAGCAACTGCTTGTGTGTTATGCGGTAACCGCTCTTCTTGCCGTTTAGGGTTATGTCGCTTATGTAGTGGCAATCCTCTGTCGGGCGGTTGCACTCTATCTCTATTTCGCCTTGCGGAGCAGCTATCTTCACCTTGTCGAATACGGGAGTTGTGATTGTGTAGTAAGGCTCTCCTGGGCAATCGGGGTAGAGGCCCATCATCGAGAATACAGCCCATGCCGACATTGTTCCGGTGTCGTCGTTGCCGGGTATGCCGTCGGGAGCATTCTTGTAGTGTTCATCGAGAATCTTCTTTACCTCTTTCTGGGTGCGCCACTCCTCGCCTTTTACACGGCTGAAGAGGTATGCATATACGATATCGGGTTCATTTGCCGGATCGTAGTGCCCGTTGTCGAACACCCCCTGTAGGCTGTTTATGAATCCTCTCTTTCCGCCCATGAGCCTTGTAAGCCCTTGTATGTCGTGTGGAACGGCAAAGGTATAGCACCATGCCGAAGCCTCGTGGAAGCCGGGTACATTCTCGAAGTTCTTGCCTGTTGCCGGGTCGAAGTCACCGAGGAACTCTCCCTCCTTCGTTATGGGGCGCAGTGTACCGTGCTCCTTGCAGTAGTAACGGCGGTAGCTCTGCGAACGCTTGATGAACTCCTTTACACGTGCCTTGTCGCCCAAGGAGTCGGCAAGCTGTGCTATTGCGTAGTCGGCCGAGCAGTATTCCAGTGCGTGCGACACCGAATTGTCGCCCGAAAGGTCGCTTGAAAAGTACCATAATGGGATGTATCCGTCCTTCAGGTACGGGTCTATATCGCGGCGTATCGGGTTGTTCGCACCCTCTGTTGTCGCCGACTTGAGCATAGCCTCGTATGCGGTCTTTATGTCAAAGTCACGCAGCCCCTTTATCCAGCTGTCGGCAATGACAATCGCTGCCGGGTCGCCTTCCATTGTAAATGTCTCTTTGCCAAACAGCTCCCAGCGGGGCAGCCAGCCCCAATCCTCGTACATTCCCACCATAGTACGCAGCATGTCGGTCTGGCGTTCGGGATATACAAGCGTCAGCAGCTGGTGAAGGTTGCGGTATGTATCCCACAAGGAGAATACTGTGTAGCGGGTATAGTCGCTCTTGCTGATCTCTCCATTCTCCATTTTGGGGTACTCTCCGTTCACGTCGCTTATGGTGCTTGGGTGAATGAGCGCATGGTACAGAGCGGTATAGAATATTGTCTGCTGGTCCTTGCTTCCGCCTTCAACCAGAATACGGCTCAGGTCGCTGTTCCAGCGTTCTGCAGCCTGAGCGTGGATGCTGTCGAAATCTGTTCCGCTCTGCTCTGCTTCGAGGTTCGCCCTGGCATTCTCTATCGAAACGAACGAGACTCCCATCTGTACCGTTATCTGCTCTCCTTCAGAAAGGTTGTCGTAGCAGAATCTGTAGCCGATATTGTCGCCGGCAACCTCCTTGAAGTAGTTTTCATAGAGCTTGTATGTTCCGTCGTCGGGAGTCCATTCGGCCTCCACGCCGCTGAGCTGCGGCTGGAACTTCCATGGGCCCTCGCTCTGCGGAGCCTTTGAGACACGCATCACGAAATATATCGGGAAAACAGCCTGCGTAGTGTAGCAGAACGTGCCAAGAAGCTTGAATCCTTCAATCTCGGTGCTGCTTACACGGCGTACCATTGCACCGCACTCGTTTGTGAGTCCCTGTCCCAGGTTAAGGATTATGTTTCCTTTGCCGGCAGGGAATGTATAACGTTCGCACGCAGTGCGTGTGGTGGCTGTCACCTCTGTCTTTATTCCATATTTGGCAAGCCTGTTGCTGTAGTATCCGGGCGATGCTTTCTCATCGGTATATTCTGTTCCGTAATTGAAGTAGTTGACATCAAGCTCTCCGCTTGTAGGCATGACAAGCAGCGACGATGCCTCAGGGCATCCTACACCGCTGAGTGCCACATGTGCATATCCGGTGAAGAACTTGTTGTTGTACTCATACGGAGCCGACCACCACCGGCTGTCCTTGTCAAATACATTAAGGTCTGACCCCATTACATTGAACGGAACGACCGACATCATACCGTTGGGTGTTACGGCTCCAGGGTTTGTCGTGCCGAAGTTTGTCGTGCCGATGAACGGGTTGACAAGTTCAACAGGCTTTTGGGCGTTGATGCCAATGACGGCCGCCAGCAACGCTGTTATTACAGTTACTCTTTTCATGCTCATTCTCTTTTGTCGAGTTCACTTAATGCAAATGCGTAGGCTCCTACGGAAACGGCCTTGCTTGCGCCCAGCTTCGAGATAGCTATTCCTACGCGTTTCTGGCTGTCGTAGTCAACAAATCTTTCCTCGCCATAGACCTTTACTTTCTTTACCTCTCCCTTGGCAAAATGTTCGAATTCATCGGGATTTTCGAGGTCATACACCTTCATCTGGACAAGGTTCACCTCGTCGCCGCCCAGCGTGTGCAGCTTAGAGCGCATCTCCTCAAGGAGCGCGGGCATTATCCAATGGCTGGCTGCAGATACGCCTCCGCCAATCACAACAAGTCCGTCGATGATCGTAACCGCTGCAGAGATAGCGGCTCCGGCAACTCTTCCGAGTGATGCAAAGGCCTCTTTTGCTGCCTCTCTGTCACCCTCGCGTGTGCCGTCGGCAATCTCGCAGATATCCTTAGGGGTGAGCCCGTGGTCGGGGTTGCCGCTCTTCTCGCCATATACGCGGCATACCGCGCGTATTGCTACACCGTCCTCGACTATGATGTCGGGCATCTCCTTGTGGCGCAGGCAGAATGTCTCTACACATGAGTTGTCGCCACGGTTCAAACGGTTGTCAATGACAACGCCGATACCGAATCCGGTACCCAAAGTATAGCCTATTAGGTTCTTGTACTGCTTTGTAGAGCCCAGACCCTTAAGGCGGTTGTTTATCTCCGGCAGGACGCCGCAAAGGGCCTCGCCGTATGCGAACAGGTCACCGTCGTTATTGATGAATACAGGAACGCCGAACTGCTTTTCAAGGAATGCACCCAATGCCACTCCTTCGCGGAACGAAGGGAAGTTCGGGAGATATCCGCCGATGATGCCGTTAGGATAGTCGGCCGGGCCGGGGAAAGCGAAGCTTATGGCTACAGGTTTTTCATCGAGCTTGTCGAATACCTGCCTGAAACCGTTGACCATGTTCTGCAGGCATAGGTCGAGGTCATGCGATTGTGCAGGAACCGAAATAGGGTCGATTATGAATTCGCCGGCTCTCATTGCACCGAAAACGAAATTTGTACCACCTGCATCGAGTGTGGCTACAACGCGGTTGTCTCTCTTGTACATAGTTATAAGTCTTTATTGTCTATTTATTGTTTTTGCATACTCCTTGATAATCTTTATTGTAGCAGTGTCGCTGTCGAATACCGAATACCACCCCTGCGGCTCATGCGGAGGGTCGCACAGGTAGTCGTCTCCGGCTTGCCATACGAGGTCACGGGGACGTCCGCTGCCGCCCCAGCCCCAGAAGTTGCAGCCGGCGATAGGGCCGTCTTTCTCAACGCTCTCCTTTACCTGCGAGAATATGAACCCGTAGAAGATATCACGGCTGCCGGTAGGTATGTCCGTGCCCGATACATTGCCCTGGCGCGAATATCCGAACTCCTCGATAACCAGCGGCTTGCCAATCCTTTCAGCCATGGCAATATGCTCTGCAATATATTCTGCGCTGTTTGCACATGCGTTCTCTATTCCGCTGTCGGGGTTCGAGCGCGGAGCCCAGCCCCAGTTCACAGGCCATATATGTATCGTCAGGTAGTCGATGTTCTTGTCGGCATGTATGCGTTCGCATAGTTCTGCATCAACTTCACAGCCGATATATCCCTCGCTTCCTGTCGATACCATGTGGTTGCTGTCTATGCTTTTGATTAATGCCGCTGCTTTTGCTATCCACTCGGCGAACAGCTCCTTGTTCTCCTTTGAGAATGCACGCGGCTCATTGCATAGCTGCCATGCCATAATGGCCGGTTCGTCCTTGTAGAAGCGTCCCGTTATGCTGTTCTTGCGCGATACAATCTGTTTTATGTAGCTGTAGTACATCTCAAGTGCCTTGGGCTCACGTGCGAAGTTGGCGCAGTAATCCACGTAGCGATTATATCCGCCGTCTTCGTTTGTGTTGGGCGAATCGCCGTATCCGCACTCCTTGAGGTAAAAGCCGAATCCTCCGCTCCAGTCCCATGCGTTGTTGAGGTATATGACAGCGTCCATGCCTCTTTTTTCAAGCTCTGATATGGCGAAGTCCAAGCCTTTGAGAATAGTGTCATTCAACTCTCCGAGTTTGCTTTGCAGATAGGGCTTTGCCGGGTTGGCAAGGTCGCTGCCTGCATCGGGGCCGGAAAGAATCCTTAGGTTGGTTATTCCTATGCTCTTCAGGTGGTCGAGCTCCTTGCAGAATCTCTCTCTGTTTCCCCCATCGCCTTCCGATGCCAGAATGCTGGCATACCATAGGTTCGTGCCGATGTAATTGTAGGGTTTCCCGTTCTTTATGAACTTTGTTCCCTCGGCCTTGATGATGCTTGCACTCTCTTTCTGCTCGTTTTTCTCCTTGATTCTGCCTTGGCAACCGTTGCATGAAATCATGAATATGCCTGCCATAGCCAAAAGACCTGTCAATCTTATGTTTTTCATTTTAAATGCTGTATGTTTTGCGGTTAATTGCAAATATACGAACAAACGAGCGAGAAATATGAAGCTTGCTTGAATATTTTTCAAAGCGAGTGCAGAATATATTCGGGATTTATCCTAAATATAGCGAAAGGCGGGCGGAGAATAAATAAGTTTGCTTGTTTTTTCTTGAGCCGCATTCTGTATTCGAATTAACCTTGAATATGATGAGAACTGTGCAGGTCGGTAATGGGTTTAAACTGATATTCAGTGCTTTTTATTTATAATGTATAAAGTTGTATTTTTTTTGCTTTGTTGTTTGCTTTTGGTGAACAATTTATATCTTTGCAAATTGAATTTGCTGTTATCAGTAACCTTTTGCGGCAGTGTGCCGCAGTAAAGAAAAAGATTATGGAATTGAATATAATAGTTCTGGCCAAACAGGTCCCCGATACCCGCAATGTGGGCGAACAGGCAATGAATGCCGACGGAACAATAAACCGTGCCGCGTTGCCTGCTGTATTCAATCCTGAGGATTTGAATGCTCTGGAACAGGCACTGTTGCTTAAGGACAACAACCCCGGAAGCAAGGTGACTGTGCTCACAATGGGTCCTGCACGTGCGGCCGACATACTCCGTGAGGCCCTTTATCGCGGTGCCGATGAAGGCGTGCTTCTTACCGACCGTGCATTTGCCGGTGCCGATACTCTGGCCACCTCCTATGCCCTTTCCACGGCTGTACGCAAGATAGGGAAATTCGATATTGTGCTATGCGGCCGTCAGGCTATAGACGGCGATACGGCCCAGGTGGGCCCTCAGGTCGCGCAGATGCTCGGATTGCCGCAGGTGACATGTGTCCGCAAGGTGCTTTCTATGAACGATGGTGTTCTTGTGGCCGAGAGAGGAATAGAGAACGGTGTGGAGGTCGTTAAGGCTTCTCTTCCGTTGCTGCTTACTGTCGAGGGCGCGGCTGCCCCTTGCCGTCCGCGCAATGCATACCGCATGCTGCGTTTCCATAGGGCTGCGACACCTTCGGAACAGGCTTCCGAGGGTTACAGGTATTCTTCCCAGGCAAAGACCGATGAGGCTCTATGCCTTAAGGAATGGAGTCTTGAGTATATCGGCGGTGATGCATCGCGTTGTGGCCTGTCAGGTTCTCCTACAAAGGTCAAGAAGGTTGAGAATATTGTCTTCAGAGCTAAGGAGAGCAAGAGGTACAGCTCTTCCGACTGCGACTTGAAGGCTCTGGTTGCAGAGCTTGTTGAAAACCATACAATAGGATAATCTCATGGATAATATATTAGTATATTGCGAACTGGACGGAACTAGGGTTGTCGATGTAAGTCTCGAACTCTTGAGCGAGGGCCGTCGTCTTGCCGACAAGCTCGGTGTCGGTCTTGAGGCTGTGGCTGCGGGAAAGAGCCTCTCTTCTGTTCCGGAACAGGTGTTCAAGTATGGAGTAGATAAATTGCATCTCTTTGATGATGAACGCCTTGAGTATTATATGACGCTGCCGCATGCATCACTGCTATGCAAACTCGTAAAGGAGAATTCATATCAGATATTCCTGTTGGGTGCAACTGTTGTAGGCCGTGACCTGGCTCCGCGAATAACAGCTGAACTGCATTGCGGCCTTACAGCCGACTGTACATCTCTTGAAGTAGGGCCTTACGAAGACAAGAAGAACGGAAAGGTTATAGAGAATCTGCTCTATCAGGTGCGTCCGGCTTTCGGCGGCAATATTGTGGCTACTATAGTCAATCCCTATAACCGTCCGCAGATGGCAACGGTGCGCGAGGGTGTCATGCCACTGTCTGTGGTAAAGGAAGAGGGATATGCCGGAACCGTTGTGGAACATGCTGTTTCCGACTATCTCTCCGATGCCGATTTTGTCATAGAGATTCTTGAACGCAGGGTAAAGCCTGCAGAAAACAATCTCAAGAATGCTTCACTGGTCATTGCCGGCGGTTACGGAATGGGCAGCAAAGAGAACTTTGACCAGCTCTACGTACTGGCACATCTGCTTCATGGCGAGGTGGGTGCTACACGTGCGGCTATAGACGCCGGTTATGCTACGGCCGACCGCCAGATTGGCTCGACAGGCCTTACGGTGCGTCCGAAGGTCTATTTTGCTTGCGGAATATCGGGGCAGGTACAGCATGTGTCCGGAATGCAGGAGAGCGGAATAATAATCTCCATAAACAGCGACCCTGACGCCCCTATAAATGCTATTGCCGACTATGTCATAACCGGCAAGGTAGAGGAGGTCGTGCCTAAACTAATAACTTTTTATCAGCAGAAACAATGAACTATTATAGCGAAAACAGAGAGTTGCAGCATTTCCTGAAGCATCCTCTTCTGCAACGCATCGTTGCAATGAAGGAGCGGGATTACAGCCAGGCCGGAGAGTTCGCCTATGCTCCGATAGACTTCAGCGAGGCAATGGAGAGCTACGAAGAGGTCCTGCAGCTTGTAGGTGAATTGTGTGCCGATGTTGTTGCTCCTAATGCAGCGAGAATAGAGGAGGATGGCCCTAAGGTGGTGGACGGGCGCGTTGTCTATGCTCCGGCTACTGAGGAGAACCTCGACTTGTTCAAGAAGGCCGGTCTTATGGGTGTTTCGCTCCCAAGACGTTTCGGCGGTCTGAACTTTCCTGTTGCCGTGTTCACGATGATGCAGGAACTGGTGTGCCGTGCTGATGCCGGGTTCGGCAATCTCTGGGGCTTGCAGGATTGTGCGGCTACAATAAACAATTTCGGCAATGACGGGCAGCGTGAACGGTATCTGCCGATGGTCAGTGCCGGTGCGACGATGTCTATGGACCTTACGGAGCCCGATGCCGGAAGCGACCTCCAGAGTGCGCGCCTCAAGGCGACGTACAGCGAGGAGGAGGGCTGCTGGTATCTTGACGGAGTAAAACGCTTCATAACGAATGGCGACAGTGATATACACCTTGTGCTTGCACGCAGCGAGGAGGGCAGTGTCGATGGCCGAGGTCTTTCGCTCTTCATCTGCGAGAAGAGTTGCGGCAGAGTGAAGACTCGCCGTATTGAGGATAAGATGGGCATTCACGGTTCTCCTACATGCGAGGTGGTCTTTGACCATGCTCCGGCAGAATTGTGCGGAAGCCGCAAAATGGGCCTTATAAAGTATGTGATGTCGCTCATGAACGGAGCACGTCTGGGAATAGCTACGCAGAGCGTGGCAATTGCCCAGGCTGCATATAGCGAGGCTGCAGGCTATTCCCGCTCACGCAAGCAGTTCGGCAAGACTATCATAAGCCTGCCCCCGGTGTATGATATGGTAGGTACCATGAAGGCGCGTCTTGATGCTGCACGCAGCCTTCTGTACGAGACTGCGCGCAATGTCGATATGAGCTATCAGTTCGCCGACCTTGCAAGGGAGCGTACACTTACCCCCGAAGAGCGTACCGAATCGAAACTTTTCTCAAAGAAGGCCGATGCTCTCACACCTTTAATAAAAGGCATGGGCAGCGAGATAGCCAATATGAATGCTTATGATGCCGTGCAGGTACATGGAGGTTCGGGTTATATGCGTGATTATCTATGCGAACGTTTGTACCGCGATGCACGTATAACATCGATATATGAAGGAACGACACAGCTGCAGGTGGTGGCGGCGATAAGATATGCTGCAAGCGGCTACTATAACGAGTTGCTGGAGGAGTATCTGTCAGTTGATGTTCCGGAACAGATTAAACCGTTGCACGAACGTATAAGGTTTATGGCCGAGAACTACAGGGCTGCTCTTGAAAGGGTGCAGGCGCTTGAAAGCCAGGAGGCACTTGACTTCCTTGCACGCCGTATCTACGAAATGGCTGCATACAGCATTATGGCTTCTTTGCTGATGCGTGATGCTGTTGCCGACGAGGCTCTCTTCTCGGCTTCGCTGCATCGCTTCGTGGCTGTTGCGGAATCCGTCCTTGCGGCACACACCGCATATATAGGAAATTTTACTATGGAATTGTTAAACCAATATAAATAAAATGGAAATTACAAACAAATACATGCGTGTGGCATATACATTGCTGTCGCATCGTGACGGAGAGTGTGAAGAGGTTGAAAAGACAACACGTGAACAGCCTTTCGGCTTCCTAACAGGCGTAGGCTATACACTCGATGCATTCGAAGAGAATCTTAAGGAACTCAAGAAAGGTGACAAGTTCGACTTTACAATCCCTTCGGCCGATGCATACGGAGAATATGACCCCGACCATGTGCAGGATTTTGACCGTGAGGTCTTTACAATCGACGGCAAGTTCGATTCGGCACATATCTTTGCCGGCAATGTCGTTGAGATGATGCGTGCCGACGGTTCGCCTATTCTAGGCACAGTAAAGGACGTTACTCCTCTTAAGGTGACGATGGATTTCAATCACCCCCTGGCCGGATGCGACTTGCAGTTTGTAGGCAGCGTGGTGGAATCGCGTCAGGCAACAGATGCTGAACTCAAGAAGTTCTACGACTCATTGAAGGCTTCCTGCAGCTGCGGAGGCGGATGCAGCGGATGCAATAGCGGAAGCTGCGGCGACGGCGGTTGCGAAGGTGGCTGCTGTCATTAACATATAAATAGGTATCATGAACAGTATAGGTCAGTTGTTGCGTCTTACGACATTCGGTGAGTCGCACGGAATAGCGATAGGCGGAGTGTTAGATGGCTTCCCTGCCGGAATAGTCATCGACGAAGATTTTGTCCGTGCAGAGATGCGCCGCCGTCGTCCGGGGCAGAGTGCCATAACCACACAGCGCAATGAACAGGACGAGGTGCAATTTCTCTCCGGTATCTTCGAGGGGCGTTCTACAGGTACTCCGATAGCGTTCATGATTGCCAATAGCAATAGCCGCAGCAACGACTACGGAAATTTGCGAGAGGCATACCGCCCTTCACATGCCGATTATGTCTATGACTGCAAGTACGGAATACGCGACCATCGCGGAGGAGGCCGTTCTTCGGCACGTGAGACTGCTGTAAGAGTGTGCGCAGGAGCATTGGCCAAGCTGGCATTAAGGCAGCTCGGAATAAGCGTGCAGGCATATACGTCACAGGTAGGCGAGATTGGATTGGAGGATAATTATACAGCCTATGACCTCTCTCTTGTCGAGAATAATGCAGTAAGGTGTCCCGATGCCGTCAAGGCTGCTGAAATGGAAAAGCTTATACTTGATGTGAAACGCCAAGGGGATACAGTGGGCGGTGTCGTCACTTGTGTAGCCAAGGGTGTTCCGGCGGGGCTGGGAGAACCGTTGTATGACAAGCTTTCGGCTTCGCTGGCCGGAGCTATGCTCTCAATCAATGCTGTCAAGGGCTTTGAATACGGCAACGGTTTTGCAGCAGCTGCAGGACGGGGTTCCGAGCAGAATGACATATTCTTCAACAATGGCGGAAAGATAGCAACAAGGAGCAATAACAGCGGCGGAATACAGGGCGGCATCTCAAACGGCAATGATATATATTTCCGTGTTGCGTTCAAGCCTGTAGCAACTGTTTTGAAGGAGCAGCCGACAGTTACAAAGGAGGGCGAAGATACATTGCTTCAGGCGCGCGGAAGGCACGACCCGTGTGTAGTCCCGCGTGCAGTCCCGGTCGTTGAGGCCATGACCGCTTTGGTACTGCTCGACCATTATATGCTTGACAGGGCAAAGAGATTTTGATTATACAGCCTGCGTTGTGCAGGAACTGATTGGCGCATTGCCATATAGCACAGACCATTATGAATAAAACCACCAAAAAACAACCTGCCGGGCCTATGGACTCCGGCAATGCGAAAGCTGTAGGCAACAGCTTCGTTGTAAAGTACGGGGCATTTATTGCGGCTCTCTTCTTTCTTGTAGAGTGGGGGATGCTGGCGATATATGACTCTTCGACACTGGAGCGCATAGAGCATCTTTCGACATTCTTCTTTGACGGGATATATTTCAAGGAGATGATGTCTGCACCGGCCGGTTTCCTTTCGTATATAGGCAGCTTCCTTGTGCAGTTCTTTTACTATCCGGTATTGGGAGCAGCTATTTACGTTGCACTTCTCTATCTGGCCTATTGCCTTACAATCATAGCGTTTGATATCCCTAAGCATCTGCATCTTGTAGCTTTGGTGCCGGTGATACTTCTGCTGGCAACGAACACCCAGCTCGGTTACTGGATATTCTACCTGAAGATGCCCGGCTACTATTTCATGGCATTGCTTGCGGTTATATTCTCCCTGCTGGCGATGATTGCTGTCAAAAGGCTCTCCCCGGTATTGAGAATTGTGTTTGTCGTTATATGGGTCTTTGCCGGTTATCCGCTTATGGGAGTATATGCTCTGGCCTCGGCATTGCTGATAGGAATATATGTCGTTTGCAAACGGGAGAATATGCCGCTTTCGGCACTTGCTCTTGTTGCAGCAGTTACATCGGTCTATTTTGCACCTAAGATATATTACAATTATTATACGACGGTACCCATTGAGCATCTCTACTTCGCAGGTGTGCCATGCGTGCAGTGGCGTGACGTGATGGTTGCCAAGGTGGAACATCTGACTTCGTCATATTGGCATGACATAATCACATATTGGATTCCGTTCTTCGTGCTTGCTGTCTTTTATGCTGCGGCATCGGTTCTGGCATCATTAAGGCCTAAGCTCTGCATTAAAGAGAAGAGTGCTTCTGTTCTATCTCTATTGGCCGCACTTCTGTTCTTGACTCTTCTTCACTGTTTCTATTGGTTCAATGACAATAATTACCGTATAGAAAACAAACAGAACAAAGCTATGTGGGAACAGGATTGGCGCAAGGTTGCCGATTATGCCAGAGATGCAACCGTTCCTACCCGTCAGGTTGTAATGAACAAGAATATTGCCTTGTTGAAGATGGGATTGTTGGGCTCTGAGATATTCTCTTATCCTGATGGCAGCAGTGATATACTTGCTCCGATGGCCGTGCACCTTACCCAAACAGGAGGCATGATGGCGTATTTCCAGTACGGCAAGCTTAATTTCTGTTATCGCTGGTGTGTGGAGAATGCAGTCGAGTATGGCTGGAGAGTAGAGTATCTCAAGCATGCCGTGCGTTCAATGATTCTTTCGGGAGAGTACAGAATAGCGCAAAGATATATCGGCATACTTAAAAAGACCCTTTTTCATTCTTCGTGGGCCGAAGAGATGGAAAAGTTCATAAAGAATCCGGAACTTATAAAAAAGGAAAGTGAATTCGCGCTTCCTCTGGACCTTTCATGTTATCCCGACGGCCTTGAGGTTGACGACTCCTTTGTTGAGATGTATCTTATGAACGGTTTCAAGAATATATATCCCGAAGCTTCGGCAAACTATCTGGAAATGGCTCTTGCTCTTTCCATGACACGCAAGGATTCAAAAAGTTTCTGGTACATATTCAACGAGTATTTGAGTAAAGTCAACCCAAAGAATATGCCACGCCACTTTCAAGAAGCCTTCCTCTTGTTCTATAATCTCGACAAGGGACAGAACGTGCAGGTAAACAAGGAGTTTTTCGACAGGTTCATTTCCAAACAATCAAGCCGCAGGTTTGATGCCTTTATAAAGAAAACGACCCAATATAAGGGAATGAAAGAGGCTGATATGGCAAAGTATTTCAAGGAGGAGTACGGAGATACATATTTCTATTTCTACTTCTTTGTACGCAAGATAAGAACTAATTGATAACAAAACGTTTGATTCGAGATGAAAAGATTATATATATGTGTGTTGACATTGCCGCTGCTCTTTTTTGCGGCTTGTTCTCCAACTGTTCCCTCGGAGTATTCCGAGACGGGAAAACTGCCATCTGTATATCCCGATTATGTTGATGTGACCGTGCCGTGCAATATAGCACCGTTGACGTTCAGAATAGAAAGTGATGCGGATGATTTCGTAACCCGCTTCACTTCCGGTAAAGAGAGTGCTTTGGCCGCAGGGCAGGAAGTGTCTCTTCCTATAGACGATTGGAGCAATCTGCTCTCTTCTGCTTCAGGCGACGCTATCAAGGTGGAGGTCTTTTCCTGCAAGAAGGGTAAGTGGAGTGCCTCCATGCCGTTCAATATCCATGTGTCACCCGATTCCATAGACCGCTACATCTCATATCGCTTGATTCCTCCTTCGTATGTTGCCTATGAGAAACTGGCAATATGCCAAAGGGATGTGACGACCTATGACGAAAATGTGATATACAGCAATATGCTTGTCAGCGCTGAACCTACCGGCCAATGCATAAACTGCCATGCATACAAGAACCATCGTACCGATAATATGCAGTTCCATGTGCGGCAGTATCTGGGAGGTACCATATTCGTGCATGACGGAAAGGTGAAGAAGGTCGATCTGAAAACCGACTCGACTATATCTGCAGGTGTATATCCTTCTTTCAACCCTAAGTATGATGTCGTTGCGTATTCGGTGAACAATACCGGCCAGGTATTCCATACAAAGAATAATAATAAGGTAGAAGTGCAGGACAAGGCAAGCGATGTAATCGTATATAATCCGGTGAAGGAGGTTGTATCGCATGTTGCCTGTTCGCCCGAAGATCTGGAAGTCTTTCCATGCTGGTCACCCGACGGAAAAATGCTCTATTATTGTTCGGCTCATTTTGAACATACCGATACGTCAAGGAGCATAGAAGCTGAAATGATAGCCCGATACAAGGATGTCAAATATGATGTGCTGCGTCGTTCCTGGAATCCCGAAACAGGCGAGTTCGGTGCTGTAGATACGGTTTTTGCAGCATCGGCCTTTAAAAAGAGCGCGACCTTTCCCCGTATATCGCCCAACGGCAAGTTCTTGCTGTTTGCATTGGCAGAATACGGCTGTTTCCATATTTGGCACAAAGATGCCGACCTCTATGTCATGAACCTTGAAACCAATGAACTTTGGCCATTGGAAAAGGCCAATTCACCATTTCCTGAGAGCTATCATGCATGGAGCAGTACAGGGCGTTGGATATTGTTCGCGAGCCGCAGGGATGATACGAACTACAGCCGGCTTTACATCGCACATGTGAATGATGACGGAACAAGCGATAAGGCTTTCCTCTTGCCTCAATCCTCTTCTGATTTCTACGACTTCTTCGACCGTTCATACAATGTCCCGGAATTCATGGTAGAGAGTGTAGGATTCTCTCCTCAGGAGTTTGCGGAGGTTGTAAAAGGCGATGCTGTCAAAGTTAAATACGCCCAATCTGTAAAGTGAATTTTAACAATCGATTGTTAAATAGATTAAAAAGTTGAATCTCCCCGTTTTTTGCGTTTTTGCAAAAGGCGGGGAGGCTTTTTATGCCTGAAATGTGAAAAAAAAGCCTTAGAACGAAAAAAAAAGAGGATTTATGCGAATATTTATTTAAAAGTCTTATTTTTGCACGATACGAAAGGGTGTGTTGTGCCGTTTCGGTTTATGCTTAAAAAAACAAAAAAATAATAATTAATAAATTTGTACTTATGTTTAAACACCGTTTAAGTAAATTTTGCATGGCATCGTTCTTTGCGATGTGCATGTTTCTTGTGGGCGGTTCATTGAACTCATGTCAGGACAAGCTTGACGAATACAAGTATGACGATGAGGAACCGGATTGGTTGGGCGCAAATATTTACGACTTCCTTAAGGAGGGTACTCCCGGCCATACGTACAAGAATTTTGTTGCATTGATAGACAGTCTGGGCGAGAAGGAGACTCTTTCCCATACCGGTAGTAAGACTCTTTTCGTTGCCGACGATGCAGCGTTCGCGGAGTTCTACAAGAACAATCCGTGGGGTGTAACCAGCGTTGCCGACATGACAAAGGCTCAAATGAAAATTATCCTTTACAGCTCGATGCTCAATAACACATTGCAGCTTGACATGCTTTCAAGCACCGGTGCAACAGCCGGTTCTGAGGGAACTTGTCTTCGTCGTGTAACATCGGCTTCCGTGTTGGACTCAGTTCCTTTTGTTGACCGCAATCTCGGAAAGGACCTTAATACGTACAACAGATTCTGGGATGCGCTTCGCGGCAGCAACAATCCGGAAAAGCTCCGTTTGGCTATGGACGGAACCGATGCCATGATGGTGCATATACTTGGCGACTTCCTCAAGAATAATGCAATTGAGGCTTCTGATATCGAGTTCCTCTTCAAGAAGAACGGTGTCCAGACAAAAACATATACCAGTGACGAGGTCCTGATATATGACAATAAGCTTGTTGCCAGCGGTGTTGAGACAGACGGCTTCTCTGACGATACTGTGACAATCACATGTAAGAACGGTTCTGTATTCCGTCTGGATGCAGTCCTTCTGCCGCCGTCAAACATGGCGCAGGAGTTGCGTACTCACAAGAATACCAGAATCTTCAGTCATCTTCTTGACCGTTTCTGTATTCCGGTATATGATTCAGAACTTACCGAAGACTACCGTAGCTATTATAATACAGAAGACAGTGTGTTCAAGCTCCGTTATTTCGTGAAGGGACGTTATGAAAGCAATAGCTTGCTTGATGCTTCCAATTCAAATCCTAAGAGTGACGAGTTGCTCATGGTCGATCCGGGGTGGAACACAATAAACAATTCTCTCGCAAAAGAGCGTGACATGGCAGCGATGTTCGTGCCTACAGACGAGGTTCTGTATGAATATTTCGCAAGCGTAAACGGTGCCGGTTATTTCTTGCTTGAGCAGTTCGCTCCAAATGTAGAAGTCAATGACATTCCATCGCTTCTTGTGGCTTTGGACAGTGTGCCGGAAAGAAATATTGTACCATTCATCAATAATATGATGCAGTCTTCGTTCGTAGGTACGGTACTCAGCAAGTTCGACAGGGTAACAGACCTTGCGAATGACCCTATCGGCATTAAGGAAGAGCATGTAGAGGAGTGCGTTATAGCAAACAACGGTGTTATATATATATTGAATAACGTATTCGGCCCCCCACAGTATCAGGCCGTTTCAGCTCCTACTCTCGTATTCGAGAACATGAACATAATGTCTAAGCTCATAAACGACTTGAGATACGACTATTATTTGCTTGCTATGGATGCCGATTATAGTCTCATAATTCCGGATGACAAGTACTTTGTATATTACGACCCGGTATCACTTACTTCGGATGAGCCTACAGTTTATTCATTCCATTATAATGCAGAGCGTCCGAAGAATACAAGAAAGGACGTTGAGTTCTGGGCCGAAAAGCACACTTTTGATCCAAAGACATATGAGATTGTCGATACACTGACTCCAATGTCGCATGTGGCAAATGTCAGCAACAATCCATTCATGAAGAACCGTATGACCGACCTTCTTGAGTATCTTATCGTGGTACACGGCGAGGAGGAGAAGTTCGTTCCTGAGAAGAAGTATTATCAGACAAAGGGTTATGGCTTCATGAGGGTTGATGCATCAGACGAGGCCGACCTTAAAATTTACGGAGGTGAGCAGGTAGAAAACGGTACTGTTATCAAGGTGGGTGAGAAATATACCCAGAAGAACGGTTTCACCTATTGTACAGTTCCTGGCGAGGAGAGTACTCAATCCCGTCGTTACACCGGTGTTCCGACTCCTCCGACAAAGAATGTGCATGATGTCATATATGCTAATTCTGAAAATGAATTTGATCCGTATTATGAATTCTATCAGCTTACGAACTCCGAGGGTCTTCAGGATATGCTTACTACGATATATCCTAAACTGAAGTCGGGCAGCAAGGCTCTTGACGACACAACAAAGCTTTATGCAACATTCTTTACTCCAGGCTCTTCAAGCCAGCAGAAGATGACAAATGTCGTTCCGTTCTTCAGCATATTCCACTATACGGTATATGTTCCTTCAAATGAATCTATAAGGGATATGTACAATCAGGGCTTCCCGACATGGAGTGATGTAAATGACTTTGTAGGTACACAGCCGGGCAAGGCAATCTCAATGATACGTCTTATCAACAACTTCATACGTTACCATTTCCAGGATAATTCCGTGTTCTACGAGTCGGGAAGTGAATTCTCTATTCCTTCTACAGAAGCAGGAAAGCCGTATAAGGAGGCAAACTTCTCAACTGCGGTCATCAATGAACGTACCGGCCGTTTCTATGAAACTACTGTAAAGAGCGATGCCGGAAATACAACAATTGTCATTACCGACCAGTTGGGTAACGATGCAAGAATCATTACTGCCGGAGAAGAGGGCAAGGCATATAATGTCATGACCCGTGACGTAATATACAATAAGGCCGGCAGCGAAATCTACTCATCTTCATTTGCAGTTGTGCAGCCGATAGACCGTGTGCTGTTGAATGACGGTCTGTATGGCTATGACGGGCGTTTCCGCCGCTTCGTGTCAACTGGAGAGACTGTTGATACAATGACAGTTCCCGGTTTTGCAGAGCCTTATCTGGTAGCAAACTCCGGTACTGTAAAGATGAAGTCTGCTCTGTCAGGCACAGACAAGATGATGCGTGTCGCTTATATTCTCAAAGCGATTGACAAGAACGACAAGATGTGGCATCCCGACTTTACAAGAGAGGATTTCGTTCTTAAGGACGAGGCGCCGCTTCTTATAACAAATGAGGGTTTCCTTGTTAAGAAAGGCACTGGAGCTTCAACTTCCCTGGAGTATGTTACCGAAAAGGGTGATGACGGGAACAATTATATAATGAAGCTTGATAAAGATGGTGAGATCGTTGAAAAAGTGCTCTATGTAGAAGAGTAGTATAGGGACTTTGTTGAAAACGATTCTATTAAAGTGAAGCAGATAAATTTATTAGCCATGACAAAGATAAAACATGTATTATTGCTCGTGCTTTTCAGCTGTGTCTGCAGCATGGTTTCAGCACAAAGAAGCGCGAGAATTTCAGGTACTGTCAGCAGTGACGCCGAGGGTCCACTGATTATGGTGAACATTACAGAGCGTGACAAGAGCAACCGTATCATTGAAGCTTGTGCAACCGATTTCGAAGGTAACTTCTCTATGGTTGTAAAGAACACAAGCAACGTTCTTGAGATTTCTTACATCGGTTACAAGACACAGCGTCTTGAGATTGGCGACCGTACAGTCTTCAATATCAAGATGGTCGAGGACAACGTGTTGACAGAGGTCGAGATTGTCGCCAAGCAATCGACACGTTCCGGCGGTCTTGACATTCTTGAACGAGAGATGACCCATGCTACTCAGAAGATAAGCATGGACGAAATGGAAGGTCTTTCATTTTCATCAGTCGATGAGGCTCTTCAGGGACAGATTGCCGGTCTTGATGTCGTCTTCAGTTCTGGTAACGTAGGTTCCGGTACACAGATGCGTCTCCGCGGTAACTCAATGATTGAAGGCGGTGGCGGCAATCCGCTCATTGTAGTTGACGGTAACCCGCTTAAGGTCGATACTAACGGTATGAACTTTGAATCGGCTACCGAGGAGGATTTTGCCGACCTTCTCATGGTCAACACAGAGGATATTGCAGAAATTGAGGTTCTCAAGGATGCCGCTTCTTGTGCAGCATGGGGTTCTGACGGTGCCAACGGTGTCATCAAAATCAAGACAAAGCGTGGTAAACGTGGTCCTACACGTGTAAGCTTTACATACAAGTTCAAGGACAAATGGTCACCCTCAGGCCTTAATCTGCTTAACGGTGATGACTATACGATGCTTATTAAGCAGGCTCTGTTCAATCAGAATTACCAGACCTATGATATCAAGGAATTGGACTATGACAAGACTTTCTCAGAGTACGAGAACTTCAACAACAATACCGATTGGGTCGATGCTGTTTCAAAGCACGGATACAGGAATGAATATAACCTGAATATCAACGGTGGTGGCGAGAAGGCGACTTTCCGTATCTCTGGCGGTTATTCAAAGGAGACCGGTCAGGTCATCGGTCAGGATATGCAGACTTTCAGTTCCCGTCTGGCACTCGACTATTATGTTTCACAGAGAATCAAGGTTATTGCGGACTTTGCGTTCACGTATGTAAAGAGAAGACAGAATGATGGAAATATCCTCGGTGATGCGTTGACAATGATGCCGAATATGAGTGTATATAAACAGGACGGCAAAGGCAACAACACCGATGAGTATTACAACATGATTGACTATGGCAATCAGGCGAATGTATTCGAGCAGGCATTGTATGGCCGAAGGAACCCTGTCGCTATTGCCGACCTTGTAGAATACAATACAGAGAACTACAGCATCACTCCTCAAATCACATTCGAGTACAACCTTCTTGGCCTTGAAGATAATGAGTCTCAGCTGAAGTATCGTGGTGTAGTCTATCTTGGTGCATCTACCTCTTCGGGAACAGTGTACAAGCCGGCGTCTCTTTCTATGAGCGATTGGACCGACGAACAGAAGAACAGGTCTGAGTCAAATGACAGCAAGAGCCTTAACTTCACTACACGTCATGAGCTTGTCTTCACTCCATATTTTGGAAACAAGGACCATTATCTTACAATGAGTGGCCGTTTTGAGCTCAATACGGGCAGCGGTAACTCCCAATATTCTACAGCAATAGGCTTGCCGACAGGCAATATCAGCAGTTCAACGGTAGGTGCAATGCTCAAGAATCCAGGTTCCAGCAAGTGGGAAAGCCGTGGACTTAACTTCCTGTTCGACTCGCACTATTCATATAAATCTAAATACTCCTTGCGCTTTACATTGCGTGCCGAGGGTAACACTTCTATGGGTGATGACCAGAAATGGGGCTTCTTCCCGGCTATTTCCGGACGTTGGAACATCATAGACGAAAAGTGGATGGAGTGGGCTAGAGGTTTCATGCCGATGCTTTCATTGCGTGCCGGTTTCGGTATTGACGGTCATGCTCCTGGCGAGAACTGGACCTTCAACAGTTATTCTCCACTTGGAAAGAGTTATATGGGAGTTGCCGGTCTCCAGATGGACGGTATCCGTTTGACCGACTTGCGCCGTTCGGAGAAACGTGAGTGGAACATTGGTACCGACTTCGAGATTTTCAAGGGTATATTGAGCGGTGCGTTCAATTACTATAGCGGTACAACAAGCGACCAGCTTATCCATGAATATAGAATACCGTCATCTACCGGTTATTCAGCACTCCGATGCAAGAATTCAGGTTCTGTACGCAACTCTGGTTGGGAAGTAAACTTCAACACCGGAAACATAAAGCTTTATAAGGACTTGACGATGACAATGTATTTCAATATCGGAAAGAACTACAATGAGATTCTTGAGCTCGAAGACGCTTATCTCGAAAAACGTAATGACCCAACACGTTACGATTATCCTGCAAACGGACAATATTTCCCGCGTGTTCAGATAGGCAATCCTCTTGGTGCAATCTACGGTTACCGTTACAAGGGTGTATATCGTTACAGCTACAGAAACTGGGAGAAGGCCCTTGCTGAAGAGGCTGCCGGCCGCGACGGTACATGTCCTATTGTCCGCGATGCTAACGGACACGTTATCTATGAGGCAAACGGCATGCCAAAGAAGATGTCTCTCTACTTCGATAATGAGGACTTGACATCTGTATATGAGTTCAAGGGCGGTGATGCCATTTACGAGGATATTAACCATGACGGTACAATCGACAAGCTCGATATCGTTTATCTCGGAAATTCAAACCCGGTTGCACAGGGCGGTTTCGGTTTCAATTTCAGATACAAGAACTGGGGATTGAGAACGTCTTTCACTTACCGTTGGGATGTTGACGTAGTGAACACTGCTCGTATGAGTTATGAGAAGATGTCAACATTCGACAACCAGAGCGTTGCCGTTAACTGGCGTTGGCGTAAGGAGGGTGATATCACAGAGATACCTCGCGCTGTGTATGGAAACTCGACATACAATTATCTTGGAAGTGACCGTTTCGTAGAGGATGCATCATACTTGCGTCTTTCATACGTGCAGTTGTCATACTCTTTCAATTCAGATTGGTTGAAGAAGTTCGGTCTCAGGACACTGACATTCTATGCTTCTGCCGACAACGTATGTTTCTGGACAAAGTATTCTGGTCTCGACCCGGAGGTCTCAAGCAATGCAGACGGTATTGCATTTGACGGGTCAGCAACACCGCGTCCGCGTTCATATACAATCTCAGTATCTGTTGGTTTCTAAAAGTAGGTAGATATGGAAAAAATAGTAAAAATATACAATAAGCTTGTCATTGCAGCATTGGCAACAGTTGTTGCCTTTGCGACATCATGTACCGATTATCTGACAATCATACCGTCCGATAAGATTGTTCATGAGAACTTCTGGCAGAATGAAGATGAGGTAAACGGTATGCTTGCAACGGCATATTACAAGTTAATCAGCAACGACGCTATCCAGAAGGCCATAATTTGGGGAGAACTGCGTTCCGATAATATGACATATCCTACAAGTAACAATAGGGATATCAAGTATATTGTTGAAGCAAACATCCTGGAGGATAATGAATTCTGTAGGTGGAATATCTATTACGAGGCTATAAACTATGCAAATCTCGTAATGGAATATGCTCCGTTGGTGCTGGACCGCGACCCGGACTTCACAGAAGAGGATTTGAAGATTGTTACAGGTGAGATGCTGGCCCTGAGAGCCCTTAGCCATTTCTATCTGGTACGTTCGTTCCGTGACATTCCATTGGCTCTTGTGCCGGCTGTCAATGATTCTGAACTTCCGGAATATGCGCAGGTGCATCCCATGAAGGCTTTGAACAGCATTATGGACGACCTCGACCGTGCCGAGAATATGGTGGTTCCATCAGGCAGCTATGCAGATGCTGCGAACAGAACCAAGAATTTCGGACGTATAACCAAGAATGCGGTTCTTGCGATGAAGGCAGACGTCAATCTGTGGCGTGCTGCATTCGCTACTTACTATGAGGGTGGCGATTATGCGAAACCCGGTGATGCCCAGAAGTATTATGACATGTGTATCCAGAACTGCCAGGACGTTATCGACAATATGGACCGCAAACTCGAAGAGGAGTGGAACAAATCCAATACTCCGGTCGTGAGGTATCCGTATAATCTTTTGCAGAATGATTTTAACGAAGATGATCCTACAGCTAAGGACAGTGAGGTGTATGACGAGATTTTCGGTTATGGAAATTCCAGAGAGTCTATCTTTGAACTCCAGGCTGACAGGAATACCCAGAACGGCGGTGTTAAAGCCATGTATGGCAATAACGGTAATCCAGGTATGGTTATGGTTCCTTCGACTTTCCTTAGCAAGAACTATACTGTAGATGATTTGCGTGCCTATTCTTATACTAACGCTGAGAATCTCAGCGGAACAGGAGATGGCAATAAAGAACTTTGCATAGTGAAGTATGCGGCAATGAGTTCACCGTCTTTCAACTATAGGGAAAATGACGTCTTTGATGCAAACTGGATCGTGTATCGCCGTACCGATGTTCTTCTGATGAAGGCTGAGGCACTTGTGGCCCGTCAATCGGCTTCGGCAAATGACCTTTCCGAGGCGTTTGATATTGTAAAGGCTATAAACACGAGGTCGAGAATGGATACAACAAACATATCAAGGCCATTGAACCCGGACAGTTACCGTACAGCTGAGGCTGCTCTCGACTTGGTGATGAAAGAGCGTCTGCTGGAACTGTCGTATGAAGGAAAGCGTTGGTACGACCTTGTACGTAAGGCATTGCGTGAGAAGAGCACGAACGGCATATTGTTTGTTGCCGACAAACTCACAAACAACGCCAGTGTCGTAAAGACAAAGATGTCATCAATCGACGGTCTGTTCTTCCCGATACATTCAGACGAACTCAAGTTTAACAAACTTCTGAAACAGAATCCGGCCTATAAGAAAGAAGGCGGGTCTGCCGAAATGAATTAACAAGTGTGAAAGTTTTTTATAAAACCTCGGCATTGCAGCTTGCAATGTCCGAGGTTACAGAAAAAATAAAAACATCATATATGAATACAATTTTTAAGAATAAGATTCTGACAGGAGCAATGTTTGTTGTATCCCTGTTGTTGGGTACCTCTTGTAATGACAGCATAGAAGGCTTGAAGGTTACCGAGGAAACACCATATGCAGACAAGACTTTGTACGAAGTCCTGACAAAAGATCCGCAGCTTACTGATTTCGTTGAGGTGCTTAACAGTTGCGGTGCCGAATGTGCCGATTCTTTGTTCAATCACTCAAGAGTATATACCGTTTGGGTGCCGCTTAACGATACCTTCAATAAGGATTCGTTGATTCTTGAAGTAGAGAACGGCAATAGGGAGTCGGTATTCAATACATTCATCAAGGCTCATATTGCGAATTATCTGAAACCGGCAACCGGCAAGCTTGACGAGACAAATCTTATAACACTTCTCAATGACAAGATGGCCAAGTTCGAAGGAGATTATTCTAAGGGATATACTTTTGACGGCTGTGTCATTGACCGTGCGAATATACGTGTAATGAACGGTATAATACATAAGATTGCCAAGGCCTCTGAATACAAGTATAATGTTTGGGAATATCTGGGAATTGCCGAGAACCTCGATTCTCTTGCAAACTATCTCTACTCATTCACCGAATATAAGTTCGACGAGAACAAAAGTATAAAGGGACCTATCGTCGATGGCGTGCAGACTTATCTCGATTCGACCTTCTTCTATAGTAACATCTGGCTTAAAACAGAGTACGGAATAGGTCTTCTTGACGCTCTTCTTGATGCCGAGGATTCGCTTTATACTGTATATTACCCGACAAATGATGTCTGGATGGAACAGCTGGAGAAGATTGACCGGTTCTACAACTATAACAAAGAAGCGAAGCGTCCGTTAAACATGGATACAGCTTACCGTGATTCGCTGCGTTCTCACTATACTCATCTGAATATTCTCAAGTATTTGACATTCAGTGACAAGGAACAGAGATTTGTAAAGAACTCCGACTCTATTATGCCAGCTTATAAGAGAGGCAAGCGTGTCGAGTTCCTGAAGGCTCAGCTTGAAGAGAATGTGATATCCGAGAAGACGCTTTCTAACGGAACATTCAAGATTGTTGACAAGTATCCTTATACTCCGCTTGAGATATGCCACGATACAATCTTCCTTGAGGCGGAAAACACAAATATGCTTACAAACCATACCGGTAATATATCCGTAGAAACCAAATATGTGTACGATAATGAAATAAACAAGGATTCTGCGTTTGTCAATTCTAAAGTATCCGGCGGTGCATACCATCAGTTCGGTCAGCCGACTCAGAGAACTGCTATTACAGTAGAATATACCATACCAAATCTGCTGTCGGCTAAGTATAATATTGCAGTCGTATTTGTTCCGAGAAACATTAAGACAAATGTCAGTGCATCAGACTTGCTTGACTCCCAAGTGGACTTGACATTAATGCATAACGGCAAGACTGTAAAATCCGTAAAGAAGCTCGATGTAGATGGTGCGCGTCTCGATACAGTGTTCCTCACTGAAAATGATGCCCGTTTGGCATTGGATATTCCTTTCTGTGAATATTACCTTACCGGCAACAACCAGGATTATACGACAAAACTTCAAATAAAGACAAATACAGGCGCCAAGCTTGACAAGTCACTGCGTATCGACAAGATTATGTTTATACCGGTGCTTGACGAAGAATAGTATGTAGGATAAAAAAAGAAAATGACTATGTATATACGACAATTTATGCAAATTCCGATGGTATTGCTGATGCTGGTGCCATCAGTAGCCATTGCGTCAAACGTAAGCTTGGCGGCAGGCGATTCTGTTAAGGTCGAGGAGAAGAGTATAACAGCTGAGAATCTGCGTGCTGTAACAGGTACTGTATATGATGCGGCAACGAACACACCTCTGGCCGGTGTACGTGTTCAAGCTACCGGGCATAAGAAAATCACTACGATGACAAATGCCGAAGGTAAATACTCGCTTAATGTACCGGACTACGTCACACTCTTGAACTTCTCTACTCAGGGCTATCTGCTAGTACAGCGCCCTGTAACAAAGAATGATATCGTGAATGTCCGTCTTTATTCCGATTCATTCCAGGGGAGTTTCAATGAAGACATTGTACTCACTTCGGAGAGAGCTTTTGATGTAGGTACAACAGCTGCACTTACTGTAGATGAGGAGATTCAGAACAAGTTAGGTGCTGATGTGCGTTCAATAAGCCGTTCGGGAACTGCCGGTATCGGTGCTGCTATGTTCATACGTGGCTTGAACTCAATATATGCGAATACACAGCCTCTTTTCGTTGTTGACGGTATAATATGGGACATGCAGGAGGGTAATGAGACTATCCACATGGGTGCATACAACAATGTTCTTTCTGCAATAGACGTCAATGATATCAGAGATGTAAAGGTAATCAAGAACGGTGCGGCAATATATGGAGCCCGCGGAGCCAACGGTGTTGTGATAATAAATACAAAGCGTGGCGAGAGTATGGCTACACGTATTTCGGCAAATATATATGCCGACTTTACATTGGCCCCGGAAACTCCCGATGTGTTGGGTGCCGATGCATATCGCCGTTATGTCAATGACCTCATGGGAACCATGGACCTCCCTGCAAACAAGACCTATGACTTCCTGCGTGAGAACAAGGACTACATATATTATGACAAGTACCATAACAACACGGATTGGGCCGACCTCGTATATAAAGAGGCTGTAACACAGAACTACCAGCTTAACGTAGAGGGTGGTGATGACGTGGCTATGTACAACTTCTCTTTCGGTTATGCTATGGGTGATGTGCCTATGGAAGCCAACTCTTTCGACCGCATGAACGTACGTCTGAATTCCGATATCTCACTGACAGAGAAACTCAGTACACGTTTCGATATCTCATATTCACGTTTTGCAAGAGAATTGCTTGATGACGGTTTCCGTGAGGACCAGTCAGCATTCCCGCTTACATCAATAGGTGTCCTTTCGGCTATAAAGGCTCCGTTCCTGAATCCTTACCGTTATGCGTCAACAGGTGAGTTAAGCAAGAACCTTGACCTGAGTGACGATTTTGCATTTGGTGTTGTAAGAGATGCCGGTATTGCACGTCCGAACAACTCATATTATAACCCGATGACAATCATTACAAAGGCGTCAGACCCTCATAAGAATGAGATGGAATACACGAATATGAACATCACGGTGGCGCCGGAACTGAAGCTTGGTGACTTTACCGTTTCGGAGACTTTCAACTATATGCTTTATCGTGTAAGTGAGAAGTATTATCTTCCTTTCCCACGTTCTGCCGAAAGTCGCGGATATGATTTCTATGTCTCTTCACTGAACGGAACCATCGGCAACTATATATCTTCTTCTTTCGGTAAGGAGGTTGCTTTGTCAAGCGATACACGTGTTTCCTGGAGCAAGAATTTCGGTGCACATAGCTTCGACGTGTTCGGCGGTTTCCGTTATACGAAATTCAATTTCGACTCAAGTTCAATCGCTGGTGCTAACTCCGGCAACGAGGTCGATGTTGACGTAAACGGCGATCTTGACCACCTGAGCAGTGACGGCGACAAGAATGTATGGACAAATATGGCATGGTATATGTCGGCGGACTATTCATACAAGACCCGTTACTTCCTGCAGCTGGCCGCTTCGTTGGAAACCTCTTCACGTTTCGGAAAGAATGCCGATGGAGCAATAAAGATAGGCGGTGTTTCATGGGGACTCTTCCCGTCTCTTCAGGCTGCATGGCTGGTTTCTTCGGAGCCCTGGTTCCGGGTTAAGCAACTAAACAGCCTCAAGTTGCGTGCAGGCTATGACATAACCGGTAATGATGCGATTGACTATTTTGCTTCGCGCAGTTATCTCCAGACAGTGAAATTCTATGACAAGCAAATGGGACTCCAGCTTGGCAACATCGAGAACGATATTGTAAAATGGGAGACAACTGCCCGTTTTAACGTCGGCTTTGATGCTACTCTGTTCGATAATCGCATTACTGTATCGTTTGACTGGTACAAGTCCAAGACAAGTGATCTGCTTGTACAGAAGCGTCATAAGTTCATCACCGGTATGGACCGCTATTGGACAAACGGCGGTGAACTTGAGAATACCGGTTTTGAGGCTTCTATGAATATAAAGCTTATCGCAAAGAAGAACCTGCAGTGGGAACTCGGTGCATCTTTAGGCCATTACAAGAATAAGATAACCTCTCTTGACGAGAAGATAGATCCGACAGCTGTATATGGCGGTGAAGTTGCAACAATGGAGGGTCATCCTGTAGGTGTGTTCTGGGGATATAAGACCGACGGTGTTATATCAAGCACTGAAGATGCCGATGCATATGACCTCTTCCAGCGTGACGCGACAGGCAAGAAGGTTCCGTTTAATGCCGGTGATGTCAAGTTTGTTGACGTGAACCCTGGAAAAGACCCTGGCTGCATTGACGAGAACGACAAGACTGTCATAGGTGACCCGAATCCCGATTTCTACGGTAATGTATTTACACGTCTGTCGTACAAGAGAGTGCAGCTTGATGTGCTTTGCAACTATTCAGTAGGCAATGATGTATATAACTACTATCGCCAGCAGCTGGAGAGTGGCTCAAACTTCTTCAACCAGACTGTTGCTATGGCTAACCGTTGGACAATAGACGGCCAGAAGACTGACATGCCTGCTGTCGCTTTTGGAGACCCGATGGGCAATTCACGTTTCTCAGACCGTTGGATTGAGGACGGCTCTTACTTCAGAATAAAGTCAATAAAGCTGTCTTATAATGTTCCTTTGAATTTCAGCTGGCTGCAGGGGCTTACTGTATGGTGTGCAGCTGAGAATGTATATACATTCACTAAGTACAAGGGAATGGACCCGGAATTCTCTGTAAGCAACAATGTTATGTATCAGGGTGTTGATGTAGGTCTGTTGCCTCAGTCACGCAGTTTCCATCTTGGTGTTAAGGTTAATCTCTAATGAACGAATGCTCTCCGGCGTCTCATGAGACGCCGGAGGGAACAAACAATATAAAAACATGAAAAAGAATTTTATTTATACAATGGCATTCCTGCTTTGCGGTGTTCTTTCTTTCAGTTCATGTGAAGATATGCTGAATGTCGAGTCGGACCGCGTTGAATACGAGTTCGATGATTGGACCTTTAATGACTCGGTATATTCTGTTCTGGGTATCCTGAAGTCAGTCCAGAAGGTCGGAGACCGTCAGGTACTCCTGAATGAGCTCCGCGCCGATCTTGTTTCTCCAAATTACGAAAAGGCTGTTGTTGATATTCAGCAGTTGTGTGAACACATATATAAGCCGGAGACAAACAAGTATCTCGACGTAAAGGACTATTATGCTATAATCAACAACTGTAACATATATCTTGCACGTGTCGATACTGCTCTTGAGAAGAACAACATAAAGCTGATGATGAATGAGTATGTTGCTGTTAAGAGCATACGTGCGTGGACATATCTGCAGCTTGCGATAAATCATGGCAATGTTCCGTACTTTACAGAGCCTGTTCTTACCCATAGCGAGGCAGAGGAGGTGATGAGGAAGCCTGCGCTCAGTCGTGAGCAGCTGATGACTAAGCTCATCAATGATATAATGCCTTACGAAAACCCAGCAGCATTCCCAATGCCGAACTGGCATAAGGACGGTCCGAACGGCAAAGTAATCACTTTCGGATACAGTGAGAACGCAAATGAGATTGCCGTCCTTACAAGAAAACTGTTTGTTCCTATCCGTATGCTGCTCGGTGAACTGTATCTCTGGCGCGGTGCAGCCGGTGACTACAAGAAAGCTGCTGAATGTTTCTATAACCAGATTACCGGTGCCGGAACAAATGAAACAGCTCCGAAGTATGCCGACCGTGCTTTCTATCTGGATTATGCTGTTAAGGGTGGCAAGATTATCTTTGATAACTACTCACAGCGCTTCTCATATCAAGATTTTGACAAATACAGCGACAATAGTGTTCTGACTCTTATACCTTATACATACAGCAACCTTAGGGGTGAGACATCCGGCCTTGCCGATATATTCTGCCATCCATCAGATATAGGTGCTGCACAGGTGACCGTTTCTCCTGCCATGCTTTCTTTGTCACGCCGTCAGGTTTTCCGTTATTACCAGGGTGCAGACCCGGAGAAGCCGGAGCTTGTTGAGTACAGTACCAACTATGAGTATCCGGGTGACCTGCGTATAAAGGCGACAAGCTTTTCACAGCAAGGCGGTAACGATGATGGCGAGACAATGTACCCTAATATCATAGCCAAGTTCAATATGGAGCACCATGGCTGGGGGGCGATCAACTCCATACATAGAGGTGTTCCTAATGTCGTTACGGGCTGTATCACACTATTGCGTCCGGAGCATGCATACCTGCGTTTGGCTGAGGCTCTTGTAGGTATGGCACGCCAAGGTTACGATGGTGCTATGGAGCTTGCAATGGAAATTTTGAAGGTCGGTGTCAAGGATAACTATTCTGTTATCAAGAACCCGGTATTTGCAGAGCGTCACAAGATCAATGCCAAAGGTGATACTATAAAGAAGTATGAAATAGATAAGGTAACCAAGGATACATTGGGCTTCACATATGTTATGGAAACATATCTCGCATCGTATGATGATTCTTTGGGCTATGATTTCACAGCCAAGGCATTCGAGAACAACAAGGGTATCCACTCCCGCGGTTCCGGTGACAGTGAGCGCAACATCTATTATGCTCTGAATGATACTTGTATTGCACGTTATATCGGCAAGCTGGAGAAACAGGGAGATATAGAGGTCCTTACCGGTACAATTACAAAGGAGGATTCACTCAATTATGTGGCCGATCTTGTCATAGACGAACTTGCTCTTGAGTTTTCATGGGAAGGTACACGATTCGGTGATCTTATGCGTTTCGCGAGAGCTATGGGCGACAATGAGGTAATAGCAAAGCGTATAGCAGGCCGTGACCATGTAAATGAGGTTTCATATCGTCATCCGGAGTATGCGATGGAGCCAGCTCTCTATAATAAGTTTATGGACGAGTCGAACTGGTATCTGCCGCTCCCTGATGATATTGTTGAACCGACAGATCCGGATAAGCTTCCTACAGAAGGACTGACATCTGAAAAGAAATGAAATAATCCATAAAAAAGATTGGGACTGCTCCCAATCTTTTTTATTTTTACGGCATGAAAAGAATTGTGGTTTTGACAGGCGCAGGAATGAGCGTCGAGAGTGGGTTAAGTACCTTCAGAGGCGGTAACGGCCTATGGGATGAATATCCGGTAGAGGCAGTTGCGACTCCGGAGGGCTATAGGGCTAATCCGGCATTGGTACTTGAGTTCTATAATAGAAGAAGGACTGAACTGTCCGGCATAGAACCTAATACAGGACATAAACTTGTAGCTGCCCTGGAGAGCAAGTATGACGTAACGGTTGTGACACAGAATGTCGATGACCTTCATGAGCGTGCCGGCTCGACAAAGGTCATTCATCTGCATGGTGAACTGATGAAGGCGTGCTCGTCGCGTGAACCTGATAATCCTGATTATGTAAGGCGTTTCTCTTCCCCTCTCGACGAGATAAGGATTGGCGACCTTGCTGCTGACGGTTCCCAGTTACGCCCCTTTATCGTGTGGTTCGGCGAAGCTGTTCCCCTTATGAGTGAGGCAATAGCCTCTTTGCGTGACGTAGATGCCTTTGTCATAATAGGAACCTCTTTGAATGTATATCCTGCTGCCGGATTGTTGAACTACGTACCATGTGGAGTGCCGGTATATCTCATAGACCCGAATGATGTCGCTGTCAATGGCGTACGGGATTTTGTCCACATACGTAAGGGTGCATCAGAGGGCATGCGGTACCTTATAGACAACTATCTTAGTGCTGAAAAATAGAAACCGGTTTGTAAAAATTAACATATATATTTTTTCTGTAGGACTCAATGTCGCTATATTTGCTGTACAAGATACATAAAGGAGTGTTCGTCTAGGATTTTTTAGTGAACAACCTTTTGTCACAAGTGTTAACTATTAAAACGAGCAATTATGAAAAAGTATATTTGTACAGTATGTCAGTGGGTCTATGACCCGGAAATCGGTGATCCTGAGCAGGGTATTGAACCAGGGACTCCTTTTGAGTCGCTTCCCGAAGACTACGTTTGTCCTTTGTGCGGAGTTGGCAAGGATGAATTCGAGGAAGATAATGAATGAACCGCTCATTAGTATAAACCGAAGCCAGGCATTGCCTGGCTTCGGTTTATTAGTGTCTCAGTCTCTTGTCCTTATATGCCTAGTTTCCTTATAAGGTCCGTACGCTTCATCTGTCGCAGTTGTTGGACAATCTGTTTCCTTTCCTCAGGCTTGTACCAAAAGAAGAAACGGCGTTGTGCCTCTTTCTCCCTCATGCTCCGTGCTGCATATATCTCCTCTCCTGTTTCGGGATTTATGCCTGTATAGTACATCTCTGTAGCCATTGTCATAGGGGTAGGGGTGAAATCCTGTACCTGTTCGAGGTGAAAGTTCAGCTGTTTGGTCTCTGCAGCCAGTTCTGCCATGTTTTCCAATGTACTGCCGGGGTGGCTGCTTATGAAGTATGGTATAATCTGCTGTTTCAATCCCTCCCTGCTGTTTATTCTGTCGAATATGCGCTTGAAGTCGTGGAACTGCCTGAACGGGGGCTTGCGCATCAGCCTGAGCACATTGTCGCATGTGTGCTCTGGAGCAACTTTCAGGCGTCCGCTGACATGTTTTGTTATTAGCTCCTCAATGTATCTGTCAGCAGCGTCATCGAGCCTCTTGTCACCGCTTCTATGCAGCAGCATGTCATAACGCACTCCGCTTCCTATAAAACTCTTCTTTATGCATGGGAGTGAATCCACTTTTCTGTACAGCTCCAGCAACGGCGTGTGGTCGATGTTCATGTTGGGGCATATCTTAGGCTGTATGCATGACGGGCGTGAACATTTCTCGCACAATTCACTCTTGCGGCCTTTCATCATATACATGTTTGCCGACGGGCCTCCCAGATCCGAAAGGTAGCCTTTGAAGTCGTCCATTCCGGCAATTTCCTTCACTTCACGGAGAATACTCTTCTCACTGCGGTTTACAATGAACTTGCCCTGGTGGGCCGATATTGTGCAGAATGCACAGCCTCCGAAGCATCCGCGGTGAATGTTGACAGAGTGCTTTATCATGTCGTATGCAGGAATGCGCTTGCCGTTGTACTTAGGGTGTGGCAGCCTGGTGTATGGCAGGTCAAAGCTGCGGTCAAGCTGTTCGGTGCTCATTGTAGGGAATGGCGGGTTGATGATGATATCGACATCTCCGTTTTCCTGTATCAGTCTTTTGGCATTTACCCTATTGGACTCTTTTTCTATGGCAAGGAAGTTCGCTGCTTGTTTCTTCTTGCTTTCAAGACATTCGGAGTGGCTGGCAAGAACCTTGTCTTTCTCCTCATCTATACTTGCTTCGTGCTTCGGTGCAATGTATCCGGTCTGTCTTGTCGTTTTGGCAATTTCCCTAGCCTCTTCTGCCGTTATGTACTTGTCGCTGTTGCCTTCAAGCATTTCAAGCATGGAGTGTGCCAGTGCAGTTATCGGCTGCTCGCCCATGCCATATACAAGCACATCGGCCTTGCTGTCAACAAGAATACTGTTCATCAGCTTGTCCTGCCAGTAGTCGTAGTGTGTGAAACGACGCATTGATGCTTCTATTCCTCCAATTACAATTGCGGAGTCCGGGTAAAGCTCGCGGAGTATCTTCGAATATACGACTGTCGCATATTCGGGTCTCATGCTGTGCTTGCCGTTAGGCGAATATGCGTCTTCGCTACGGAATCTCTTTGCGGCTGTGTATTTGTTGACCATAGAGTCCATGCAACCGGCTGATATGCCGAAGAAGAGCCTGGGACGTCCCATCTTCTTGAAGTCGCGCAAGTCGTCCTGCCAGTTAGGTTGCGGAACAATCGCAACACGCAAGCCCTCGGCCTCAAGCAGGCGCCCTATTACGGCAGCACCGAATGAGGGGTGGTCAACATAGGCATCACCACTGAAAATGATGACGTCCATTTGCTCCCAGCCGCGCAGTTCCGCCTCCTTACGTGTTGTCGGGAGCCAATCGGTTACCTTTCTTTTATACATTCTCCTTCTCTTCTGTTTCTGTCGTAGCCTGCTTTCTCAGCCATTCGGTGTAGAGCTGTACAAGATTGTTCAGCCCATGTGCCTTCATGTCCTCATGATAAAGTACCAGACAAAGCTCAAGCAGATCTTTCGATGCCATTGTCTGCGTTGCTATCAATGAACGCACGGTAAGACGTAGCTTGTTCAGGGAGTCCTCGTCAATGATTCCCATGCTGTTGGCAATTCTGTCAAGAAGTGAATACTTCTTTATTATCTGCAGCTGTACCTCATTGACTTCTATTGTTCTTGTACCCGATGCGTTTGCTTTTATTTTCATATCTATATTGCTTATATATTCCTGTTTGTGTTAAATTACTCTTCTACAATCCTGATAGTGCGCGAGCTGTCTCCGTTCTCTTCTATATATACCTTGATGCAATCGTCCGGAAGAAGTTCCTCTATAAGTTCCGGCCACTCCATGAAGCAGATTGCATTGCTGTATATATACTCCTCATATCCCATGTTATAGACCTCTGCAACTGATTTTATGCGGTAGAAGTCGAAATGGTATATCGTTCTTCTCTCCCTGTCCTCGTATTCGTTTACTATTGCAAATGTAGGGGAGTTTATGCAGTCCTCAACACCCAAGGCCTCGCATATGTGCCTGATGAACGTCGTCTTGCCGCTTCCCATCTTTCCATAGAAAGCAAAGAGATTCCCCGATTCAATGAACCGGATAAACTCTTGTGCCGCTTTCGGGTATTCTTCTATTCCTCTTACGGTTATTGTATGCTCTTTCATCTCGTTTGTCCTGTGTTATGTCTATGGAGTATTCTAAATCTTCTTCTTTGGTCTTAGCTTGATGATAGGCACAAGCATCTCTTCCATTGATATGCCTCCATGCTGGAATGTATCCTTGTAGTACGATACATAGTAGTTGTAATTGTTCGGGTAGGCAAAGAAGTTGTCTCCCGTTGCAAATATGTAACTGGTACTGATGTTCGGTGACGGCAAGAAAGCTTTTGCCGGTTCCTTGATTTCAAGAACATCCTTTCCGCTATAATTGAGTGCCTTGCCTAATTTGTAGCGAAGGTTTGTGTTGGTGTTCTTGTCACCGATTACTTTTGTCGGCGTATTTACCTGTATGCTGCCATGGTCGGTTGTTATGACTGTCGTATAATTGCTCTCGGACAAGTATTCAAAAAGTTTTTTTATTGCAGAGTGCCTTATCCACGACAATGTAATCGAACGGTATGCCGCCTCATTTGCTGCAAGTTCCCTTACCATCATCGATTCAGTGCGGGCGTGCGACAGCATGTCTATGAAGTTTATCACAAGTACATTTATATCGTTCTTTGCAAGGTTATTCATGGTGTCGATATATTTCTCGGCAGCTGTTGAGGTAAGCACCTTGCCATAAGAGAAACTGTCCTTGCGACGGTATCGTGAAATCTGTGTCTCTATAAGAGCCTCTTCATTAAGATTCTTGCCCTCGTCTTCTTCCTCGTCAACCCACAGCTTTGGATACATTTCCTTTATCTGTTTAGGCATAAGGCCCGAAAATATCGCATTGCGGGCATACTGGGTTGCAGTGGGAAGAATGCTGGTGTACATGTTCTCCTCTATTGAGAACTTATTCCCGATTTCATCGGCCAGGACACGCCACTGGTCGTAGCGGAAGTTGTCGATGATTATCAGGAATACCTTTTCTCCCTTGTCAACAAGAGGGAAAATGTGTTCGCGGAACAGGTCGTTGCTCATCACCGGACGCTTTTCACGTGGTGATGACATCCACTCCATGTAGTTCTTCTTCACGAACCTGCCGAACATGTTGTTTGCTTCCTCTTTCTGCGACTTCAACATCTCATGCATCTGGGTGTCTGCACTTTCCAGCTGCAGCTCCCAATATACGATTTTTCTGTAAACCTCCTGCCATTCCTCAATGCTGCGTGCATCGTCTATCTGCATAGAGAGCTTTCCGAAATTCTGTTGGTATGCACTGTTTGCTTTCTCAGCAACAATCTCCTTGTGGTGTATGTTCTTCTTGAGCGTGAGGAGTATCTGGTTCGGGTTCACCGGCTTTATAAGGTAATCGGCAATCTTGGAACCGATGGCCTGTTCCATAATATCCTCCTCCTCACTCTTGGTAACCATTACAACCGGAGTGGAGGGCTGTATCTCCTTTATACCTGCAAGTGCTTCAAGTCCTGTAAGACCCGGCATATTCTCGTCAAGCAGTACAAGGTCGAAATGCTCCTTGCGGCATGCTTCTATAGCATCGTGCCCATTGGTCACTTTTGTGACTTCATATCCTTTATTCTGCAGAAATATTATATGGGCATTGAGCAACTCAATCTCGTCATCGGCCCATAACAAACGGTATGCCATATATCAGAAGCTGTTTAAATTACTAAAATATTATCTTCTGGAAGCCGTATCTTTTGTTTCACCTTTTTATATTGTTTCTTCCTCTTTGGCGATTACATAGCCAGCTATGCGTCCTTAAAAGACAGAAATTCTATTCTGATTATAAAAACGGTGATATAAATGTAAGCAGCTTCTTATTCAATGTAGTCTTTTTCTTCTTTATATTTTCTCTTCTCGTTCTCCTCTTCGTTCTCCTCTTCGTTATCACCGTAGTCCGGTTCGTCAAGCGTGTAGCCGTCAATCTCGACTTCCGGTATTGCCTGAAGATTCTCCTCGTAGAACTTCTGGTAGTCCTCGAAGGTGTAATACTGCAATAACAATTCAAGGTTCGATTTTGATATGATAAAGGAGTTTATTCCCTCCAATATTCTTGCGGTCTCCTTGCTTGCATAGAGCCTCTTCCTGTAGAGGAACACTTCATCGAAATTCAAGAATGTCTTTACTTCAAGCAATGTTATCTGTGCCAGTCTCTCGAACGACATCTCGAAACTGCGGACCATGTAGCGTGAGAAGTTGTAACGTGCCATTTCGAACAGCAGGCGGTTTTCGTCGAGCGAGTCATTCGGGAATGCCAGAACAAAGTAGTAAGGTTCGTTGCGCTCTGCCTTAAATTCAGGGATGCTGTCTGCTCCTTCACGCATTGTCCCGTCTGCCTTGCGGCTCCAGATAGATGTTGATATGCCGCTCTGCAAGAGCCTTCCTTCCTTGAGTCCGGTCGTTATGTCTCCGGCAATCTTGCTTATGCTGTCGCTTGAGAACGCAGCGACAAGCTCTGCGAGTGCCGTCATGGCCTCTTCTCTCTTTCCGCTATACAGCTTTGCCATAGCATCGATGAACATAAATCGTGCCCTGTGATTCCCTTTCGGGTACTTCTTGCTTGCAATGCTATTCTCTGTCTCAACATCGGCATACTCAAGATTGTTGTAGTGAGTGTATGCTTTTACATACATCGAGTCCTCGTTATGCTTGCGTACGGCCGCACTCTCGAAGAAGTCCGGGTCCTGTATTCTCTTTGTTATTGAACTGTCGGGATACTCTGCCATCAGAAGGGCTCTGTAATGGTCTGCCTTTTCCGGTTCGTCCCAGCGCGAACAAGCGACAAAAAGCTGATAGTATGTTTCTGCCAGCCTTTCATACTCCTTGTATTCGTTTGCAAGGCGTTCAAGGTACGACAGTGTCAGTTTCTTGTCATTTACCTTGTCCTTGAAGCGTACTCCGGCTTCAAACAGGGCATTGCTCAGGGCCTTGTGGGCTGCATCTTTCTGCTCTTCTGTAACAGGAATCTGCTGTATGTAGTATTCACGTGTCGTCGGGTCTGTTGACAATGAATCATTTACGGCAGTGTCAATACTGTCGTCAAGGGGTATGCTGTCATTCATCAACGAGTCTGTCATCAACGAGTCGTTGGCGAGGCTGTCCTCCATTTCGATGCCATTATCCATAAGCGATGCAATCTCGTGGCTGAATCTCCAATAGTCCTTAAGCTCCCTGTTACCCCATTTCTGCTTGAACATGCGTATTCCTTGTGATACTGTCTGAGGATTGTAGAAGTACCACTTTTGCCTGTCTTCGAAGTCCATCGGGGCCATTCCCGCCATGGTATTGGCATTGTCAAGTTCGTTGATGCTCTCCTGTCTGGCTTTCTTTTCCTCTTTCTTCCTGAGTTTCTCCTTGTGCTTTTCCTCCTCTATGAGCTTGTCTATGATAGGATATAGCTTGTCGGGGGGGAGGGTCGCCCAATATAGCAACTCGCTCTGTTTCTCTACTATGTCGGTGTATTGTACCAGCTCGCCCAGCACATTGTTGCGGAATGTTATCTCTTCATAACCTGGGGTCTCCTCGTTAAGCAAGGGCAGTGCCTTGCTGTAGTTGTCGTATGACTTTGAGAATTTCTGCTGCTCCCAGTATATTTTTGCCAGCGAAAGGTGCAGCATACCGGTTCCGTAGCCGCCGGATGCCCCCTCGACTATTCCTGTTTCATAAGCCTTTACTGCTTCTGCTGTATCTTTCTGGCTCATGTGTATGTTGCCTATCGCATAATATACCTGTGACAAGTAATCCTTGTTCTTTGGCGACTTTGACATCCTTTTAAGCTTGCGCAGTATTGACTTGTGGTTCTCGTCCGTTGCAGTCTCGGTCTGTCTTATACGTGCATTGAACTCAAGCTCGTAGGGAGGACTTTTTGAGATAACTTTCCCAAAGCTCTTGTACGCGGCTTTCTTGTTGCCGCTCTTTGCATGCAATTGACCGATAAGGTAATGCTCCCTGGCTTTTTCAAGGCTGGAGATGTCCTTACGCTTCATGCCTTTTGAGATCTCTTCTACTGCTTCTTTGTATTTTTCCTGCTTAATCAGCAGGAATCCTTTCGCATGTGCATACTCTTCTTTAAGGGACGATGGTATGGTGTCGCGCTGTATGCGCTGAAGAAGGTCCTCTGCTTCATATAGCCAGTCCATTTCTACATAACATTTGGCGAGCCCTATCCTTGCCATTGCGACAAGTTTCGGGTTTTCTTCATATAGCTTTGAGATGTATATATATGTACTGGCAGCTTCGGTGAATTCTCCTTTATGGAACTGTGAATTGGCCATCATGAACCATGCGCGCCACAAGAACGGGTTGAACTCTTTCTTGGAGTAGAATCGTTTCTGTTTAGGCGTAAGTTTCTTTCCTACCGGACGCTTCGGTTTCCTCTTTATGGAGTGTGTCTTTATAGCCTTCTGCGATTTCTCTATTGCACGGTCGAATTCGCTTTTGCCGACACCTTGTGTCTCCTTGCTGCTTACAATTAGCAACGGAAGCTGTTCAAGGTAGTTGTCCTTGTGCGCATCCACTTGCGCGTTGATGCCCTTCTCGTATGCGACATTTCCATTGTAGAAAGTGTTGTAGCGTGCAAAAAACGAGTGGTATGCGCGTGTCGTGGCGGTGTTCTTCTTTTTCTTTGACGAGCAGCCATGCAAGCATGATGCAAGTACGAACAGCGATATGTATATAATATATCTTTTCACAATCTTATGTTATATGTCCGTTTATGCTGTTTATTGGAGCATGAGAAGTATCTCTTCCTTGACCTCCTTCGGAATCTCTATCCCTCTTGTCTGCAGACAGTGTACCCATGTGTCAATCTCTTCGGTTCTCATAGTGTAAAGAATGTTTCTGAATTCTTCGGCATCATCTTCGGAGTACTCTTCGGCCTTGACACCCTTGAACCGGTCCAGTTCCTCGTCGTCGAAGTAGAGATTGCTGTTATCATATCCTTTGGCACAGTTGGTGTGCTTGCCACAGCAAACTCCATCTTCCGTCCCGTGGTCGTGGTGGTCGTCAACGGCCGGCTTGTTGCGGTTGAATCTCTTAAGTATGAAAAAACCTGCAATTATAAGCAATAGAATGCTTCCCAATATTATTGTATCTTTCATGTCTCTCTTCAGAAAGGTGTCCTATTTCTGCAAAGTTATGCATTTAAATTGAGCTTTTACTTTAATGAAACGATAAATTTATAATTATATTATATATAGCACGGATGTTTGATCGCAGTCTGACAAAATGATATTCATTGCTTTTGTGTGCTTTTTACGATGTTGTTTGCTGTTTTTTGCTTTTCTGCTAAAAAAATGCCAATATTTTGCTTGTTGTAAATATAAAATTGTATCTTCGCCAGTCGATGTTTCGATTTTTTTGTCAACGGATGTGTTTGGCAAAATGACAGTAAATTAAGTTAAACTATTAAAAATAAAGAGAAATGGATAAATTCAGTTATGGTCTTGGCATGGGAATTGGCCAGAACTTGCTTTCTATGGGAGTAAAGAACATGAATGTGGAGGACTTTATCAAGGGTATCAACGATGTCCTGAAGGGCGAGAAACTTGAAATGACGCATGCCGAGGCACAGAAGGTTGTGAATGAACACTTCAAGCAGTTGGCCGAAGAGGCATATGCACAGAATAAGGCAAGCGGTGAGGCTTTCCTTGCCGAAAACGCAAAGAAGGAGGGTGTGGTTACATTGCCTAGCGGCCTGCAGTATGAGGTCATAACTGAAGGCTCCGGAAAGCAACCTTCTGCAACCGACCGTGTACAGTGTCACTACGAAGGAACGTTGATTGACGGTACGGTGTTCGACAGTTCTATCAAGCGAGGCGAGCCTGCTGTGTTTGGCGTGAACCAGGTTATCCGAGGCTGGGTAGAGGCTCTTCAGCTCATGAAAGAGGGTGCTAAATGGCGTCTGTACATTCCTTACGATATGGCATACGGCGAGCACGGTGCCGGTGAGATGATACCGCCGTACAGCGCTCTTGTATTCGAGGTGGAACTTATAAAAGTACTCTGATTCTCCGATGAAAAGGGTAATTTGTGCGTTTCTTGCAGGTGCGGCGGCTGTTATTGCCGTGAACTTTTTCATGGGAGGCAAATCCGGCATATCGGACAATAAAGTGGAATTGAAAAGCATGGGCGATTCGCTCTCATTTGCTGTAAGCATGATGATCGGCGAGGATATTCCCCTTAAAATGCATGATGTGGGCATAGACTCCGCTAACATCGATGACTTTGTACGTGGCTTGTGCGATGCTTTTCCGGCAGATGATACTCCGGAATCGAGGGCTTATGCCAACGGTGTGCTTGTCGCGTCATCGGCTATGGAGATGATGCAGCTTGCCGATAAAGCCATATATCCCGATGATACAATCAACAAAGTTGACCGCAAACTTTTCCTTGAGGGGCTGAAAGCGGCAACGTACCGCAGCGGAAAGACAATGACTCTTGATGATGCGAAAGATTATTATAACCAGCATGTTTTCCGCGCCAAGAGCGAAGAGTTCATAAGGAAGAACATTGGGCGTCCTGGTGTGAATAGCCTTCCTTCTGGAGTGCAGTACAAGATTGAGGTCGCCGGAACAGGGGAGACAGCTGGCTATAACGATGTGGTGAGATGTGTCTATAAGGGTACATATCCCAATGGTGCCGTATTCGATTCTTCACGGGGCTTTGCTGTGGAGAAACGTGTGAGCGAGATGGCTCCCGGCCTTGCAGAGGCTGTCATGTCATTGCCTTCCGGTACGAAATGCAAGGTGTATATTCCTTGGGAGCAGGGCTATGGCGCAGAAGGTACACGACATGTTGCTCCGTACAGTGCGTTGGTATATGATCTTGAGATTGTCGAGATTGTTCCAGGCAAGCAATGAGAGCGGCATAGACGCTGTTCAGGAGTTCTGACAGCTGTATGACTTTTCCAATTAATTCAAAAAACTGATTCTTATTAACTGACTGAATATGAAAAATACAGAATGCAAGGTTGATGCTCTAGACCTTAAAATATTGAGTATCATTTCAAAGGATGCAAGAATTCCTTTCCGTAACGTGGCAGAACTATGTGGAGTTTCACGCGCGGCCATTCATCTGCGCGTACAGCATCTTATCGATATGGGTATAATTTCGGGCTCATGCTATGAGATTGATGTACGCCGTCTTGGCTATAAGACCTGCACGTATATTGGCGTGCGTCTTGAGCGTGGTTCAATGTACAAGGAGGTTGTAGAGCGTCTGCGCGAGATACCCGAAGTTGTTGAGTGCTGCTACACAACAGGCCCTTATTCAATACTTGCAAAGATGTACTCCCATGACAATGAGCATCTTATGACTCTTCTGAACGGACGTGTCCAGGAGATACCGGGCATTGTCAGCACCGAGACAATGATAGTCCTTGACCATAGTATAAAGCGAAATATGCCTATGGAGTAACAGCCGGTGCCAGTCGTGGCGGCTTTACTGCATGGTGAAACATAACGTCCCGTACTGTGGTTCGGCAATCACAGTACGGGGCTTTTATAATCCAGAAACGCATGAAAAAGGACAAGTTCAATTTTATGGCTGAACGTAAGGCGCTCCATTCAGCCTTCCCTTTGGCGGAGCCCCGCCCTGTAATAGGTATAACGGCAAATTTCCGTGACGGCAATGCTGCACTTGCCGAAGCGTATTACGCGTCGGTGCTAGAGGCTGGCGGTACTCCGTTCATAATCCCGCCTTATGCGAACCGCGAAGCATTGGTTGAGACGCTTAAGCATATCGACGCCCTGTTGCTTACAGGTGGTGCGGATATAGATCCCCGTTACATGGGCGAAGCTCCGGATTACGCTCTCTTGCATGCTATAAATCCGAAACGTGACGAACAGGAGATTCTTTTGACGTGTCTTGCCGATGACCGTTCGCTGCCGATACTTGGGATATGCCGTGGAGTACAGGTTCTTGCCGTGGCTTTTGGCGGAAAGGTGTATCAGGACCAAGGTGCCGGTATGGGCCGTGAGTTGCTTGTCCATGACCAGGAACCGGCAGAACGACATGTGGCGACTCACGATGTTTCATTTGTACATGACAGCATGCTTGCCCGTCTGTTCGGTTGCGAAAGTATAGCTGTAAACAGTTTTCATCACCAGTCGGTGAGTGCTGTACCTTGTGGATTTGCCGTAACCGCCGTGTCGCCCGATGGGGTGATAGAGGCAATAGAGGCTGTTGACGGCCGTTCGATAATTGGAGTACAGTGGCATCCCGAATCCTTTGTCATGAACGACGATCGCTGTATGATGCCTATTTTCGAGTGGCTTGTAAGCGAAGCATCATTGTATCGTAGGGCAAAGGAAATTCATTCAAGGACAGTTACTCTCGATTCACATTGTGACACTCCGATGCTGTTTGAAAAAGGCTATAGGCTTGAGGAGAGAAGTGAAGTTGCGCTCGTCGATCTGCACAAGATGGACGAAGGCGGGCTTGATGCCGTGACTATGGTTGCTTATATACCTCAGGGCGCACGTGACGAAAATGCACTTGCAGAGGCAACACGATATGCCGACACTTTGTTGGGAGAGATTGCAGCCCAGGTGGAAAGGAACAGAGAAAATGTAGCTCTGTGTGATTCTCCCGATGACGTAAATCTCTATAAACGAAGTGGCAAGAAAGTGGTAATGCGAGGTATAGAGAACGGTTATGCTATCGGAAAGGATATAGCCAATGTACGCCGTTATAGGGATATGGGGGTTGTATATATGACCTTGTGCCACAATGGTGACAACGATATTTGTGACTCTGCGAGAGGTAATGGTGAGCATGGCGGCTTGAGCGTTTTCGGGCAGGAAGTCGTAAAGGAGATGAACCGCGTGGGTATGGTCATTGACTTGTCACATGCGGCAGAGAGCACTTTCTGGCAAGTGCTGGAACTTAGCTCGGCGCCTGTTGTCTGTTCTCACTCCTCTTGCAAGGCTTTGTGCAATCATCCGCGCAACCTTGCCGATGAGCAGATGGCAGCATTGGCATCTAAGGGTGGAGTGGTGCAGGTAACTATGTACGACGGCTTTTTGTGTGAGGACGGTGAGGCGACTATCGGTGACTTCATGATGCATCTTGAACATGCCATATCTGTTGCTGGTATAGAGCATGTGGGTATCGGTACCGATTTTGACGGCGACGGTGCTGTAAAAGGCTGTTCGAGTGCATCTCAGCTACGTAACATAACCCGTGAACTGTTGCGAAGAGGGTATAGCGAAGAGGATATCAGGAAAATTTGGGGAGCCAACTGGTTGCGTGTGATTAGAACGGTTCAAACTGCCGCCGATTGACATTGGTGCAACTCAGCACCGCTTCTTGTGCGGTAGTTGCCCAAAAGGTGTTGAAAAAGGTGTTGAAGAAAAATAAAAATGGTTCTACAGATATTTGTAGAACCATTTTGTTGTCGGGATGACTGGATTCGAACCAGCGACCACACGCCCCCCAGACGCGTACTCTAACCGGGCTGAGCTACATCCCGCTCTGTTTGCGTCTGCAAAGGTATGAATTTTTTTGTCAATAAACAACAAGGTTTGAAGAATTTATTTTTCTTGCAGCTGAGAATTCGTTGCAGATAATTGCCATAGGTCGAATTCGTGTTCTGTTTTTGATGAAAGTTTTGCCGATGCGGAATCTTGTTTATGTGTAAGTATTCCGGCATTGGTTGACAGCGTGCAATAAAATAATGCTCTCGTATTGAGATTTTAAACTTTATTTTGTTTCTTTGCATAATGCAATTTTATCCTTTGGATAAAGATGCGATAATATAGATCTGAAAATTTTTGGATTATGAAAAGATATCTTTATTCTTTACTGTTTGTGTTGTGTACAATTTCGGGTGTGAATGCTCAGAGTTGGAGCAAGGTCTTGTCGAATGTTGACGGGCTGCCCGGTGTTGCTGTTGGTGAAGTCTCTTACGATGGCTTTTATGAGTTCACTTCGGCTTTGATTGAACCGGATAAGGCTACCGACAAGGTACGTATTACCGTGCTGGAAACTCTCAATAATGAGGCTCCTAATGGGAATAACGTTATTTTCGCCCTCTCGGAACTCAAGGTGTACGACAAGAATGGAGATGCAGTATCATACACGGCATCCTCTAATGCCGACCACAATTCCATGTCGTATGTAGATGACGGTGACGGACTGCCGGCTCTGTCCGACAATGACTATAAATCCTATTTTCACTCTATGTGGACAGGAAATGCTCCTGTTGCCGATTATCACTATGTGGAACTCGCATTGGAGAAGAGTTTGGATTCTTTCTCATTAGAATGGACTACACGCTATGGAGAACCAAAGAATGCTCCGACAAAAGTTGCTGTGACACTTGGTACTGATTACGTTCCGGTATCTGTCGGTGACGAGTTCGTGCTCGGTGCTGCAGTAACAACAGAAGCGGAACTGGCCGCAGAAAACCAGCTCTTTGTATTGAAAGGCAATGCGGTGAAGTCCTTTACAGCATCCAATGGAACAACCTATACGGGCAGCGGTCCTCTGTATATGCGTTATGCCGAAGAGGGCGATATCGTAGCTTCTGCGGAGAATGTGATGCAACTGGTGCCTGTGGATGATGAGCATTATATAATCTATTGGCCTGTGGCAGGAATGTATCTTGCCAATTCTGCCAGTGTCTATAATGGCTTGAACGGCTGGCAATACAGTACTACCTTTTTGAGTAAGGCTGCTTATGTCAAGATTACAGCAAAGAATAACGGCAAGTTCGAACTTCAGTACGACGGCGTGAACTCTGCAGGTGCATTGTCATTGTATGTCGGTGCTGAGATGCGTGACGGAGTAGATTCCAAGATGAAGACATTCGACCTTGAGCACAAGACTGCACTTGAAAACGGAGATTATACAAAAGGCTATTCATTGCCGATGGCATTTGAATGGGATATATACAAGGCTGTGCTAGACGATGCTACTGTTGAATCATTGAAACTCTCATTGTCGTTGCAAGCGCAGGCGATATTGCAGCCGGTCATAGATGAGGCAAATGCAAACTTGAGCGAGTATGGCAACTTTGACGGTGATTGTGCCGGGGAGAATACAGCTTTGCAGTCGGCCATATCGGATGCGACAAACATAATCAGCACAGTAAAGAACTTTTCCGAGATAGAGGCTGCCCGTTCGGCACTAATGGTTGCAGTGTCGGAATATATGGCTGTCGGCTTGAAGAAGTATGAACGCCGTGTGGCGGAGTTGGAGTCAACAGCTACGTACAGCAGTTATCCGTATGTCGAAGGTACATATCCCGAAAGCTCAAGGTCGATACTTGAGGGAATAGCCTCTGCTATTGCAGCAGGAAAGACTTCTGCCGGCATATATACAGCGGAACAGTATGAAAATCTATTTGCACAGATAGAAAGCGATATTGCTCAGTTCGAATCGACGAAAATTGTGAATTCCGGCGGTTCCGGCGGAGAGAGCGGGGGGGATAATGAGAGTACGGTTGAGGAAGAAACTGTGTACGTATATCTATCGAAAGGCGGTGTTGATGCATACGTCATTGCGTCGCTCGACGGCAATTACTATGAAGAGAACGGAAGCCTATGCTTCCCTATTAAGGACGGAGACACGGTACGCTATACCCAGTCGGAATATGACAGCTGTTCTACTATAAAACCGGAGCTTCCGTATATGACTTCATTCAAGTTCAACAACAAGTATAACCCGAACCTGAACGTCGATGCCATTGCCGATACTGTAACAACGGATATATATATCAGCCTTAATGCAATAGGCAAATGGCTGACAGCAAGCTTCCAACTGAGCGATGACAAGGCTGTAGCGTTTGTCGATACAGTATTGCAGGAGAGCAAGGTTACACGCCAAAGCTTTGCCGATAAAGTGACCTACAGGGTAACATATCCCGGTTACAATATTGTTGAAAGGGTAAAGGTTCAGGACGAAATATGGACTACTCCTGTCGTTAACGGTGATACAGTGGAGGTTAGTCTTGCAGCAGCTATGCTCTCAACCAACAAACCTTCGCAGATGTCTGATGAGTCGCTTGCCAATTTGCTTGACAGCAATCCGTCAACTATTTTCCATTCGACATGGGGCAGTGCAAACAATGCGACAATTAATGTCAATACTCATATCGATATAGATTTGCCGGAGTCTTTGGAGAACATTCAGCTATACTACAAGTGCAGGCCGCAAAGGGGTTACAATCCTCTTGTCTGGGAAATATACGCAAGCAATGACGGCAGTATGTGGACGCTTGTGCGTACCCTAGACTACACCAAGGACAATATGCCTACAGGCGGTGCCGGTCAGGAATATACCTCGCCGACAATATCTCTTGGAGACAGCTATTCGAAACTCAGGATATTGCAGACAAGCGGTGAATATTCAAAGAATCATCTAGTGCTCTCGGAGTTGCGTGTTTACAAGGTCCTTGAAGGTCCTAGCGAGGAACCTGTCAAGATTCAGGATGCAATATACGAGAATCGTCACAAGCCTTTCGGCCGTGAGTATAATGTGACGGTAGAGTGGCTTACTGAGAATGCCGTGTCTGTGCCGCGTATCGATATTGACATTGACGGCGGCCAGTCGGTTACAAGCAAGGATTATTACTTGAATGCAAATTTCCGTATAACAGGTTATGGCGTATATGAGAATTTTGTGGACTCTGTGCAGATAAAGGGACGCGGTAACTCGTCGTGGAGTTATTCAAAGAAACCATATCGTCTGAAGTTTGCCGAAAAAGTGAAGCCTTTCGGCCTAACTAAGGGCAAGAGCTGGGTTTTGCTTGCAAATGCCCAGAGAGGGTCGCTTATGGCTAATGCAATATCAATGAAGATAGGTCAGATGGCCGGAGCGCATTATACAAACCATATAATACCTGTAGATCTTTATATCAACGGCCAATACATGGGCAACTATATGTTTACCGAAAAGATAGGACTGGCGAACAATAGCGTGGATATAGACGAAGATTTGGGCTATCTGCTGGAATTGGATACATACGGCAGCACCGATGAGCCGATACAAAGGACCGGAGTATATAATCTTCCGGTCAAGATAAATGAACCCGACTTGAGTGATTATGCGGCTGATGTCGCGGCAGCGCGCCGTACGGCAATGATCAATGATGTTAAGGAGATGTCGAATGCGATTTTCTATGACGGGGATATTGAGAGTGTATTGGATGTAGATGCTCTTGCACGCTTCTATCTTGCCAACGACCTCTCTTTGAATCAGGAGATAAATCACCCGAAGAGCACGTTCCTGTACAAGAACGAAAGTGACTCGGAAGGCAAGCTTACATTTGGTCCGATATGGGATTTCGATTGGGGCTACGGATACGAGACAAGCAGTTCCTACTGTTACTCCAATGCAACATCAAGCAATATTAACTTCAATATGCAAGCTAGCGGTTTCTGGGAGGATGTGACAAATAACGATACCTTCAGGAAACATTACTATAGAGTGTGGAAAGAGTTCCTTGACAATAACAGTATAAAGGAACTGGAGGATTATATCGACAGCTATTACAATTTTGCCAAGAACTCGTTCGGCAGCAATGCTGTCATCTGGGGCAGCTCTTGCGGTTTCAGCGAAAGTGACAGGGATCGTGCAAAGCAGTGGCTCAATGACAGAAAGGATTATATCTTCAGCAATCTGTCTGAGCAAGATATTGATGACCTGATATATTCTATGGCAGGTGATGTTGACTGCAACAATGTCTTGACGGTACATGATGTTGCTCTGATAACAGCATATCTGAATGGTGTCACTGTAGATTCGTTCCATGAGGGAAAGGCTGATGTTGACGAGAATGGCAAGATTGAGGCTGATGATGTGGCCGGTACAGCCGAGTGTGTTCTTTTCGGTGATGTTCCGTCATCAATGTACTGGTACAACACTCCGTTGGCAGAAGGAGCGTTGTCTGCAAACGATATTGAACTTGAAGTAGGTGCAGAGCAGGCTGTTGAACTGCTTGTGTCGAGCAATGCAAGCGAGAGCTATACTGCATTGCAGTTCGATATAAACCTTCCCGATGGGCTGGAAGTATATGATGTCGTTGCAGGAAACAGCCTTGAATCGTCTCAGGCTGTCTTTACTCAGAAGGATATGAATAACTATAGGGTTGTTGTCTATTCCGACAGCAATTCGCAGTTTGAGCCCGGTGACAATGTCGCTGTAAACCTGACATTGCTGGCTTCTGATGTAATAGAAGAGTCTGCACGCAAACTCTTATTGAGCAATATATATGTTGTTGACGGAAACAATGAGGAACTCCGTATGGCAGAAACTTCTTTGGCCTTTACTCATGCAACATCTGTATGCGATGGCTTTGAGGCATATTCTGTCAAAGGCGGTTCATGCATAACAGTGACTGTACTGAATGATACTGATGTTACGGTATATGGCATAGACGGCCGTATGGTGCGCAAGCTCACTGTTAAGGAAGGTACGACATGTATCAATGTGCCTGAAGGTATGTATATTGTAAATGGCAAGAAGGTGCTTGTCAGGTAGAAGGCAATTTTCCGGTTCAAGAACTGGAGCAACAATTTCCCTGAAGCAATAAAACAGCAAGTGAGGCAAGATTTTGCCTCACTTGCTGTTTTATCTCATTCGCATACCGGGCGTACTACGCGGCCCTGATACCGATAAGAGCCTCCATCGCCCACGCTATAAGAGTTGCTCTATTGCAGTGTTCTCACCTTTTTCGAATCTGAAATCTTTTACGTCGGAACGTAGCAGTTCTATTGTTGCTGTTGATGATATTACCTTGAAGTTCTCGCCGGCAAATGTTATTTCGGGGTTCTCCGGCAAAGGAAACGTTGCGGAACTGCCGTCGTTCAAGTAAACTACAAGGTTGTTTTGTGCCATGGCATAGGGGCTTAGCAGCATAAGCAATAAAAAAATTGTGAGTCTGATTTTTCTCATAGGCTTTTAGTGGATTTTATAGGATAATAATTCTAAAATGTGTACAAATTTATATAATTATCCATAATTACCCCCCCAATTGTTAAATAATATTAAAAGCAGGCTAAGGAATTATTTCCCCGCCTGCTTAATTAAATCCTAGTATGTATCTTACTTCACGATATTCATCTCATCGATAAGACGTTTGCAGCCTCCTAACTTGTCAATTACGAAGAGGACATAACGGATATCGACATTGATGCAACGCTGCAGGTTGTCGTCGAAGTTGATGTCACCGCTGAGCGATTCCCAGTTGCCGTCAAATGCAAGTCCTATAAGTTCTCCGCGTGAGTTCAGCACACCGCTTCCGCTGTTGCCGCCTGTGATGTCGTTAGTAGTAAGGAATGCTACAGGCATCTCTCCATTGGGGAGCGCATACTGGCCATAGTCCTTGGTCTCGTAAAGCTCCTTAAGACGTGCCGGCACGATAAACTCGCTGTTGTCAGGGTCTTCCTTCTCCATTACGCCCTTGAGAGTAGTGTAGTGGTTGAATGTAACGCCGTCCTTGGGCTGGTAAGACTTCACGTTGCCGTATGTGAGTCGCATTGTGAAGTTGGCATCGGGATATACGGGTGCACCATTTGCCATCTCCATGATACCTCTTATATATGTCTTGTGCAGCGGGTTCATCACCTTTGCGAACTCCTGGGTTTTTGTAGCCAGTTCAAGGTATGAAGAGTATATCGCAAAGCGTAGCTTATATGCCGGATCATTCTCGAAAGCCTTGAGTGTAGGCTTCTTCATGAACTTGTCGAAGTTGCTCTTGTTGGCAAGGATTGATTTGCTATATACCATGTCGAGATACTTGTCTGTATCTCCCTTGTACTTTGCATATACTTCGTTGAGGTAAGCGTTACGTTCTTCTGGCTTTGTAAGCTCAAAGTAGAGAGGAAGTACCTGTTTGGCGATGCGGAGGTCAATCTCATGTATATAGTCGCGGTTGTGAAGCCAGTTGTAGATATTCTCCATGGTGCCGGCAATGGCATCGGGGCTGTCGAATACCTTCCTGTTGCCCTCAGTGAGGTTGCGTGAGAAGAATTCCACATTGCTTATAAGTTCAGTGGTAAGTGTCATGAGGTAAACAGTGCGGTTCATCTCTGCAACGCATGCATTTATCTTCTCGACTACAGCCGCATACTCGCTCTTGCCGTTCTGTTCTGCCCATAGCTTGAATGAAGCCTCCTCGGCAAGCTTGGTCTCAACCACCTTGTTATCTACAATGGCTTTGTTCATTCCTATGGAGTTCTTCCAATAGTTGCTTATGCGTGCGAGCTTATTGGCATATTTGATGGCGATATCCTCGCTTTTCTCCATCTCTTCGCGGATAATCTTAAGGGTTACGTCGCGCATTGCTATGCGTGGCTCATTGCCCTGATACATTCTCTGCTTTACCTCATCGCCGGTAAGGTAGCGTGAGGTGCTTCCGGGGAATCCCATAATCATGGCAAAGTCGCCATACTCAAAGCCTGCAAGAGAAATGCTCAGGTGCTTCGGAGTGCTCAATGGCACGTTCTCCTTGCTATAGGCAGCCGGGTTACCGTTCTTGTCGGCATAGATGCGGAATACAGAGAAGTCGCCAGTGTGGCGTGGCCACATCCAGTTGTCGGTCTCGCCGCCGAACTTTCCGATTGAGTTGGGGGGTGTGGCTACAAGGCGCACATCGGTATATTTCTTGTAATATACAAGATAGAACCTGTTGCCTTCGAAGTATGGCAACAACTGCGGGTACATGTGTTCTTTGCCTTCGATGTTGTCTGCCTTGAACAACTCCATGCCAATCTTGGCAAGTTCCTGACGGTTGAAAGACTGCTCTTCGGTAATCTTGCCCTCTCTTATACGGCTGTTTATCTCGTCTGTCACATCCTTTATCTTTACAACGAAGGTGAATGCGATATTCTCGCACGGGAGCTCCTCTTCATAGCTCTGGCTCCAGAAACCGTTGTGCAGGTAGTTGTGCTCGACAGTACTCAGTTGCTGTATGAAACTGAAACCGCAGTGGTGGTTTGTGATTACAAGGCCGTTAGGCGATATTACTTCACCGGTACATCCTCCGCCAAAAATGCCTATGGCATCCTTGATTGAAGGAGCGTCGGGTGAGTATATGTCATCTACCGAAATGTTGAGTCCCTGCTTGCGCATCTGGTCCTCAAGGTTCTGCTGACGCATCAGCTGTAGAAGCCACATTCCCTCGTCAGCCATGAGCTGCGGGGTGGCGAGTACTGCAATGAGCAGTGTTGCAAATAGTTTTCTCATAATGATATTTTGTTTTTTTTTGAAAAATGTTCCAATATGCGAAGATACGCCAAAAAATGCTCTTATTTGTCTGTTTGTAAATGTTTTTTAATCATTGGAGGCTTTTTGTTAAAAGGAACGCATCTCTGTTTTCCTTTTTTAATATTTAATAAGAATATACCCTTTCCGTGGTATAAGTTTCTGTACTATATTTGCTTCATGCTCAACAACAGCTATGCTATAAAACGAATTGCTATGTTCAGGTTTCTTGTACTCTCTTTCTCTGTTCTCTTTTTGCTGCTGAACTCCTCATGCGGCAGGAATGGATATACGCTTAACGGCAGTGTGGCGCATAGCTTCTTCAATGGCGATTCTGTCTATGCGGTTTCTTTGTCATCCGACAGCTTTGCCGTTGTTTCCAAAGGAGTTATAGAAGGAGGTACGTTCTTTTTGTCCGGCAATACTGATTCTATAATAATTGCATCGTTGTATATATCACAAAGACTGATTGTTCCTTTTGTGACAGAGGCAGGAGATATTATTGTTTCTATAGGTGAAGATGGGGCTAGGGTCAAGGGCACGCCTCTTAACGATGCTTTGGGGAACTATCTGGCTGTCAAGGACAGTTTCGACATGCTCATGACTGATATATTGCGCAACGAGGCCCGTCTGCTCATGGAGGGTGTTCCTGCAAATGAAGCACGTAAACTTGTTGAGCAGGATTTTGTTCTCGCGTTAGATGATGTCGAGACGTATATCGACAGTTTGGTACGTGCACATTATAATGATGCCGTAGGGCCATTTGTTTTGGGCCTGTACTGTAATGGCATGAACTATGGAATGCTGCGTCCTAAGATACAGACCCTTATAAATGACGCACCTAAGAGCTTCCGTAACAGCCGTTTTACGGAATCTCTCAGGATGCTTAAGAATGACAGGTAATCTTACTTCTCTTCCAGTGCGCTTGCTATAGCTGCACGTGTCTCCTGCATCATTCGTTCCACATTCTCGCTGTCACGTCCTTTGCACTCTACAGGAGCGTGGAATGTGAGCGTTATCGGTGACCAGTGCAAGCACTTGCATCCTTTTGGAAGAATGTCGTACGAACCTTGTATTGTAACAGGTATAATCGGTTTCTGTGCCATGTTCGCAATGACGAATGCTCCCTTCTTGAACGGGCCCAGCTTGCCGTCGGCGCAACGTGTTCCTTCGGCAAAAATTGTCATTGACTTGCCGCCTTTCAGAATGTTCAAAGCCTTTCTCAGGAGGTCCTTCTGCGGAGTGGTGCGGTTTACGAATATATGGTCGGTCTCGGCGCATGCCTTGCCAAGCAAAGGCACTTTGCGCAGAGATTCCTTCATAATCCATTTGAAGTTCTTGGTTGCATAGCCATACATTACAAGAACATCGAACATGCCCTGGTGGTTTGCAACAAAAATGTAGTTCTTCTCCTTGCTTCTGTCAACATATTTGTCCCGGTCAACTATCCTTACAGGGATAAAGAACAGCCAACAGGTCAGCTTGCACCATATAATGGCCGGGTAATAGTCGCCGTTCTTTACTTTCAGATACTTGCCGAACACTAGAATTGCAATAGATGTCAGGCCTGTAAGCAGAATCGCTGCCCACCATGCAAAAACAACCTGATAGAGCACGTAGAATGGGTGTAGAATCTTCTTCAGCATATTGGTCTGTCGTTTTTTTGTTCGTTAATGTTGTAAATATAGTGCTTTTTGGGATAAAACCCAACTTTTGACTCAAATCCCTATGTTCTTGGCAAGAAATTTTCTCAGTTCTTCTTCCGGAATGCCACGTCTTGATGCATAGTCGTGAAGCTGTTCATTGCCTATGGCTCCCACAGCGAAGTAGCGTGCCAGAGGGTGTTGCAGCATCATTCCGCATACCGATGAGTGGGGGCTCATGGCTCCATTAGATGTGAACTTGATACCTATATCTGAAAGTTGCAGCAGCTTGTCGATAATGAATATGATGCTCTGGTCGGGAAGCGACGGGTAGCCTATTGCAGGGCGGATTCCTTGATATTCTTCTCTGTTGAGCTCCTCGACAGAGAGTTTCTCTCCCAGGGCATAGCCCCATAGTTCTTTTGAGCTCCTTACATCGCGGTGCATAAGGGTGGCTGTCGCTTCGGCAAGCCTGTCGGCAAGGGCCGATGAGAGAATTCTCATGTAGTCGTCGTTGATGTACTCCTGTCCGAAAGCGCTGTCAACCGTTGTGGCGAACAAGCCTATCTTGTCTCCGTATGGAGATACGTAGTCGCTAAGGCAAAGGTTGGGCTTGCCGGCTATGGCATGTTGTTGTCTCAACAACGGCAACAAAGTCTCCTCGATAATTATATTGTCACCGTCGCCTCTGGCATCGCATAACGCGAATATTGCATGCGTGGAGTATCTCTCTTGCATCTCATTCAGCATCTCATTCGCGTCACGAACAACTTCATCGGCAGTGCTGCATCCTTTTGTGTTGGGGCTAAGCCCCCATGCATGAAGGAAATAGCTCCAGTCGATATATGGAACAAGTTCTGCAATGCTATAGTGGAAAATATGCTTTTTCATCGGTTGAAACGAAGTGCCTTACCATGTACTTCCTCATTGATTACGCCGTTGCTGTATGCGCACTCTCCATTTACCCATGTCTGTTCGATGTTCCAGTTGAAAGTGTCGCCTTCAAACGGGCTCCAGCCGCATTTGCTTATAACATCCTCCTTTTCTACAGTGTGTGGCTTGCCCGGTGCTAATAGTACAAAGTCGGCATAGTAGCCTTTCTCGATGTAGCCGCGTCTGTCAATGTCGAATATCCTTGCCGGAGCATGGCACATTCTTTCGACAAGGGTCTCGATAGTGAATACTCCTTTGTCAACAAGTTCAAGCATTGCAAGCAATGAGAACTGTATGCTCGGCATGCCCGATGCGGCCTTGAGTGCGCCCCCGATTTTGTCGTCGGGGTGATGCGGGGCGTGGTCGGTTCCAATGAGGTCTATTCTGCCGTCGGCCACAGCAGTGCGCAGAGCATTGCGGTCATCTGCACTCTTTATGGCAGGGTTGCACTTGATTTTAGTGCCCAAGCGTGCATAGTCCTCATCGCAGAATGTGAGATGAGCCGGAGTCGCTTCTGCTGTTATATTCCTATCTTCCTTGCCGAACAGTTCAAGCTCCCTTGCCGTGCTTATGTGCATTATGTGCAGCCTGGTGCCGAAGCGTCTTGCAAGTTCAACTGCACTTTCTGTGCTTCTGTAACATGCCTCTGCACTGCGTATCAGAGGGTGATACTTGACATCCGGGTCCTCTCCGGCCTCCTCCTTTATGCGTCTTGTGTTCTCCGAAATTACAGAACCGTCTTCGCAGTGCACTGCTACGGGGAATCCCAAAGCTGCAGCCTTGCTGAAAATCCTTTCAAGTTCATTCTTCCTGTCAACAAGCATGTTCCCGGTACTTGAACCCATAAAGAGCTTTATTCCGCATGTCTTCTGCAGGTCTAGTTTCTCGAATTCATCTGCATTGCTGTTTGTCGCACCAAAGTAGAACGAGTAGTTGATGAGGCTCTCCTTTGCGGCTATGGTGTACTTCTCCTTCAAGGCTTCTATAGTGGTGGTCTGCGGAACTGTGTTCGGCATCTCCATGAATGATGTGACTCCACCGGCTGCAGCCGCACGGCTCTCTGTCGCTATCGTAGCCTTTTTTGTCAACCCCGGTTCGCGAAAGTGTACATGGTCGTCTATTACACCCGGTATAAGATAGAGCCCTGTAGCCTCTATTATCCTGTCGCATGGCAAGCGGGGCAGTTCGTCTTCTCTTAGAATCTCCACTATCTTGCCGTTGTTCACTACTATCGAGCCACGGAACTGCTCGCCTCTGTTCACTATTGTCGGATTGCTTATAAGTGTACGCATAATCAAGGAAAGTGATTGTCTATTTGCGAAGATATAAAAAAAAGAGATATCAGTTTCGGGGAAACAAATATTTTGTCGGCCGGGTTGCAGGATTTGGTTTGAATAATTATATTTGCACCAACCTCAGCAGAGCCTGTGCAAACGGGTGAGTGGAGGGTGTTTGTTTTTTTTTGAAAGCGTTTATTGGCGCTTTGTTCTTGACGTTTCGAAATCTGGTAAATTTCAATTACAGTCAAAGACAAGGCAACGATAGATGTCTATGGTGTGTATTTATACACTTGGTGATAATTAGGGTTTTCCCAACATTATTGCCTGTTGTGTGTTATGCATAACGGCGTAGGCTCTGCGTTGCTCGTTCCGACTGTAATGGGCATACCAGAGCCTCGAAGCGTGGAACGGGTAACAGTACAGTTCCTACGCTTTTCTTTTTATTTAAATGCCGGTTATGGGGCTGCCGGTAAAAAATACTATGCGTTTATGAAAACACTTAGATTTTTGCAGTTTATGTTAATGTCGGTTCTTCTTTTCGGTTTTGTAGCCTGTGGCGGAGATGATGACGATGAGGCTTCGTCATCATCTTCTTCACCACTGGTCGGCCGTTGGAAGTATCGTAATGTGACCCTTGTAATTGAGTCGGACAATACCGGTTACCGAAAGTGGGAGTTTGATGAGGAGCCCGCTGATTACGACTGTTTTGCATGGAAATGTACCGATACTCAACTGTTTTTGTCATATGATGGCAAGGGTGATATAGAAGAGTACGAGAGAACATACATGTATTATTATACTATTGTTGATGATATTCTCTCCTTGCATTACGACGATGGGGAGTATATGGGTGCATACAAGAGACAATGAGGGTTGTTTCGGCTTTATTGTAAAAAGCGAGATTGCCTATCGGGCAATCTCGCTTTTTATCTTATCGGCAATCTCCTTGAACTCTTCAGGGGTAAGCTTCAGCTTAGGGTTCGTGAAGAGCATGTCTCTCTCGCTTTGCATCGGTACAAGGTGTATGTGTGCGTGCGGAACCTCAAGCCCCAACACGGCCTGCCCAACTTTGATGCATGGGAAAGCACGCTTGATGCCCTCTGCAACCTTCTTGGCAAATACCTGCATTGCTCCAATCTCCTCGTCTGTGAGGTCGAAGAAGTAGTCAACCTCTCGTTTGGGAATTACAAGGGTGTGTCCCTTTGCAAGCGGATTGATATCAAGGAATGCATAGAACTGCTCATTCTCAGCCACCTTGTAGCTGGGAATCTCTCCTGCAACTATCATGCTGAATATTGTTGCCATAGCTCCTTGCTTTAGAATGTGATGCTTGTAATCTCAAGGTAGAGCTTGCCTTGCGGAACGGTAATCTCTGCAACATCGCCAATCTTCTTGCCGAGGAGTCCCTTGGCAATAGGGGTGTTGATTGAAATCTTTGCCTCGCGAAGGTTTGCCTCGCTCTCTGGAACGATTGTATATTGCATTGCAGCACCGGTCTTTGTGTTCTTCAAGCCAACCTTGGTGAGAACCTGTACAGTGTCGGTGTTGAGCTTTGAGGTATCGATGATTTTTGCATCGGCAATAACCATCTTGAGTTCGTTGATTCTCATCTCCAACAAACCCTGTGCCTCCTTTGCAGCATCGTATTCCGCGTTCTCCGACAAGTCTCCCTTGTCGCGTGCTTCTGCTATCTGGCGCACAACTTCCGGACGTTTTGCTTCCAGCTCCTTTAAATCGGCCAACAATTTCTTGTAGCCTTCTTCTGACATATAGCTCATGTTTAATTAGTTTTATTTTATTGAATATTATCCTATAACAATTGTCCGGGAAAATGTTTCAAGATGCTTCGTCTCTTTTTGAAAAACACTAAAACAAAGGATTCCAACACTAGTGCTGGAACCCATTTCCCTTACTTTACTTTTGCAAAGGTAGCTTCTTTTGGCAAAAAACCAAAATTTATGCGTTGAATTTTTATCTATTATCCTTTTATAACTCTTTTTGTGATATGCGCCGTCATTGGGCAATAAGAGCCTTTATTTCTTTCTCCAGATCGCTTATCTGGTTGTCGCGCAGTACAATCTCGTTCTTCTTGTTTATAAGATAGAATGTCGGCAGTGTATGCACGTTGTAGAGCAGGGCGTTGGGCGATGCGGCTCCCTGTCCGTCACGTACACAAATCCAGGGAAGGTTGCTTGCCGACTGCTGCCAGAAGTGCTCTCTGTTGTCGAATGATATCTGGTATATCTCCAGTCCGCTGTTCCTGTATTTGTTGTAGAGATCGCGCAGCATGAGATTGCGGCTGCTTATGCGCGCATCTTCATAAATGGTGAAGTCGAGCAGCACAACCTTGCCGCTGAGTGATGAAAGCTTGATGCTGTCACCCTTTGCATTCGGAAGACTTATATCAAAGAGTCCGGTTGTCTTTATTTCGCTTTCGCTTGCTTCTATTGTTCTCTGTTTTGCCGGCTGGGTCGCTTTCATTCCTCTTTCGGCAATATCATACAGATGGTGTGTGCGCTTTGCATGCGGGAATCTGTTCTGCAGGTTTGTGGCTACAGCTGCATAGCACTTGCTGTCGTTCCTGTTTGACATGGGGTTGAAAAGAGGCTCGCCGTTCAGTGTAAGTGAGAGTGCGTAATATGCGCTTGCTCCTCCGGGGTTGCTGGCAATATACTGCTTTGTAATGTTTCTTTTGAATTCAGCAATCAACTCATATATTTCATCTCTGGTCTTGAAAATTGCCGGTGATTTGCTGTTTATCATGTGGCTGACCTGCTTCTCTAGGGCAAGCTGCAGCTCTCCAAGTTCTTTTATGCGTGTGCTTTCCTCGCTGCCTTTTACAGTGTATGATCTCGTAAAACTCTCCGCATTACATTCAAGTGTCAGGCATTCTGTCGAGTCAATGGCTACGGTTATAGGCCGTTTCCCCTTTAGTGTTACAAAATAGAATTCGTAGCTTTCGGGCTGTGGCTGCTCGAAACTGAACTCTCCTTCTGCATCCAGTTTTATAGAGTCGATTGTAGTTATGCCTTCGATTCCGATATTGGACAAGTAGAGCATCTTGCCGTCGGCATTCTCTACTTTGCCGTTTATAGTGAATGTGGGGCCGTCATAGCTGCTGTTGCATGAGAATATGAAGAGTGATGCTGCTGCAAGCAACAGCGTAAAGATGTGTTTTGACTTTAAGATATCCATAATGTTATGTTTTTTTCGGCACAAAGATAGTTAAAATGTGGAAAATTGTATATCTTTGCAAGAATTAGAAATAAAAAACTTATTTAAAAAGATAGAATGATGAATGTTGTTACGAAAAATGTGGCCTTGCCCGATGGTCGTGTGATTACCATTGAGACAGGTAAGCTTGCAAAGCAAGCCGACGGCGCAGTTATGCTGCGTTTGGGCAATACGATGCTTTTGGCCACAGTCTGCGCAGCTAAGGACGCTGTTCCAGGCACCGATTTTATGCCTCTTCAGGTAGAGTACAAAGAGAAATATGCGGCTTTCGGCCGTTTCCCCGGTGGCTTCACAAGACGTGAAGGCAAGGCTTCGGATTATGAGATTCTTACATGCCGTCTTGTTGACCGTGCTCTTCGTCCTCTCTTCCCCGATAACTACCATGCCGAGGTTTATGTCAATATAGTACTCTTCTCGGCCGATGGCGTTGACATGCCGGATGCTCTTGCAGGTCTTGCAGCTTCTGCAGCCCTGGCAGTATCCGATATTCCTTTCGGCGGTCCTATATCAGAGGTTCGTGTGGCGCGCATTGGCGGCGAATTCGTTGTTAATCCTACATTCGCACAGCTCGAAGAGGCTGACATGGATATCATGGTTGCTGCAACATACGACAACATCATGATGGTTGAGGGTGAAATGAAAGAGGTTTCTGAAAACGATCTTCTCGAAGCGATGAAGGTGGCTCATGAGGCTATCAAGGTTCATTGCAAGGCTCAGATGGAGCTTATGGAAGAGGTCGGCTCAACCGTAAAGCGTGAATATTGCCATGAGGTGAACGACGAAGAGCTCCGCGCTCAGGTTCACGAGGCTTGCTATGCAAAGGCATACGCAGTTGCGGCAAGCGGCAATAACGACAAGCATGGCCGTGGCGAGGCATTCGAGGCTATCAAGGAGGAGTTCAAGGCTCAGTTCACTGAGGAGGAGCTCGAAGAGAAGGGTGCTCTCATCGACCGCTACTACCACGATGTGGAGAAAGAGGCTATGCGCCGCTGCATTCTCGACGAGGGCAAGCGTCTCGACGGCCGTAAGACAACAGAGATACGTCCTATCTGGTGTGAGGCTGGCTATCTGCCCGGCCCTCACGGTTCTGCAGTGTTTACACGCGGTGAAACTCAGTCTTTGACAACCGTTACACTTGGTACAAAACGTGATGAGAAGATTATCGACGATGTTATGAACCAGGGTACAGAGCGTTTCCTGCTTCACTATAACTTCCCGCCGTTCTCTACAGGCGAGGCACGTCCTCAGCGTGGCGTAGGCCGTCGTGAGATAGGTCACGGTAACCTTGCTTGCCGTGCGTTGAAGAATATGATTCCTGCCGATTATCCGTATTGCGTGCGTGTAGTATCCGATATTCTCGAATCAAACGGTTCTTCCTCAATGGCTACGGTATGTGCAGGAACTCTCGCGCTTATGGATGCCGGTGTGAAGATAAAGAAGCCTGTTTCGGGTATCGCAATGGGTCTTATCAAGAATGCAGGTGAAGAGAAGTATGCTGTATTGAGCGATATTCTCGGTGATGAGGACCACTTGGGCGATATGGACTTCAAGGTGACCGGTACAGTTGACGGTATTACTGCAACACAGATGGATATCAAGGTCGATGGCCTCTCATACGAAATCCTTGAGAAGGCATTAAACCAGGCACGTGACGGCCGTATGCACATCCTCGGCAAGATAACCGAGTGCATTGCTGAGCCACGTGCAGAACTCAAGCCGCACGCTCCACGCATCGAGACAATGCGTATTCCTAAGGAGTTCATCGGTGCTGTAATAGGCCCCGGCGGAAAGATTATCCAGGGTATGCAGGAAGAGACTGGTGCTACAATCTCTATCGAGGAGGTTGAAGGCGAGGGTATAATCGAAATAGCTGCTAACAACGGCAAGGCTATCAACGATGCCATTGCCAAGATTAAGGCTATTGTGGCAATACCTGAGGCTGGTGAGGTTTATGAGGGTACCGTACGCAGTGTAATGCCATACGGTGCATTCGTTGAGTTCATGCCTGGAAAGGATGGCCTGCTCCACATCTCAGAAATTGACTGGAAGCGTTTCGAGACAATGGAGGAGACCGGTATAAACGAGGGTGACAAGCTGCAGGTAAAGCTTGTTGAAATTGACCCGAAGACCGGCAAGTTCAAGCTTTCGCGCAAGGCTCTCCTGGAGAAGCCCGAAGGCTATGAGGAGCGTGAGCGTCGTCCACGTCGCGAGCGTCGTCCACATGGCGATAAGGAATAATTTACTGCAGCGGGCAATTGCCCGCTGCAATTTATTTATATAAGGTATAGTTTAAATAAATTTAAAAATATCTCCTCGCATTAGCGGAATATGATATTTTATATATCTTCGCATATACAAAAAACATATAGTCATGAAAAAGATTAGAGCAGCCATCGTTGGTTATGGCAATATTGGAAAATATACACTTCAGGCTCTGCTTGCTGCGCCTGACTTTGAAGTTGCCGGTGTTGTGCGTCGTTCAGGTGCAGAGAATCTTCCCGCAGAACTTGAGGGCTATAATGTAGTGAAGGATATACGTGAACTGGGCGATGTAGATGTTGCAATCCTGTCAACTCCTACACGTAGCGTGGAAAAGTATGCCAAGGATATTCTTGCACTAGGAATAAATACCGTTGACAGCTTTGACATACATTCCAAGATTCTTGAGTTGCGCAGTTCTCTGAGCGAAAGTGCCGAGGCCGGAAATGCCGTATCTATCATATCGGCAGGCTGGGACCCTGGAAGCGACTCGGTCATCCGTACCTTGCTTGAAGCGATAGCTCCTAAGGGCATTACATATACAAACTTCGGTCCGGGAATGAGTATGGGTCATACTGTAGCTGTCAAGGCTATCGAGGGCGTGAAAGCAGCCCTTTCTATGACAATACCTGTAGGAACAGGAATACATCGCCGTATGGTATATATCGAGCTTGAAGAGGGCTACGATTTCAATCAGGTATCAGCAGCCATAAAGGCCGACCCGTACTTCGTGAATGACGAAACGCATGTGATGAATGTTCCTTCCGTGGATGCTCTTCTTGACATGGGACACGGAGTGAACCTTACACGCAAGGGCGTTTCGGGTACAACCCAAAACCAGCTCTTCGAGTTCAATATGAGAATCAACAATCCTGCGCTTACAGCCCAGGTGCTTGTATGTTGTGCCAGAGCAACAATGCGTCAGGCTCCAGGTTGCTATACAATGATAGAGATTCCGCTTATCGACTTGCTATACGGCGACCGTGAGCAGCATATAGCTCATCTGGTATAATGGCATAAGTGACAAATTATAGTTAAAAGCGCAATGGTTAGCTTGAATATAGCTCTCTGTTGCGTTTTTTTTACTATTTTCGCAACTCAATTCCATTACTGTTATGAGTGAAAACAAGAGAGCCTCGTTCGGGGGCAAATTGAGTGTGATACTTGTTTCGGCCGGCAGTGCTATCGGCCTTGGTGCAATATGGCGTTTCCCTTATATAGCCGGCAAGCACGGAGGGGCGGCATTCCTTGTGGTTTTCCTGTTGAGCGTGCTTGCTGTGGGCATCCCTGCCATGCTCGCCGAATTTGCTGTGGGGCGTAAGACAAGAAAGAATGCAGTAGGTGCCTTCCGCTCTCTCTCCAAATATTGGAGCTGGCTCGGTTACAGCGGTGTGATATGTGCCATGCTCATATCGGGCTATTACTATATCATTGCCGGTTGGTCGCTTGAGTACCTTGTCAACTCGGCCGATGGCTCGATGTTCGCTTCTTCTCTCACATTCAAGGAACAGTTCGAGGCCTTCCAGGGTTCATACCGTCCGCTGTTCTATTGTATAGCATTTATTCTGTTGACCCACTTCATTGTGTCGAGGGGTGTGGAGAAAGGTATCGAAAAGGCTTCCAGGATAATGATGCCGGCACTGTTTGTGATACTTGTACTCATGGCTGTGCGAGTGGCATTCATGCCTAATGCAGTGGAGGGTTACCGCTTCTTTCTCTCATGTGACTTTGCCGAGGCATTCAAGCCCGAAACTATAATGATGGCTATGGGGCAGGCTTTCTTCTCGTTGTCTGTAGGCATGGGATGCATGGTTACCTATGCTTCATATTTCAAGAACAACAACAATCTTTTCTCAACATCTTTCAATGTATCGATATTGACAATACTTGTATCGGTTCTGGCTGGTCTGGTCATTTTTCCGGCTGTGTTCAGCGCCGGGCTGCAGCCTACAGAGGGTCCTGCGATTGTGTTCGTGACACTGCCTGAAATATTCAGCGGCATGCCGTTGGCAGCAGTGTGGTCGGCAATATTCTTCGTGCTTGTAGTTCTTGCCTCGCTTACATCTACAATCTCTTTCCATGAGGTTATTACAGCATATCTCAGCGAAGAGTTCAAGCTCAGCCGCAAGGTATCTGCCGCAATTACTTCTGCATTGTCTATACTCCTATGTACAATGACATTCTTTTCGCTCTTCGGAGTGGATTTCTTTACGCTGTTCGATTATCTGTCGGCCAATATCATAATGCCGTTAGGCGCACTACTTACCTGTATTCTTGTAATATGGTTCATGAAGAAGAATTTCATGAAAGAGCAGCTTACCAATAACGGCAGTGTGAACAAGTATATAGCACCGGTGGTCGTGTTCATGCTCAAGTATGTCACCCCGTTGCTGATATTCTATATATTCATCAAGAATTTCATCTGATAGATTATATAACCATTAGGAGCAACGGATTTCCGTTGCTCCTAATGGTTATAATAGCCTTAATCGCTGTAATAGACTCTCTTGATTCTTGTTGAGACAGATGTGAGCACTTCGTACGGTATTGTCTCCAGCCATTCGGCAAGCTGTGCCACAGGGAGCGTGGGACCGAATATCTCAACAGTGTCGCCTTCCTTGCACTCGATATCCGATACGTCTATCATACACACATCCATGCAGATATTTCCTATATAAGGTGCTTTCTTGCCGTTCACTATGCAGTATCCTTTCCTGTTGCCGAGTTTGCGGTTAAGTCCGTCGGCATATCCTATGGGCAGTGCCGCTATGCGGGAGTCGCGTTCAAGGCTGCCTTTTCTGCTATAGCCTACGGTCTCCTCTGCAGGAACGTCATGTATCTGCAGAATAATAGTCTTGAGTGTTGATATCGGGCGCAGTCTTGCATCCTCTCCTATCGGCGATATACCGTATAACCCTATTCCAAGACGAACCATATCGAGTTGCGATTCAAGGAACCGTTCAGCTCCTGCACTGTTGCATATATGGCGAAGAATCTTGTCAGGGAAGGCTTGCTGCAATGCTTTGGATGCCTGCTCGAAACGTTCTCTCTGTATCTGGCTGAATGCATCGAAGATAGGGCTGTCGCTGCCGACAAAATGTGAGAATACCGAGCGCGGAATAAGTATGTTCTGACGTTTCAGTTCCTCAATAAGTGCCGGAATCTCTTCGGGCAGGAACCCCAGACGGTGCATGCCTGTATCTATCTTTATGTGTATCGGGTAATCGGTTATGCCTTCATGGTTTGCTGCCTGTATGAGCGACCTCAGCATGCCGAAGCTATATACTTCCGGCTCCAGTTTGTTGTCGAAGAGAGTGCGGAACGAACTTGGTTCCGGGTTCATCACAATTATGCCGGTTGTTATTCCCTCCCTTCGTAGCTCTGCACCTTCATCGGCAACAGCTACCGCAAGGTAATCGACATTGCACTCCTGCAATGTGCGTCCGACTTCCAGTGCTCCTGCGCCATAGGCCGAAGCCTTGACCATGCAAACGCACTTCGTGTTGGGGTTGAGTCTGTTGCGGTACAGGTTGAGGTTGTCGCGGAGGGCACTCAAGTTAACTTCGAGTATTGTCTGGTGAACTTTCTTTTCAAGCACTTCCGATACATCTTCGAAATGGAACGAACGCGAGCCTTTTATCAATACGCACTCACTCTTTATATCCTCCAGTATACCCGATGCAAGCAACTTTTCTGTGCTCTTGAAGAAGTGGCATACGATGTTGCTGCTTCTGAATATTTCAGCCTGTGACAGTATCTCCTTTCCTACACCTATGAACTTCTCTATATTTCTTTTTTCCATGAGTTGCAGAATTGTTCTGTACAACTCTTGTGTGCTCTCGCCGCTCTGTTTTATGTCGGCCATGATAAGAGTGCGCTTCAAGCTGGGTGCAGTGCTGTTCCTACGCTCCATAAAGTCGAGAGCAATATCCAATGATGCTGTATCGGAGTTATAGCTGTCGTTTATTACGATACATCCGCGCTTGCCTTCCTTTACTTCGAGACGCATGGCTACCGGTTCGAGGGATTCCATTCGTTCTGCAATCGTTTCCTGCGGAACATTGAGATAGAGGGATACGGCAAGGCATGAAATTGAGTCTTCAATGGATGCTTCGTCAAGGAAAGGAATACGATAGCTGTTCTCAACAGAATGATATCTGTATGTTATAGTTGTTCCGCACTTCTCCTTTTCGACCGACTTTATATATAATGGCCTGCTTGGGTCTTTGCGCGACCATGCTATCTCTTGTGACGGAAGCATTGCGTGGGTGACGCAATCGGAAATAACCGGGTCATCGGCATTGTATATTATGATCTCGCAATTCTTGAAGAGAGATAGTTTCTCCCTGCATTTCTCCTGCAGGCTTCCGAAGTTCTCCTGATGGGCGCCGCTTATATTTGTCATGATGCCGATAGCCGGCCTTATAATCTCTTGTAGGCTGTCCATCTCCTGAGGCTTTGAGATACCGGCTTCGAATATGCCTAATGTGCATTCTTTGCCGATTCTCCATACCGACAGAGGAACGCCTATCTGCGAATTGTAGCTGCGTGGGGAACGTATCACATTGTATGTTCCGGAGGTGAGCTGATATAGCCACTCCTTTACTATTGTCTTGCCGTCACTGCCGGTTATGCCTACTACCGGAATGCTGAAACGGGAACGGTGATGTGCCGCAAGTTGCTGCAATGCCTTTGTGCTGTCGTTGCACTCCAATATATTGGCATCGGCAAGGTTCTGGAATCTTTCGGCATCGTTTACAATAAAGTTCCTGACCCCTCTGCCGTAAAGTGTCTCCACGTAGTCGTGCCCGTCGCCGTGTCTTGTCTTTATGGCGAAGAACAGAGTCTCCTCCGGGAAACTGAGTGAACGGCTGTCTGTCAGCAAACGGGTTACACGGTTGCCAGGAGCCGGCAGGTTTCCTTTGGCTCTCAGTATCTCCTTTATCTTTTCAATAGTGTATTGCATTGTTCTTTCTCTTTTTCAAAATCAAGATACGGCATTTTTTCTTCTAGTGCAGCAATCTTTCTTAGCGTGCCGGCAATGAATTCCTTGTACGAATCTGATGATGCATTGAAGGGCCTATGTCCCAGTGCACGCGCAATCTCTTCAATTTTCTTGTTCGTATCTTCTGTGCAACTCTCGAAATAGCATTTGCCGAAACACTCCCATATATATTCTATCGCAGTGGCCGACGGGTGTACCATATCCTCGGCATAGAAACGGTAGTCGCGCAGCTCGTCGAGAACAATTTCGTATGCAGGGAAATAGAATGTATCGTCCGGATAGAGCTGCATGATGCGCTCTATGGCAAGTATAAGGGTTGCCTTGCTCTTCTGGTTGTCGTGTGCACCGTCGCGCAGGTGGCGTATGGGGCTTACTGTAAAAAGAAACTTGGTTCCGGCATTGCGTCTCTTGTAAAGCTCTATTATGCGTGAGAATGTTTCTGCTATGGTGTCAATGTCAAGCAACTTGCGTGTGAACATGTTGCCAGGAAGCTTGTGACAGTTGCCGACAACAGTGTTGTCGATGTTGCGGTAATATGCGTATGCGGTGCCGAAGGTTACAATTACGGTGTTGCATTCCGATGATGCGTCATGTGCAGTTGAGAGACGGCTGTTTATACAGTCGAGAAGTTCCTCCTTGCTCCCTCGTGAGAAGTCGCTGTGGTGCATGAAGCTGTGCCACATGCCGTTGTGGAAAAACAGTTCCGGCGAAGATTCATTGAAAGGCTCTCCCGTAGCAACTCTTTTGAGGATTTCTGCAATTGATATCGGATTGTACTGAACACCGAACGGATTTAGGTGCAAACGGAATTTCCTTTCTTTCAGCTTGTTGCCGATGTTGGACGCAAAACAAGAACCCACAAGCATAATCTGTTCCCTGTGGCCAATGGCAAACTCGTTTGTAGGCAAACCTGCCGGTGTAGTGAATTGCATCTTCTCTATTTTTATTGCTTGGCAAATATAGTCACATTGCATTTATAATGCAAAAATAATCGACATCATTGGAATTTGTGCTATCTTCGCGGCAAATTGCGAAAGGGTAATAATGGCCTGCCAGGTGTGCAGCCGCGTGATGCAAGAGGTGCTTTCGGGGGCTGCAGCGCAATGACTGCGCATAGCCGCCTTCCTGTAAATGGCATTTTTTCACATTTTTCTTTCCTTTATTGGGGAAAAAGGCCTATTTTCGCATTATCGGTAAAAGACTGTTTTGTTTGAAATGGATAATAAAGAGAAATATCCTCTGCTTGCATCGATAGATTCTCCAAAGGATTTGAGAGCGTTGCCCGAAAAGCAATTGCCTCAATTGTGCAAGGAACTCAGAGGTTTTATCATAGACTCATTGGCCAATAATCCCGGCCATTTCGCATCGAGCCTCGGCTCGGTAGAGCTTACGGTAGCTCTTCACTATGTATTTTCCACTCCCGACGACAAGCTTGTGTGGGATGTGGGGCATCAGGCATACGGCCACAAGATACTTACAGGCCGTCGCGACCGTTTCCATACAAACCGCAAGTTCGGCGGCTTGAAGCCTTTTCCTTCTCCCGATGAGAGCGAGTATGACTCCTTTGTTGCCGGTCATGCATCAAATTCGATATCTGCAGCATTGGGCCTGTCGGTGGCGGCAAAGCTTGAAGGACGTAATGAACATGTTGTTGCAATAATAGGCGACGGTTCTATGAGCGGCGGTCTTGCATATGAGGGCCTGAACAACCTTTCTAGTACATCCAACAACCTTCTTGTGATACTCAACGACAATAACATGTCAATAGACAAGAGTGTAGGCGGCATGAGCCAGCTCCTCATATCAATGCACTCGTCAAAGTTCTACAACAAGGTACGTTATGCCATAGCGAAAGGGCTTAGGAAAATAGGTCTTCTAAACGAAAGGCGTGCGAATGCTGTTATACGCTTCAATAATGGACTCAAGGCTATGCTGTTCCGCAAGAACAACTTCTTTGAAGGCATGAATACCCGTTATTTCGGTCCTATAAACGGGCATGATGTTCATGAACTTGTACGCATGCTCAAGAGCATAAAGGATATGACCGGGCCACGTATGCTGCATATCCATACAACTAAGGGAAAAGGGTGGAAACCGGCCGAAGAGAATGCTACCGAGTGGCATCAGCCCGGTATCTTTGATGTCGAGACAGGAGAGAGAATCGTTGTAAACGGAGGTTCTCCTCGTTTTCAGGATGTGTTCGGCGAAACGCTTGTCGAGCTTGCCAAAGCCAATGAGAAGATTGTCGGCATAACTCCTGCAATGCCTACCGGATGCTCTATGAATAAGCTTATGGAGGCTTTCTCCGAAAGATTCTTCGATGTAGGCATTGCTGAGGGGCATGCAGTGACATTCTCTGCAGGTTTGGCAAAGGGTGGTGCTATGCCGTTCTGCAATATATATTCGTCGTTCATGCAGCGTGCATACGACAACTTCATACACGATGCTGCTTTGCAGCGTCTTGATATGGTACTATGTCTCGACAGAGCCGGCCTTGTAGGCGAGGACGGTCCTACGCATCATGGAGCCTACGATATGGCCTTCCTGCGTCCGATACCGAATATCACAATATCTTCTCCTTATGATGAATGCGAGTTGCGCCGTCTGATGTACACGGCTTCTCTGCCTGGTAAAGGCACTTTTGTAATCCGCTACCCACGCGGCAAGGGTTCCCTTGTCGATTGGCGGTGTGAACTCGAAGAGGTTAAGGTTGGTACAGGAAGAGTGATTGCTGAGGGAACAGATGTGGCATTCCTTACAATAGGTCCTATTGGCAAGGTCATGGAGGATATTGTTGCCGATGCTGCATCAAACGGAGTAAGCGTAGCACATTATGATATGCGTTTCCTGAAACCTCTTGATGAGGCTATCATGCATGAGGTCGGAAAGAAGTTCAGATATGTGGTGACTCTTGAGGATGGCTCTGTAAAGGGTGGTCTGGGAAGTGCCGTGCTTGAATTCCTGGCCGCTAACGGCTACTCGCCAAAGGTTGAGATAATGGGGCTTCCCGATATGTTTGTAGAGCATGGTACGCCTGCTGAGCTATACCGTGCGTGCGGTATCGACAGGGAAAGCGTATTGCGTACAATATTAAAATTCAAGGAGCTATGAGAATCGTCATCGCTGGTGCAGGAGCTGTAGGAACGCACCTTGCAAAGATGCTTTCCGAGGAGAGTGAGAATGTTGTTCTGCTCGATGAAAGCGAGGAAAAACTCGCAAAGATGGAGGCTCTTCTTGATTTGCAGGCTATTGTAGGAGATCCGACGAAGATATCGGCACTAGAGAATGCCGGTGTTGATGATGCCGACCTGTTTGTCGCTGTAACACCCGATGAGAGCAGGAATATTACAGCCTGTATTCTGGCGCATTATCTCGGTGCAAAGAAGACAATAGCCCGAATAGACAACTACGAATATCTGAAGCCGAAGAACAAGGCTCACTTCCAATCCTTGGGAGTCGATACCTTGATTTATCCAGAACAGCTTGCAGCAGAGGAGATTGCAACAAGCCTAAAATATAGCTGGATGCGCCAGATGCTTGAGTTCGGTGACGGTGCTCTGGTTATGCTGGGTATAAAGATCAGGAGCAATGCCACAATACTGAATATTCCTTTCAAGGAACTCTCACGCGATATCCCTTACCACATAGTTGCAATACAGCGAGGTGACGAGACAATCATACCGCGAGGAAACGATGTCATACAGGTAGATGACCTTGTATGTTTCATGACAACTCACGACCAGATTCCGTATATCCGTAGTATTACGGGTAAGGAGGATTTTACCGAAATCCGCAGTATTATAATAATGGGAGGAAGCCGAATCGCGGTACGTACGACATGGCTTATTCCCGATAACATAAGCGTAAAGATAATAGAAAGCGATATTGCACGTTGCCATAAATTATTGGAGCTTGTCGATGACAGAGTAATGATTATCAATGGTGATGCGCGCGACCCGGAACTTTTGCACAGTGAAGGTATCGACAATACCGATGCTTTCATCTCTCTCAGCGATAACTCCGAGTCGAATATACTAGCCTGTCTTGCTGCTAAGCGCGCCGGTGTCTATCGTACCGTTTCGGAGGTAGAGAATATCGACTACATATCAATGGCCGAGAGTATGGATATAGGTTCCGTTATAAACAAGAAGAAACTTGCTGCCAGTACAATCTTCCAGATGATGCTCAAGACCGATGTGCTCAGCGTGAAGTGCCTTACATTCATCAAGGCTGTAGTGGCCGAGTTCCCTGTAAACGAGGGCACATACATAACAAAGAGACCTGTAAAGGATTTGGGCCTGCCCAATGGCGCGAATATCGGAGGTCTTATAAGGAACGGAGAAGGTCTGCATGTTTCCGGCAATACGATGATACAGCCCGGTGACCATGTAGTAATCTTCTGCCGTGAGCATATCCTCAAGAAACTGGAAAAATTCTTTAAGTGATGTTCCATCCCAAAATAGTATTCCGGATCATTGGCTTGCTGCTTTTCATAGAGGCTCTGTTTCTTCTTGGCAGCGTAGCGGTATCATTGTACTACAATGAGGATACGGTGCGTCCTCTTATGCTGTCTGTTGGGGCTATGGTCGGTGCCGGAACACTCCTCACATATATCTGTTACGGCACAGAGCGTAACATATCCCGCAAGGACGGCTATATTGTTGTTACTCTCTGTTGGGTAATATTTTCGCTTTTCGGTACGCTGCCGTACATGCTCACTGGTTATATCCCCGATTTTACCGATGCATTCTTTGAGACGATGTCGGGCTTCTCCACAACCGGTGCCACGATACTTCAGGATATCGAGGCTCTGCCTAAGTCTTTGCTCTTCTGGCGAATGATGACCCACTGGGTCGGCGGATTGGGTATCGTTTTCTTTACCGTGGCTGTTTTCCCGATATTCGGTCTTAGCGATATCAATCTTTTTGCAGCGGAGTCGGGGCCTATGCGTGCTAAACTTCATCCGAGAATATCGGTCACTGCACGTTGGATTCTTACAATATATGTGGGGCTTACGGTGATTGCTGCCGTGGCAATGTCCTTTGCCGGAATGGGCTGGTTCGATGCTGTCTGCCACTCCATGTCAACCATTGCGACAGGCGGTTTCTCGACCAGGCAGGACAGTATTGCAGCATTCAATTCACCTGCCATTGAATATGTAACTGCTCTGTTCATGTTCCTTGGCGGAACAAACCTCTCATTGCTCTATCTCTTCCTGTTCAAGGCGCGTCCGCGCGAGCTCATGAAGGATGTGGAATTCCGTACGTATGCTGCGATTATCATCATCTTCTCGACAATGATAGCAGTGGGGCTCTATAGTACAACGCCTATGAATCTGGAGGATTCTGTGCGTACTTCTGTTTTCCAGGTAATCTCGTTGCAGACAACTACCGGCTTTGCATCTGTTGACTACACCCTGTGGGTTCCGTTGCTGTGGCTTATGCTGTGTGCCCTGATGTTCTTCGGAGCGTGCTCCGGTTCAACATCCGGAGCGATGAAGTGCTTGCGAATATCAATCCTTTTCAGGGTGATGATAAATGAGTTCAAGAGAATTGTGCATCCGAATGCCGTGATTCCTGTGCGCATGGGCAGGAAGATTGTTCCCTCATCCGTGCAGTCGGCAATATTGGCATACACTGTGATATACATCTTCATACTTATTGTGGGGCTTTTCGTGAATATGGGTTTCGGCCTTGATTTTCTCGACGGATTCAGCCTGTCGGTATCTTCTGTAGGAAACGTGGGTCCTGCATTGGGCCATTACGGCCCAATGGATTCCCTGGCTATGCTGCCCGATGTGCTTAAGTGGTTCAGTGCCTTCCAGATGCTTGTAGGCCGTCTTGAATTCTTTGCGGTGCTGCTGCTCTTTACCCCGATATTCTGGAAGAGAAGATAATTCTGTTACAGCTTGCCTCCTATTGAAAGAAGCAACTCCTCAATGTCTTTTCTTATGCGCTTGTAAGGCGCAGACTCCTTGTAATTGGTGTTCTTGGTGAGCATCAATGCAACATCGCACTGTCCGTGCCGGTACGATGCAAGTTCGTTGTTGTACTGCTGACGGTGGTATGCAAGGCGTTTGATTTCCTCCTCGCGTTTGTTGCGAAGGTGACGGCATACGGGAACAAGAATGCGTAGCACTACACTGTTCATGATATGGTGCCCCTGTATATATAAATATGTCTCTTCCGGTTTCACGCCCAATGCAACAAGCTCTTGTTCTATTCTTTTCTGCTCCTCGATAAAGTTAGGGAATCTCTTCTCAAGTAGTGCGATGTTATGCTCTACACGTCGGCTCAGCTGCTGCAAAGAGTAAGCCGGGTTGCCTATGCTGAATGAACTTAGCCTGACAATTTCGCAGAACTTCAGCATACTCATGCTTCGTGTGTCCTGTTTGCGGTATAGCAGGATGTTCCATGCAAATAGCGGATAGCATATCTGTGAATAGAGTTTCATGAAGCTGTTGAAATCCATAACTTCCTTGTCGTTTAGGGTACTCAATACACAAATCTGCTTGAGGCTGTCGGAGTAGCATCTGAAGTTGTCAATAGCGTATGCGTATGTATGCAGTATATATCTGTTGTTTATTATCTTCTGTGATGTGCTTGTCGCCCCTTGCAGAAGGTAGTCGTAGTCGCTGTCAACACATGCAATCATATTCTTTCCGTATGCGTTGCCCAGCATGTTCATCATGGCCTGCTTCTTACCTTTTGTAAGGTTCGTACGTGCGGGGAGCATCACTTCGAAATGGTATTTGTCGCTTTCGAACTCATCGAATACAGAACGCCAGAACGAGATGTCATCATAGCTCTCGACGTATGCAATGATGCGATGTCTTGCCTTCTTCGGCCGCAATGAGTTCGCAGCCTCTATGAATGCGGAATTGAGGTATTCGGTCAGCTTCTTCATGCCGTGCCTCCTGCTTTACTTTATGATATCGCCTATCTCAGTGACAGCATCCATCCAGCCGTCCATGACAATGGCTGGAGAGTGGGTGCATAGTATAATCTGTGTGTTGGGGTTGAGGGTTCGCACCAGAGTTATGAGTTTCTGCTGCCACTCTATGTGCAGCGAAATCTCCGGTTCGTCCATAAGCATTACCCCCGGCCGGTTCTCCTGCACAAGTGCTGTCAGAAGTATCACAAGTATCTGCTTCTCGCCCGATGACAGCATGTAGGGCTGTATGGTTTCCCCGTACTGGTTGAAAAGAATCTCGTTGCTCTCGCGTGCAATGCTCTTTGCGGTAGGTGCGAACAATTCGTCTATTAGGTCCTGGAACTGTTTCTTTGGTTTGCTCAGTTCTGTTGCAAGCCGTTGGTCATCGGGGCTGTTCGATGTCAGCAGCTTTATTATGCGGTTGCCGATGTTTACCTGGTAGTTCAGGTAGCGGCGCTGCAGGTTGTAGAGCTGCCAGTCGAGTTCGGTGCGTATGTCGGCTCCCGAAACCTTTTCGAGCATCTCGCTGCTCATTATCGGGCGGTCGATGCTGCTTATCACGTCGAAGCAGATGCTTGTTGCATCCTCCGGATAGAAGCTTATGTGTACACCGTCCTGCGGGTTGCTTGTAAGGCGTCCCTCCTTCATCACTTTAAGGTGACTTGCCGAACGGTTTATGATGGTGCTCTTGCCTACACCGTTGCTTCCGCTTAGAATATTTACATCGGGACGCAGTTCCCAATAGACGTGTCTCCTGTTGCTCCAAAGCGAGTCAATCTCAATGCTTCTGATGTATTGCGCCATCTTTTCCATATCCGTATAGTCCAATAGTTAAACCGTCTGATGCAAGGAGTCTCCCGGCATAATGAACCGGCTTTTGCAAGTGCCGGCCTACGCAAATATATGATAAAGTTTTATAAAAAGGAAACAGAGCACCGTTTTTGGTATAAATGATACCGTAAATGTCCATATTCAGGCTTTATGTTTAAAATAAGTGAAATTTGTCATTATTCCCTTTGTGTGATGCAAAATGTTCTTATCTTCGCAATGGTAACCGCGTGTCGGTCATGCGGTATAAAGATAATATCATGCTACGTATCTATTGCAGAAATAATGGAGAAACAAAGGAGTTCCCCAAAGGGGTGACTCTAAGGGAGATTTATGACGGTTTTGCACTGGAGATGCCTTATGGCGTGCTGGCTGCAAGAGTGAACAATGTAACAGAAGGACTTGCCTTGCGCATCTACAGGCATAAGGATGTCGAGTTCATCGACATTACCTCGAATGACGGAATGCGCATGTATGTGCGTTCTCTCACGTTCATATTCATGAAGGCCATGAACGAGATGTTCCCCGGCGAGACGGTACGTTTCGAGAATGCGATATCAAAAGGCTATTACTGCAGGATGAACCGTCCGGTTACAGAAGAGCAGGTCGATGCCGTGCGTAGCCGTATGAAGGAGATTATAGCGGGTGACATTCCCTTCAAGCGTGTGGAGTGCCATACTCAGGATGCGATAGATATTTTCGCAAGCATGGGGCGTGTTGACAAGGTACGTCTGCTTGAGACCTACGGCCGTCTATACACTAGCTACTATGAACTTGACGGCTATGTCGATAGCTACTATAACGGCCTTGTCCCAAGTACAGGGTATATAGGACTTTTCGATATCGAAAAATTCGCTGATGGTGTTCTGTTGCGAGTTCCGAATAAGGAACGTCCTACGGAACTTGAGGACAAGATTCCGCAAGAGAAGCTTCAGGAACTGTTTGAAGAGCGTCTGCAATGGCATCAGAAGATGGGCGTCGAGACAATTGGCGATTTCAACAAGGGGGTTCATGCCGGGTATGGCGTTGACCTGGTAAATGTTTCCGAAGCATTGCAGGAACGCCGTTTGTCGCAGATAGCCGATATGGTACATGAACGGGGTGCGCGTGTGGTGCTTATAGCTGGTCCTTCGTCATCGGGGAAGACAACGTTCAGCAAACGTTTGAGCGTACAGCTTCTTGCATGCGGTCTAAAGCCTTATGCCATTTCGCTTGACGACTACTTCGTGAACCGGACAGAGACTCCGCGAAAACCCGACGGCGACTACGATTTCGAGTCCATACACTCGATAGATCTTCCCTATTTCAACGATTCCCTGACAAGGATTCTTGCAGGCGAAGAAGTCGAACTGCCATACTATAACTTTGTCAAGGGCGAACGGGAATACAAGGGCAATACTCTGAAGCTTACGCCTCAGATGGTGCTTGTCATCGAAGGAACGCATGCCCTTAATCCGATGTTGACAGCGCAGGTCGATGACAAGGAGAAGTTTCGCATATATGTTTCGGCACTTACATCTATAAAGCTCGATTACCACAACTATATTTCGACATCGGACAGCCGGTTGCTGCGCCGTATGCTGCGCGATTCCAAGTACCGCGGTTATTCGGCTGTAGAGACAATAAGCCGTTGGCCCGATGTCCGAAAGGGAGAGGAGGAGTGGATTTTCCCGTATCAGGAGAACGCCGATGTCATGTTCAACTCATCGCTGTTCTATGAACTTGCAGTCTTCAAGTCACAGGCCGAACAGCTGTTGCGCACGGTGCCGGAGAATATAAAGGAGTATTCCGAGGCACAGAGGCTTTTGCGCTTCCTCGATTATATTGTACCTTTGCAGGACGATGAGCTGCCTCCTACTTCGGTTGTGCGTGAATTCCTCGGTGGAAGCAGTTTTAAATATTGATTGGCTTTAATGGGAAAGCATACTACATATACACAGACACAGGAACAGACACTTGCGCAGACTCTCTCGCCTCAACAGCTGCTTGCAGTGCAGCTTCTGGAGCTTACGACGGTTGAGATAGAGGATCGTGTGCGAAGCGAGATTATGGATAATCCCGCTCTGGAGCCCGTGGAGCATGACGAAGAAGGCGATGTCGGAAAAAGCAGTGAAGAACTGTTAGAGGCTCTCTCTATGGACTGCGATGACGATTACAGCGGCAATGAGGATATTCAACCAGTTTCGGGAGGTGGCTATTGGAATGATATTCCTATAGGTGATACCCTCTCGTTTGGAGATACTCTGATGGAACAGTTGGGCGAGTGTTCTCTTACGCCGGTCGAAAGAGCTGTCGGGGAGTATATAATAGGCTCGCTTGACGAGGACGGTCTTCTTCGCAAGTCCTTGCAGGAGATAGAGGATGAACTTCTTGTATATAATGGAGTAGATGCCAATGAAGATATAATTATTTCTGTTCTATCAAAGATACAATCCTTTGAACCGGCTGGCATTGCCGCCCGTGATCTGCAGGAGTGCCTTCTTTTGCAGTTGGCACGTATGGATTCGGGCAAGGATGTCGCGCTTAGCAAGGAGATTGTTTCCAATCATTACGACGATTTTGCAGGAAAGCGTTGGGATCAGATAGCCGACAAGATAGGCATAGGCAAGGAAGAGTGCCGTGATGCGATAGCCGATATCATACGCCTTAACCCGCGTCCAGGCGCTTCGCTTTCCGAAAATGTTGGCTTCAGCCGCCAGCAGATAGTGCCCGACTTTCTGCTCGATGTGAGTGATGATATGGTGTCCGTTGCTTTGAACAATGCCCATGTTCCATCGTTGAAGGTCAGTGACAGCTATATGCAGATGCTTGAAGAACATGTATCCGGCAACAGTGGCGAGCAGAAGGACGCTGCGCTTTTCCTTAAGCAAAAGATAGACTTGGCAAGAGGCTTTATAACAGCTGTGCAGCAACGTGAGCAGACGATGCTCTCTACGATGCGTGCCATAGCGTCGAAGCAGAAGGAGTTCTTCCTCAGTGGAGGCGATGAAGCCTTTCTTAAGCCGATGATACTTGAAGACATTGCAAAAATGACAGGCTACGACATATCAACTATATCACGCGTAGGCAACAGCAAATATGTCCAGGTCCCTTGGGGCATTTATCAGCTTAAGTATTTTTTCAGTGACGGTGTAGTGAAGGATGACGGCTCGAAACAGTCGGTGTATGAGCTTTTCCGTATCCTGCGCGAACTTGTCGATAACGAGGACAAGGCTTCACCTTTGACCGACCTGTCATTGCAGGAAGAACTTGCGTCTATGGGGTACAGCATAGCACGGCGTACAGTTGCCAAATACCGTGAACAGCTTGGCATTCCTGTCGCAAGGTTGCGTAAGGAGTAATTGAAATATAAAAAAAGATGAAACGTTGTTTTACAATGATTCTATTTCTGGCTGCAGCTATGATGCGTCTGGCGGCTCAGGAAACATATCCTGCTCTTCTTGAATATGAGATGCAGAGCAAGGTGTTGGGGTGTGCAAAGAAGTACTGCATATACCTTCCGGCAGGTTATGGAGAGAAGGAAAAAGAGTTTCCGGTGCTGTATCTTCTGCATGGACTTACCGACACTCACACTGCATGGCGCGACAAGGGAAATGTGGCAAATATTGCGACAGAGATATTTGCAGCAGGCAAGGCTGTTGAGATGGTTATTGTAATGCCCGATGCCGGAACTTCGTTTGACGGCTATTTCAATGCGTCCGGCTGGCAATATGAGGACTTTTTCTTTCAGGAATTCGTTCCGCATGTCGAAGAAAAGTACCGTATAATAGGCGACAGACAGCACCGTGCCATTGCCGGTCTCTCTATGGGTGGAGGCGGCACAACCGGCTATGCCTTGCGTCATAGCGGCATGTTTTCCAGTGCGTATGCCATGAGTGCCCTTATGGGAATGGTTGAAAACAGCTGGATTAGCCATGACCCGAATAGCCGCAGAGTGGCATTCATGCGCAGTGTCATAGACAATAACAATATAGAATTCGTGAAGAGTGCTACGGAGCAGCAGTGCAGGGATATTGCAACTGTGCGTTGGTTCATTGATGTCGGTGATGACGATTTTCTTTTCGACAACAATATGGATTTTATAAAGGAGATGCGCAAGAAACGTATTCCTTACCAGTTGCGTGTACGTGACGGCGGACATACATGGCAATATTGGCAGGAGGCTTTGAGAATGGCACTTCCGTTCGTTTCCGAGGGTTTCGGAACAACGCAGTGAACTGCTCTTCTTAAAAATTATATATTCTTTGCCTTTTTGCAAAAATAACAGTAAATTTGCGGTAATAGGTCAAATTAGGGGTAGTGTGCCGTCATACGGTGTCTGCCTGTAAAGAATAGATATATGTCAAAACCGCAAGTAACACTCGAAGAGGTTAAGGAAGATATTCGCTATCTTCGTCTGCTGGCACGTGATTTTCCTACAGTGCCGAGCGTGACAACCGAGATTATAAATCTTGAGGCGATATTGCATTTGCCCAAGCCTACAGAGCACTTCCTGGCCGATCTTCATGGCGAGCATGAGGCGTTCCAGCATATTCTGCGTAACGCATCGGGCAACATCAAACGAAAAGTAAACGAGCTTTTCGGGAATACGATAACGGAAGAGGAGAAGAAGGACCTCTGTACTCTTATCTACTATCCCGAAGAGAAACTCAAACTGGTACGTCAGTCGCAGCAGAATCTCGAAGAGTACTATGTAAGTTCGCTGAACCGTCTTATAGTCGTATGCCGCAATGTGTCATCGAAATATACACGTTCCAAAGTGCGCAAGAGCCTTCCTGAGGAGTATGCCTATATCATCGAGGAACTTATGCACGAAGCCAATGATTTCCAGAACAAGCAGGCATACTTCAGCGTAATTATACAGACAATCATCGGGACAGGACGTGCTGGCCATTTCATAACAGCATTGTGCTATCTCATCCAGCGTCTGGTTATCGACCGTCTGCATATTCTGGGCGACATATTCGATCGTGGACCCGGTGCACATCATATAATGGATGCACTCTGCGAGTACCATCATCTTGATATAACATGGGGAAACCATGATGTGCTATGGATGGGTGCGGCAGCAGGCTGCCGCTGCTGTATCGCAAGCGTGCTGCGTCTCTCGCTCCGCGATGCCAATATGACAACCTTAGAAGACGGCTATGCAATAAATATGGTTCCTCTTGCAACATTTGCCATGGAGCAGTATGCCGATGACCCATGCGAGATTTACCAGCCTCGCGTCGATGAGGAACGCACGAATTTCAACGAGAAAGATGTGCGCCTGATAGCACAGATGCACAAGGCAATATCCGTCATCGAGTTCAAATTGTCGGGACAGATAGCAATGGATCATCCCGAATGGGGAATGAAGGACCGTTGTCTCATGGAGTTCATAGACAAGAAGCGTGGCATTATAACCATAGAGGGCAAGGAGTATGAGATGAAGGACAAGCTATGGCCTACGCTCGACCCGAACAACCCTTATGCCCTTACTCCTGAAGAACAGGATGTCATAGACCGTCTGCGTCACTCATTCATGCGCAGCGAGCGTTTGCAGAATCATGTCAACTGCTTGCTTATGCGTGGCGGAATGTATGTCATATACAACTCGAACCTGATGTTCCACGCCGCAGTACCCATTAACGAAGACGGCTCAATGCGCGAGGTCGTGTTCGACGGTGTGCCGGTTAAAGGAAAGGAATTGCTCAAGAAGGTTGAGCGCATGGCACGTACTGCATTCGACAATGATGTCGCTCCGGAGGTGCGCAACAGATATGCCGATTTCTTCTGGTACCTGTGGTGCGGTCCGGAATCACCCCTTTTCGGAAAGGCGAGAATGGCCACGTTCGAGCGTTACCTTCTCGATGACAAGGAGGTACAGAAGGAGCCAAAGGGGTGGTACTATATCCTGCGCGACAATCCCGACGTGTGCGACCGCATACTCGATGAGTTCGGTGTCAAGGGCAATCACCGCCATATAATCAACGGGCACGTTCCCGTGCGTGTGTTCAAGGGAGAGACCCCGATAAAGGCCGGTGGCCGTCTTATGGTAATCGACGGAGGTTTCTCCAAGATATACCATAACAGGACCGGTATAGCCGGATACACACTTGTATATCATAGCCGAGGTTTTGAACTCGTGCAGCTTACACCGTTTACCTCAACCGAGGAGGCGGTCCTGAACGGTACGGACATTCACGGTACTATAAATATCGTCGAAATGGTAGGGGAGCGTGAGAAGGTACGTGATACCGATATAGGCCGTGGCATAATGGTCAAGATTGCCGACCTTGAACGTCTTCTTTATGCCTACCGCAAAGGCGTGATAAAGGAGAGACCTTGATATTCCCGAATATTAACATCTTAGAAAATCAGAACAATGAAAGCAATAGTAAGCGTTATAATGGGAAGCACATCCGACCTTCCCGTGATGAAGAAAGCAACGGATTTCCTTAACGAGATGAAGGTGCCGTTCGAGGTAAATGCTCTGTCGGCTCATCGTACTCCGGAGGCGGTAGAAGCCTTTTCAAAGGGAGCAAAGGAACGGGGCGTAAAAATCATTATAGCAGCAGCCGGCATGGCGGCTCATCTTCCGGGCGTAATTGCTGCAAGCACCACGTTGCCGGTAATAGGTGTACCTATCAACAGCACCCTTGACGGTATGGATGCTCTATTGGCGATTGTACAGATGCCTCCGGGCATTCCGGTTGCTACAGTGGGTGTGAACGCATCGCTCAATGCGGCAATACTTGCTGTGGAGATGCTTTCGCTCGCCGATGCAGAGCTGGCAGAGCGTTTGGCCGCATACAAGGAGAATCTCAAGAAGAAGATAGAGAAGGCCAACGAGGACCTTAAAGAACTGCAGTATGAGTACAAGACAAACTGAAATAAATCTCTTCAACTACTCCCGACGCAAGAGTGTCGAGGTTAAGGTTGGCGGTGTAGCAATAGGTTATGGCAATCCGGTGCGGGTTCAGTCCATGACGAATACCAGCACTATGGATACCGACGGCAGTGTGGAGCAGGTGTTGCGCATTGTCGGGAAAGGCGGAGAACTTGTGCGCCTTACTACTCAGGGTAACCGCGAAGCGGTGAACATGGGCAGCATAAAGGAGCAGCTCAAGGCTCGTGGCTGCAATGTCCCTCTTGTTGCCGATGTGCACTTCAATGCATCTGTTGCCGACACGGCAGCGAGGTATGCCGATAAAGTGCGCGTCAATCCGGGCAACTATGTCGATGCTGCGCGTACATTCAAGCAGATAGACTATACCGATGCTGAGTATGCCGACGAACTGAAACGTCTCCGTGAGCGTTTTGTCGCTTTCCTCGATATATGCAAGGCCGAGGGAAAGGCTGTGCGTGTAGGTGTGAACCACGGCTCTCTCAGCGACCGTATAATGAGCCGTTACGGTGATACACCGTCGGGTGTTGTCGAGTCATGTATGGAGTTCCTGCGTATATGCCGTGATGAGCAGTTCAACGATGTTGTTGTATCAATAAAGACCAGCAACACCTCAATGATGGTGACGACGGTGCGCCGTCTTGTGCGTGTAATGGCCGAGGAGGGGATATCCTATCCGTTGCATCTTGGCGTAACCGAAGCCGGCGATGCCGAGGACGGCCGTATAAAGAGTGCTGTCGGTATCGGTGCATTGCTTGCCGACGGTATTGGTGATACGCTCCGCGTGTCACTTGCCGAGGCTCCCGAAAACGAGATACCGGTAGCAAAAGAACTGGCCGGCTATGTTACATTGCGTGAGGGGCAACCATTGATAGATGCTGCCGTTGCTCCATGTTTCGATTATGAGGAACCTCAGCGCAGAGCAACTTTAGCGGTGGGTATTGTCGGTGGCAAGAATCTCCCTGTTGTTGTCGGCGGTGCTGTAACTGATGCCGATATTGCACCTGATTTCATCGCAGGTGAACTGGAGATGCTTTCATTGGATAGTGCTTCCGACGGTGCTTTTGTAGCTGTTGCATACAGTGACCTCACTCCCGATAATATTGCCAGGATAAAATCGCTCAAGAATATTGTACTGGTAGCATCATCCCGGCATGTCAATGCCGTTGGCGAGTTGCGCGCAGTTGTGCATAGGCTTATGATTGAGGATATCCAGGCTCCTGTAATCGTGCGCCGGGCATATAACGAGGAGAGCATAGAAACTCTTCGCATAAAGGCTGCTGCCGATTTGGGAGTATTGCTCATTGACGGTCTTGTTGACGGTCTGTGGATTGAGAATCCTTCGGGCACGGCTGCCGAACTGAACTCAATAATGTTCGGTATTCTTCAGGCGACACGTGCCCGCATAAGCAAGACAGAATATATCGCATGTCCGGGATGCGGCCGTACCATGTACGACCTTCAGGGTACATTGGCGCGCATCAAGGCTGCTACAGCTCATCTCAAGGGGCTCAAGATTGGTGTCATGGGATGCATCGTGAACGGTCCGGGTGAAATGGCCGATGCCGATTACGGCTACGTCGGTGCTGCCAGAGGCAAGGTTTCGCTTTATCGCAAGAAAGAGTGCGTAGAGAAGAATATCCCGGAAGATGAGGCTATCAAGCGTCTTCTGGAACTGATAGAGAACGACAAGAGAAGTAAGTGAAACCTTTGACCGGGTTTACATCTAACAGGCTGACCTAGGTCAGCCTGTTTTTATTTATAGTCCTTCAGCAGTCTCTGCAACTGTTGTCTGGTGAAGAATATCCTGCTTTTTACAGTGCCTAGCGGCAACCCTAGCTTCTCGGCTATCTCCCGATACTTGAATCCCGAAATGTGCATCAAGAACGGAATGCGGTATTCACGTGGCAGGCTATGTACGACACGGTATATCTCCTTGCTGTCGTAGTTGTTCTCTGTGGTGTAGTTCTCCAGCTCGTGCGGCTGGTTTATGTGGAATAGGTTGTCTGTATGGTCAACAAAGGTCTGGTCACGTATCTCCTTCCTGTAGTTGTTGATGAAGATGTTGCGCATTATGGTATATACCCATCCTTTGAAGTTCGTGTCGGGTGTATATTTGTCCATGTTGGCAAGTGCCTTCAATGACGTCTCCTGCAACAAATCATTCGCTTCTTCCTTGTCTGCCGTCAGCTTGTAGGCGAAGCGTTGCAGCTCCGACTGTACTTCAAGCAGGTCTCTCCTAAACTTTGCAGTATCCACTTTGTTGTCTTTTTGTAGTTCCGGCCCATTGCTTCAGGGCATGAATATATAACAATAATGGATGCTGTTTTGTTCTTTTTTATTGCAAATATCTGTCAGATATTTGCAATGCGCATGATGTCGGCAAATACACCTGCTGCCGTTACACCTGCACCTGCACCGTATCCCTGTATCAGCATAGGATACTCCTTGTATCTCTCGGTTGTGAGGAGTATGATATTATTGCTGCCTTCGAGGTGGTAGAACGGGTGACGTTCGTTTACCTTGCATAGCGAAACGCTTCCCTTACCGTTCTCGTACTTGGCAATGAAGCGCCAATGTTTCTTTTCTGCAACAAGTTCTCTGCGCTCCTTCTCGAACAGTTCGTCAAGTTGTGGAAGCTCTGCCCAGAAGTTCTCAAGCGTTCCTTCGAAGAGTTCCTGCGGAATGAACAGATTGGCCTCGACGTCGCTCTGCTCAATGGCATGTCCAGCCTCTCGTGCAAGGATTACAAGCTTTCTTATGACATCCTTGCCGCAGAGATCTATGCGCGGGTCGGGCTCGCTGTAGCCCTTCTCTTGTGCAAGACGTACTGCCTCGCTCAAAGGTATGTCGCTGCTCAGTACATTGAATATGAAGTTCAGTGTACCGCTCAACACAGCCTCAATCTTCAGAATCTTGTCGCCGCTGTTGATGAGGTCGTTTATTGTGTTGATGATAGGAAGTCCTGCTCCTACATTTGTCTCAAACAGATATTTTATATTGCGCTGGCGCGCAATCTGCTTAAGGTTGCAGTATGTGGCGTAGTCTCCCGATGCCGCTATCTTGTTGGCAGCGACAACACTTACGTTGCGTGAGAGCAGGTCGCCGTATATCGATGCCACCTCGCCGTTGGCAGTACAATCTACGAACACCGAATTGAAGATGTTCATGCTTATTATCTCGTCGCGCAGGTTCATGATGTTGCTCTCCTTGCTCTCCATAAGGACTGCACGGTAGTTGTTGAGATCGAGTCCCTCGCGGTCGAATATTGCATGGCGGCTGTTGGCTATGCCCACAATGTTCAGCTTCAGTGAGTGCTCTTTCTTCAGCTTCTCCTGTTGGGATGCTATCTGCTCGATGAGGCTGCTGCCTACAGTTCCTATACCGCAGATGAAGAGGTTCAGAACCTTGTATTCCGAAAGGAAGAACGAGTCGTGGATTACATTAAGTGTTTTGCGCAGCAATCCCGATTCAATCACGAACGATATGTTTGTCTCCTGGCCGCCCTGAGCGCATGCAATGACGTTTATTCCGTTGCGTCCGAGTGTCTGGAACAGCTTGCCGATGATGCCGGCATTGTGACGCATGTTCTCTCCCACAATGGCAACGGTAGAGAGGTCGCCGGTAGCTCTCACATTCTCCATGAGGCCCATTGAAATCTCCTTCTCGAACTCCTTGTTCAGGACCTCGCATGCTTTTGCCGAGTCGGCATGACGCAATCCGAGCGATGTGCTGTTCTCTGACGAAGCCTGGGCGACGAGGAACACGCTTATGTCGGCATTTGCAAGAGCGCGGAATATGCGGTGATTCACACCTACCACACCCACCATGCCAAGTCCCTGCACGGTAAGAAGGTCTGTATCATTGATGCTTGAGATTCCCTTGATCAAGCGTCCTTCGTCTTCGCTCTGCGCATCAATTACGGTGCCTTCACCTTCGGGGTTGAAAGTGTTCTTTATCTTTATAGGTATATTCGCTTTGAATACAGGGTAGATAGTAGGGGGATATACGACCTTTGCACCAAAGTTGCATAACTCTGTAGCCTCTACATAACTCAGATGTCTTATCGTATATGCATTGTTTATTACACGCGGGTCAGCTGTCATGAAGCCGTCAACATCGGTCCATATCTCCAGGCATCCAGCATTGAGCGTTGCTGCCAGTATGGCAGCTGTATAGTCGCTTCCTCCACGTCCCAGGTTTGTTATCTCTTCGCTCTCCTTGTCCTGGGCAATGAAACCTGGTACTACAATTATCCTTTCCTTGCTGCCGTCGAAGAAGTTGTGTATCAGCCTGTCTGTCTCTTCGCTTGCAAGGATATGCTTGCTGTGCTTTACCTCAGTCTTTATGAACTGGCGTGAGTTGTAGCGTACGGCACCGTCGATGAGCGCGGTAACGATGCGGCTAGATATTCTCTCGCCATAGCTTACTATGGTAGCTTCGCTTTTCGGGGTTATGTTGTTGATGAGGGCAAGACCCTGATAGATGTTGTCCAGCTCATTGAGCAACTTGTCAACATCCTGCAGCAATGCAATGCGTTTCCCATCATCGGGGATAATGCCTTCTATCAGTTCATGGTGGCGTGCAACTATCTGCCTGAACTCTTCGTTGAAGGCCGGGTCGCCGTTTACGGCCAGCTGCGAGGTTTTTATGAGCTTGTCGGTTATGCCGCCAAGTGCCGATACTACGACAATCACGTTTTCCTTGTCTGCCGCAGTCTCAACAATGCTCTTGAGATTTAATATGCTATTGACGGAACCAACAGATGTACCGCCGAATTTCATCACTTTCATCAGTTCTTGCTTGAATTGTTTATTCGGTTAGAATCTGCAAATTTATCAAAATAACGTTAATCAGCAATGGACTTTGCGTATTTTGGGAAACTGTTTTAGAATTATTTAGAGATTGCTTGAGGTATATCTGTCGGGTCAGATAATTTCCGGGAACTCTATTAGGCTTGTTTCAATAGGAATAATATGGGCTTTTGCACGGTTATGCCCCGGTATGTAGTTCTTGGCAAGCTCGTAGTTGAGTTTGCTCATAAAACTTTTTCTTATTAAGGAGAGGTTCCGATGCAACTGATTTTCCATCGGGTTTGTGACACCTTTGAATACCCTTTCTATTACACTAGGGTTCTTCCGTCCCGAAATTGTGCGGTATATATCCTTCAGTTCTGTTTCATAATTCTGTATATCCTTCAAGACTATCCCTTCTGGGTGGCTTAGGAAAAGTATGTACAGAGCCTTTGGCAACGGTTCCAACTTTATTGTTATCTGTGGGTATAAAGGTAATGATATGTTGAAGTTGTTGTCGAAACGTATAGGGCTGATGGTTGTGCATCGTTCGTTGCATATGCTTTTTGCAAGCAGATCATTGCCAAGAAATTCTCCGTCACTCCAATCTCTGTTGTACGGGTCGGACTCTTCTGTTTCGGGCAACTTGTATCGTAATCCGCTTAAGGAGAAATTGCTTTCAAAGCACTCTTTCTTTATTACGGAGCATACAGCCTCGTCAAGAAAACGGAACAGCAACTCCTTGTAGTCGCATTTCTCCCCGTCGAATCCATCTTCGCACAGAATATCGGCAATGCAATTCCCGTCTTTGTCAATGCTTGTGCCAATAATGAAATAGAGCTTGCTGCATAGGTTCTTCCTACTGCTCTTTCTGAACTCCGCAGTACGTGCATCCAACTCCTCTTTTGTCAGCGTGGGGTATTGGCGTAACAGGAGGTTCTTTATCGAACGTCTTCCGAACAGGGCTGTAGAGGTTGTCTCAAAGGCATTAAGGCGTACCCCGCGCTGTGACATGTAGGATTTGATGTATCCCATGTGACCATGTATGTAGCGGTTTATGTTCCTGCTCCTTTTGCCTTCGACAAAGTAGAGGGAGACGGCAGTGCCTTTGTAGGCATTCGATGTTTCGCTGTATCTTCTCATAAATCAAAAGCGAAAATATGAAAATATGTTGGAATATAAAAGCGGAGATTGCTTATCTTTGCCATATATTAGAGCTATACCTATCTTATGGAAAGAAAAAGACATACATTCAAGGAATGGTTCCTTGCAACCCGTCCTTGGTCATTTCCGGCATCCTCAATGCCTGTTGCCGTTACATTGGCATTCCTGTACTGGAGAGGTTTTGAGGTCAATTGGCCGGTCGGCCTATGGACACTTTTGAGCGTAATTCTCTTCCATGCTGCAGGAAACACCTGGAGCGACTATTCCGATTTCAAGCGGGGTGTTGACCGTGAAGATACCATAGGCGGAATGTCAATCACTAGCGGTGAATTTCTCCCCAGTGAAATAAAGTGCCTTTCGCTTCTGCTGCTTGCGGTCGCTGCAGTGTCGGGCTTGTCGCTTATGCTGGCTACTGGCTTGCCGACCCTTTATCTTGGATTGGCCGGTATAGCTCTGACAATGATGTATCCGTTCTTCAAGTATCATGCAATGGGTGATATTGACATATTCCTTACATACTCTCTGTTGCCGGTTTTGGGCACATCCTATGTCGCGACAGGAGCATTTGTCATGGATGTGCTTTGGCTTGTCCTGCCTATAGGCCTTATAACTGTGGGCATACTTCATATAAACAACACCCGCGACATCGAGCATGACAAGCGTGCCGGAATACATACCTTTGCGATGCTCGCCGGCAAGCGTGCATCGGCGTTTATATACTGCATGGAAGTGACAGTACCTTTCGTATGGGTGGCAATCTGTATAATATACAATTCCATGCCGTTGTGGTCGCTGATTGTCCTCTTGGCATTGAAACCTGCCATAGACAACTCGCGCAAGGCACTCCTGTTCCCAAAAGAGGGCATGCAGGCTGTCGTAGGAGTTGACGAGGCTACCGCCAAACTGCAGCTGATGTTCAGTCTTTTGCTTGTAGTATCATTCTTTATAGCATCTTTGGTATGAGGAAGGTTCTGTTGACAATAGCGGTTGCAGCAATTCTTTGGGCTGTAATGTTTACTCCCTGGACTGCACCGCATGTGAATTTCTGGTGGGCGATGACTGCTTCGGCATGTGTGCTTTCGCTCATGGCAACCCATTTTGCTCCGGGCTGGTGGAGGAGTGTCAAGATAACGCCTCGCGAGGTCGTTCTCGGAGTCGCTATTGCTGCAGCATTGTGGGGAGTCTTCTGGGTAGGTGACAAGCTTTCGCAGCTGATGTTTGACTTTGCACGTCCGCAGGTCGATACTATATACGGAATGAAAGAGGGTGAATCGCCCTGGCTGCTCACGGCATTAATGCTTTTCCTTATAGGCCCGGCCGAGGAAATCTATTGGCGAGGATATGTGCAGAAGAGCCTTTCGGCAAGGTGGAATCCGAATATAGGCTTTGCAGTCACTACGCTTATATATGCTCTGGTGCATGCAAGTTCGTTCAATTTCATGCTTGTCATGGCTGCTCTTGTGGCAGGCTTGGTATGGGGTTTGCTCTACCGTTTCTTCCCTGAGCATTTTGCAGCGATAATAATATCGCATGCAGTATGGGATGTGGCAGTTTTTATCTGGTTCCCGATAATGTAAGAGGCCAAATGCCTGTTTACAGAAAATAACAAACAAAAAGATATTTATTTGGATATATGGCAAAGGATAAGACAATCTTCTTGTGCAACGAATGCGGTTATGAGTCGCCTAAATGGGCAGGCAAGTGCCCGTCGTGCGGTGCATGGAACAGCTTTGTAGAAAAGGTTGTACGCAATACTCCTGCTTCACGTACCGCATCTGCAGGCGGCAATGCCTTGCAGTCGCAACCGGTGCTTATCGATGATGTCGCAGCTGATGCGCTTCCTCGTATAGACATGGGTGACGGTGAACTGAACCGTGTGCTTGGCGGAGGACTTGTGCCAGGTTCGCTTGTGCTGTTGGGTGGTGAACCCGGAATAGGCAAATCGACACTTGTACTGCAGACGATACTCGGACTGCCGGCGCGTAAGGTGCTTTATGTGTCGGGCGAGGAGAGTGTGCAGCAGATAAAGCTTCGTGCCGACAGAATACCTCACAAGGCCGGGAACTGCCATATAGTGTGCGAAACTTCGCTCGAAACGGTCTTTACTCATATAAAGAACATATCGCCTGAACTTCTTGTGATAGACTCGATACAGACAATGTGCAGCGAGGCGGTCGATTCTTCCCCCGGCAGCATGTCGCAGGTGCGCGAGTGCACTGCCATGCTGCTGAAGTTTGCCAAGGAGAACAATGTGCCGGTGATTCTCATCGGGCATATAACAAAAGACGGAGCAATAGCCGGCCCAAAGATTCTTGAGCATATTGTCGATGTCGTAATACAGTTCGAGGGTGACCAGCACTATCTCTACCGCGTGTTGCGTTCTATAAAAAACCGTTTCGGAAGTACAGCCGAACTGGGTATATACGAAATGCGGCGTGAGGGGCTGCGTCAGGTTACAAACCCGTCGGAACTTTTGCTGAGCGACCGCCACAAAGGAATGAGCGGTGTTGCCATAGCTTCTGCAATAGAGGGTGTGAGCCCCTTCCTTATTGAGGCTCAGGCACTGGTCAGCAGTGCGGCATACGGCACTCCACAGCGTTCGGCAACAGGCTTTGACATACGTCGAATGAACATGCTTCTCGCAGTTCTTGAGAAACGTGTCGGCTTCAAGCTCGCACAGAAGGACGTATATCTCAACATTGCAGGAGGCTTGCGTGTGAATGATCCGGCAATAGATCTTTCGGTTATAAGTGCAATTCTTTCGAGCAATATGGACGTGGAGATTGAGCCTACAATATGCATGTCGGGTGAAGTAGGCCTTTCGGGCGAGATACGTCCCGTCAACCGCATTGAGCAGCGTATAGCCGAAGCTGCAAAACTCGGCTTCAAGCAGATAATAGTTCCTAAGAGCAATATAAAACGTCTCGATACCTCCCGCTTCGGGATTGAGGTATTGCCGGTGAATAAGGTGGAAGAGGCGTTCCGCTTAATATTCGGATAAGATGATACATGAATTTCAGATAAGAGTGCAGCCGCACGAGGTTGCCAACGAGCAATCGCTTATGCGTTACATTGCGCATGAAAAGGGTATGGATGTGCGCACGATAAGTGCAGTGCGTGTATTGCGCCGCAGCATCGATGCACGTCAGCGTGTCATATACATAAATCTTTCAGTGCGTGTCTTTGTCAATGAGATTCCATCGGAGGAAGAATATGTCAGCCGCAATTACGGGAATGTCGAAGGCAAGCCGGCTGTGGTTGTTGTAGGCGCAGGTCCTGCCGGGCTTTTTGCAGCCTTGAAGCTTATAGAGAACGGCTTGCGCCCCATTGTCGTGGAGCGAGGGCGTGATGTGCGCACCCGCAAGGTTGACCTGGCATCCATTGCACGTACACACAAGGTGAATCCCGAATCGAACTACTGTTTCGGTGAGGGTGGGGCAGGTGCATACTCCGACGGCAAGCTATATACCCGAAGCAAGAAACGCGGCAGCATCGAGGGTGTCCTAAATGTCTTCTGCCAGCATGGTGCAAGCCCTACGATACTGGCCGATGCGCATCCACATATAGGAACAGACAAGCTCCCTCGTGTCATTGAGAATATCCGCAACAGGATAATAGAGTGTGGCGGAGAGGTCCGTTTCGAGACACGTATGGAAGAACTGCTTGTGAGGAACGGACGCATAGAGGGAGTTCGCACCGACAAAGGCGAAATTCTCGCCCCTGCCGTTATTCTCGCTACAGGACATTCGGCAAAGGATGTTTATCGTTGGCTGCATAGCCACGATATTGCCATTGAAGCAAAAGGTTTCGCGGTGGGAGTGCGTCTTGAACACCCGTCTGAACTTATAGACTGTATTCAGTACCATTCTCCCAAGGGCCGTGGCAAATATCTGCCTGCAGCGGAATACAGCTTCACGACTCAGGTCGATGGCAGGGGGGTATATAGCTTCTGCATGTGTCCCGGCGGTGTTGTCATTCCGTCGGCCTCATCATCGAAGGAACTTCTTGTAAACGGCATGTCTCCTTCGCACAGAGGCGGTGCATGGAGCAATTCGGGAATGGTAGTTCAGGTGAATCCCGAAGATGTGCTTTTGCCCGACATGCAAATCGACTGCGAGGATATTGAGGCTGTTTCTCCCGGTTCTCCGTTGCGTGTAATGAATTTTCAGGAGCGTCTCGAACGCCTTTGCTGGGTAATGGGCAACCATAGGCAGACAGCACCTGCGCAGCGCATGACCGACTTTGTGCGTGGCAAGCTGAGCTACGACCTTCCGCGCAGTTCCTATGCTCCGGGGCTCATCTCGTCTCCGCTTCACTTCTGGCTACCCAAGTTCGTTTCGAACCGTCTTAAGCAGGGCTTTGAACATTTCGGGCGCACTTCACGCGGTTTTCTTACAAGCGAGGCCACGATGATAGGCGTAGAGACACGCACCTCTTCACCGGTACGTATATTACGCGACAATGAAACCCTGCAGCATGTAGGGATAGAGGGACTCTTCCCCTGCGGCGAGGGTGCCGGATATGCCGGCGGTATCGTGTCGGCAGCTGTCGATGGCGAGCGTTGTGCCCAGTCGGCATGCGACTATATCAACCGTTGCTGAGACAATACAGATGCATAAGAATAGCAGAGAGTGCACCGTGCACTCTCTGCTATTCTTATGGTATGCCGGATTATTCCAATATCCAGCTGCTCAGTATCTCCATTTCACACTCCGGAACAATTTCCAATCCGGTTTCAGTTGCCGGGACCAGGATGCTTTCGCCTTGTCGTATGGCAACACTGTTCCCGTCGCTTCCGGTAACGGTTCCGTAGCCCTTGGTGCATATAAGAATCACGAATGAGTCGAGCTCTGCAAGCTCCATTCCGTATGGTTTTGTAAGCTTCAGGAGCGATGTCGTGAAGTATCGGCACGACACAAGCTGTGTCTGCGTGTCGGGCTGTGCATCGTAGTATGTGCGGTAGTCGGGCAGTACAGTGTAGTCTATTGCCGCCTTGCTCATTTCGGTATGCAGTTCACGAGGGTTGCCGTTGTCGTCGCATCGGTTGAAATCGTATATGCGGTATGTTATGTTCGATGTCTGCTGTATCTCGGCAATGAACGCACCGGCACCTATGGAGTGAATACGTCCTGCCGGCAAGAAGAATACGTCACCGGCATGTATGTCATACTCCTGCAACAGGTCGGTTATGGTGTTGTCGGCGATGCTCTGCTCATACTCGTCGGGAGTAACCTGTTTGGCGAAGCCCGAACGTAAGCGGGAACCTGGGTCGGCATCAACGACATACCACATCTCGGTCTTTCCCTTTGACTGGTGACGCTCCCATGCAAGCTTGTCATTGGGGTGCACCTGTATCGATAGGTCCTGACGTGCGTCAATGAACTTTATAAGGAGAGGGAACTCTTTCCCGAATCTCTCGTAATTGCTCTTGCCTAGCAGCAAAGCCTTGTCGCGTGCTATGAGCTCAGGCAGGCTCATGCCTGCATCCGGGCCCTCAGCAACGATCGATTCGTTATCCTTTACTCCAGAAATCTCCCAGCTTTCGCCTACCGATTTCTTTTCCGAATCAATGCCTTTGTAAGGGATGAGCTTTTCACCTCCCCATAGCATCGACTTTAGAATTGGCTTGAATTTATACATGATTGAAGTCTGTTTTGTTATTTTGCAATGAATTTCTTGCCGTTCTTTATGTAAATCCTTCCCTTTTCGGGGTAGAGTACCTTGCGTCCTTGCAGGTCATAGAGAGCATTGTCGCCATTGTTCTCTACAATTTCGGTAATGCAATCTATTGAAGTTGCATTCTCATAGTTCGCATCGAGATATTCGGTATTTCCACGTTCAAGCGTGAACTTCTTTATAACCATACAGTTCATGCCGTCGAGGTTTACAAGAAGACCGAGCGATACTTCTGTCTCCTCTTTAAGGGTGAATCTTACACTGTTCGACATAGTATTCTCTTTGTCCTGCATGTTTGTGTATGCAAGCGCATTGGAAATATCTGCTGTGTTGGGCAGCCCTGCACCTTCATCGACAACAAGGTAGCTGTTTCCGCACTGCCCCTCCCACTTTTCATGGTAATCGGCAGTGAATTTGTAGCTGCCGGCTGGCAAGGTGATGGTCTGGTATGCCTTGTGGTCTGTGAGTGTTCCGAATCCGTCCCATCCCGATGTGAATGTCATGCAGTTGTTCTTGTTTCCATCGACATGCGCACCGGTTGTTACGTCACCCGAAACAGGTGCGTTTTCCAATATCCAGTACTTGATTGCGTAGAAACGCTTGGTTGTGCTGTTCGGGTTGATAATCCTGCCGTTGTCGATAATGAACGCTTGCTGGTAGTTCTTAAGGTAGGTGCTTGTAACATCACCGTCTGATGATACAGGCTCGGTGTTGAGGCAGAAAACACCTCTGGAGAGTCCCCATGCATCGCCGTCGGGGCCGAATCCGCTACGTACACCGTCATGCCCGTTTCCTGTACGGTCAATCACGTCGCCTCCAGACTGGTTGAAGTCGTAATAGAGCATGAGGTCGCTGTATGCGGCAGGGTTCTCTATCGGCGCGTTGCACACTGCCAGCAGGGCATCATCCTTAACAACACTGCTCCAGACACGGAACTCGTCAATCTGTCCGTTCATGTTTGCTCCATCGTAGCCGATAGCAATCGAGCTGAGAGATGGTATGTATGCATTGGTTGAAACGTAGCTTGTCGAGAAGTACTTGCCGTCGCGGTAGTAATCGACAAAGCCGTTGTCGAGTATTGCTGCATAGTGGTGCCATTCGTTTGCAATCACATATCCGGGCTGGCTTTTGCCGGCATAGTTGTTTGCATAGAGTGACATTATGCCCTGAGCATCGGTGTTGATGAGGAATGTAGCCTCGCTTTGTCCTATACCCAAACATCTCTCTGTGAGTTGTGTCGGGCGCATCCACCATTCAACCGTAAGCACGTTTCTTTGTCCTGTAGAGAAAGGTGCTGTTACCTTGGCATTTCCGCCGAAGCTCAGACCGTTCTTGCTGTCGGCATTGCACACTATTATTGCGCGCTCACGTGTTGTCGTTCCCGAACCGATTTCGTTCCGTACGTTAAGTGTTACATTATATACTCCGCATACTGCAGGTGTAAGGCTGCTGTGCTGGCCGTTGATGACATATGTCTTGGCCTCGTTCTCTACAACCCATTCCCATTCTGTCGGGTGGAACTTGGATACGTCCTTCAAGTAGGTCTTCTCTCCCTTGAGAATGACGCCCGGAGTAATCTCGAATGCAGCGACAGGCTCCGATTCAAGCACTGTCACCTCAACAGTGTAAGTGACGCTGTGTCCGGTCAGAGTCGTGACTTTCAGAGTTACTGTCTGTTTGCCGGTATCGTTGAATACGGCACTGCCGTGAAGACCATAGACTTTTTCCTCCTCTGCACCGGTGATTGTCCATTCGTACATCTGTCCGAATATGGGGTTATCTACAATGAACGATATCTTCTCGCCCATAATAATCGGGTCCTTGCTTACATGGAATGTAGCATCGGCCTCCTTTTCAGGAAGCACGTTTATTGTCACTTCACTGGTGACGCTGTTGCCGTTGCTGTCTTCTGCTACAAGCACCACCTTCTGCTCGCCAGCACTCTTGAATGTTACAGTAGGCTCAAGCACGGCGACATTGCTCATCCCGGCATCCTCAATGGTCCATTTGAGAACCGATGCGGCATCGCTGTATGTGGCCGACAGCTTTACCGGCATGCCGGCATATACATCACTGCTGACAGCATTGATGCTTGCTGTAAGTGTACTTGTCGGGTTAGTGAGTGAAACCGTGCTAGTTGTCGCCTCATAATTGTTGTTGAGTATTTCGGCATGGTTGCCGCTGATGTACTCGCGCATCATCTGTTTGCCGTCAACAGTTACAAGGTCGCCTTTGTAATATGCAATAAGGCCGTCAGGCTTTACGCAACCCGAATACTGGAATTTTCTTCCGTTGCGTACTTCGGCTATCGGGCGCGCTCTGTTCCATATACGTATCTCGTCGATGCAAGCATCAGTATATGCGTTGTTGTAAGAACCGACATCGGCAGTAAAGACAAGATCTCCGAATCCGCCTATTCCGCTATACATATTTGATGTTATAGAGCCTCGGTTCTGTCCGTCAATGTATATTGTCATCTTGTTGCTTTGTACGGTAACTGCAACATGGCTCCATGTACCCACTCTCAGATAGCTGGATGTTGTCTTACGGTTATTGGTGTCCCAGCCGGCAGTGAAGCTGCCGTCAGCATCGGCGTGCATCATGAATGTGCCCCAACCCGGTCCTGCACTCTGGTTCCAAGATACAAGAGAGTTCGGCTTTATATAGAACTCAATAGTCGCATTCTCATATTTTGTGCTGAAGATGTCAGGGATTCTCAGTCCTGATTTCTTGAGATTGACAGAAACATTGTTTGTCTCAAAGGCAATAGGAGCGGCAATGTTCTGCTTCTGCGACTCGAATCCTCCTTCATAAAGTGCGCTTATGCTGAATATGCCGTCGATGTTTGTTGAAGCAATATAATGGCTCAGTATGTTTGGCCCTACTTCTGCAATCTTTACATTGTTCTGGTAAATGATATACTTCTCTATCTTGTTTGTAGATGGCAGCGGTGCACTCCATTTGAGCGTGTTTCCGCTGAATGAGACATTCTGCGGTGCATAGTAAGGCTCGCCATATACGACAACAGAAATGACAGTCTTGTTGCCGGCACTCTTTATCTCCACCTTGCCGTCAGGAAGCTCGAACGGGGTTTCCACACCGTTCTCGTCATACTCATAGTCCATTATCGCTGCGTTGTATATGTTTCCGCTGCCCTTGCCCCAGCTCTTGGTTTCTATGATGAAGAAATATTTCAGAGGCATGCTGCGCTCATATCCGGCAGTAAGGTCAGTGAGGTCATATCCGAACTCCATAGGCTCGGTGTGGAGCTTGCCGTCGGCCCAACGTCCTAGCATCGGTATCTCCGGAGCCGGGTTGGTGTTGCCGTAGTTTCCGTCACCGGCATACTTGAAGTGCTCGAATTCAATGCTCTTTTCGGGAGCTGTCGCATTTATGTCGGCCGAGACTCCTGCCGACAGCTTGATTTCGCTACGGCGTGAGTAGTCCATTTCAAGCTTTATTGTGCGTAATGGGCGGTAATCCTTGCGTACCTTGTAAATCTCAGGTGTCCACCAGTTTTGGGCAAATGTACCGTCGCTGTTGAACGATGCGCCTCCGTAGGCGTAAGGGCAGTAGATGAAACCGCTGTTGCCCCACCATGTTCCCCAAGAGTTCACAAGAATCCATGCTCCTATCTCGTCCTTGCTTGCTTCTCCGGCGACACCGTTGCCGTCAAGGTCGAACTCTATCCGGTCGTCGTAGCCTACAATGGTCATGGCATGGTCAACCTGTGTGCCCCATGCCTTGACATACTTCTTGCCTACGACACCTGCATTCCTGTTTACCGTAGTGCTGGGTATTGAACCATTGTAGTTGCCGTTGGAACTTGCAAGTCCTATACCGCAGATACCGCCGGCCTGGAAACTTGTGTCGCCGTTGTGGTTCCATAGCCAGTTCTTGACTGCCTCACGGCCCTCTTCTGTTCCAACGTTGACAGGGAAGTTAACAGGCTCAAGCATACGGTTGTGCATGGCCTCGAACCATTTGTCATATCCCTGCATCCAACCGAAATCGTTGTCGGCGCAGTCCTGATAACCGAAAAGTGAAGAGTATGTCTGTCCGCCGTATGTCGCTGCCGAAGGCACGCCAATGCTTGTAACGAATTCGTTCTTGCCCGAACTTGTATTGGTGTGCAGCCAAACAAAGTGCGAAGGGTAGTAGTTGGTTGATATCTTTCCGCTGAGGTTGCGGTATGCGTTGAGCTCGTATGTGAACATGTAGCATATGCGCGATGCCGAACCGCATGAACCTCCGTCCTGGTTGAATACGGGCGGGAAGAATTTCAAATCGGCATTGTTGATATATGCCGGTCTCTGTTCTGCAGGAACAGCATCGGTACGTGCCGCGCTCTTCTGCATGGGGGTATGTTGCATGAGTGACCAGTCGGGGTTGGTCTTGTCGCTGTAATCGGGATACTTCTCCCTGTTTACGTCAGTCTGTGCATAAAGGCTCATCGGCAAAGCTATTGCCATAGCCAGCATGCTCCTTAGAATTGTTCTTGTTTTCATAGGTGTCAATCTGTTGCAAGTTTTTTCTTAATTGAATTATTTTACTATAATTTCATCGGTGAAGAGCCAGCCGCGCTGAGGACCGCACTCTGCGCGGTATCGTACATATCGTCCTTTCTCCTTGCCGTTCCAGCCATAGTTCTTGAACGAGAGGCCTTCGTCTCTCACTACATTGTGCACGATTGTTGCAATATCCCTGAACTCCGCGCTGTCGCTCGACAAAGATATTGTAACCTTTGCCGGCAACCATACGTCCGGTATGCACATCTGCATGAAATCCGCCGAAACGGAGCTTATCTCTCTCTCTTCGCCCAGGTCAATGGTGGCATCAATACCGCCTTTTATGAATCCCTGCCACTTCTCGTCGAGGTATGTCCAGCCGCCATGTATTCCGTCAACGAGTGCCGTTTCACCGCCGGCATTGTAGCGGTCGTTGAACGGTGCGTTTGCGCTGTATGCTACGCTCTTTCCTTTAGCCAGGTGTTCCGACGGTGTAAGTGCCTCTTTGCGCTGGCCGAACTCCTTAGCAAGGTCAAACGCATTGTATCCGTTTGCCTTTAGCCACTCGACACTCTTTACGGCCCTCTGCCTGAACTCGCTGTAATCGCGTGCGGCAGGGTTGCTCCAGCCAATCTCGGCAATTGCTAGAATACGCGGGTAAATCATGTACTCGACAAGCTCTTCAGTCGGGATGTACTCAACCCAAAGGTTGCCTTGTACTCCATATATAAGTTTTGCCTGCTCTTCCTTTAGACCGTCTGTAGGGTTGTACGAATATACCTTCTCCAGCGGCATGTATGGTCCGAAAGCCATTGGCTGCGTATGCGGAGCATCCTGATAGGAGTCGAGGTAGCAGTATCCGCCCGGAGTCATAATGGCCTTGTGTCCGCTCTCTGTAGCTGCAATTCCGCCTTCTGTTCCGCGCCATGACATTACAGTCGCGTTGGGTGCCAGTCCTCCGTCAAGAATCTCGTCCCAACCGATAATCAGCCGTCCCTTGCTGTTCACGAATTTCTCGATACGGTGTATAAGATAGCTCTGCAGCTCGTTTACATCACTCAGGTTCTCCTCTTTCATGCGCTTTTGGCATAATGGGCAGTGTGGCCATGAAGCCTTGCCGGCCTCGTCCCCGCCAATGTGAATGTACTCCGACGGGAAAAGCTCCATCACTTCGGTGAGCACGTTCTCAAGGAACTCGTATGTCTTTTCGTTGCCTATGCAGAAGTCGGCCTGCTTGTACGGTTCGTGGGTGCATGATAGTTCGGGATATGCAGTAAGAACCTCTTCGCTGTGTGCCGGCATCTCAATCTCCGGTATAATGGTGATATATCTCTCTGCGGCGTATGCGACAATCTCGCGAATGTCGTCCTGGGTATAATATCCGCCGTATGCCCCCTCGCTTCCTTTCTCTACATACTCGCGGCTGCCGAACCACCAATCTTTCCATATTGCAGGCTTGCGCCATGCTGCAAAATCGGTCAGTCGGGGATATTTCTTTATCTCAATGCGCCAGCCGGCAGCATCGGTCAGGTGCAGATGCAAACGGTTCATCTTGAAACGTGCTATGGCATCAACCTGCTTCTTTATGAACTCCTTGCCGAAGAAGTGACGGCTCACGTCGAGCATCATTCCGCGATAGCCGAACTGCGGCTCATCGGTTATGCTGCATGCCGGAATCCTATTCCCGCCGTCGGCAAGCTGAAGCAAGGTCTGTGCTGCATAGAAAAGGCCGGCGCCCGATGTCGCCCTGGCCTTGATTCCCTTTTCGGTAACTTCGATGGCGTATCCTTCGGGTGATGATATGCCATCGACCTTTTCGCATATTTCCATTGCGATGCAGTCAGCATCAGCAGGTTTTTCTGTTGCAGAAAGCATATCTTCCCATGCTCCAAACAACTTTGTAATGGCATTCTTGTCGTCTTCCGGTGCCGAAATGCAGAGTACCGTTCCTTTGGTAACCGTGAAAAAACCGTTGCCATGCTGTATGCATTTCGGTGCAGGCAGCAGACTTCGTGTTGTGTTGTTCTGCTCATGCGCGCACGCACATATTAATAAAAAGCCTACAAGTACCAAAAAGAGTTTTTTCATGATTATTGGATATGTTTGATGCAGTTTAATCTCTAAAAAACATTTTCTTATGCGAATATATGAATTTTTTAAGCCATGTTCTATAATTTATGTGAAAAGTTGGTTTTTGATGAAAAAAACATCCGGTTTCATTTGGAAAGAAGTGAATTTGTGTTTTATATTTGCGGTGTACTATTAAACTAATACACTATGATAGAGATAAAAGGTTTGTCATTCGCTTATTCAGGCTACAAGGTTCTGGATAATATAACCACATCATTCGGGCCTGGAAGAATCTATGGTCTGCTTGGTGCGAACGGTGTGGGTAAGAGTACCATGTTCAAACTGTTGTGCGGTCTTCTCACGACAAAGCAGGGTACGATAGAGATAGACGGCTGTTCGCCTATAGGCCGTAAGCCGGGTTTCCTTTCAAAGATATTCTATGTTCCGGAGGATTTCGAAGGTCCCGACTTGAGTATAAGTCATTATGCATCGGGTGTTGCACAGTTCTATCCTAACTATGATGCCGAGCTGTTCGCGCGTCTGCTTTCGGAGTTTGAGATAGATGCGGAACGCAAGTTTACCACTCTTTCTCTCGGACAGCGCAAGAGAGCTATACTGGCACTTGCCTTGGCACTCAGGACCGAGTATCTTTTCCTTGACGAGCCCACCAACGGCCTTGATATTCCGAGCAAGGCGGAATTCCGCAAGATGGTTGCTGCTGCAATGGACGAGAAACGCACGATAATAATCTCGACTCATCAGGTTCGGGATGTCGAGAACCTGCTCGACCATATAATGATTCTCGACAAGCGTGCAGTGCTTCTCGACAAGAGCGTCAGCGATATACAGAGCGAGTACCGTTTCGACATATCGGCTAATGTTCCTGAGGATGCCCTTTATGTAGAACCCGGTCTTGGCGGGTGCTGCTCTATAAGCAACAATACAAACGGAGAGGAGAGCAGAGTGAATATAGAACTGCTGTTCAATTACATAAATTCAAAAAAGAAGTAACAATGAACGAGATATTTGATTTCAACCGTTTCGGCAAGCTCATTACATACGAGTGCGGCAGTTATGTCCCGCGTTTTACAAAGGTTCTTGTAACAATGGCATGCATTGTCTTTGCCACATGGATAACAACAGTGGTATTCGATAACGCTATCGGCTTCCTTGGAAGAAAGTCGCTGCTCGGTTTCCTTTTCGGCATTTCATGCTTTATCGGCCCTTTTGTGGCATACAAGTACATGAACGACCGAAAGAAGGGCTATGCCTATGCCATGTTGCCGGCAAGTACGCTTGAGAAATTCACTTCTATGCTTCTGATATGCATGTTTGTCTTGCCGATGATTTCATACGTGACATTGGTTGCATGTGACGCACTCCTGTATCTTGTCTCAATTTGCGGTGTGGGAGGCTTTATTGATATCGGTGTATATAACCCGCTTGTAATCGATTTCGATGGCTACAGTTTCAGCATTTCAATCGCAGTCTCATTCATGGCCTCAATCTCGATGTCGATGATGTTCAATTCAATTTTCAGGAAATCGAAGATAATCAAGACAATACTGGTATATATGGCTGTATCTTTCGTGTCAGTAATCCTCGTTTCTATTATAGCAATCAACTTAAGTCATGATATCTTGTACAGAATAAGTGATTTCATCTCCGATTTTGGTGTTGAAAAGCTTATGAACCTTTGCTACTTGCTGTTCATTGCAGTTTCTCTTTATGTGACTTATAGAAGAATTGAACGTGTAAACTATTGATTATGGAGTATAACGAACATAAACCGATATACCTGCAGAATGTAGATCTTATGCAGGAGAAAATTGTGCGCGGCGAGTGGCCCGAAGAGGAACGTATCCCTTCGGTCCGTGAGATGGGCGCATCGGTGGGAGTCAATCCCAATACCATAGTGCGTTCCTATCAGTTGCTTGAGTCGCAGGATATAATCTACAACAAGCGCGGAATGGGCTACTACGTGAAAGGCGGTGCCGTTGCACGCGTTAAGGAGAATGTAAAGAGGGAGTTTATAGCCAATGAGCTTCCCCTGTTCAAGGTCAAGGCCGAGATGTTGGGAATAGGCAAGGAAGAGCTAATAGACTTACTATAGGAAAATCAATTAAAACGTAGAATATTATGAAGAACATTTTTGTATTTGGTGCCATTTGCTCATCTATTTTATTGTCAGCCTGTACCACTGTCGCGCCTGAGGCCGGAGAGGAAGGCGTAAAGGTGCATAAGCCATGGATTTTCGGTACCGGTGGTGTCGATATGAGCCCTGTTGAGACAGGTTTGGAATATACCTGGCTCTCTACCGATTATGTTATTGTGAACATGTTGCCTCAGGCCTATGACGAGGACCTCGACGATGCAACGTCCAACGATAACACTCTGCTCGATTTCAATACGCAGATACAGTTGCAGGTGAAGGACAATATGTCGCCGGTGCTTGTAAAGAACTATGGTGTCAACTGGTATAACTCTGTAATAAAGGAGGTCTATCGCAATACCGTACGTGGCTACATATCAAAGTATGGCCCGTTCGACCTTATGAGTAACCGCGAGGTGCTCGATTCCATAAATCTCTTTGTAAAGAATGACATGCAGAACTATATTACCTTGTTGAGCTCAAAACAGGGCGAGTTGCCGATTGACGTTGTAAATGTTGTTGTGGGCCGTGCCATACCGAATGAAAGGCAGAAGGCCGAGATGGATGCCACAGCTGCAGCAACGCAAGCAAAGCGCACCGAAGAGTCAAGACGCGATATGCTTGTGGCCCGTGAGGCAGCCGAGCGTCAGCGTGCTATTGCCGACAAAGCCTATCAGGAGGAGCTGGGGCTTACAACCGACCAGTTCATACAGTTGCGTGCATGGGAAATCATAAAAGAGAAGAACGGTGCGAACATCGACGTGCTGTTCAATGCCGACGGTACAAGCAAGATGTGGAATGTGAGACGATAATAAAAAAGTAAACCATGAAATACAGATATATTTTCTTGCTGTTTGCGCTGTTCTCTTTAGCATCGTGCACATCATGGTTCGTAGAGAGAACTCCCGAATACATTTTATGGAAAGTGCACGGATTGAATGTAGAGAATACGGAGCATTGGGTATATGCTTTCGAGGAGCAGTGGTGCCCGAACGGTGACGGCACTTCAAAAATCAAGATGAAGGTTGCTCTTGCCGAAGAGCAGATTGAGCATCTGATTTCTACAGGAGCCAAACCCTTGCCTATTCCTGATGGTACGATAAGCGAACAGTCGTGGCTTGAGGGTGAACTCGGTATAGATTTGGATAGTGTATCGGATGGGGTATATTTATACAAACCCGGAAATCCCGATTTGTCTTTCGAGTGCAGCTTCCTGTTGTATGATAAAGCAACAAGAATGCTGTACTACTATGTGAACATTATGTAAGAACCTGCAACTTTGCAATATTAGATGTGTGTCCTAAGACGACGGATGCATTTATAACAATTAAAAACTACTACAATGAAATCTTTTTTTAAAACGATGCTTGCCTGTCTGGCAGCTCTTCTTGTCGCCGGCTTTCTGTTTATATTCGGGCTGGTGTCTTTGATAGGCTCTGTTGTGTCAGCTGGAAGCGGCAACGAAGGAATCAAGGAGAATTCTGTCCTTATGCTGGACCTTAACGGCACACTCTCCGAACGTGCCGATGAAAACCCTCTTGCTTCGCTGATGAGCGACGATATGAAGTCGTACGGGCTTGAGGATATAATAGCTTCCATCAAGGAGGCAAAGAATAACCCCGATATAAAGGGAATATATCTGCAGGCGGGCGTGATGGATGCTTCTCTTGCTTCTCTTGAGGAGATTCGCGGTGAGCTTGCTTCGTTCAAGGAGAGCGGCAAATTCGTAGTGGCCTATGGCGACCAGTATTTGCAGGAACTCTACTATCTGGCAACAGTAGCCGACAAGGTTATAGTGAATCCCGAAGGCAGCATCGGGTGGCACGGTCTGGCGGCTCAGCCGGTATTCTTCAAGAATCTCTTGGAAAAGGTAGGAGTCGAGATGCAGATATTCAAGGTGGGAACATACAAGTCGGCTGTTGAGCCGTTCATTGCCACTGAGATGAGTGATGCGAACAGGGAGCAGATTACCGAATATGCCGGTTCCATTTGGGGTGATATGGTAAATGCAGTGGCACAGTCACGCGGAATATCTGCTGATAAATTGAATGAGTATGCCGACCGATATATGGATTTCTGCCAGGCCGAAGAGTATGTCGAGTGCGGGCTGGCCGACACCTTGCTCTACAAGGACGGTGTGCTGGATTATCTGAAAGTTCTTGCCGGCACAGGCAATGACGGGAAACTGGAAATTGCCACATTGGAAGATGTGAAGGAGAAGATCGAGACGGATAATATCTTGAACAATGCCGGCAAGGGAAAGATTGCCGTGTATTATGCAGTGGGAGATATTGACGGCTCTACATCGGCCGATGAGGGAATAAACTCGAAGAAGGTAATCAAGGAACTGCGTGAGTTGCGCGAAGATGCTGATGTAAAGGCTGTCGTGCTTCGCGTGAACTCTCCCGGAGGAAGCGCATACGGCTCTGAACAGATATGGCGTGAGGTTGTTTTGCTGAAGGCTGCCAAGCCGGTGATTGTCTCAATGGGTGACTGTGCGGCATCAGGCGGTTATTATATCTCATGTGCGGCCGACTGCATTGTTGCCAACAGCACGACACTTACAGGCTCTATCGGTATCTTTGGCATGTTCCCGGTTGCCGAGAAACTGCTGAAGGAGAAGATTGGCCTTGACTTTGATGTTGTCAAGACCAACAAACTGGCCGATATGGGCTCTTTTGCGCGCTCTTTCCGCCCCGAAGAGAGTGCCATAATGCAGAACTATGTCAATGACGGCTACGACCTCTTCCTGAAGCGTTGTGCCGATGGCCGCAAGATGAGTGTCGAGGATATCGACAAGATTGGACAGGGACGCGTGTGGACAGGCAGCAAGGCAAAGGAACTGGGTCTCGTGGATGAGATAGGCGACCTTGACAAGGCTATAGCGATAGCAGCCCAGAGGGCCGGGCTCGATGAGTATAGCGTGAACTCCTATCCCGAAGAAAGCAACTTCATGACAAAGCTTCTTGAAGGTGACCAGGAGGATTACATGGAGACTGCATTCCGCAAGGCAATGGGCGATTATTACGATTGCATCAGGTTTGTCCGCAACATACAGGATTGTGACAACATACAGGCCCGTTTGCCGTTTGAACTGATAATAAAGTAAGCGATAGCTATTGCATTATAAATTAACAGCATCATTGCAGCGCTGCAATGATGCTGTTAATTTATAGGTAAACCATGTCTTCTGTTCAGAAGGTTAGCTTTACGCTGAAGTTCTGCTTGTCGCCGACTTTTCCGGTAATGTAATATACCAGGCCCTCTTCGGTCTCTTGTCTTGTGCGGAATATCTTTACAGTGTCTCCCGGCATCACTTCGGCATCGTAGTTGACCAGCAGCTCCTTGAGCGGTCTCTCTCTTGCAACTTCCTGTTCAACGGCATCGATTGCCCAGACAACATACTTTACATTGTTCACGTGCCCCATAGTGTCAATCTCCGACCATGTGACGGGGTGCTTCCTTACCAGCTCCGGTTCAATGTCAACCGGCACCACTACCTTGTCGGCCGGCTCTGCAATAACATCTTCCTTTGTGCATTTCTCAGGGCTTGACGCAAGATCGCTGTTACGTATAAGGCGACGTGTGTTCATGTCAATTATGAGCCACGAAGTAGTGGCCTTTATCATGGCATTGCCTTCTGTGTCGCTCAAAATGAAGTCGCGCAGATAGAAGAGTTTTGCTACACCCTTGTGCCATGTCTCCAATTTTACATCCTGTCTCCATGCCGGCAGCTTGTCGAAGCGTACGTGCATACGTGACAGCACCCATGCGATATTTGTCTCTTTCATTTCGTCGAATCCGAATCCAAGAGTCGTAGCATTCACGTTCGCTGCCTCCTGCATAAGGTCCAGCATTGCTGTAGGGCGCATGAGCTGGTTGGCATCGGCCTCATAGCATGTAATTGTATGGTTCTTTGAGTATTTCATATTCTTGTCTGTTTACAATAGTTCCTAATCCAGTTGCCGAACAATTTGCATGCTGTACCGTGCCATCGGTCAACCGGGCCTTTGGCCGGGTCATTGTCAAGGTAATAGTTCAACGGAAGTTCTATGGGCAGCCCCTTTGCCACGTCGCGCCTGTACTCGCCGTCAAGAGTGTTGAGCGCATACTCCGAGTGTCCGGTAAAGAAGAAGTTTCTTGTTCCTTTTTCATGCATTATATATACACCCGACAGCTCCGACTCCGAAAGGAGCTCTAAGCGCTCTTCTGCCACAATGTCCTCACGGTGCAGTTCGGTGTGACGGCTGTGCGGTACATAGATGGTCTCCTCGAACCCATCGAAGAGCGGCATTTCGGGGCGTGCTATCGTATGCTGGAATATGCCGAACATCTTCTTCGGGAGAAGATGTTTCTGAATGCCGAATTTCCGGTAAAGCCCTGCTTGTGCAGCCCAGCAGATGAATAGGGTAGAGGTTACATGCTCCTTTGCCCAATCGAAGATTGTGCATAGTTCGGGCCAGTATGTGACCTCCTCGTATTCTATCTTCTCTATCGGTGCACCGGTTATTATCAGCCCGTCGAAACGGCTTTCGCGTACCTCGCCGAACGAAGTGTAATATCGCTCCATGTGTTCGGGGCCGGCATGCTTTGGCGTGTGTGTGTCGAGCTTGAGCAGAGTCAGCTCTATCTCCTCGTCCGATGCTGCAAAAATGCGTATGAAGTCGGCTTCTGTTGTCTCCTTCATGGGCATGAGGTTAAGCAGAGCTATGCGAAGGGTATTCGCGGTACTCCTTTCAAGGATATCTACCGCGTTCCCTTCGTCGATAACAGTTTGCAGGGCCGGAAGCCCGGCGGGTACTTTTAGTGGCATTGTATAAACTGAAAACTGAACGTTTCTCCTTTCTTCTTTGACAACCTTTGCTGTTCGCAACCCACGCGGTGCAACTTGCAGCTGCACTACGCGCGACCTGTTGCTGCAAAGGCTATCGAAGCTTTGCTTTCTCCTTTCTTGTTTCTCTTTTACCAAATCTTCAGTCGCTCCTCAGCCGGTACGAACATCGGGCTCTCCTCGGTGATTCCGAATGCAGTGTACCAGTCGTCGATATGTGGCAATGTGCCGTTTACTCTCCAGCGTGAGAGTGAGTGTACGTCGCTCTTTGTCAGGTTACGTATTTCCTCGTCGCGTACGTGGCCTGCCCAAACGCCTGAATATGAGAGATAGAAACGCTGCTCAGGAGTGAAGCCCTTTACAACAGGAAGCGGATTATCCTTTGTCGCGTTCTTGAATGCCTGCATTGCAATCATAAGGCCACCGTGGTCGGCGATGTTCTCGCCCAGGGTGAGCTTGCCGTTTGCATTGAGCCCCGGAAGAACTTCAATCTTGTCGAAGAAATCGACGATTACCTGTGTGCGCTCGTTGAACTTCTTTGCATCCTCTTCGGTCCACCAGTTGGCGAAATTGCCGTTCTTGTCGAACTGACGGCCCTGGTCGTCGAAGCCGTGCGTCATCTCATGGCCTATTACAACGCCGATAGCACCGTAGTTGAACGCGTCGTCCTCGTTCATGTCGAAGAACGGATACTGCAGAATACCTGCCGGGAAGCATATTTCGTTTGTGGTAGGGTTGTAGTATGCATTAACAGTCTGCGGTGTCATGTGCCACTCATCGCGGTCAACAGGCTTGCCCCATTTCTCCTCGATGTGCTTGTTCCAACCGAATTCCGACATGCTGCGGCAAATGTCGGCATAGCTCATTGCCGGGTCAATTGTAAGCTTGCTGTAGTCGTCCCACTTGTCGGGGTATCCAATCTTTACAGTAAAGGTGTTGAGCTTCTCGTGTGCTGCTTTCTTTGTCTCTTCGCTCATCCACTCCTGAGCGTCGATGCGCTCGCCGAGTGCAACCTGAAGGTTCTTCACAAGCTGTGTCATGCGCTCTTTTGCAGCCGGCGGGAAGTGCTTTGCAACGTAGAGTTCTCCGATGATGTCGCCAAGTGCGCCGTTCACTGCATCAAGAGCACGTTTCCAACGTGGCTGCTGAACTTTCTTTCCGCTCAGTACAGTGCCGTAGAATGCGAATGATTCAGCCTCGATATCATCGGTGAGCTCGTTCGATGTAGAACGTATGATTCTCCACTCAAGATATGCCTTGAGGTCGTCCATCGGAGTATCATTTATTATGGCTGCAACCTCCTTGATAGCTTCGGGGTGAGCAAGGTTGATGTGCTCGATGCCTTCGATGCCGAGGATATTGTAGTATGTATCCCAGTCGATTCCTGGAACAGCCTTCTTCAGCTCGTCGTAGCTCATCTTGTGATAGCTGTTGAGCGGGTTGCGGCGTTCAACGCGGCTGAGGTGCTTTGCCGCGATGCGTGTCTCAATGGCCATTACAGATTTCGTCTTCTTCTCCGCATCGTCTGCGGCAAAGCCGTGGAGCTTGAACATGTTGGTTACATACTCCTGGAACTTGGCGCGTATGTTTGCCGAAATCTCATCGGTGTCGCTGTAGTACTCCTTTTCGGGGAGTGATGTGCCGCCCTGGTAGAGGCCGAGCTGGTTGCTGTTGCTGTCCATGATGTCCGTGCCTATGCCAGTACCGAAGAAACCGCCTATACCCACACGGTAGTTTCTTGCAAGCAGAGGAACAATCTCGCTCTTCTCCTTGAGTGATGCAACTTCGTCCATATATCTCTTGACAGGTGCAGTGCCTTCGGCATTGCGGCGTGTGCTGTCCATAACCATGTTGTATAGGTCGCCAACCTTCTGCGAGTTGCTTCCAGGCTCGCTCTGCTTTGCTGCCTGTTCAAGCACAAGCTCCTTCAGCTGTTCCTTGCTCTTCTCGCGCAGTGCGTCGAACTGTCCGTAACGTGAATACTCATCAGTCATTGGGTTTGCTTTCTGCCAACCGCCGGTAGCGTATTGGAAGAAGTCGGTACCTGGGTCCTGAGTAGTGTCCAGGTTTGTCATCAGTTTCGATTCCATACTCTCTTTTGTTGTGCATGCGCCCAAGCCTACAAGCAGGGCGGTGCAGATAAATAAATTTTTCATATTGATAATTATTGGTTTATGTTTTCAAGGTTTTCCATATTAGTCTCCCATTGCACTACAGCGTCGTCGAGCTGCTTTTTCAGTGTCGCATATTTGGTGAAATTCTCCTGGGTGCTTCCCTCGGCTGTGCTCATCAATGTCTCTAAGGCTGCGATTGCCCCCTCCAGTTCATTTATAGCCTTTTCGTCGTCCTCAACCTGTTTTTCGAGCTTCCTGCGCTGCTTTTGCAGTTGCTTCTCGGCTTCGTAGCTGAGGCGGTTGGTGTTGGCCGGCTTCGATGCTTCGGGTGCAGGCTCGTTCCCTTTGCTCTGCGCCAGAGCCTCGTTTATGTTGCTTGCATTCTTTGTCGCAAGGTATTCGTATATTCCGCCGAGGTGTTCACGTACCTTGCCGTCGCCGAACTCATACACTTTAGTGACAAGCCCGTCGAGGAACTGACGGTCGTGGCTGACAATTATCACCGTTCCGTCAAAGTCGCGTATTGCATCCTTGAGCACATCCTTCGACTGCATGTCAAGGTGGTTCGTAGGCTCGTCGAGTATGAGCAGGTTCATCTGCCTCAGCAGCAGGCGTATCATTGCAAGGCGGCTTCTCTCGCCTCCCGACAGCACTCTTACCGGCTTGTCCGAAGCCTCACCGCCGAACATGAATGCTCCTAGAATGTCGCGTATTCTGAGCCTTATGTCACCGGTAGCCACGTTGTCGATTGTCTGGAACACGGTCAGGTTCTCGTCGAGCAGCTGTGCCTCATGTTGGGCAAAATATGCAGTCTCTACATTGTGTCCGATTGTAATCTCTCCGTTGTAGTCGAGCTCGCCCAGTATGCATCGCACTAGCGTGGTCTTTCCTTCACCGTTGCGTCCCACGAATGCAACCTTTTCGCCGCGGTTTATGGTAAAGTTCACTCCTTTGAATACCGTGTGGCAGCCGAAGCTCTTCTCTACATCGTTGCATATTACAGGGTAGTTTCCGCTGCGTGTGGCAGGAGCAAACTTAAGCCTCAGCCGGCTTGTGTCCTCCTCGTCAATCTCAATGGGCACCATCTTTTCGAGCTGCTTTATGCGGCGCTGTACCTGTACAGCCTTAGTCGGCTTGTAGCGGAACCTCTCGATAAACTCCTTTATGTCTGCTATCTCTTTCTGCTGGTTCTCGTATGCACGTATCTGCTGTTCGCGACGTTCCTTGCGTGTCTCCATGAACTTGTCGTAGGAGAGCTTGTAGTCATATATCCTTCCGCATGATATCTCTATGGTGCGGTTTGTCACAGCATTGAGGAATGCGCGGTCGTGGCTCACGAGTAGCACAGCATTGCTGCTTCGGGCAAGGAACTGTTCAAGCCACTGTATGCTCTCTATGTCGAGGTGGTTGGTAGGCTCGTCGAGCAGCAGTATGTCGGGGTGCTGCAGCAGCAGTTTGGCAAGCTCGATACGCATGCGCCAGCCACCGCTGAACTCGCTTGTCGGGCGTGTGAAGTCGCTGCGGCGGAATCCCAGTCCGGTGAGCGCGCGCTCAATCTCCGCTTCGTAGTGGCTGCCTCCCATCATCGTGTACTGCTCGTTCAGGTGCGTGTAGTCTTCGATAAGCTGATGATACTCCTCGCTGTCGTAGTCATTGCGTTCGGCAAGCTCGTTGTTCATCGTTTCGAGACGGCTCTCCATCTCATGTATATGCGCGAAGGCAAGTTCTGCCTCCTGATAAACGGTCCTGCCGTCGGTGTGGTGCATGACCTGAGGCAGATACCCGACGGTGAACTCCTTAGGGCGCGATATCGTACCCTCGCTGGGCGACTGCTGTCCTGCGATAATCTTGAGCAGGGTACTTTTCCCGGCACCGTTCTTTCCCACAAGCGCAATCCTGTCCTTCTTGTTTACAATGAAGCTGACATCATGGAAAAGGTTTGTTCCGCCAAAATCGACCCTTATGTTGTCTATTGAAAGCAAAATCCTTTATATTATATAATGTTCATATTAACAGCCGCTATGCTGTTTCTCCTCTCTCTTGTGCGACCTTTGGTCGCAAAGGTACTCCTTTGATGCGAAATATACAAACAGATGCATTTGAGTGGGACCGTTTTTAGCACACTTTAAAAAAAATATGAAAAATTTTCCTTAAAAACTTGCAGAGATGATTAACTGTTTATATATTTGCAATGATTTCAGAAATGAAATACAAAAAAACAAACCGAAAAACCATGAAAGTGTCAAGAGCAGAATTAAAGGAAGAACTTGTAAATGCAGGCATACGCCCCTCTGTACAGCGTTTGGCAATCTTCGAATATGTAAGGAAGAGCTGCCAGCATCCGACTGCAGAAGTCGTATATGAGGCTTTGCGTGACGAGCTTGGCTCCCTGTCGCTTACAACAGTATATAACACCCTTAAGCTTTTTGTCGATGCTGGGCTCATATCAATGCTTACAATAGACGATACGTTCCGTTGCTTCGACGGTAACCGCTGTTGCCATGCGCACTTTCGCTGCAGCAGTTGCGGAAAGATTGTTGACCTGCAGATGAAGAAGGATTTCATCTCTTTGGTCGAGGGTCTTGAGGGCTATGAGATTACCGATGCGCAACTCTACCTGAAGGGTACTTGTCCGGCTTGTTCTAAAGAATAGAGATACAAATACAAAAGATAATACAATAATTAACGGCTTAAAAATTTAAAACTATGAAAAAGTTCATTTGTTCAGTGTGTGGTTATATTCATGAGGGTGATTCAGCTCCGGAGCGTTGTCCAATGTGTAAGGTTCCTGCAGAGAAGTTCAACGAGATGCAGGCAACAGGCGGAAAGCTTGAGTTTGTTCAGGAGCACGTTATCGGTGTAGCCAAGGGTTGCGACGATGAGATGATAAAGGACCTTAACAACCACTTCATAGGCGAGTGTACCGAGGTTGGCATGTATCTGGCAATGAGCCGCCAGGCCGACCGTGAGGGTTATCCCGAAATTGCTGAGGCTTTCAAGCGTTACGCATGGGAGGAGGCTGAGCATGCAGCCAAGTTCGCAGAACTGCTCGGCGATGTGGTTTGGGATACAAAGACAAACCTCGACAAGAGAATGAATGCAGAGTCAGGCGCATGTGCCGACAAGTACCGCATCGCAAAGCGTGCCAAGGAGCTCAATCTTGACGCAATCCACGATACAGTACACGAAATGGCTAAGGACGAGGCGCGTCACGGCAAGGGCTTCGAAGGCCTCTTCAACCGCTACTTCAAGTAAGCAATTATATAAGATTGTTAAAATCCCTGTGTCCTCGGTTCGATTTCGGTGGCACTACAGTAAAGAAAAGCAAAACAACGTAAAATCCTGATTTTCAACGAAAATCGGGATTTTTTATTTTCCCACAAACGACAATGATTGTGCAAGCGAGTGTAACATCAAGATTTCTTGAATGTTACGCAACGAGCGTAGCCAATCTTCGCGGTGCGAAGCAACGCAAAAAAGTGCGGTTCACGACCGCCTTTGGTGGAGCAAACAGGTGTTCCAAATATCTCCACCTTGAAAGAGTGCTTTTCGCTGATTCACAACATTTTGCATAGCATCAAAACGGATTCGGATTCCTACATTTGTCGAATAAATGTTTAACCAGAAACTGGTTGAATTTTATTTCGAGATAATTTGAGAACTATTTTCGAGTAGATTTTTGTTTGGGCTATGCAGGGAATAGTGGGCTATTTTCAAATAGCACATATTAGTGATGCGTAGTTAACGCATCATTAATATTTTAAGATATACTTTACACCCCATCGGGTATAAAATTAAAACTTGTATATACACTGCGATTGAGAGAAAAATCAATGGAGTTAACCTAATTGCAAGTTGTGTTTTGGGGCACCCGAAATGTTTTCGGCGTCCCAAAACAACCTATTAGTATCCTACCCTCCAAAGTCGGGTGGAAATTCATCGATAAAGCCCTATTATAAGACAGAGTAAATGCATTTTGTTACACTACTTTATATGCCGAAGAGAATATTTTGTTTAACTTTATCATAAATGATGAATATAGGATGCGGCTCGGAAGAAAAAACTCAAATAAACTTGGTTTTGTTTTTCACTCGCCTTTCACTATATTTGCAAACAAGTTTGCGATTATTGATTGCAATTGTGTAGGTAAAAAGAGATCTTTACTCGATCAGTTGCTAAATTATCGCATAGTCCTACGCCGATAGTTCTATCTCCAATAGAGAAGAACGGGAGGGTGGGACAAGACATATGAAAAGGCGTTTACTACGCTTTGGTTTTGACGGTTAGAAATCCTAGGAAAATTTCAAATTGTTTGTCAAAAACAAAGCAACGTGGATGCCCCGTAGGTGTGTTATATACATACCCCAAATACCGTATAGCCATTGGTGTATCAATACCCCATGGCAACTATTGGTATAGAGGTTGTGTTATACATATCGGCGTGGGGCTTATGCGTTGCTCGTTTCGACAAACAGGGCAACATCCTAGGAGCCTCTAACCGTGAAGCGAGCGACAGTGCAGGGCTTCACGCTTTTTTTGTGTCTTGAAGTTCAATCATTTCTTATAAACCTCAGGGTTGCCGAAGTCCTAAGCCCTACAAAACTTTGACACAGCGTGAGTACAAAGTTTTTCAATAATGGACTTGGCAATACGCTTTTCGATAAGTTGAAAGGTATTGCATCGGAGATGGCAACATTCGATCGTTTCTTAGCGGTTGTAGGTTTCTTCCGTTCATCGGGCTATTTCAAGTTGCGTAAAGAGTTGGGTGATATATCCGAGATTAAAATCTTGATCGGTATCAATATCGATGACATTTTCCGTAAGCACAACAAGGCTCTCTTGATGCTTGCCGATGAGGATAAGGCAAAGGAAATCTATCACAATGGTTTCAAAGAGGATATTGTAAATGCCCAATACTCTTCCGATGTTGAAGAAGGAATTTTACAGATGTGCGAAGACCTTGTTTCAGGACGCTTACAAATGCG
>JAZNSN010000027.1:0-25322 GCA_045591315.1 Bacteroidaceae bacterium
TGCATCTCTGCAACAGGCATACAATCGTCACAGTCTTCGTTTGTACACGACATGAACGTTGTCATAACAGATACTATACACGCAAACATAAAAATAAGTTCTCTTTTCATTTTTGTTTTTTTGTTTTAAAATTGTTAATAAAATGTTTACTCAAAAGTGATATCGTTGTTTTTGATTCTTTGCATTTCAAATCGCACATTATTGTTTATTATATCTATCTTGTGTGAGTGTACCTTTATCTTTTTTGTAAGGATTTCATTGCCTATGTTTTCAATCATTGCCGTATCGCCCTGCTCCTTGTATATCTTGAATTTTTTATAAAGTGGAACGAAACGGTTAGGGCACATGTTATGCGCTAAAGAGAAATGTTCCAATGCTTTATCATGGTTCCCTGTAAACATGTAGCAGTTTGCAATAATAAGCTCAAGGTCATAGCTTGATAAATAATTCTTGCATTCATTGTAGATGTTTATGCACCTATCATAATCTTTGTTGTTGTATTCTACTGTTGCCAGTGAGAAAAGAAGCCTTCCTTTGTCAATGCGGTAGTTCTTCCATTGGTTGAATACAGCCATTGCTGCTTGCTTGTTTCCTTCGCGGTATTCGTTGATAGCATTGTTCCAAATACGCTCATCATTGAATGCCATAATACTTGCTCCACCATACGCCAATAATAGTGCAACCATAGTATAACGTATGATGCTTTTACTCGTAATAAGGCTGTTTGTGAATGGTAGTACAGGAATATATGCCATTGCCATTACAAGTACAAAGGAGACAAAAAGGGGGTATGAAAAGCAACTCCATAAAAGCAACAAAGCAATAAAGTGTAGGCAACAGCAACTCTCCTTATCACGTTTCTTGTATAGGAGATATATGGTTGTTCCTATAATAGCAAGCAATAGCAACAGGATGTGGACTCCGTAGTTGACCGCAATGTACAGAAATTCATTCAAAGGGTGTTTTATGTCATCGGCAAGCATTGCGGTTGTCTCATCATTGTTATTCCTGAAAAATTCGGCCTGGCGGAGCATGTAATTTGATTCAAAGCCATCCTCGCCCCATCCAAGAGGCCTTTCGGCAATCATCTCCATACTGTTCTTAAGTATAAATGCCCTGCCGGCTGTAGAGTCATTCTTAATAAAAATGAGAACAGAGACTATAGCAAACAACATTAATATTCCTGATGATAATAGAATATATTTCTTAAAATGCAGTATTCGATACGATAGATAGATTGCCGATAATAGCATTGCAATTATACCGGTTCGTGAACCTGCAAGTGACACTGCCACGAAACAAGTCAGATATACAAGAACAATTATTGTAAGTAGCCATTTTTTGTTGGTGTCGGCAAAATAAGTTAACGCAGGTATCGAAAGCGTTATACCCATTGCGTATATCGATGTGTTATATCTGCTCGCAAGGAACACACTCACTACGCCGACAATGGATATTGTAGCCATGCTCATAGCAAATTCATGTATCACTTGGTGTCGGAACTTTTGAGAGAGTAGCAGATATAGTGATAATACAATAAATGTAAATGTAGGGATATGTGTTTCCCACCAAACAGTCTCTGTGCCGGTTGTATTATATCGGTAAAAGACTGACAAAACCAATGCTATAAATATAATTAAAACACTTGACATTCTACAGCTGGTGTAATAATGTTATCATATATGAAACATTGCTTACCGTCAATAATGACAAAGGGCATTTCTTCCTTGCCTTCTGTAATATTTTCAAGCCAATATAATTTGTTCGCGGGGACACCGCAGAACTCAATATATTCATATTCCGCGGAGTTTGTACCGACGGTTTTCCAACCGTTGTCCCAATAGTTGAGCCTGTATGTGTTACCAGCTTTTATCCCATTATCAGCATTCAGTGGGGCAAATCGCACGGCTGTAACAACTTGCGGTTCATCAAGGGTCAGAGTTATGTTAGGATAACCTCCCGGTGCGGTCTGCATATTGCCGTCATACTCCTTTGCCCATGTCATACGGTTCCTGTTCTTGTCAAGAAGCTTTACTTTGTTGTCGGCTGTTGCGTGCTTGGTATCGCCGGGTGACAGAATGTGTACGCGTGATGCAAGCTCCGAATTTTCATATCCGTAACTATTGTCAGTTAGCCACTCCAGATGCGATATATTTGCATGTGGGTACTGTGGTGGAGCGCAGAAACGATAGTATCGGTATTTGCCTGTACGGTTGAACTTGTACTCCATCAATTGTGGCAGTGGAGCCTCTGTTATAGTATGTAGCACAACAGCATCGGAAAAATCGGCCTTATTGGCACCAATGAAACGTCCGCCGACGAGTTCATTTGCAATCTTTATCATCTTCTCCTTACGGGGAAATTTGCGCGTGAGAAGTAGGGATGTGGTTGTGGTGTCTTTGTCTACACCAGGTATATGTTTCATTTGTGCATTTCCGCCCTCAATAGCTATGTAGAATGGCTCAGAGAAACTTTTATAGCCTTTCTTTGTATAGTATACCGGAAGATAGAGGATACCAGGAAGGGCATTATCGAATGTGACGGTATTTGTGAGGCTGTCGATGACACCCCATGTGGTGACCTTGATACCGCTATGGGCGTTGAAGACAGCTAAATATGCGAGTCTGTTGTCACACGTGGTGTCGGCCGGCAGCGTGACGCTATGCACATCCATATATAGTGATGTAACGTCCAGTATGCAGGGACTGGAGAGCTCGGCGGGTACTCGTTCGCCTTTACGGTGAAGAAAATATGGGGTATTCTTCTGGGCGGCGAAAAGGTTCCTGTACACATTGAGGCATTTAGGACTATCAAAACTGAAATTGCCAGGCAATGAAGACTCTGCATTGAAAGGAAACCATTTTATGCTATCTGTATCATAGACACTGCAATGAAAATGTTTCCCAACAAAATCCCTATAACCGATTACATTCTCAACAACAACAGGAATACCACAAGCACGTAGTATATTGCATCCCCATACGGCGATGTCTGTGCAATCGTGTGCACCATGTACATACATATCGTAAAGTCCGGCTGCACTCTTGCGTCTATTCTGTCCGTTGATATTACGAAGATTACCGATGGTAAGGTTATATCGTCTTATGCAATCTTTGAGTGTCGTAGCGGAGTCAATGTGCATCATTGGAGCAAAGATACAGTTAAGTCTCTTGCCATCGTTGACAAAGCCATACGAATATAGGGAGGTGTAAGGTAAAATATATTCCTTGAACCCCTCAAAAGAGAGCTGTGATGCATAAGGGTTACTTTTCCACACATTGAAAGCATTGTCAATATGGCGTATAAGAAATTCTTCACTAATAAAGGTGCTGTCCCAAACAATAGAGTCTATTGTGAGTATGTCGGGAAGATTCTTTTCTGCAAGCAACGTATCGCGTACTGCTTGTATTTTCTTTATAGTATCATGCGATATAGCATCATAGCTGTAATGTTTGCGTAATGCGAGCATTATACTGTCAGTCTCCTCTCGCCATCGCTCCCATTCAGCATTCTCTTCTGCAATACTATTTATTGAAAAATGATACTTAATGTTTTCAAGAAGGAACTTTGCCGCTTCATATTTAAGGCTGTCTTGATCTACCATTTTATAATAAAACAGTATATCATGCTTTTTAGATCTGCAGCACGACTTATCAAATACTAAGATAATACTGGCTACAAACGCGATTAATATAATTAAGTTCTTCTTCATCGAATCCAATAATAGATGAACTAATGTCTTGTTTATTCGGTACCTGTTGTTAGTTATAGACCTTGCAAAGGTAGGGATGTTATTTTTCTCGCCCAATAAAGCCCCGTCCGACTATGTCTAAATATGCAAAGGTGCGTTCTTTTAGTAGTAATCCATTTACATACAATCGCTTAAGTCGCGTTGCTGCTCATGATATAAATCTTCTGCTTCTTTTAATATCGTACACAACTGGACGGATATATATTATTGAAGATTATGTTTGATTGAACAAAAGATGTCGATACAACTTGTTTTGGCCGATGTGTGGCTGTATCCATCATTGAGTTTTTCTCACATCCGGGTTGATGATATGATTCTATACTGCATATCCTACTGGATTCATTTTCTGTTCCAACCCGCAATCGCTACAATAAACTTCTTGTATGTTGCTCCATTCATTTCAAATTCAGTTTTGGAGAATAGTAGTCAAAAAATCCTATTTTTATAATTTAGAAGCTGTTTGAATTTCTAGAGAATTCGGAATTCAAACAGCTTCTAAACGTTGTATTATCCAAGCAAAACATTCTTTTGGTCAACAGTGTCTTATAAATCCAAGCTCATGTTCTATTGGGTTCATTTGGTCCTATATGAGTTTACATTATTCATACATGTTGAGGAATATTTTTAATTAAGCGCCGTATATCGTTCAAGTCCCCATAAAGTTGTTCAAAAGGAACTAGTCCAACTTTGTTCAGTTCTTTTAAATTGTCAATATTTAAATAGGTAATACAATCTGTTATTATTCCAGTAAATTCAGTTTTTTCTTTCTCGGAAATCGACTTTACCTCATTGAATTTTTCATTTAATAATGAACGTGTTTTGCGCTGTATCATATACACCAATGTTGTATATTCTTGCTTAATGGTATAACCACTTAAAGCCAAATGGGAGCCGAGAACTGAAATAAGATTAAGAATCTCTATAAGTTTATTTCTCTCAGTCTCTAGTTTCAGCATATATTCCTGAGACTGTAGTTTGTCATTCCACTCTTCATTTGCTTTAGTAATTCTATTCTCAAGTTCATTTATTTTATTATCAGCAGTTCTTATTTGTTTATCGGCCTTTTCTATTTTTACATTATACTTCTCTGATAAATTCTGTAGTTCACAATATTTATTTATGTGAAACATGATATATGTTATAAATAGTGTAAAGAATAAGGCAGAAACAAATGTTATTAAAAAAGTTACAGTATTAGCATCAAATGTTTTATAACATTGTTTTACAAGTTCATTCCTTGCTCTATCGAGTTCAGTTAGCAATGAATTTAATTCGTTATAGACATTTCTTCTAATAATGTTAGGCATATGTTCACAATGTGCACATACTTCTATTTCCTTCTTTGCTTCTTTTAAATACAAAGAAATTTCATTCATATTCTCACGGCAATGTCTATTAGTTGAACGGTGATTGCAATACGAACATATAAATAAAAGGACCACTAAAAATATGGCTATACAAATTAAAGTAGAAATTATTGGATGTTTCTTAAAAGGAATCATAAATAGTTCTTCTAATTTCTAGTACATATTGTTCTTATCTTTTTAACGACCTCTTCAATGCTGTCTCCATCTTTTGGTACACATTCAAGATTACTTATATCAAGACCTCTATCGCGTAATACTCCAGTATAACCAGAATAGATAATGGTCTTTTTCTTAATTTGTGTTTTCTCATATTCATTTCTGTTTTCCATAAAGTATTGCAGAACTGCCATTCCAAATAGTGGTGTATATTTGTCTGTTTCTTCAAGTTCAAGACCTAATGGGTTTATCATTAAATCCAATACAATACAATCAAATGTATCACCTTCCCTCTCCCATCGTCCTTTAGCAGCTGCAAAACTGCTGACACGAACTGTATCGTATTCACTACCTAGCTCATCTCTTAACGTTTCATATATTAAGCCGTCATCTTCGATAAATAAAACTCTTTTCATAGTTGATTTTCTTTGATAAGGTTACCATTTATTTTGTTTAATGTAATGATAAATTCATTTTTATGGGTTGGTAGGTTTATCGCTGCATCAAATTCCGATTTCTCAATATGCCAGTCTTTTTCTGGGATATTCTCGTTTACAGCTTCTTTTAATATAGTTGGAGATACTGTCTTCAATGATTTGTTTATGCGATATTCGGCTCCATAATGATACGCTGGCAGATTATATTCAGATAGTCGAGTACTCTTGAACTCTATGGTATAACCCAATGATGCACATATCTTTTTCACGAGAAACAGACCTATACCCATACCATCTTTCTTTTTTGATAATGCAGGTGAACGATAGAATAATTCATAAAGATGCTTCTCATCTTCTTTGGTGACTTCTTCTCCATAGCTTATGACAGCGATTTGTACTGCTTTTATTTCATTCAAAAACCCTTTTTGTTCATTTTGCAAATCATTAGTGGATAATGACAAATTGATGTTGATACGACTTCTCATATATCCATACTTTATTGCATTGTCAACGAGGTTGAACAAGGTATGGCTGACAAGTTGGTAATCTGTAAAAATTTTATATAGATGAAACTTAAATCCGTCCAATCCTTCAACAACAATCTTCTGCATATTATCCCCTCTTGCTTTTTCATTGCATAAACTTCTTACAGAATATATAAGTTTATGCAAGTCGGTCCAATCTGCCTTTGGAAGCAATTCTTTAAACATCAAGGTTGAACGTTTGTATAGATTATCCAAAAGGTAAAGACGGTTAATCGTGTCATATAAGGTGTTCTCTCTACGAGTAATTCCATATTTATCTAATCTGTCTTCTTCTATTAGAAATTTGAAGTCTAGCTTATATTCTTTTTTTAATGTATCAATGATAATTGGTATAATTTGAGCTGTTTCATGGACCGATACTCGCATGGATGTTTCTAAATCTTTTCTTAATATTTCGCTACGAAGGAGATTATATGGCTCCCATAACATATGATAGAAAGTTTTAAGAAAATTGGAATATTCATTAATTTGTTTTTTATAAATACTATTCTTTTGGGGATGATATTCCCAAATAAGATGTTTGACATTGCCAATAGCCAAGCTCTCAACACTAAAAGTCTCATTATTAGAAAAGTTGAATTTACGTATCAAGTATGGATGAAGACCTTCATTTTTAATCTTATCCAAATTTGATGGTAAATTATGAAATTCAATTTTTTCTAGTCTTTTCTGTCTAATTCTTGTAAGTTCATAAGATGTACCAATAAGATAAAATGTATCGGTACTAGAGTTTACTTCCTCAAATTTAGCTTCTGTTGAATATATATGTATGAACCCTTTCTCATTAAATACATTACAGATTTCATCTAATACTTCATTTACAATTTCTTTATACCCACAATCTGTGAGCTTTCCTTCCTCTTTTATCGTATTTTTTATTTTTTGATGAAAATCTGATTCAATTCTATGAAAATTGTCCGAGACATAGGCCTTGCTGTAAGCCATGATCTCTTTATCAATACGCTTTTCAAGTATATGTATTCTTTTCCATATTGCACCTAAACGTGTCCAGTTCATAGTCTCCATTCCGAACTCGTAGCGAGAGATTTCCATAATGGATTTACGTAATTTCTCTCTTGTTTTTGGGTCTATTGTAGAATCCTTCAAGACATCTTTGAAAATTTCTTTTTTGCTTAAAGTATTTGGGATTCTTTGTCCTTGCATAAGGACTGCTATAACCTTCCCGGAATGGATTATAGGGAAGAAGTATTCAATAAAGTTAGAGTATGGGCACTTATACCACACATACAACCTTTTGTTTGCTTCATCCTGTTCGCAGTGCAGTTGATATTCTTCTGAGATTCCTTGGTTATATTCACAAATGATTCTATTGAGTTTATTATAATAAATCTTAAAATCATTGTTATAATGGACTTCTTTCAAATTATCATGATAGAGCAACGCTATTCTGCAGTCCTGTTCATGACATTTGTTTTCGCATCCATTACATTCCCGGAATTTGTCACAACAAGTTTTGTTTTTGTACAGAAAATTAGGATCAATACGTACAACCTTTTTCCCGTTTAAAATTGTATTCAAGAAATAATCATCCCCAGCTTGATTTATTTCACCTATATATGAAACTTTATCGAACTTGCAAGATTCAGGAACAACCTGGAACAGAGACAGTGGGTTTTGAATATTCTCGTCATCAGAAGCATCTGCTAGCAGTCCTCTAACTGTATCTGCATCATAAATCCCATGTTGGTTAGGAGAATACGTATCACCATTATGAATGACAGATTTTACCAAGAAAGACGGAACGATTGGCCATGTCGTATTAAATTCCTGTTTAATTGTGTTGTTTGTGTCCATAACTAACAGATTATTCATTTTGTTTCATTTAAATTCCTTGCCTTAATCTTCTTTAAAATATATTTCAGAAGCATTGTTTATAAGTGAAGTGTCTTGCGTTTTAACAAATGTCACAATAAATTACAGTTCTGCCAATAAAGCCTCGTCCGATGATGTCTGAATGTATGAAATATTGCTCTTGTAGTTGGCAATTCGTTGATATGTAACTATTTTAGAGTTGTTGCTGTTTGTTGGTACCTATATCTTTTTCCCTTTCTTTCGTATGGGCTCGGACTGTTTCAATAAGAAATAACATTTTTTCGAGGGTTGGCGAACAGGTTATGTGTCTGTGGTTCTTCTCCGGATTCACTTATTCAACCATAAGTCGTAAATGAACTTATATATATTAGGTACTCGCTATTCAAGCTGCATTTCCTATGCTTGCAAGTACCTCAATTTTGCATCAATGTTTTCTGGGTTATATATAAAAGTATTAGCGTCACCACCGCACGGTAAACAATGTGCGATGGTGACGCTAATGTCAGGTTCCTGTATTTCTGCTATTTTTGCAGTTCTCCTACGAATGATTGCTCATCAATAATTATATAAATATAGTACTTTCCGCTTGGAAGTGATGCCGTTGAGACAAAGACTTCTTCATTCTTGGGTAATGAGATAGTGTCTGACAGTATTGTTGCACCTTGTTCATTGCATATTTCGTATGCAACATCTTCAAATGTTACAAAATTGCTGACAATACCAATTTCTTCTGTTGTGGAATAATAGTACATGGTTGGCAGGATTGATAAAAGTTCAAGGTTTCGTTTGGATTCAATGTCATCATTCACAGTGCCTTCGTCATCAATCTCCTCCAAAGGAATATGATTTATCTTTTCATTTGATTGTGAAAACACGCCTGTTGCTGGCAACACAAATAACAAAAGCCAAATTAGATTTCGTAAAGTTCTCATAATGTAAAATTTATTTTTCATCAAATATACCTCACTATGCTTAATAATATAAAATATTCTTGTCCGAGCTTGTCCGGTTTTGTGCTTTTTTTAAGCTGCAAGCACATCATGTTGATTGTTCATGACTTCTGTAATGCTGGTTTGTGCTTTGTTTTCTTTCTTTTCGGACATGTCTGTACGATTGAATTCTTTTGAAGGGCTATTTTATATTATCTTTGTGAAAATTGTTAATACGTTATGAAACATACCAAGTACATACCTTGTCTGTTATTGACAACGATCTTGTCAATTATTTCCTGCAGTAAGAGTACAGATACAGGATTGCTCTCACGTCTTTCCGATATACAGGCAATGGGGGACAGTTGTCCTCTGAAAGCAATTCTGAGACTTGATTCCATAAAACCATTGTTTGAAGAAGAGACGGAGTATGCACGTAACAAAATGTCGTTGCTTGATATAAGGTTACACGATAAGGCCTTTATAGCACACACAAATGATAGTACAATAAAGGCGGTATGCCGATTCTTTGAGAAGCAGGGCAGTGCAAGAGATAAGCAGGAGGCATATTACTATATGGGCAGTGTCTATCGCGATTTGAAAGATTATCCCAATGCCGTGACATACTACTTGAAATCAAATGAAATGTTTGAGAACAGCAAGAATACCGATCCTGCAATATTTGAGGTCTCTTGCATACAGTTGTCGGTTCTTTATAGGAAGCAATTCAACTATACTGAAGCATTGAGTACCATGCTGAAAGGTCTGGATGCAGCAGAAAAGAGCGGATTGGCAGGTGAAAGAATATATATGGATGTAGCCAGCTGTTATTACGAAATCAATGATATGCTTAACTGTTTGCTATTTTGCAACAAAGCCATAAGTATAATTGAAAATAAGGGAATAAAAAAAGAGAACGCCGATATAGTAAGTAAAGCAATGTCTCTGTATGCAGCAGCAGACTGTCATGAAGATTCAAAGAAATGTCTTAATCTGTTGAATAGTCTTAAAGAAAATGAAAGGCCACGCAATTATCTTGCATCGTTGTCAAAATATTGTGCAAAATATGTCTCAAAGGATAGTGCGGCAATCATTGTCGAGAGAATCTTTGAAAAAACAGGTAATATTCAAGAGTTATACGATGCGTCTAAATGGCTAACCGGATATTATTCAAACAAAGGTGACTATAAGAGTGCAACCAGATATGCGATATTTTTTATAAGGATGAATAATACACTTATAAAGAACCGAGACTTTGAGCACACCACAAATGCCAAGAATATATTCCGTTACCAGCGTGACAAGGAAGAGGAGCTAAGAATAATAGAGCAGGGAAGAAAGGACCGTTATTATCTTATGCTATGTATATCTGTATCGCTGATATTGCTGCTTGCCGGTGCAGTAATTTACTATCGTCGCAAGAAGATGCTGCTTGAGATAATCCTTAATAAAGAGAATGATATAAAGCATGTCAAGAGTGTGGTAAGAGACAAGGAACAGGAACTTGTATCCTTGAACTTGAAGAACGAGTCGCTTTCCGAACAACTGGAACATGCGAAGGATGAGTTCAAGATGCTTGTATCACAGAACCGCGAACTGACAAAGTTGTCCCTGATGAATAATGTCCCTGATGACGCAAAGGATATAATAGAAAAGGCCAGGAGAACATCCAAAGGCAAATACCGCCTTGACGATGATGAATGGAAAGAACTGTTAGGAGCGATAGACAGAATGTTTCCCGAATTTACTTACGAGGTTCAGAGCAAGTTCAAGAAGATAAGTGAACCGGTATTGCGTGTATGCTATCTTAGGAAGATAGGTCTCTCAGCCCCGGAAATTGTAAATCTGACAGACTATCCCCGTCAAACCGTGTGGGATAGAATCAAGCGCATTGAGATGATAATGGAGTGGTGATGTCTCTTTTCTGGCTACTGTTCCCTTAGTTCTTCCAGCAGTTCCTTTATACTCTTGCCAAGCACCGGGTGAATGGAGTCGGGGGATATTTCTGCAAGAGGCTGCAGCACGAACATCCTCTTATGCATGAGGGGGTGTGGTACAGTAAGCCTTTCCTCCTTGACAATTTCCCTGCCGTACAGCAGTATGTCGATATCTATAATGCGGTCGTGGTATATTCCTCCGTCCGATTTTACAGTACGTCCCAGTTCGCGTTCAATCTCTTCTGTTACATCGAGGACCTGCAGCGGTGAAAGTCCCGTTTTGAACATTACAGCGCAGTTCAGAAAGCTGTTGCTGCTCTCGAACCCCCATGGCTCTGTCTCTATGAACGATGAGGCCGCCTGGCATTTGCCAAACGCGAGCGACAGTTTTTCTATCGCTCGCGTAAGGTTTTCATTTCTGTCGCCTGTGTTTGTTCCCAGCCCCAGGCATATTGTTGTTTTCAAATTCATTAGTCTATAATGAGCATTGCATCGCCGTACAATCCGAAGCGGTATCCCTCGTCCAGCGCCACTCTGTATGCGTTCATCACGTTGTCGTATCCGCCGAATGCAGCTGTTAGCATAAGCATGGTAGAGTATGGGAGGTAGAAGTTTGCAATCATGCAGTTCGCTACCTGGAAGTTGTGTTCCGGGAAGATGAACTTGCTTGTCCACCCGTCGTACTCCTTGAGCATGCCGTCGGTGAGTGTCGCTGTCTCAAGTACGCGCTGTACCGATGTGCCTACTGCACATATTCTTCTGCCCTCGGCCTTTGCTTTGTTCACCAGTTGTACAGCATCTGTATCAACGCTTATCAAGTCGCTGTCCATCTTGTGCTTTGTTAGGTCTTCTACGTCAATCTCACGGAAGCAGCCGAGTCCTGTATGCATTGTTACGAATGCCGTGTCAATGCCCTTTATCTCCATACGCTTCATGAGCTCGCGTGTGAAGTGAAGGCCTGCGAACGATGCCGTTACCGAGCCTTCTTTCTTTGCGAAGTATGTCTGGAAGTTCTGAAGGTCCTCCGGCTCCTCCTTGCGCAGGCGTTTGAAGTCATCGGGCAGCGGTGCTACGCCAAGTGAGAATAGTGCTTTCTTGAACTCATCGTGCGGGCCGTCGTAAAGGAAACGGAGCGTACGTCCGCGTGATGTTGTGTTGTCGATGACCTCGGCAACCATAGAGTTATCCTCGCCGAAGTACAGCTTGTTGCCTATACGAATCTTACGTGCCGGGTCAACGAGCACATCCCATAGGCGGAACTCCTCATTGAGTTCACGCAGAAGGAACACCTCTATCTGTGCATTGGTCTTCTCCTTGTTTCCATAAAGACGTGCAGGGAATACCCTGCTGTCATTCATGACAAAAACGTCCTTTTCATCGAAGTAGTTTATCACTTCCTTGAATATGCGGTGTTCAATCTCACCGGTCTTCTTGTGCAAGACCATCAAACGCGATTCGTCGCGGCATTCTGCCGGGTAAAGCGCGATACGCTCATCTGACAGTTTGTACTTGAATTGTGAAAGTTTCATGTGTTGCCCACTTATGTTAAAGGTTTCTTCCATCATAATGTTTACTGATTTTCAAGCCATTCCTGGAATGCCTCTGTAGTTATACACTCGTTTATCTTATAATCTCCTATTCTTGTACGTATCAGGTCGGTAAGGTGTCCTCCGCTCTGCAGTGCCTCGCCGATGTCGCGTGCCAAGGAGCGTATGTATGTGCCTTTGCCGCACACTACGCGTATCCTTATCCTGGGCAGGTCGTATTCGAGCAACTCTATCTCGTCTATACGTATCTGCTTCGGCATTAACTGCATGTCGCTTCCTCTTCTGGCAAGATCGTATGCCCGTTTGCCATCTACCTTGCATGCCGAGAACAACGGCGGCCGCTGTGCTATGTTGCCTGTGAACTGCTTCAGTGTCTCCTCGACCATCTCTCTGGTGATGTGCTCGTAGGGGTAAGTGGCATCTATCGGGTGTTCCAGGTCGAACGACGGTGTTGTCGCGCCTAATGTTATCTCTGCAATATACTCCTTTGTGTGGCTCTGCAGCTCCTCAATCCTTTTGGTTGCCTTGCCGGTGCATAGGAGCAGCACTCCCGATGCCAAGGGGTCGAGTGTTCCTGCGTGCCCTACTTTGAATCTCTTTATGCCGTACTTGCGGCTCAAGAGGTACCGTATTTTGCTCACGACCTGGAACGATGTCCAGGTGTAGGGCTTGTTTATTGCTATTACTTCTCCTGCAACGAAATCCATTATGCTATTGTAAGGTTATGTCCGGTGAGCAGCAGTATTAGCAGTACGCTTCCCAGAATTATTCTGTACCAGCCGAATGCCTTGAATCCGTATTTGGTTACAAAGCTTATGAAGAACTTTATCGCCAGCAGTGCAACAACGAATGCCACGATGTTTCCTATAATGAGCGTTCCCATGTTGTTTATTATTATCTCCATGCCTTCGGGCTGTGTGAACAGCTTCAGCATCTTGAACAGCGTTGCTGCAAACATTGTTGGCACTGCAAGAAAGAATGAGAACTCTGCAGCCTTCTTGCGTGTCAGTTTCTGTGCCATACCTCCGACGATGGTTGCCATTGAGCGTGATACACCGGGTATCATGGAAATGCATTGGAATATGCCTATCCAGAATGCGCGTTTCTCGGTCAGTTCGGTGTTTTCACTTCCTTTGTTGAATATCCTGTCGCAGAAGAGCATGAATATTCCGCCGAGGATGAGTGTCGTGGCAACAACCGCAACGCTCTCAAGCATGGCATCAATCATGTCATTGAAGAGCAGGCCGAGCACAGCTGCCGGAATGAATGCCACAAACAGCTTCCAGTAGAAATCGTATTTGTGCAGGAACCGCTTCAATGGTGAAGCGTCTTCGGGCAGGGGAGTGCGGTTAAGGCAGAAGAAACGCTTCCAGTAGAGCACTACTACAGAGAGTATAGCTCCGAACTGTATTATGAAGGTGAATGCCTTCACGAACTCCGTACTCTCTACTCCCAGAACATTCTGGGTGATTATCATGTGCCCTGTAGAGGATACCGGGAGAAATTCTGTAAGCCCCTCTACAATTGCTATGATGATGGTTTCCAGTGTTGAAATGTCTGACATTGCCTTTTGTTTTATTCTTTGTTGTTATCCTTTGGCTTTACCATAATTGCGACAATCGTGAACAAGAAGCCAAGAAAGCTTATTGTCGGAGCCAGTTTTATTCTTCTGAAGCTGAAAATGTCCGGCTCGAAATGCGTTTCTGTAGAACTGGGGCCTGTCATCAGGATGAATCCCAATATTATGGCTGCCACTCCTATGCCAAGCAGGATGTAGTTGAGTTTGCCGAATGCGAATTTAGTTCTATCCATATTGTTCTTTTATCTTTTTATATGAAATAAAGGTCATTGCTGCGCATGCGCAGGAAACGGTTTACCGAAAGGTATGCGCAGAGTGTACATATAATCATCCCAAAGAGAATTACTATTGCTCCTACAGCAAGTAGGTTCTCCAAGGGCATAAGTGTCATAATGGCCGGTTCTTTCTGTTGTGCAACGTAAAGTCCGGAAGCAAGCAATATATTGGACAATATTCCCGAAAGTAGTCCTATCCACATATTGCTCATTATGAACGGACGGCGTATGAACGACCATGTCGCCCCTACAAGCTTCATCGTGTGCAACAGGAAACGCTTCGAATATATCGATAGGCGTACGAGGTTGCTTATGAGCGACCATGAAATGAGTGTCAGCATGATGAAAAGCACCAGCATGGCTACGCCTATTCTGTGTATGTTGGAATTTATGGTGTCGAGCAGCTCTTTCTGGAACGCCACTTCCTTTACTTCGGCTCTTTTTTCAAGTTTTTCCTTAAGTACAGCAATAGAGTCGCTGTTGGAATACTCGCTGTTCAGGGAAATTTCCAATGAGGCTTCGAACGGGTTGTATCCAAGAAGTTCTGTAGGGTCTGTACCTAGTGCTTTCTTCTCCTCGGCCAGTGCCTCATCCTTTGAAATGTAGCGGCTCTCCTTTATGGCAGGAAGCTTGTCAACTTCCTTTTTCATCTTAATGATAGCCTTCTCTGCCGTGTTCTTGTTTATAATCACCGACAGTGTGATGTTTTGCTTTACGCTTTCGGACAAAGAGTGTGCACCGACCATCGTTATGCCCATAATGCCAAGCAGAAGCAATACGAGTGTAGTGCTTATATATACACTGATTGTCTGTATTCTAAAAATTCTTTTTCTCATCTTCCTTTTCTGAAAACGTAAATGATGGAACTGCTTGCGCTCTTTCTGTTTGCTTGCGCAAGCCATCCCTTGAATCCGTTCCAAAGCCCTTTGATGAACTTCATTCCCGAATCTCTGTAGCTTTCGCTCAGAATCGATATATAGAAACCGTCAAAAGGCATTGTATATTGTCTCTCAAGTATGAACCCATGCTTTTCGCCCCACTTCATAATGGTGCTTGGGGTGAAATGCCACAAGTGGCGCGGAACATCGTATGCCGCCCAATGCTTCTTGTACTCCTGCGCATCGTACGACTTGCAGTTGGGGAGAGCAATCACGGCTATGCCGGTGTCGTCGAGAATGCGGTGAATCTCTTTCCACATCCTGTCGGGGTCCTGTATATGTTCCATTACGTGCCACATGGTGACAACGTCAAGTTCCTTGTCTTCAATATCGGCGAGATGTTCTTCGGGAAATATCTCAAACCCGAACTCAACTTTTGAGAGTTCCCTTGCCTGGCTGCTCTTCTCAATAGCCGTCACATCCCAGCCTGCCTTGGCCATGCTTCTTGCGAAGTATCCTGTTCCCGCACCGTAGTCAAGCAGCCTTCCGCTTTTGAGAAGGGTCAGCTTCCCGATAAGGGCAACTTTCCTACGGAGCATAATGGAGCGTACCCAATGGTAGGCCTTGTTCATAATGCCCTTGTTCGTGTTGCTGTGCGAGATGTAGGACGGCGATTCGTAGTATCGTCCTATCTCCTTCTCGTCGGGTACGCCTTGCGTGAACACCAGCCCGCACTCACGGCACTCGAATATGTCGAACTCCTCACCCGTCGCAAACATGTCCTTGCATGCGAAGCGTTTTTCTATCTCCTTGCTCTTGCAGAGAGGGCAACAGGTATGGTTTATTCTTTTCATATCTTCGGGTACTTTCTTCTCAAACGAGCGCACTCTTCCATAATTAGCTACAAAAATATACCAAAACGGCCGGAATTGTTCTCTTTTTTTGAAGTTTTACATAAAATACCCCACAATATTGCATTTTTTAACATTTTAATGTGTGGAATTTTGCTAATTTTGCATTCAAATGTTTTATGTGCGTCTGTTTTTGTAACGACAAATAAATAATGATATGGGAAAACTGTTTCGTTCATCCAGCAGGATGATAGCCGGGGTGTGCGGCGGAATTGCCGAGAACTTCGGCTGGAGTGCATCCAGCTTGCGTGTTGTATGGGTGCTGCTTACATTTGTGCTTGCAGGCAGTCCAATTCTGTTCTATATTATACTATGGTTCCTTATGCCTGGTCCGGCACGGCTGAAGAAGAGCTATGAGGAACGTATGATGGAACGCCTAGGGAAAAAGTAAACCGATAGAGACAAAAAAGAGAGCATCTGTTGACGGATGCTCTCTTTTTTTGTCCTTTTAATCGATGATTTCGCCCAACAGCGTTGCTGCTGTCGCGTCTTTGATTCTTACTTTGACGAAGTCTCCTATCCTGTACCCTTTTCTGTCGAATACTGCAGTCCTGTTCTGCTCTGTCCTGCCGTAGAACTGCTCTCTTGAACGTTTCGATACTCCTTCTATAAGAACCTCGTAGGTCTCTCCTATGCACTTCCTGTTGTTGGCGGCCGAACACTCCTGCTGCAGTGCGATAATCTCGTTCAGCCTTCTTACCTTCTCATTGTCTTCAATGTCATCCTTGAAGTGCTTGCTTGCAAATGTGCCTGGCCTTTCCGAATACTTGAACATGAATGCCGCATCGTAGGAGCAGTATCTCATGAGTGACAGCGTCTCCTGGTGGTCCTCCTCTGTCTCTCCGCAGAAACCGGCAATGATGTCGGTTGACAGTCCGCAGTCGGGAACTATGCGTCTGATAGCCTCTATACGGTCGAGGTACCATTCACGAGTGTATTTCCTGTTCATCGACTTCAGCATGTTGTTGCTTCCGCTCTGTACCGGCAGATGTATGCTCTTGCACACGTTCGGCTCTTCTGCAATTACCGCAAGCGTTTCGTCGCTCATGTCCTTTGGGTGCGAAGTCGTGAATCTGATGCGTGTCTGCGGCGCATGCTGTGCTACACGGCGAAGGAGCTGCGGGAATGTAACCGTTTCGCCCTCTCCGTTCTCAAAATGGTAGGAATTAACGTTCTGGCCCAGCAGAATTATCTCCTTGAACCCTTTTGCGACAAGATCGTCAACCTCGTTCAATATGCTCTGTATGTCGCGGCTTCTTTCGCGTCCTCTGGTGTAAGGGACTACACAATAGTGGCAGAAGTTATTGCATCCTCTCATTATGGAAATATAGCCCGAAACCTTGCCGCTGCATATACGCATTGGAATCACATCGCGGTATGTCTCGGTAGTCGATAGCTCGATGTTCATTGCTGCATGTCCAAGTTCGGCTTCGGCAATCAGTTCCGGCAGCGACAGGTATGTGTCGGGGCCTGCAACGATGTTCACTTTGTAGCCCTTTATCAGCTCCTCCTTTACGCGTTCGGCCATACAGCCGACTACACCGATAAGCGTGTTCTTGCCTCTCCTCATTGCGTTGAGCTGGTCGAGGCGGCCGTATATCTTCTGCTCGGCATTGTCGCGTATCGAACAGGTATTGAGCAGGATGAGGTCTGCCTCCTTTATTTCATCACATACCGCATAGCCTGCAACCTGCAGTATTGAACCGATGACCTCGCTGTCTGCCACATTCATCTGACAGCCGTATGTCTCTATGAATAGCTTCTTGTTTTCCACTTTCTTTTACTTTGTAAAGTTTATGCAAAGATACGAACAAACGAACAAGAAATATGAAGTTTGTTTCAATATTTTTTACATCGAGTGCAGTGTGTCTTCGAGGTTTACCTCAAAGACACGGACAAACGTGCGAAAAAACCAGCCCTAATGGTATCAAGCAGATTTGTTGCTAATATTTAAATATTATTTAATTAATATTTGAACTTATATTTTGAAATCTTTTCATTTTTCGATTACCTTTGTAACTTGTTGCAGTGTGCGAGGCATACATAATTCTTGAAGAAGATGAGTGACAGTGTAATTATTATCCCTACATACAACGAGAAAGAGAACATAGAGCGTATGATACGTACTCTCATGGCTCTTGAGCACTCTTTCGATGTGCTTGTCGTTGACGACGGCTCTCCCGACGGCACGGCTGCCATTGTCAGGCAGATGATGGAGGTTTTTCCGGGCAGGGTGCATATTATCGAGCGTTCGGGCAAGCTGGGGCTCGGTACGGCATATATCACCGGTTTCAAGTGGGCACTTGAGGCCGGCTATGAGTACATCTTCGAGATGGATGCCGACTTCTCCCACAATCCCGACGATGTACCGCGTCTGTACGATGCCTGCGCAAAGGAGGGTTACGACCTCTCAGTAGGCAGCCGTTATGTGACAGGCGTGAATGTAGTGAACTGGCCTATGGGCCGTGTGCTCATGTCCTATTTCGCGTCGAAGTATGTACGGCTTATCACCCGTCTTCCGGTGCACGATACCACTGCCGGCTTCAACTGCTACCGTCGTGAGGTACTTGAGACAATGGAGCTCGACAAGGTCCGTTTCAAGGGGTATGCCTTCCAGATAGAGATGAAGTTCACGACATATAAGTGCGGTTTCAGGATAAAGGAGGTTCCTGTAATCTTTGTAAACCGTGTCCTTGGAACATCAAAGATGAGTGGCGGAATATTCAGCGAGGCACTGTTCGGTGTCATTAAGCTCAAACTGGGCAGCTGGTTCCGCAAATACCCTAAACGCAAACAGTAACCATTATGGCAAACGATACTAACAGACAATTCGAGACGGTATTGGCAGTGTGCCGTGAACTTTTCAGCAAGAAACTCTACGACTACGGCGCTTCGTGGCGCATTATGCGTCCTGAATCGCTTACCGACCAGATATTCATCAAGGCAAAGAGAATACGCACTCTTGAGACCGGTGCCGAGAACCTTGTGGGTGAGGATATAAATTCCGAACTTATAGGTATTGTGAATTACGGCCTTATCTCATTGGTGCAGCTCGACCTCGGCTATGCCGACAACTGCGACCTTACGGCCGACAAGGCTCTTGCGCTCTATGACGAGAAGGCAAAGGTTACTCTTGAATTGATGAAAAAGAAGAACCACGACTATAACGAGGCGTGGCGTGGTATGCGCACTTCGTCATATACCGACCTTATCCTCACAAAGATATGGCGCACAAAGCAGATAGAGGAGTTGTGCGGAGAGACCAAAGTGTCGGAAGGTGTCGATGCCAATTACATGGATATGATAAACTATGCGGTGTTCGGTTTGATAAAGAATGGGCTTGCAGATTAAGAAAGGCAAAATATACACGTTGCTGACAAACATCAGCCGTTTTGTCCTGGCAATGGTGCTTATGGTATCGGGCTTTGTGAAAGCTGTCGATCCCATGGGTGCCATGTATAAGCTTCAGGAGTATGCTTCGGCTTTTTCGGCCGACATTCTCTCCGATGAGTGGCTGCTTTTCTTTGCCATTCTTCAGGCCGCGCTGGAGTTCCTTGCCGGAATATTCCTGCTGCTGGGAGTATATCGCAAGCCTTTGGCGGTCTTTGTGCTGCTGATGTTCCTCTTCTTCACCCCGTTTACACTGTACATAGCCATAGCCGGTCCGGTAGATGACTGCGGCTGTTTCGGCGATGCGGTCACGTTGACCAATACAGAGACTTTTCTGAAGAATATCTTCTTGCTTGCCCTGGCTGTTGTTGTTTTCCTTGGGCGTCGTCGCTTTGTGTATAACATAAGTTCGAAGAATCGTTGGATGGCTGTGATATTCTCAATATTCTACATTGCTTTGCTGGAGGGAGTCTCCATGTCGCATCTGCCGGTGGTCGATTTCCGTCCCTATGCAGTAGGCAATGACTTGCGTGGCATGGTGCAGGCGTCGTACGATACATACGAGGTTGTCTCGGTATATGAAAAGGATGGAGAGAGACGCGAATTTTCCGAAGATAATATTCCCGATTCGTCATGGCTCTTCGTCGAGAGCCGTTCAGAGCTTGTCACTAAGGGCGAGAAGCCCCTGATAAGCGATTTCTCGATTGTTGATTGGGACGAGGACTACGATATTGCCGAGGATGTGCTCGCCGACACCGGCTATGTGTGTGTCCTAGTGATGGAGGATGTTGAAAAGGCATCTGTGAGCCGTGTTGACAAGATAAACGACTTGTACGATTATTGTCTTGAGAACTCTGTACCGTTCTATGCGGCAACATCTTCCGAGGACACTGAGATAGATCTATGGCGAAGACGTACCGGTGCCGAGTATCCTATTTATTGGGCCGATGCGTCTATGTTGCGTACGATGGTACGTGCCAACCCTGGTCTTCTGTTGTTGAAGAACGGTGTGGTTGCCGGCAAATGGGATTCTGCTGATATTCCCGATATCGAGCTGCTGCCCTCTTCCCCGACAAGGATGCCGGACAAGGTTGTCACTTTCTTTTCTAGTATAAGAGGATTACGTTTCTGGCTCTTCTTCCTTGCTGTTCCTATAGGTTTGATAATATTGACCGATGTGCTGTCCGGCAGAACACGCAAAGAGGAAACGCAGAATAAGAAAGGGGATGTCGAGGTGGATGACCTGCCGAATAATGCAGATGAAAACAATTGATATACTTAATATAAACCATTAAACATTAAAAAAATGAGAAAGAACATTGTTGCTGGTAACTGGAAGATGAACATGAATCTTCAGGAAGGTATTGCTCTTGCTAAGGAGCTTAACGAGGCTTTGGCTGCGGACAAGCCAAACTGCGATGTAGTAATCTGTACTCCATTCATTCACCTTGCATCGGTAACCCCGCTCGTTGATGAGGCTGTTATCGGTGTTGGTGCGGAGAACTGTGCAGACAAGGTGTCTGGTGCATATACAGGCGAGGTTTCTGCTGCTATGGTGGCTTCAACTGGTGCCAAGTATGTAATTCTCGGCCACTCTGAGCGTCGTGCTTATTATGGCGAGACAGCAGAAATCCTTAAAGAGAAGGTACAGCTTGCCCTTGCAAACGGCCTTACTCCAATCTTCTGTATCGGCGAGGTTCTTGAGGAGCGTAACCAGGGTATTCAGAACCAGGTCGTTTTCGAGCAGCTTGCGGGCTCACTCTACGACCTTTCTGCTGAGGACTTCTCAAAGATTATCCTTGCATACGAGCCGGTTTGGGCTATCGGTACAGGCTTGACTGCTACTCCTGAGCAGGCTGAGGAGATTCACGCTTACATCCGTTCTACTATTGCTGAGAAGTATGGCAATGAGGTGGCAGAGAATACATCAATCCTTTACGGCGGAAGCTGCAAGCCAAGCAATGCAAAGGAACTTTTTGCTAATCCTAACGTAGATGGTGGCCTTATCGGTGGTGCAGCTCTCAAGGTTGCCGATTTCAAAGGTATCATCGACGCATTCAAGTAATGATGAAACGATATCTTCTGATTGTATCGATGCTGTTCTGTGCCCTCTTTGCAGGGGCACAGAGCAACATTGTGCAAGAGCTGGAGCGTGAGGTCTCAAGTGAAGGCCGTGTCGTGGTAAACCAGCCCGAAAAACTATCGAGCCTTATGGGCTCAATGATCTCCTCTAATGGCAAGCCGTCTCGTGTAGAGGGGTATCGCGTAATGGTCTATTCTGGAAATAATTCGGCCCAGGCGCGTAATGAGGCCAATAATATGGCAAAGTTCATGCGTGAGAATTTCCCAGGCGCTGAGGTATATGTCGTTTTTGAATCGCCTATACGCTCTTGTCTTTATGGCGATTACCGTACCCGTGAAGAAGCTGAGGCGGTTATGTACAAGCTTAAGGGTACAAAGAAATTCAGGGAGATTTCTGTAAAGAAATGTATAATAAATCTGCCTTATTGAGTTTATGATGGAAGAGGAAGAGAGGGAAAGACGTTTGGGTGGCCTTAAAGAGTGTTGCTCAAAAATGCTGGGGCTTATAGGAGAGGATGTTGAGCGTGAGGGTCTTGTCAAGACTCCCGACAGGGTTGCCAGAGCAATACTTGATACTACGTCCGGGTATGCCGAAGACCCTGAGGCAATTCTTCGTGCTGCAATGTTCAAGGAGGATTATAGCCAAATGGTCATTGTAAAGGATATTGACTTCTATTCCTTGTGTGAACATCATATATTGCCGTTTTTCGGGAAAGTGCATGTCGCTTATATCCCAAATGGCTATATAACGGGATTAAGCAAGATTGCCCGTGTTGTAGAGGTCTATTCACGTCGTCTTCAGGTTCAGGAGAGAATGACCTTGCAGATAAAGGAGTGTATTCAGAAAACACTCAATCCGTTGGGGGTAATGGTAGTTGTTGAGGCTCAACACCTATGCATGCAGATGCGAGGGGTGAAGAAGCAGAACTCCGTTACTACAACTTCCGATTTCTGTGGAGCCTTCAATCAGGCAAAGACCCGCGAAGAGTTCATGAACCTGCTTAGGAACAGGTAATAGCTTTCTGAAAATATAGAATGACCGGGTTTTAAAATAGGGCAGGTTGCACCCAAAGCGGTGCAACCTTCATCTGTGCAGCGTGCGACTGACCACTGCTCGTGTCATCGACGTTGCATTGAATGGCTACGTTGCCGACACTCGCTATTCGTGCCCCGCACGGCATAAGCTTCGCCTATGCTTCGTGCGACTGATCACTGCTCGTGTCAGCGACGTTGCATTGAATGTTACACGTTCAATGCAACGTTGCCAAAACCGTAGCTTCGCAATACATCATTAAGGGCACTCTGTGTCTCTTTCAAGTACTTGAAGTCTTCCATTGCTTCTTGCAATGCGGTGGGGTCGGCTGTTGTTGCCGGGTCTTTCAGTTTCTCCATAGTTTCTTTGAGCATTTCATCTACAATGCTCAGCTTGTATGCTATGGCAAGACGCGTGGTTTGCTCAAAAAGAACAGCCATCTCATTGCGTTCGTCACTCTTCTGCTCACTGAAGAATTTGCTGAGAAGGTATCTCTCACTGCATAATTCAGCCGTCAGGCGCGATATGTCGGAATCGGGGTGCGATATGAAATGCTTTTCGGGCTCGAAGGAGTGGTCGTTTGCATGTTCTGTCGCCTCTTCGAATACCTTTTTATATATAGGGTGAGTAAACTCTATTCCATCGTCCCTGAACGAGTAGTATAAGTGTGATATCACGCTTTCTGTGAATGAGGGAGTGTTGTTGGCACTGTTGCCGGGAACTTGCAGCAGCTTGTTGCCGTTCTTCAGCATGAACTGTATGATAGCTTTTTCCTTATGGTATAGTGGTTTGTTGCTGTAGCTGTCTATAATGTTCTGCTGGAACTCGTCAACACTAGAGGCTTCTTCGGTTGCTGTCTGTCTGTTATCGTTCTCTTCTTTATTCTCGCTTCCAGAACGCTGTTTCTGCTGTTCCTCGGCGCGTTTCATACGAATCTTTGCAGTTTCCTTTACCAGTAACTGCTCGCTGACCTTGAGCATGTCGCTGCACTTCTTTATGTACTCGCTCCGGAGAATGTCATTCGGTACTACTGCAATGCTCTTTACCACATCTCCTACAAGCCCTGCGCGCTTGATAGGGTCGTCGCCCACTTCGTCCATGAGCAGGTTGGTTTTGAAGCGTATGAAATCGACCTTGTTGCACTCTATGTACTGTTCGACCTCTTCTGTCGAGTGGTTCTGTGCGTAGCTGTCCGGGTCCTCTCCTTCGGGAAGAAGCACTACATTTATGTTCATGCCTTCCTCCAGTAGCATGTCGATACCTCTTATCGAGGCTTTTATTCCGGCCTTGTCACCGTCGTATAAAAGTGTCACATTGTTGGTGAAGCGGTGTATGAGCCTTATCTGTCCTGTTGTGAGCGATGTTCCCGAAGATGCAACGACATTCTGTATCCCTGCCTGGTACATCGAAATGACATCCAGATAACCCTCTACCAATATGCACCGGTCTTTCTGCATTATTGCTTGTTTGGCAAAGTAAAGTCCGTAAAGATGGTCACTCTTGTGGTATATCTCGCTCTCCGGCGAATTTACATATTTTGCAGCTTTGGCATTTGTTTGCAGAACGCGACCACCGAATGCAACCACCTTGCCCGAAATGGTATGTACCGGGAATATCACACGTCCCCAAAAGCGGTCCTGCAATCTACCGTCCTCTGTGCTGTAGCATACGCCGGTCTTGGCAATCAGCTCCGGGTTATATCCCGCAGCCGTTGCTGTCTTAGCAAGCGAATCGCGCCTTTCGGGCGAGTAACCCAGGCAGAACTTCTTTATTGTCTCGTCTCGCAGTCCGCGATGATGAAAGTAGTTAAGGCCTATGGCCTTTCCCTCTTCACTCCCGTGCAGGGTCTCAGTGAAGTACAGCAACGCATATTGGTTAATCACGAAAAGGCTCTCGCGTATGCTCTCTTCCCGTTTCTCCTCATCGGTGAGTTCTCTTTCCTTAATCTCTATATGGTATTTCTTGGCAAGCCATCTCAGTGCGTCTGGGTAGCTCAGCTGTTCGTGCTCCATGATGAAGTGTACCGGGTTGCCGCCTTTCCCGCATCCGAAACATTTGCAGTAGTTCTTTGCAGGAGAGACTGTGAACGATGGGGTTTTCTCATTGTGAAAAGGACAAAGCCCAATTAGGTTTACACCTCGTTTCTTCAGTGTTACGAAGTCTCCAACCACTTCCTCTATTTTTGCACTGTCAAGGATTCGTTCAATGGTTTCTCTGTCTATTCTGTATTTGGAGTTGTCGTTATATGCCATTCCTTATTTATATAATAATAATGTAAAGATACGGCAAACTTGCCGTTGTACAAAGCAAAACAGCCTACTTTTATAAACATAAGGAATTGTTTGCCTCTTTGTCAGCTTCATTAGTTTTGCACCCGGCCGCCCCCTCCCTTTTAAGCCTTTCCGCGTTTTTAGCCCTCTTGTCTTCTTTTTTCTTCAAAATATTTAATAAATGAGTAAAATTTATTAAAAATGATTGTGCTTTTCTCTTGCATGTGAAAAAACTTTTAAAATGTAGAAAATTTCTCCTCGAATAATTTGTCAGCTCAAAAAAAAGCTCTACCTTTGCACTCGCTTTCGGGAACGAACGCCACGGCGCAGTTCCTGGTCAAGCAGATGATCCTTGAAAACATTCCATACAGACAAGCAGTACAACACCGGTGACTGATTTTT
>JAZNSN010000028.1:0-47168 GCA_045591315.1 Bacteroidaceae bacterium
AACTGATACTGAAAAGTAGTATTATAATCTTGATGCTGTCATAAAAGAAGAAATTGACAGCCGTGCCCAATGGTGTGGCAGCATCCAAACCAAATATGCCATAAACCAACCAATCTGCAAACCTCTGTATCATACGCCCAACAACTCTTTAATCTCCTTTTCACTTGGCACATAGCCCTTGATTTTCACCTCGCCATCAACCACTACGGCCGGGGTTGAGAGGATATTGTAGTTCATTATCTCCATAATATCCTCTACCTTGGTAAGAGTTGCCGTGATGTTGTTCTCCTTGATGACCTTTTCGATAACTGCGTAGGTTGTCTTGCACTTGCCACAACCCGTTCCTAAAATCTTGATTTCCATAATTCCTAAATGTAAATTGTTAAACAATAATAAATCCCGATTGAAATAAATAGTATGCCTACCACTATATTGAGCCACTTCTGAATGGTCTGCATCTTACCATAGACCGCCCCAATCTGCCCTGCGCTGAACGCCAATATCCACGCAACAACAAGCACGGGCAAGGCAGTTGCAATGGCAAAGAGTATTGGTAACAGGTAGCCCATAGTTGCGCTTGCCGACATCGGAATTAACATTCCAAAGTAGAAAACTCCGCTCGTCGGACAGAATGCCAATGCAAAGAGTACACCCAACATCAACGCACCGAATCCGCCTCGTCGAGCAAGTCCCTCGCCCTTACCTCCAAAGCCGAATGACGGCAGATTTAGTCGGTTGCCAAATAGCATAAACAGACCGATAAGCAACAAGGCAGGAGGTAGAATCAACTCGCCATAGATCGCTATAAACTTTTGAATGCCGAATACGCTCGCTCCGCTCCGTAAGAGTGCAATCAGCACCACTCCAAGTAGTGTGTAGGCAATCGTGCGCCCCAAAGTGTAGAGTAAGCCTTGCACAAATACCCCTTTTCGGCTATCGATATGCTTACCAATGTAGCCGATGGCTGCGATATTGGTAGCCAACGGGCAAGGCGAAAGTGCCGTGAGCAGTCCGAGCAGAAATGCCGTTACTGCGGGCGTTGTGGAACTATCCAACAGTGATTGTAACCCCTCCATAGCGTTAGTTATTAAGCATTTCTGTTATCCGCTCCGACAAACCCTCCTTGAACTTATCGGAAGCGGTACGAGCATTGCCAAAAGCAAATTCCGTTAGATTTGTTGCACTCTCCTTTCCGCTTTTGTCGTAATCAACGAGGATAAGCGATGACCAACTAACTTCGTATCGCTCAGCGAGAGCCTCCTCCTTGGTAATATCCACCGAGCGAAATACCAACTTGCCACTTTTCAACGGCTCGGCATAAGCCGCCTCTAACAACTCCTTGGTGTTCTTTTCAATCGCCATACAAGTCGCACAGCGTTGCTCTCCGTGGAAGTAAAGTACCTCCACCACATCCTTTTTCGTCTGCTGATTTTCAGCCACACTCCCTCGCCTGCCTCCCGAGCAAGCCACCATACCCACGCATAGGGTAAGAATCACTAATACTTTTCTCATAGCTTTGAATTTTATATTATTTGTAGTTCGTAGAACAACGAACATTGTTTCCAAAAAAAGAGGCTGTTATTTACAGCAACTCTCATTTTTGCAGGCGCAATCGTCAAAAAACTCAACGAACAAAGCCTTTGCAAGTTGCCAATTCTCTCGGTTGATACAATACTTAACCTTCGGTGTTTCGACCTCGCCCTGTATTAAGCCCGCCTCTTTTAACTCTTTGAGGTGCTGCGAAACGGTTGCCTTAGCAATTGGTAACTCCTCGTGAATATCTCCGAAATAGCATGTAGTCTGTTTGGCAAGAAATTGCAATATCGCAATGCGTGCAGGGTGTCCCATAGCCTTTGCGAAGCGTGCAACTTGTTCTTGCTTAACGGTATAATCTTTATTTGCCATACATTCTCCTTGTTTGTTGTTCGCAAAATTACAAACAAAGATTTAATTAGCAAAATAATTAAGGCTAATTATTCATCTTCATATTAAATTTGTACCTTTGCAGCATCAAGGGTTATCACATTGTGGCAAAGCAATGAAGAACTCAGAAATACGAACGGTTGCTATCTCGTTACCCAATTTTCAGGCAATCCGAATAACCGTTTAATTCTAAGATAATTGCAAATTCTGCGATTTTTTTTCAAAAAAATCCGTTTTTTCTAAAAATTTCAATTTCATTTCAGAATCACATATAATCTTTGCAGTGTAAATAACAGTATTTGGCAAACCAAATCATTGTTTTGATGTTTAACCATTAAAATATAAAGCGAAGATTATGAAAAAGATTCTAGTTGCCCTTGTGGCTTTCCTTTCATTCGGTGTTTCAGCAGTAAAGGCCGATAACGACAAAATTATCAGCAAGAACGAGTTGCCTGCTCAGGCGCAGCAGTTTATCAATGAGCATTTCAATGGTGTGAAGATTTCATACGCAAAGCACGAACGTGATTTCTTGATAAACTCCTATGAGGTGATGTTTGCTAATGGCGCAAAAGTGGAATTCTCCAGCAAGGGTACCTGGGAGGAGGTCGATTGCCGTTATGGCGAGGTGCCTTCAGCAATAATCCCGCAACCGATTAAGGAGTATATCAGATCGAACTATTCTGGCGAGAAGGTGCTGAAAATCGAGCGCGAGCGTAACAGATACGAACTCAAGCTATCGAACCGCCTTGAACTCACTTTCGATGAGAACTTCAGAATAATCGACATTGATGACTGATTAAGATGCTTCCAACAACATTATAACTATAACAACTAAAAGAAAACTAAGATGAAAAAGCTAATTCCAATTTTTATTCTTTCTCTATTTGCTTTTGTAGCATGTAGCGACGACGATGATAAGAGTATTGCACTTGACAACAGTGTTGTAGAGTTCATCAAAAACAAGTACAAAGGTGCTGATATACGTCATGCTGAATATGACAGCAATGGACTTATAGAGGTAGAGATTCTGCACGATTCACGTTTGAAGGATGTATATTTCAATTCGGCCAAGAAATGGGTATATACATCGTGGGATCTTAAGCTCACCGAGGTGCCGGCTGTTGTTAAGGAATCTCTTGTTGAGGCATATCCCGATTTTACTCTCGATGAAGCAGACTTCATTGAGCGTGAGGACCAGAATTACTATGAGGTAGAACTCAAGAAGAAAGGTTCCGAGATTATAGTCTTTGTTTCGCCTGAGGGTGTTATCCTTGACTCATCGACAGGCGAGCCTGGTACAAAGCCGGTGATAAGTGATGCAGTACGTAACTTTATCAAGGAGAAATATCCGAATGCGACAATTGAGGATTATGGACGAAATGCGAACGGCATGTTCGAGGTGGATATCATTGACGGTGGTATAGAGAAGGAACTTTATTTCGATTCTAAGGATAATTGGGTACAGACAAACTGGGACGTTCCTGTCGCAAAGCTTCCTAATGAAGTGACATCTGCAGTATCTGCAAATTTTCCCGACTATAGAATCGACGATGCCGATTACGTTGAGCGTCCGGAGATTGAATTCTATGAGATCGAACTGGAGAAGGGCGGTGCGGAAAAGGTTGTATATATATCTCCCGACGGTGAAGTGCTCAGCTAACTATTGCTGAATTTTTTGAGAAGGATATACTTTCGGGTATATCCTTCTCTCTTTTTGTTGGTATTAACATTTTTTAACAGGGGGGGGTAATTTTGTTGCTCTTTTAATGTAAATTGCCAGAAAAATATCAAATGTCTAACCAATCCAATTCTATTGGGTATTAATTCAAGGTAACTTACTATGAAAAAGATTAATCTTATGTTACTGGGGCTTATGTTTGTCCTATCTTTTGTGCCGGTCTCCTGTGGTGGGGACAGTGATGATGATGGTTTGAATCCCAAAGAGTCGAAGAATAAATCTCACAAAGGTCACGAATATGTCGATTTAGGCCTAAGTGTAAAATGGGCGACTTGCAATGTCGGTGCAACAAAACCCGATGAGTATGGTGATTACTATGCTTGGGGTGAGATAGAGAAGAAGAGCCTCTATACTTGGGATAATAGCAGGACTATTGATGATTACGATGTTCCCGCTAATATAAGTGGCAATCCTTCCTATGATGTGGCTTGTGCAAAATGGGGCGGCGATTGGCGTCTGCCTACATGGGATGAGTACTTAGAGCTCATAGATAATTGTTCATGGAAATGGACAACTCAAGGTGGAAAGAAGGGCTATAAGGTAACTGGCAAGAATGGGAACAGCATCTTTTTGCCGGCCGCCGGCCAATGGATAGATGATGAGCTAAAATACAGGAATTCAAGAGCTTTCTACTGGTCGGGTACATGGTTTGATTATTTCGCTAGTAATGCGAAAGGCCTGTACTTTGGTGCAGACTTCAATATTACGCACAACATTTACCGTTGCAATGGCTGTAGTGTCCGCCCTGTTTTGGAATAATTGAGGGTTTCAGCTTGTCTTATTTACGGTGGGGCTTTTGGTGGCTCCACCGTTTTTGTATATATGCCTTTTGTTGTAACAGTGTCGTGTTTTTGTTAAATAGAATCAGTTTCTTATCGGTTTTTCTCTTTAAAGGCAACAATAAACGATTTTTTTGCTATTTTTGTAACTTTAGGAAAATTGGACACGCCAGATGCGAGTAATAGATTACATAAAATCGTCAAAGGAAACTGCTTTCTCATTCGAGGTATTGCCTCCGCTCAAAGGAACATGTGCCGAAAGACTCTTCGGCAATATCGACCGCTTGATGGAGTTCAATCCCGGTTATATAAATATAACGACCCACCATAGCGAGCCTGTTTATCGGGATATGGGAAACGGCATGTTCAGCCTCAGCTCTATACGTCGTCGCCCCGGAACTGTGGCAATAGCTACTGCAATACACCACCGTTACGGTGTGCCTGTGGTGCCGCATATTTTGTGCAACGGATATACCCTTGAAGATACGGAGTATGTTCTCATAGACCTTCAGCTGTCGGGCATAAACGACATACTTCTGCTCCGTGGCGACAAATGCAAGGGCGATGCCAATACTGCTCCGGCAAAATGCGGCAACAAGAATGCCATTGACTTAGTGCGTCAGGTAAACCGTTTCAATGAAGGTTTCTTTGTTGACGGCTCGGCAATGAAAGAGCGTGGCAAGCCGTTCTCGTTCGGCGTGGCATGCTATCCCGAAAAGCACGAAGAGGCCCCAAACATGGAGAGCGACCTTGCTGTGCTCAAGATGAAGGCCGATGCCGGTGCAGAGTATGCTGTAACGCAGATGTTTTTCGATAACAGAAAGTATTTCTCTTTTGTGGAGCGTGCTCGTGCAATGGGCATTGATATCCCAATAATACCGGGTATAAAGCCTATCCACCGTCTTTCGCAGCTCAATGTGCTTCCAAAGACCTTCCGCGTAGATTTGCCGGGAGAACTGGTTGCCGAAATCGTGAAATGCAAGGACGATGCGTCTGTTGCGCAGGTAGGTCGCGAGTGGGGTATAAAACAGTGTCGCGAGCTTATGGAACATGGCGTTCCGAGTATTCATTTCTACACTATCAATGCTTTTGATAGTGTCTATGATATAGCAAAAGCAATATACTGATGGGAGTCTATTTCAAGGATATAATAGGGCAGAAAAGTGTTGTCGGGCAGCTAAAGCGCAGTGTCGATGAGAACCGCCTTGCGCATGCATTGCTCTTTACCGGCCCGCGCGGCAACGGAAAGCTGGCGATAGCGGTAGCACTTGCCAACTATCTGCTGTGCAATAACCGCAGCGGTGATGTGTGCGGTAATTGTCCGGCATGTACCAAACTCGACAAGTTCATACACAGCGACCTCCATTTCGTATATCCCGTGAAGAAGAAAAAGGGCAGTTCAAGCGATACAGCTCCTGTAAGTGACGATTACATAACCGAATGGCGCGAGCTGCTCTCAAAGAGTGCCTATTTCAGCTATGACGACTGGCTCCAGAAACTTGATGTCGAGAACCAGCAACCGATGATATATGAGCGCGAGAGCAGCGAGATACTGCACAAGCTCTCGATGCAGTCGCGCGAGGGAGGCTGGAAGATTGTTATAATATGGCTTCCTGAGAAGATGAAGGAGGCTTGCTCCAACAAGCTCCTTAAGGTAATAGAGGAGCCTCCTAAGGATACCCTTTTCATTCTTGTTTCCGAGGAGCCGGAGAAGATAATCCCTACCATACTCAGCCGCACCCAAAGGGTTGAGATTCCGCGTATCTCATACGAGGATATGGAAAATGCTCTGGAAAAACGCATGGGTCTTTCCTACGATGATGCCAAGACTATTGCTCAGCAGAGCGATGGCTGTTGGGAGAAAGCCGAGGAGATGTTATCCCTGAGCGATGAGAAAGCCCGTTATCTTGAGCTCTTCATGCAATTAATGCGCGTTGCGTATGCACGTAACATACGCGATATGAAAGCATGGAGCGAAGAGGTTGCCGCAATGGGCCGTGAGCGTCAGAAACGCCTTCTCGACTATTGCCAACGCATGATACGCGAGAACTTCGTCATGAATTTCAAGGACGATTCAATGGTGTATATGTCACAGGCCGAACGCAACTTTTCGGTAAGGTTCTCTCCGTTTGTGAACGAACGTAACATATTCGGCATAATGGAGGAACTCTCCGAAGCCCAGAGGCATATTGAACAGAACGTAAATGCAAAAATGGTCTTTTTCGACATGTCGTTGAGAATGATTGTTTGGATAAAAAACAGATAAATGGATAAGAAATATATGGAGAACAACGGCTGTGCAGGTATCTGCTGCAAGGGATGCGGCAAGATGGATGCACCTTTGAATACCTTTGACTGGCTTGCATGCGTGCCGGGGAACGAGGAATATACCGATATAGTTGAGGTCCAGTTCAAGAATACCCGTAAGGGGTATTACAGGAACAGCAACAACATACCTCTGCAAAAGGGCGACATAGTTGCAGTAGAGGCTACTCCAGGGCATGATATCGGCAAGGTTACGATGACCGGCCGTCTTGTGTTGCTGCAGCTGAAGAAGACCCGCTTGACACCGGAGAGCGAGTTCAAGCGCATCTATCGCAAGGCGCGTCCTGTAGATATGGAGAAGTATGAAGAGGCAAAGGCACGCGAGCATGATACTATGATACGTTCACGTCAGATATCAAAGGACCTGAACCTCGATATGAAGATTGGCGATGTAGAGTATCAAGGCGACGGGCAGAAAGCGATTTTCTACTACATTGCCGACAACCGTGTCGATTTCCGTCAGCTGATAAAGGTTCTTGCCGACGTGTTCAAGATAAAGATTGAGATGAAGCAGATTGGTGCGCGTCAGGAGGCAGGCCGCATAGGCGGAATCGGTCCTTGTGGCCGTGAGCTGTGCTGCGCAACTTTTACAACGAATTTCGTCTCGGTATCAACCTCTGCAGCGCGCTTTCAGGATATATCACTCAATCCGCAGAAACTGGCAGGCCAGTGCGCTAAGCTAAAGTGTTGTCTTAACTATGAGGTAGATGCCTATGTTGAGGCTTCGCGCTATCTTCCTTCGCGTGATACGGAACTGGAGACAAAAGAGGGTACATACTACTTCTTCAAGTGCGATATAATGCGTGGAGAGGTAACATACTCGACCGACAAGCATATCCCGGCCAACCTGGTTACAATATCTACACGCCGTGCACATTCGGTAATAGAGATGAACAAGCGCGGTGAGCGCCCCGAGACCCTTCAGCCCGACGGTACACATGAGACAAAGCGTCCTGTCGATCTGCTTGAACAGGAGAATATTAACCGTTTCGATGCTGCTTCGAAGAACGGCAAGCGCCGCCGTAATCGCAGCGGCAACCGTCAAGAACAGAGAAAAAGCAATGAGAGAAGAGAGAGGGGCAGGAACAGCGATAAGGCTCAGTAAACTGATTCTGTTATTCTTGCCTTTCATTGCAGCGTGTAACAGTACGGTATTCCATAAATATGCCAATCTGGATGATGAAGTATGGAATATTTCAGATACACTCTCCTATAGTTTCAATGCTTCGGCTTTGAAGCATGACAAAGGGGATTTTGCTCTCCGTATGGAGGTGCGTGCTACAGCCGCTTACAGCCTCAAATATCTGGTAATGCGTGTAGAGGCATTTGCTTCGTGTGATACTATGCCTATAGTCGTTGATACAGTGATGTGTGAGATATACGATGACAATGGCCGGCGTAGGGGTTCTACAGCCGGTGTATTCTACCAGATAGAGAGCGATGTCAGGAACATTGGACAGCTTGCAGGAGATACATTGCTGTTCAAGGTGTCCCATATTATGGATAATGCCTCCTTGTATGGCATTGCTGATGTGGGTCTCAAGCTGATGTACCGAAGGTAGCGTCTATCTTGCTCCGTCGCGGTCGGCATCAATCCTCAGGAATGTGAACAGCAGAATGGAGAATCCCATGAATGACGAGCCGCCGTAGCTGAAGAATGGCAGCGGGATTCCGATTACAGGCATTATTCCAATCACCATGCCGATGTTTATGGTAAAGTGGAAGAAGAATATCGAGGCCAGAGCATAGCCGAATACCCTCCCGAATATGTCTCCTTGCCGTTCGGCAAGCTTTACAAGCCTGAGTATGAACAATACAAATACTGTCAGCACGAATGTTGAGCCCAAGAATCCCTGCTCTTCGCCTATAGTGCAGAATATAAAATCGGTGTCCTGCTCAGGAACATACTTCAGTTTTGTCTGTGTACCGTTGAGGAATCCTTTTCCCAAGAATCCTCCCGAACCTATCGCTATTTTTGACTGGTGCACGTTGTAACCTGCTCCGGCAAGGTCGTCTTTAAGGCCTAGAAGAACTTCAATACGTGTTCTCTGATGCTTCTCAAGTACATTGTGCATCACATATTCGCATGAATTGTAGAATGCAACAGAGCCTACTATGTATATTGCTACCCATAGGTTCTTGTTCTCCTTGTTAAGCCTCACCTGCAGAAGAAGGTAAACGATATTGAAAAGCAGCAACAAATACTGTACTATTATTATATCGAATTCGATAAGGTAGATTGCGGTCCAGTACGAAGCAAGTGTCGTTATGAGGTTGATTGCAAGCAGTATAATGAATGTCTTGTTGTATTTGCACCAGAATTTTACCATTGCAATGGAGAACAGCTGTATCAGTACGGTTACTGCATAAGGCCCTATCGCCTGATGCAGGTTGTCGAACATCTCCTCGTTGAACTTTATTCCTACAACAAAATATGCGACAGCACTTATTGCCATAAGCAGGAATATTCCTGTCATTCCTTCGCGGTACATGACAAGGAAAAGCGAAAGATATACAAGCGCGCTTCCTGTTTCGTTCTGCGCTACAATAACAAGCAAAGGAACCATTATTATGGCTGCGCACTTCATAAAGTCGCTGTTGTTCTTGATGTCGAAGCCTCTTCTTCCCATGAATGCTGCCAATGTGAGTGCTGTCGCGAACTTCATGAATTCGGCCGGCTGTATCTTGAAACTGCCGATGGCAATCCAAGAGTATGAGCCCTTGGTATCTTTGGCGATAAATATCGTTATTATGCATACTGCAAGCATTAACAGATATATTATACCCGACAAGTTGCGGTATGTGTGCTTCTTTATGCAGAGCAGGAATATTCCGAACATTACAGACACGCCCATCCATAGTGCCTGTTTACCGCTTCGTTCATCCTGATTGAAGAATTCCAGGAAACTTGTCTCTATATAGCTATGGCTGGCACCGCATATCGCAAGCCACCCCATTACAGCCAGCATGGCATACAATATGATTGCAGGCTTGTCCAATCGGCTTATGACACTATCTTTCCTCTGTTCCATAGTATATAGTTCTGTTCTCAATCTCCTTAGCCTTCTGTATGCTTTCTTCGGACAACGTTCCGGTCAGGTACTTTTCCATCAGCAAGGCTCCTATAGGAACACCGAATGTTGCTCCGAAACCTCCGTTCTCAACATAAACGGCAACTGCGATTCTGGGGTTCTTCATCGGAGCGAATCCCATAAATGCCGAATGGTCCTTGCCTTTATTCTGGGCTGTTCCCGTTTTTCCGCATACATCAAGCCCTGGAATATTTGCAGCTCGGCATGTTCCGTCTGTAACTGCCATTCTCATTCCCTCTACGATATGCTCATATACACGGGGGCTTACCATGGTCTTTTTGGGCGTGAGGTAAAGCGAGTCCAATTCGTTATCTTCAATCTCCTTTACCATATGTGGAGGAATATATGTTCCCCTGTTGGCTATTGTGGCTCCAAGATTGGCAATCTGCAATGGTGTCAGCGTTACCTCTCCCTGGCCTATTGAGATACTTATCACAGTAACGGCACGCCAGTAGTTGCCGTAATGTTTTGTGTAGTATCCGGCATTCGGAATCATTCCTCGTACTTCACCGGGCAGGTCTATGCCGAGCTTGTATCCGAATCCCATAGACACCATATAGTCACGCCAACGGTCCATAGCCTCCTTCGTCCCGCCTTTGTACTTGCTGGAGCCGAACATTCTATGCAGTCCCCAGCAGAAGTATGCATTGCATGAAGTTGCAATAGCCGGTTTGAGCTGGGTCGGCGATGAATGGGCATGGCAACCAAGCTTGAAGTTGTTGAATACAAATCCTCCGCTGCACGGAAATGCTGTTTCGGGCGTTATAATCCCCTCCTGAAGGAATGTTGCGGCCTGGGAGGTCTTGAATGTGGAGCCTGGAGGATATGTACCCATTATGGCACGGTTGAGCAAAGGTTTGTTCTTGTCTTTTGACAGGAGTCGATGGTTCTTTCCTCTCTGGCGGCCTGTAAGCAATGCCGGATCGTATGACGGAGCTGAAATCATGCATAGAATCTCGCCGGTAGATGGTTCTATGGCAACTATGCTTCCGATTTTGTTTTTCATAAGCCTTTCTCCGAGTTCCTGCAGCTCGATGTCAAGGCTTAATGTAAGGTCTTTTCCGCGCTCTGCAAGAGTGTCCAGCTCTCCGTTCCTGTATTTGCCCTGTATCCTTCCGCGTGCATCGCGCAGGAGAACTTCTACACCTTTCTTGCCTCTGAGCACTTCTTCGTATGATGCCTCAAGTCCTTGAGTTCCAATATAGTCGCCACGACGATAATATGGGTCTTTGTCAATCCTTTTCTGCGAGACCTCGCCGATGTCACCGAGCAGGACTCCTGCTGCTTTGTAGTTGTATTGTCTGATAGAGCGTTTCCTTACATAGAATCCGGGAAAACGGAACATCTTCTCCTGGAATTTTGCAAACTCCTCTCCAGACAGCTGTGTCATGAATTCCTGTTCGGTGTATTGGGAATATCCAGGATTGTGGCGTTTGTCCTTTATCATTCTCATACGTTCACCGAATTCGTCAGCAGTGATTCCCAAGGCCTTGCATAGTTCCAAGGTATCAACATCCTTTATCTCTCTGGGAACAAACGTGATGTCGTATGAGGGCTGGTTATAGACTACAAGCTTGCCGTTACGGTCGTACATTAGTCCGCGTGCCGGATAGACTGTTTTCTTGTAAAAGGCATTACTGTCGGCTTTGCTCTTATACTCGTCGCTGTTTATCTGAAGGTTAAAGAGCTGGAATACATATATGGCCAGTACAAGTATCATTGTACCGGACAGGATATATTTCCGTTTGTCGTACGTGTAGTCCTTCATCTGGTCATTTAGTACGGGAGAAACATTCGATTACAGTAACGAAAACCATAGTAAGCAGTGTGCTGCTTGTGACGCTCAAGAGCAATGTTGATACGTAGCTTATCGTAAACAGTTCAAGGATAAAAAGTACCGTGTAGAATATTGATACGCATATGAGCGAGTAGATGATATACCCTCCCCATTTAAGACTTCTTATGCCGGGTATGAAGTCATCGGGCAGCCCCTTGTGAGTGAATATCGACAGAATGGTATTGCGTACAAACCCCATTGCAGTTGCTGCCGCTGCGTTTATTCCGGGCGTACTGCAGAATATGTCTGTCGTCAGTCCGAACAGAAAACTCCATATAATAATCTCGTTGGAAGATGTATGCCGGGGCAGTTTCAGTATGAATATCAGATAGACACACGCTGTAGCATATCCAAACAGATGTATCTGGCTGAATATGAGTACCTGTACCATTACAAGCAGTACAAAGTTCCGTATGCGTGCAAGAGTATTGCTTGTCATTTTTCTGTTACCTTCTGTTCTAGTGCGACTTGTTCATCCTTGCCCTTGTTTCCAATTACGAATACATTGTCGATATTGGTGAAATTTACAAACAGCTTTACTTTGGCACGGTAAAAAAGTCCGTCTTCGGAATCTTCAAGGCTCTCAATGATTCCAACAGGAATGTCTGCCGGGAATATTGACGAGAAACCGCTGGTCACAACAGTGTCGCCTTGTTCGAATACAGCATATCTGGGCAGGTCAACCATATATGAGTACCGTGCATCGTCGCCCTCCCATTGCAAGGCGCTGTAGCTGTTGGTGCCTTTTACTCTGCAGTTGATGTTGCTCCTGTTGTTAAGCAGAGGTATCACAAGGGAATAGTTGTCGGATGTCTGGTATATTATTCCTACGACACCGTCATTGTTGAATACGCCCATTTCGGTCTCAAAGCCGTCCTTAGAGCCTTTGTCAAGGGTTATGTAATTGTCAACCTTGTTGTAACTGCTGTTCACGACTCTGGCACTCATGTATGTGAATCCCTCTTCTTTTCTTTTCTGTTCTATGTACTCTGCAAGCTGTACACTGTCATTGTATTCTTCCAGTTTCTCTTTGCAGACCTGAAGTTCGTTCATAAGCCGCACGTTATGCTCTATAAGCTGGTCGTTCTCGCTCTTAAGCCCGAAGTATCTGTCAATGCCGTTTACGGTCTCATACAGGTTTCCTGCAATATTGTTTGCAGAAGTAAACATTACCGCGCTGTGATAGTTGTTGAAACTGACAATAAGCACAAAACTGATTCCTTCCAGTAGAATGAAAAGGAACCAGTGATTGTGCTTTATCAGAAAATTCAATATCGTCTGCACGGTATCTCTCTTTATCTCATCAGGAACGGGTAAGTGAGGTCGTTCAACGCGAGTGCAGTACCCTTTGCCACACAGTAGAGAGGGTTCTCTGCAATGTGGAACGGAATGTTTATCTTGTTCGACAAGCGCTTGTCGAGGCCTCTGAGCAGCGCGCCTCCTCCGGCAAGGTAGATACCGTTGTGTACGATATCGGCATACAGTTCGGGCGGTGTGTGTTCCAGTGCGCTTATGATTGCATTCTCAATCTTTATGATTGACTTGTCAATGCAATGTGCAATCTCCTGATAGCATACAGGCACTTCAATTGGCATGGCTGTGATGCGGTTAGGACCATGTACGATATAATCCTGTGGAGCTTCATCACCAAGGTCGGTGAGTGCAGAACCGACATGTATCTTTATGCGCTCGGCCATACGTTCGCTGACACGTACATTGTGCTGGCGGCTCATGTAGTCCTGGATATCGGCTGTAAAGTCGTCACCGGCAGTACGGAGCGAACCGTTAGATACGATGCCGCCGAGAGAGATTACTGCAATCTCGGTAGAACCGCCACCTATGTCAACAACCATATTGCCCTCAGGTGCCTGTACGTCAAGGCCGATACCGAGTGCCGAAGCCATTGGCTCATAGATGAGATAAACATCGCGTCCTCCGGCATGTTCTGCGGAGTCGCGTACGGCACGAAGCTCAACTTCCGTAGAACCGTAAGGGACACCGATGACCATTCGTAGGGAAGGAGTGAAGAGCTTGCTTCCCATGTTTACTTTGTCGATAAAACCTCTCATCATCATCTCGCACGCGTAGAAATCGGCGATGACACCGTCTCTGAGCGGGCGGATAGTCTGTATGTTGGGGTTGGTCTTCTCGTGCATCTGCTTTGCCTTGTCGCCAACCGCAATCATCTTCTTCTGTCCGTCAATAGCCACAACAGAAGGCTCGTCAACTACAATCTTACCGTTGTACGATATGATGGTGTTGGCTGTACCCAAGTCAATGGCAACGTCCTGTGTGAATGAAAATAAACCCATTCTGTCTGTTGTTTTTTAGAATTAATGTTTAAAATGGCGGAATCCGGTGATGACCATTGCCACGCCATTCTCGTCGCAATAATCTACCGACTCCTTGTCTCTGATAGAACCTCCCGGATGTATTACCGCAGTTACTCCTGCCTCGTGTGCAATCTGCACGCAGTCGGGGAACGGGAAGAATGCGTCGCTTGCCATTACGCTGCCTTCGAGCGAGAAACCGAAGTTGCCGGCCTTCTCAATGGCATGGCGAAGGGAATCGACACGTGATGTCTGGCCTACACCGCTTGCTATGAGCTGCTTGTCCTTTGCGAGTACGATTGCGTTGCTCTTGCTGTGCTTTACAATCTTGTTTGCAAAGAGCATGTCCTCAATCTCGTCCTCCTTCGGAGCAACTTTAGAGACAACCTGAAGTTCTGAGGCAATCTCAACCTTTGTGTCGCGGTCCTGTACAAGTACACCGTTGAGAACGCTGCGGAATGTCTTCTCCGGCATCTCTGTAGCTTTCTGGATGAGGATGATGCGGTTCTTCTTCTGCTTGAGCACCTCAAGTGCATCGGCATCGTATGAAGGAGCGATTATCACCTCAAAGAAAATTTCGTTTACCTTCTCTGCTGTAGCCTTGTCAACATTCGCGTTGGCAATGAGTACACCGCCGAAAGCCGAAACCGGGTCTCCGGCAAGCGCTGCATCCCAGGCCTCGGCCAATGTAGGGCGTGATGCAAGACCGCACGCATTGTTGTGCTTGAGGATTGCGAATGTGGTTTCGCCGGCAAAGTCGTTTATGAGCTCAACAGCCGCATTTATGTCAAGCAGGTTGTTGTATGAAATCTCCTTGCCGTGAACCTGCTCCAACATGTCGGCGAAATTACCGTAGAATGCACCTTTCTGGTGCGGGTTCTCACCGTAACGGAGCGACATCGGAGTGTCGTTTGTCTGGCGGAACGCGCTCTTCTCTTCCTTGTCGAACCAGTTGAAGATTGCAGAATCGTAGGCCGATGATACTGCAAAAGCTTCACGTGCGAAGAAACGGCGTTCTTCAAGCGTTGTCTCAGCACCCTTGCTCTTGAGAATCTCATGTAGCGGTGCGTACTGTGCTTTGCTTGCAACAATGACAACGTCGTTGAAGTTCTTTGCTGCGCCACGGATGAGCGATATGCCGCCTATGTCAATCTTCTCGATGATATCGGCATCGGAAGCGCCCGATGCAACAGTCTGCTCGAACGGATAGAGGTCAACTATTACAAGGTCGATTTCCGGTATCTCATACTCTGCCATCTGCTGCTGGTCCTTTTCAAGCTCTCTGCGTCCGAGTATGCCGCCGAATACCTTAGGATGCAGTGTCTTTACGCGGCCGCCGAGGATTGACGGATAACCGGTAAGGCTCTCTACTGCAGTGCAAGGAATATCCAATGACTCGATGAACTGCTGTGTCCCGCCGGTTGAAATCAATTGGACACCGTTCGAGTGCAGGAGTTTTATAATCTCATCAAGGCCGTCTTTATGGAAAACGGAAACCAATGCCGATTTGATTCTCTTTGTTGACATGTTTATTCTGTATTTTATAGTTTATTTTATTGATTCCAAATACTTTAATTGGGAAAATAAGGCGAGGTGACCTATTCTCTTGCGAAGTTAGTTTTTTTTGTGCGATTCTTCACTATAAAAACAGTGCTATTTATTAACAATTAAATATAAAATATTTAAATATGCATTTTTGTTTTTCGTTGATATTCGGTTTCTGAAAAAACACGGACTGCTTCTGGCAGTCCGTGCGGTATCATTGTTGTGTTTCTTCACTCTTCTTTCTCGGATGGTCGATGTTGTAGTGAAGGCCTCGGCTCTCCTTGCGTTCCATTGCCTGGCGCATGATAAGGTAACCGACATTGATGATGTTGCGGAGCTCGCATAACTCGCGGCTCACCACGCTCTGCTTGAACAATTCCTCAGTCTCCTCAAAGAGCAGGTCAAGGCGGTTCCACGCACGTTTAAGACGCAAATCGGTACGTACAATGCCGACGTATGTGCTCATAATCTGCTGCACCTCCTTGGCGTCCTGCGAAATGAGCACCATCTCTTCGTTCATCTTTGTGCCTTCGTCGTTCCATTCTGGAATTTCCTCCTTGTAGCTGTACTCTTCAAAGTGTTCCAGAGAGTGCTTTGCTGCTGCATCGGCATATACTACAGCCTCAATCAGTGAGTTGCTTGCCAAGCGGTTGCCGCCATGAAGTCCGGTGCACGAGCACTCACCGACAGCATATAGCCTGTGTATGCTTGATGCTGCGTTCAAGTCAACCTTGATACCGCCGCACAGGTAGTGTGCAGCAGGTGCAACTGGTATGTAGTCCTTTGTTATGTCTATGCCAAGAGAAAGGCACTTTTCGTATATATTTGGGAAATGACGCTTTGTCTCTTCCGGGTCCTTGTGTGTAACGTCGAGATATACATGGTCGTCGCCACGTGTCTTCATTTCATTGTCGATGGCGCGTGCAACGATGTCGCGCGGAGCAAGCGAGAGACGAGGATCGTACTTCTGCATGAACTCCTTGCCGTCAATGGTGCGCAAGATGCCGCCATATCCGCGCATGGCTTCTGTAATGAGGAACGACGGCCTGTCACCGGGGTTGTAGAGAGCTGTAGGGTGGAACTGCACGAACTCCATGTCCTTGACTGTTCCTTTGGCACGATATACCATTGCAATACCATCGCCTGTTGCTACAAGCGGGTTTGTCGTTGTCTTGTAAACGGCACCGCAGCCTCCTGTTGCCATGAGCGTAACTTTGCTAAGGAATGTATCTACTTCGTTGGTTTCGATGTTCAGCACGTATGCTCCGTAGCACTCTATGTCGGGTGTCTGGCGTGTCACCTCAATTCCCAGGTGGTGTTGGGTAAGTATCTCGATTGCAAAATGGTTGTCGAAGATTGTTATGTTCGGGTGCTTGCGCACGGCTTTGATGAGTGATTCCTGAATCTCGGCTCCGGTGTTGTCGGCATGATGCAGAATGCGGAATTCTGAATGTCCGCCTTCGCGATGAAGGTCGAACTCTCCTTTTTCGTTCTTGTCGAAATCGACTCCCCAGTCTATAAGGGCCTGTATCTGCGAGGGGGCTTCACGGACAACCTTTTCTACGGCATCGCGGTCACTTATCCAGTCGCCTGCAATCATAGTGTCCTCGATATGCTTCTCAAAGTTATCTACCTGCAAGTTTGTTACCGACGCAACACCACCTTGTGCAAAATAGGTGTTTGCATCTTCCAGTGTTGTCTTGCATACAAGCGCTACCTTGCCGTGGCCGGCAACCTTCAGCGCGAAACTCATTCCGGCAATTCCGGAACCGATTACGAGAAAATCAAATTTCTTGACCATTTTACCATTGTCTCTTTTGTGCGAAATGGGGGTAATGGGTTGTTAGCAGCTCATTGATGTGCCCTCTTTCTCCTTTGGAGTGTAAAAGTACAAAAAAATAAAACAAAAATCTTTTTTGACAGAACATTTCACGCTTTATCTTTATTTTTGCGCAATTTTAATTTAATACTGCTATGAAAATTCGTTTATTGACATACGTTTCACTGTTGCTTTTCTTGGCTCCTGCCTCTGCGCAGACCGGCATTGCAGGGGAGCTTGAGCAGTTGTTGCAGGACAAGATATTCGAAAACAGCGATGCCTCGGTAATCGTTTATGACCTTAATGCCGACTCTATGCTCTTTGAGCACCGTGCCCAGAAGCTTGTACGTCCGGCTTCTGTAATGAAGGTGCTGACATCGGTTGCTGCATTGGACCGGCTGGGGCCAGGCTATAATATAAATACGACAATGTACGAGAACCGCACCGACAGTTCGTTGAACATCTACGTGCAGGGAGAAATGGATCCTCTCTTCGGAGAGTGTGATATGGTGGCCATGGCAGCAAGTGTGCCTCAAGGCAGTGTGATAGACACGCTTTATGCCGATTGCTCGATGACTGATTCCCTTTATTGGGGGCCCGGTTGGTCGTGGGACGATAATCCTTATGGATATCAGCCTTATCTCTCGCCGCTCATGTATTGCGGAGGAGCTGTAGAGGTTGTCGTAAAGCCGAAGGAGAAAGGTGCAGCCCCGGAGGTTGCGGTAAAGCCTCATTCCTCGTTCTATACTGTAGTCAATGAAGCTGAATGCGGGAACAACGGGCTTGGCAAGCTTACTATTCTGCGTGACTGGCTTGAAGACAGCAATGTCATACGTATAAAAGGCAATTGTACGCGTGAGAAGAAGGAGACAATGAATATGTACAGGTCGGCCGATTTCTTCGTAGCGGCACTTGCCGAGAAACTCGATTCGTTAGGAATTGTTGTAAGGAATATTGCCTTTGCCGAGTGCCCGGAGAACAGCAAGGTGCTTTATAGGTGTTCCAGACCTTTGGAGTCTGTTGTGAAGCATGCGATGCTTGAGAGTGACAATCTCTGTGCCGAAGCTCTTGTCTATCATTTGGGAAAACTTGTTGCAAAAGGGTCGGTCTCCATGAGCGACGGCTGTGCTGTTGTAAGCCGTTTTGTAAAGAATAGGCTTGGCATAGCCTCCGATTATTCCATCGCAGACGGTTCAGGCCTTTCGCTTTATAATTACGTTACTGCCGATATCCTTTTACGTGCTTTGCGCTATGCACACAGGAATGGCAGAGTTGGCCGGATCCTTTATAAGGCAATGCCGCAATCCGGCATTTCGGGAACTTTGAAAAACCGTTCTAAAGGCACTGCGGCTTTTGGCAAGGTACATGCCAAGACTGGTACTGTAAAGGCTGTCTGTTCGTTGGCTGGCTATCTGAATGCTGCTAACGGCCATAGATATGCATTTGTGCTGCTGAATACTGGTATGCAGAGTTCGCGTCCGGTGCGTGAATGGCAAGACAAGGTCTGCAATCTTTTGTGCAAGTAATTGTCATTAGATTTCCGACGCTTTTATATTCCTTACCAGCTGTTCATATCCGCATCGCTCAACCGCACTATGCGAGAACAAGGAGCTATACTGTTTCTCGGTCAAGTTCTTCCAGTCATTTTCTTTCATCTGCAGCAGTTCGTGTGATGGCTGCAGTTCGGATATGCTGTTTGGTAGAGCAAAGCGGTTATGCGGGCATGCCTTCTGGCAACAGTCACATCCGTAGAAGCTGTTTTTCATCTTTTTACCGATATTTTCCGGTAGCTCTCCGCGGTGTTCTATTGTAAGGTACGAAAGGCACTTGCGTGCATCAAATCCTTGAGAGGACAATGCCGCAGTAGGGCATTGTTCAATGCATTTAAGGCACTCTCCGCACCGTTCTCCTTCAAATGGCATGTCGTAGTCGAGTTCTATGTTAACGAGAAGCTCTCCGAGAAAGAATTCCGATCCTTTGCCAGGTATTATTAACTGACGGTTCTTTCCTATCCATCCTAGTCCGGCCCGTACGGCCCAGTACCTTTCAAGCACGGGTGCTGAATCGCAGAATGCTCTGCCGTTGCATGGCATAATGTCATTTATGCTTTTCAAGAGCCTGAACAGTCTCTCTTTTACCGCTTTGTGGTAGTCACAGCCTTGTGCATAGTCCGAAATTCCTTTTATCTGTTCGGCAGGTGTGTAGTTCATGGCCACGGAGATAATGCTGCGGCATCCCTTGACGAGCTGTGTCGGGTCGTACCGCTTCTCGCAGTTGCGTTCAAGATAACCCATGCTTCCGTTATGTCCTTTCTTGAGCCAGTTGTCGCAGTATTCAACAGTCTCGATGTTTACAGGCATAGCCTTAGCTATTCCGCATATATCAAAGCCAAGGCGTTTAGCCTCGGCTTTGATATATGTTGAGAGTTCCTTTTTGTCCATTATTCGAAAATCTTGAAACTGTACCCTTGTTCGAGAAGCCAGTCAATGGCACGAGGAAGTGCATACCGCAGATTGCTCTCCGAACGCATTGAATCGTGAAAAGTGATTATCGAACCATTTCTGGTGAACCTCTTCACGTTGGCAAGCACGTCTTCTCCATATAGACGGAAACTGTAGTCACGTGTTACAAGGTCCCACATTACGAACTGATAACGCTTGCTAAGTTCCTTGTACTGCGACCTTCGCAGGAGTCCGTGTGGGGGACGGAACAGATTGCTGTGTATGAAGGCATCTGCTTGATCAACATTCTCTATGTAATCCTTAGTGCTGGTAAACAACCCTTTAAGGTGGTTGAATGTATGGTTGCCCAAACGGTGCCCTCCCTCTACAACCTGCATGAATTCCTGAGGGAACTTGTGCACGTTATCCCCGACCATGAAGAATGTAGCCTTTATGCCGTATCGCTCCAGCAACTCCACTACCCAAGGAGTAATGACAGGTATAGGACCGTCGTCGAAAGTCAAGTATATGGCTTTCTCGTTCGGGTCCATACGCCACAACGCCTTCGGGTATAGGTTACGGATAAATTCAGGAACCTGTTCTATGAGCATAAGTCAATCAGTCAATTACGTGTGAAGCAAATTTCTCTACATTGTTGGAGTAAATGCTGTTTACAAGAATCTTTGTATTCTCATTCTTCTCTCCTAGTTTGTTCGACATTTCGCCTACTGTAGCAATCAGCCTGAGAACTGACAGGATCTCCTGCTTCTGGGCCTCGGACAATCTTGCGACATTGTATCTTTTGAGTCTTTTCTCGCTGAGTTTTGCTATCTGCTCAATTGTTGCCGCAATCTTGTTGTCTAGTGCTTCGCTCTTTGCCATTTCACCCAAGAATGTGTACAGATTGCTTATGAGTTGGATCTTTGTATCGACAAATTTCGTATTCTCAAGTCCTGATGCATCACTGTTCTGCAGAATATCGCACTCTTTGTATATGTTCTTTGCAACTACATCGGCAATCTCATCTGAGCCGATATCTCCTACCGGAGCATTGCCTAGAATCATCCAGGCTTCTCTGAGCATTGACGCACGTGCATATATCATCATGTCGCTGCGGCCTCTTGCACCAAGGGTGTTATACCATCTCAAGTACTCGTACTGCTCCTTGACTATAGCTCCGGCAATCTCGTATATCCTCTTCTCAAGTATCTCTGTTTTCTCTTCTGAGAGCTCTGGCTTCAAACCGTTGTCCTTGCCGTAATGCTGTTTAAGGTATAGCAGCTTGTATATGTTGGCAATGGTTATGCTGTTGTCGCGAAGGGCGTCGTATGCAACGATGTCATTAGGGAATACTTCATACCACTTTTCAAGCACATTCATAACCTTTTCATCAGCCTCTTTCTTGTAGAACATGGTCTGCGCAAGATTGGCAAGGAGATTGCGGTGAGTGTATATCATTCTTCTTACCGTCTCGTCGGCGTAATAGTCCTTGTTCTCCTTTACGGCACCCCATTTGAAACGGTTCATGATGTTCTCATAGAAGAGGTCGGTGTCAACAGGTGCATCATTGTCGCTATATCCCAATTTTTTCCAGTTGAACGGAGTTATTCTGTATGCAAGACCTTCGTGTACGAAGAAATCCTGAAGTACTGCCGGATAGTTGTCTGTGCCTACAGTCATTGACATGTATATCGGGCGTTCCCAGTTTGCATTTGCAAGCATGTCGAAAAGGATAAGCTCGTAGCGGTGCAGGCTACCCTTGTTGGGGTTATCGACTATTGCATCAAGGTCGATTTCCATGTACTTAGGCAAGCTGTCGGAATATTCACCGGGAATCATCATTCCAGAGCGTTTTACTCCTTCTGCATCAATAGGAATAAGCAGTTTCCTTGTAGGAATGAACTTCTTTGGTATTCTTACCTGCTCATAGCCTCTCTGCATTCTCATAGTGTTGAGGGCATGTTCATACTGCTCTATGATATCCTCGACTACACTTCTGGCAAACGATTTCTCCTTTGCGTCGGCCTCAAGAATCCAATGCTTTGTAATCTTGTTCATCTCAAACGGATTGTCACCAAAGGCTTTATGGAACTTCTCTGGATTTGCATTCCTATAACTCTCAATGAAGTCCTCCATAGGAATTATCTCTACAGCGCCATTGGTGTTTCCGGCGTAGTCGATTCTCTTCCAAGTTATAGGTAAGCCTGGAGAGTCGTATGCCGGCCTTCTCATCTGGTCGATATACCAGTCTGTCTGCAGATAGGAGAGGTTGCATACGCGTGCATCTGTACGTTCTTCCTCAACTTCCTGGTTGTACCATAGAGGGAATGTGTCGTTGTCGCCACAAGTGAATATTATAGGACAGCCATTGTCCGGCATGGTGTTGAGGTAGTTCTGTCCGAAGTCGCGGCACGCATAACGTCCGCTTCTGTCATGGTCATCCCATGTCTGCGAAACCATCTGCAACGGAACCAGCAGGCACACTGCCGATACGGCAATGCTCATTCCGAGTGCCTCTTTCTTTGTCAGGCTCTTAATGTACTGTGCAAGAGCTGCCACGCCCATGCCTATCCATATTGCGAAAGCATAGAATGAACCTGCATAGGCATAGTCGCGCTCACGCGGCTGGTTAGGAGTCTGGTTCAGGTAAAGAACGATTGCAAGTCCAGTCATAAAGAACAGCATGAATACTATCCAGAACTGCTGTTTGCCTTCTTTCCCTCTCTTGTACTGCCATAAGATACCCAGGATTCCCAATATGAACGGTAATGCAAAGAACACATTGCGTCCCTTGTTCTCCTTTAGGTCTGTCGGAGTGAGTTCCTGATTTCCTACAAGGAGGTTGTCAATGAACGGTATGCCTGTTATCCAGTTTCCGTATTCGATTTCTCCCTTGCTCTGTATATCGTTCTGGCGGCCTACAAAGTTCCAGAGAAAATATCTCCAGTACATGTGGTTAACCTGATAGTTTATGAAGAAACGCAGATTGTCCCACTGTGTAGGCATCTTTACATACTCCTTGCCGGTATATTCATAGTTCTCGGCCGGTACGTAGTTTGTTATAGGCCCGCCAATCCAGTTTTCGTACAAGTGTGCATGCTGGTCGCTGTACATTCGGGGGAACAGCATGTTCTGTACATACTTGTAGTCTTTGTTGTATCCTATTATCTCATATCTGTCAGGTTCGTCGGCGCTCTTTTTCTCGACCTTTGAGTAGATTGGACTGGTCTCGGTGAAGTCGTACCTTCTCTTGTTGTGGTCTATCTTAAGCTCTGAATCGAACCCCTGCCCCCAAAGCAACGGCCGTGTACCGTACTGCTCACGGTTAAGGTATGTGCCCAGTGTGAATATATCCTCAGGCGAGTTCTGGTCCATAGGGGTGTTGGCTGCCGAACGTATCACTATAAGTGCGTACGAAGAGTAGCCTATCATTATCAGAAGCATGCATAGGAATGCTGTATTAAGGGCCCTGAAGCTTACAAGATATTGTCTTGCAGTTGTCGTGCGCTTGTTCACAGTTGTTGTAACGTCCTTGCTTCTTGTTGCCAAGATGTATATTATCGCAAGTACGATGATTCCGAGGAGTATGCTTGCCGAAACGCTATGACCGTAGAACGGAATTCCGAGCAATGCGACAGTTCCGGTGAACAGTGCTGCAACCAATGTACGTCTTGTGCTGTTGTGACTGTAGTACACTCCGGCTATGAGCACGGCTGCAAGCAGAATCATATATACGATAAGTCCGGTGTTGAACGGCATGCCAAGCACATTGACAAACAGCAGCTCGAACCATCCGCCGACCTTGACTACTCCCGGAACGATACCGTAAAGCACTATTGCAACAATCATGCCGGATAGGCATAGAGCAGCCAAGGAGCCTTTCCAGTTCGCATTGGGGTACTTCTTGTAGTATATCACCAGCACAATAGCAGGAATACAGAGCAGGTTAAGCAGGTGTACGCCAATAGAGAGACCTACAAGGTACGCTATAAGGATTAGCCAGCGGTCGCTGTGTGGCGATTCGGCATTGTCTTCCCATTTCAGAATGAGCCAGAATACGACTGCGGTGAACAATGAAGAGTAACCGTAAACTTCGCCTTCGACAGCACTGAACCAGTAGGTGTCACTCCATGTATATGCCAGAGCTCCGACCAGGCCCGAAGCAAGTATGGTCGTCATCTGCGCTTTTGTCATTTCGGCGCTGTTGCCCACAATGAGCTTGCGCGTAAGGTGTGTGATGCTCCAGAAAAGGAACAGTATGCCCAGTGCGCTCAGAATTGCCGACATGACGTTCACCATTAGCGCGACTTTTGCCGGGCCGGCGAACAGCGAGAAGAAGTTTGCTGTAAGCATGAAGAAAGGTGCGCCGGGCGGGTGTCCTATCTCCAGCTTGTTTCCTGAAAGGATAAATTCGGGACAGTCCCAGAAACTCGCTGTCGGCTCAACGGTCATGCAGTATGTGAATGCTGCAATAAGGAACGTCAGCCATCCGAGCGTGTTGTTCAATAGTCTGAATTGTTTCATTATCTTGAGTTATTTTGTTTGCTTGCGGACTTCTGGGAATGTGTTGTGCAACAATCCCAAAATCATGCAAATTTACCTAATATATAGGAGACAGACAAAATATTGACCTCAAAAAAGACTTTCAACTGTTTATTGTTGTTAAAGCGGGTCGATGTCATAGTACATGACTATCGAGCGGTAGCGTGGCATGTTGCAGTAAGCTTGTTGCAGGTTCTGCAGAACTTCATTCACCTTGTACTGCGAAAGCGAGTTCTCGACCTTGAGCACAATCTTCCTTATGTAAAGCTGTTTTATGCGCGCAATGGGTGGCAGATCGGGGCCAAGAACCCTATAGTCGAAGATTTCGCGCATCTGCTTCCCGAATATCTCAGAAAACTCTTCAAGTACACGTACATCGCGGTGCTTGATATATATGTAAACAAGCCGATAAAAAGGCGGATAATGGAACAGCATACGTTCCGATAGCTGCTGGTCGTAGAATTGCATGTAGTCGTTCCTTACTATCTGCGGAATGACCGGAGCATCACTCATTCTTGTCTGCAGGAATACTTTGCCTTGCCCGTTCTTGCGTCCGGCGCGGCCTGCTACCTGGGACATTAGCTGAAAGGCCCTCTCCATGGCTCTGAAATCGGGGTAGTTCAGCAATGTGTCGGCATTGATTATGCCCACAACGGCCACATTGTCAAAGTCAAGTCCTTTGGAAACCATCTGTGTTCCGATGAGAATATCGGTCTTGCCGTCCTGAAAATCGCTTATGATTCTTTCGTATGCGGTGCGTGTACGCGTCGTGTCAAGGTCCATTCGCTCGATACGCGCTTCGGGGAACATGTTCTGCAGGTCATCCTCAATCTTTTCTGTTCCGTACCCCAAATTCATGAAACTGCGGCTCTCGCAATTGGGGCAGTGGACCGGTGCCGGGATTGTGTATCCGCAGTAATGGCATGTGAGTTTACCTGCACTCTTGTGCAATGTGAGGCTTACGTCGCAATGCTTGCACTTCGGTACCCAACCGCATGTCCTGCACTCCAGCAGTGGAGAATATCCTCTCCTGTTCTGGAAGAGAATTATCTGCTGCTTCTCTTGCAAGGCTTTCCTCATGGCCTCAGTAAGAGGGTCGGAGAATGGGCCTGTAGTAAGTTTCTTCCGGCTGTATTCAATCATGTCGATGACCTCTATTTCGGGCATCTTTACCTCTCTATGACGTGTCGTGAGGCTTACAAGCGCATATTTGCCTGTCGTTGCATTGTAATAGCTTTCGATGGATGGCGTTGCTGTTCCGAGCAAGGTTTTTGCTCCAAAGAATGATGCCAATACCATGGCTGCATTCCTTGCATTGTAACGTGGTGCAGGTTCCTGCTGTTTGTAGCTGTTCTCGTGCTCTTCATCGACAATGACAAGTCCTAGATTCGTGAAAGGCAGGAATACCGATGAGCGTACTCCCAGTATAACGTCGTAAGGTGTGTCGCTGAGCTGCTTTTTCCATATCTCGACCCTTTCGGAATCGGAGAACTTCGAGTGATAGAGCCCGATTCGGTTGCCGAACACACGCTTCAGCCTTTCTGTTATCTGCTTTGTGAGGGCAATCTCCGGGAGCATGTAAAGCACCTGTTCTCCACGTTCCAATGCTTCAGTTATCAAGTGTATGTATATTTCGGTCTTTCCGGCCGATGTCACTCCATGAAGCAGTGTCACGTTTTTCCTGGCAAATCCTTCCTTAATTTCCTCAAAGGCTTTCTGCTGTGCCTTGTTGAGACTATTCTGCGGATGTACAGGCTGCGACTCGTTATTAAGCCTTCCAATCTCTACCTCGTACGTTTCCAGAATTCCTTTCTCCTTGAGTTGACTGTATATTGCCGGTGATACTTGAGCTGTCTCAATCAGCTTGTGCTTGGATATCTCTTTCGGCTCGTCGGAGAATGGTTCTGCAATCTGTATATATGTGTCAAGCAAACGCCTTTGTCGCGGAGCGCGTGAAAGCGACTGCAACAACAAGCCAATAGCTTTCTTGTCATTGCATCTTGCTGTTATGCGTACCCTCTGCTCTGTACGTGGCCTGAATTCACCTTTAAGCCCCTGAGGAATAGCCGCCTTGTAGATCTCTCCCAGTGAACAGAGGTAATATTTTGATATCCACTCCCAAAGCCTTGTCTGTATGCTGGTGACTATAGGGATTTCATCATGAAGCTCCTTTATCTCCTTTACTTCATATTCTTCGGGTTTTTTGTCATGAAGGGCCATCACAAGTGCCGTATAACTCTTCTTGCTGCCAAGCGGAACGGTTACTCGGCAACCAGGGAGAATTCTTTTCTCCATTTCAGCCGGTATGCTGTAGGTGAAGGTACCGGGCAGTGGCAAAGGCAATATGACATCGGCAAACAAGCTCATGGTTTCGCGAAGTTATTAAAAAGCAGCCAAACAGCAAAAAATATCCTTATCGCTCTCCTTTCATGGGAAAAAATTATAATTTTGTGCCGGTTTATAGGGAACGATTCTATGAAAAAGTGTTTTTTCCTTTTGGTTGTATTTCTCTTTTCTGCATGCAGCGATGAGTTCGTTGACAAGCGTATAGAGGCCTACTCTAAGGCGAAAGCCAGAGTCGGCAGTGCAGTCTCTTCCGAGGAGCTTGTGAGGGTATCCTATGACCTGTTCTATGAACTTGAACTTCTTGACGTTTCATCAGGGTCTTTGGACAGTGTTGCTGCGTTGGCTTTAAAAGGCGATGAGGCTTGCAAGGAACAGATTGAAACCATTGATAACGCGCGTATTGCTTTTGAAGAGGAGTTGTTGCAGAAACAGATGGAATTCTATATGTCTATGAATAAAAAGAATAAACGATAATGAAAAGGATAATTTTTATTTTGGCCTTGCTTTCGGCTATAGTTTCATGTGGTAAGAGAGAGAATGCAGTAGATATGCAGATAGCAGTATATGAGGCAGGTATAAAGAGAATATCGGCTGCAAGCGATATCGAAGAGTTCAAGTCGGTTGTAAAGGAAGTAAAGGAAGAATTGATCGATATAAGAAGAAGCAACAAGAAGGAGTTGCGTGACATCTCTTTGGATTCATATATGAATGATTCTGCGGCTTTAGGGATGAAGCAAAGATTGAATAAGGCTATGAATGAATACAAGGCAGCCTGTAGAGAGAAAAGGAAATCATTTAGAGTGAGATAATGTAATTGTGCAATAATGAAGAAAGGTATATTTCTCTTAGCTGTCATATTTCTGTTGTTCTCATGTGGAGGCAATGGCAGCAAAGTCAAGAATACAGATATTTCCGACAAATCAACATATTCCGATTTGGCATTCGCTATAGTGCAGAGTGCCAAGGACGAGCTTGCATCTGCGGAATCTGTAAGTAAGGCCATGGATATCGACAGGCAGTTGACATTGGACATTACCGGATTCTTTGTCGAGTACGAGAAGGATATAAGCGAGGATCCTGTGGAATCGGAACTCTTTGTTGCCCGTCTCGACAGTATGATGGCAGACTTCAAGTCTTTGCTTGAAAAGAAAATGTCCGGATATGCTGTCATAGAACAGCTTTGATAATATAAGTTATAAAACCAATAAAGTCATGAACCGGCCCATGGCCGGTTCATGACTTTATTGGTTGCAAACGTTATCGTTGCCTAAGTGTCGAAGGTCGTAGCCGGTAGGGCTTTGGAATACCTTGAGTCCGAACTCAGGAAGCTTTGCAAGAATGTATTCGAAAACCTCCGATTGCAGGTTTTCGTATGGTATCCATTGAACACCGTCATAGAAAAAGTATAGTTCAAGCGGCAATCCTTGCGGTGTCGGTTGTAGCTGACGTACCATGAGAGTCATCTCCTTGTTGACAAAAGGGTGTTCTCCAAGCCATCTGTTAAGCCATTCACGGAATAACGTGAGATTGGCAACCTCCTTTCTCTCCTCTTCGACGATGAATCCTTTTTCCTTGAAATCTTTCAGCATCTTCTCGTTGCAGAAACAGATGCTGTTCATGTCGATGTAGATAGAACGCTTTATACGTCTGCCGCCACTGTCGGTCATTCCGCGCCAGTTCTGGAAAGAGTCGCTGACAAGGGCGTATGGGGGAATGGTTGTAATGGTCTTGTCCCAGTTCTGAACCTTTACTGTAGTGAGGGTTACGTCTATGACTGTTCCGTCGGCACCATACTTTGGCATCTGTATCCAGTCGCCTGGGCGCAGCATGTCATTTGCCGATAGCTGTACTCCTGCCACAAGTCCCATTATGCTGTCCTTGAAGACGAGCATAAGCACTGCCGCCGATGCTCCTAATCCAGTGAGAAGCTTGCTGGGATCCTTGTCGATGAGTATCGCGACAATAATTATTGCTCCAATGCATATTGCCACAATCTTAAGCATCTGGAATACTCCTTGAAGCGTGTGGTTCTTTGTTCTTTCCGAACTGTTTGTTATGATGTATAGTGATGAGAGAATTACGCATGCAAGTCTCACGACAAGTGCAGTTACATATACCCAGCAAAGCCTTACAGCTATAGTATATACGGAAGTTCCCTGCTCGGCTATCAGGGGCATCAGCATTAGAAGCGCAACGGCCGGAACCAGGTTGCATACGCTTCTGATAGCCTTGTCATTCAGTATAATGTCATCCCAATTCTTCTTTGTCTTTCTTGTCAGTGCCCTTATTACAGGAGTTACGACCTTGCGGCAAATGAATGCGCTCATGTAGAACAGGAGTATGATGCATGCAGCGACAATAAACCAGTAAATATAGATATTGCAACCGGTGTCAATGCCGGTCTGTTCCATCAGGCTGAAGAGTTCGTTTTTCATGTCGGTTCAAATAAAACCGACGGAGACATTTGTCCCCATCGGTCATATAATATGTAATTTCTTTTAGAAAATGTAAGCAACGGAAACCTGCCAAGTATTTGTCTTTGACTTCTTGTTGGTTATTATGTCGCCTGCATGGTCATAAATATTGTACTCGCTTGTCTTGCCAAGTGCAAGGTTGTAGTTTATGTGGAACTGTACATGGTCGAGTACTATTGCGCCAAGACCAAGATTCAGGCTCAGGTTGCTGTCCTTTATCTTGTACTCTTCTTTTGCGGTTTTGCCTTCATAGAGTTTAAGGTCCTTGTCACCAAGGTTCCAGCCCCATTGCGGTCCAATAGCGATAAAAGGCTCAAGGAACTTGTTTATAGCCGGCAAAGAGAATTCATAACGTAAAAAGACGGGTAATTCGATGCTCTTTCTTGTGACACTCTTTCCTGCAATCTCCGATTTGCTCTGTGAGTAGAGGAGGTTTGCCTCAACGCCAAGTCCTACAATTGGGAGGGTCACTTTTGCTGTAGGTCCGATGAACCAGCCGGTTTTGCCTTTTGCATCAAGCTCCTTTAGCTTAGATGGCTTCTCTGCCATGTTCATACCGGCCTTGATACCCCAGTTGAACTGAGCAATTGCCGGAACAGATACTGCAAGAAGAAAAACAGTTAGGATTGTAGATAATTTTTTCATCTTTAAATAATTTATGGTTTTGAATAAAACAGCATTGCATGAAGCAATGCTGTTATTGTCTAATTTGTTGCAAAAGAACTACAAATATAGTAAATAAACAAAATTATTGATAAAAAAGTTCAACACGTTATCTTCTGGTGCGTCTCACTGATACCCTTGCGGCTTTTGACGAACTTCCCGATGACTTGCTCTTCTTCTCCTTTTTGCTCACCTTCTTCTCTTTGCTGCCCTTCTCGTTCTTTGATGCACCGTCGTCCTTACGGAATTTGCCGACGACTCTTTTCCATAGACTGCCGCTCTTCTTCTCCTTCGTAGGCTCTACAACACCGTCAACACTGTCCTTTGCTGCCTTAGCAGCAGCCTCAATGGAATCCTGCTGAATTTCGGCAATAGTCTTTGTGTTCCATAGGTTAGTGTGGAAGTCGTTGAGCTGCCTTTCGATTTTCTTCTGCTCTTTCTTTACCTCTGTCGAGTCCTTGCAGTATTGTGCCAAGGCAAGGTTACGCGTGTTTGTTGTCTTGTATATCTCTCCGTTATAGCATCCCTTCTTGAAGTAGTCGTCAAATGTCATTGATGTTACGTTGTTGAGGCTGCTGGTCATTACAGTATGCTGTTTCAGCAGCTGTTCAATCTCGTTGTAATCGAGCCAGAACATCGGATACTTTGTAACCTCCGAAGAGAACTCTCCTGAGCGGTGCAAAACAGGGCATATGGCTGTTACACGTTTTCCGTATGTTCCTGTTCTTTGGTCGTAGTGGTGGCTCTCCTTGATATAATAGCTCAGAACCTCAGCGCTGGGTACATCGCTTTTGCCCACTACGATTTCCCCGTCTTTCTCCTCAAAATATATTCTGTAGTTCTCAAGAATGTCCATTGGCTTTACAATGTTCTCTTCTGTGAACTGTTCATATCCGTCGAGGTTGTATGAGTATGCTGTAATGTTCCCGTTTATGATATTGTGGAACAGGAATGTGAACAAGTTCATTCTGCCTGCCAACGGTTCAATAGGGTAGTACAGCGATGCATTGCTCTCCTTTTCAAGGTCAAGGGAGCGATATACATCACGTCTCCAGTCAACTTCCTGCGGAGTCATTGCTGTAGGGAATTGGCTCTTTGCTCTTTCTGTCAGCTGGACGTTTGCGAACCCAGATGCAGCTTTCTTCTCTTTTTTAGCTTTCTCCCTTTTGCGTGCAGGCGGTTGTGACATGGCACTCTCTGCCACAAACAACAAGGCTACGATTACGAATAATTTGCTGATGTATTGCATAATTGTGATTATTTATCTGTTTTAGTTTATTATAACTTCAAGTGTTGTTGGCAGGAGACGTTCTACATTGTCCGGGCCAATGGCTCTCACGTGAGATATGTAGAATCTTTTTCCTCGTCCAAGATTGCGGAACATCTCTTTTTGTCGTGGCGAGAAGGCTGCTCCCTGTGAGATAAGCGGTATTGCATTTCCCATGTTGTCGTAGAATACCGTCTCGAAAGAAAGCACCTTGAATCCGATATTCAATAGGCCGTCGTCAATGGCAGCGACAATGCCGTTTGTGCTCATCAATGCCTGTTTGCTGAATGGTCTTCCACCGCGATAACGCTGTGTATTTCCGTCCTTATCCTTGTATTCAAGCAGAGGCATCGGGTCCGGCAACTGGCGTACACGGAACGAATATTCTCCCATACTTTGGCTTCTTCCCTCCTCGTTGCGTGCAGTGACTCCAATCTTTATATCCTCTCCAATCTTTGTCGGAACAACAATGTAACCGCCCTTTCCATCGCTCTTTATTGTACCGCTGCCTTCGGCAATGTTTGCCGAGATTCTGTTTGCCGGTACGCCAGGGACAGATATGCCTATAGGGTTCTCAAAACCGGCGTACAGCACGTTCATTAATGATGCGCTTACTGTTGCAGTCGGCTCAACTACAGTGTAGTCCTGAGAGAAATCATAACGTGTCTGTATGCCTGCTCCGTCGTTCACAAGCATATATCCGTTCAGCTTGTAGTCTCCGCTGCGGTTGCACCTTACTGCGTATTCGCCATTCTCGGTGTCAAGCAGCTTGTCTTCTATGAATATCTGTGGACGTTGTGTAGAGTCAACAGCGGCCAGAATAATCTCTGCGGTGAAGTCGCTGCCACGTACTACATTCTTCGATGTAGGAATTACAAGTGCGCGTATCTGGTTTACACGTACGTCGCCCATATCAATGTTCTTGGAAAGTATGTGCAACACTTCTCCCTCTACGTAGCGGACATCGTTCTGGATCTTTGTGAGTAATGTTACAGCAGCAATTGCAGGCATGCTCTCAAAGTGGTATTCCTGCCAATTCTTCAGCAGTGATATGTCTCTTCTTGGAATATCGGTGCTCAAGCTTGCAGCAATCATTTCCCGTTCCGCCTGGTCATCAACCATGGCGAGCATCTTCTCTCTGTACGCTGTTATGGCGTCATACAGTGCTTGTCCTTCGCCGCTGCCTGGTGCAAGCATAACGAATGTTGCAGCTTCAAGGTCTTCGCGGTTCTTCAGGTTGTTCAGGTCTGCATCCTTTCCATCCGCTTTCTTTATGATACGCTCCTTGAGCCTTTCTGCAAGGTTGCACATGGAGTCGGACATCTCCTTGACTTCGCTTGCACGGTTGTACCACTCCCTTACCTTTTCGGGGTTCTGCAGCATGTTGTCAGCAAATGTCTTGTATAGTGTCTCGTTCTGCTTGCTTGCGTTGCTTGAACTCTTAGACAGGCTCTCGTCAACGAGCGTAAAGCCGTTCAGAACGTCCGAAGAGACATTCAATGCAAGCATCGCCATCAGAAGAACGTACATCAGGTTTATCATCTTCTGACGTGGTGAGACTCTCTGTTTCTTTATTTTCATCGTAAAATGTTGTTAGATTTGTGGACGGCTCATGGTTGTGGTCATGGCCTCGATCATGCGTGCATAGATATTGTTGAGTTCTTCAATCTGCTTCGCCATCCTCTTGGTCTGTTCATTAACCTGGCTTACAGCATCCAGATGTCCGCTGGCATTTCTCAACTGAATCTCATATACGGCATTCATACCTGTCAGGTTGCGGCTTAGTATATCCATCTCTTCCAGGTTATGGCCTAGGGCCTCGCTCTGTTGTGATATACGCTGTATCGCTTCGTTCAATGCGCGTACCTGCTCTACATATTCTTCTGTAACATCGCCCATCTTCTCGGCAGTCTCCGGGTTCATTGTCTGTCCCCCTACGGCTCCACCGCCTAGAATTACAGTACCGCCTGCCACGGCTTCACCGGCAGTCCCGGCAATTGCCGAAACTTCGCCTGCCGTTCCGGCTACTATAGGTCCTCCTATGATTACAGGCTGTCCGGCAACAGCTGTGCCGTTAGCCAATGATTCCTCTTCGGCCTCCTCTTTCTTTTCGTCCTCTATTACATCGTAAGCACGCTCGAATGCCGAGAAGAAGAACACTATAACCTCAGTACCCATACCAATGAAAAGCATCAGGTTGGCACCGGCAAGGTGCGTAAGCTTGAACAGAGTACCCAGGATGACAATTGCAGCACCCCAACTGTAAAAATAGTTCAGCAAAGTCTTTCCTCTTGGCGAGTCCATGAATGCCTGAATGGCTCTTAATATGCCTTTAGCCTTTTTCATATCTTTTTTTATTTTCTTGCGTTATTGTTGCTGTTATTTCTTGCGGTCGGTTCCAGCATAGCTTCGTACACAACGGAATCCGACGAACGAACGTGACTCGTTCTGGTACTCGTAAGAGCGTGTAGCTCCCTGTATGTATTTGGCAGGGTCTTTCCATGAACCGCCACGAGTTGTCTTTTTCTTAAGGCTATACGGGTCTTCCTTTGCAGCGCGGTATTGCAGATCAGGATTGATGTCGCTCATCTGCAGTACTCCTGCTTCGGTATATACGGTAGATGTCCACTCGGCTACGTTTCCGGCCATGTCGTATAGACCGTTTGTGTTGGCCGAGAATATTCCGCAGCGCGATGTTATGAGACTTCCGTCCTTTGTATAGTTGCCTTCATCGGGTTTGTAGTTCGCATAGTAGCATCCGGCATCACTCTTTGTGTCGTCCTGCTCCCATGGGAAGCGGTTTCCCTCCTTTCCGCGTGCGGCAAACTCCCACTCAGCCTCCGATGGCAATCTGTAGCGCTGTATCCACTTTGCCTGAGGCCCCATACCTGCAAGCAGATACTCAGTGCGCCATGCACAGAAAGCATTGGCCTGTTCCCAGCTTACACCGACAACCGGGTGGTTGTCGTAATTGGGGTGGCTGAAGTAGAGTTGCATGTATGTCTCGTTGTTCGCGTTAGGGAAGTCATTTACCCAACATGTAGTGTCGGGATATACATTGACGATATATGTATTGAGGAAATCGTACGGGCCAGATAGAGGACGGTTAATAGTCTCTCTTATTATTCCGCCGTCGTCATCTACGTATGCAGTGTCCTTCGATATAGTTACTACTTCGTCGTAGTTTACAGGAATATCGGTGTTCCTGTTGCGTTCTTCCGGGTTCAGCCTGTTCTTGCGCAATGCAGCCTGAGTATAGTCGTATATCTCGTAACGGTAGTTCATCTGCGATGCATCGAGCATCTTCTCGCCAGTGATAGGGTTTGTGATGTAAACGCTCTCTATGGCACGCTGTTCGTCCTCGCTCGGCTTCTTCCAAGGAATTGGTTTTCTCCAGTTGAGATAAGGCTTTATAGGTTCACCGTATTCGTCCTCAGTAATCTTGTAGGTCTCGTCACCTCCGTATGCCGGGTCGGCAAGACGCTCACGGATAATGGAGTCTCTGACCCAGAAGACAAACTGTCGGTATTTTGCGTTGGAGACCTCTGTTTCGTCCATCCAGAAAGCCTCTACAGAGATATCTCTTGAAGGTGCTCCTGTACCCCAAAGAGAATCGCTCTTCTCATGGCCGACCTTTATGGAGCCTCTTTGCACAAGTACCATTCCGTAAGGTGTCGGCTCGCTCACCGGTGTACCGCTCACTCCGGTAACCTCGCCGCCTGTTGTCTTGGCCATCTTGCTGCCAATGCCGAGCATGCTTCCGATTTTACTTCCTACACTTCCTAATTTCCCACGTATGCTTGAGCATGATACCGTGGTCAATGACAGTACAATCATCGATAGAAAAAATATTTTCTTCATCATTGTAATACTCTTATACTATTATGTTTATTCTTTTCTTTCTTAAACATGTCCAGGTTAATCTTGTAACCTAGGAAAATATCATGGTTTCCATTCTTCATTCCTATGCCTGAGGTGTAGAACTCATATCCGTAACTCAGTGTGATATTCAGCATTTCTGCTCCCAAGAATACTGCCACAGATGTACTAGGGCTATATGTTATTCCGCCAAAGAAGATTTTTTCATTGTATTTGTATGTTCCCCTAGCCGTTATGTCGGTACGCCATGAGACAAAGTCTGTCATCACCTGCAATGAAGGATGTATTGTTATTAACGTATTTTTTATCGGTATATTGCCTCCGGCTGTAAAATTAAAGTATGGGTCAATCTGTATCTCGTTCTTTTCGCCTAGCAGAATCAATGGGGAATTAAGGTGTATTCCTGATATTCCGGCATAGAAATGTTTATGTTGGTATAGCACTCCTCCGCCGAAGTCAAAGGTGTTGCCATCGGCCTTGCCCGAAGGAAAAGCCGGGTCGTTTTTCTCTTCTCCAAGGATAAGCTTTCCGCCGTCGAAGGTGCTGTTCACAAGTCCTACCTGTACTCCTGCGACCATGCGGCCCTTGAACAGCTTGAAGCCGAATGCATAGTTAAGGTACAGATGCTGGTTCTTGAAGAGACCGATAGCGTCATTTATTACGCCGAGACCAAGATTATGGTCACCCCTTACAAATGGAATAGGAGAATCCACATTGAGCAACATGCTTTTAGGGTTATTCTCAAAGCCTGTCAACTGGTTGCTGTATGCTGCATAGATATTCAGTTTGCGTGTCGAGCCGGCCGCAGCCGGGTTGTAGAAGCTTTGCATTTCCCAGTAGTGAGTGAAGTGCGCATCGAATTGGGCGCGTACATCTACGAACGCTCCAATTGCAAGTACAATTATCAGTAACCACTTTTTCATTATCGGCATTTTGCTCTTTTATCAACGCGAAAATATGTGTGATATTATTCGCAGCTCTTCATTTTATTGCAAAAAGCAGCAAATTCAAGCCATTATGCAAATTTCGATAAAAAAATCAAAAAATCATGAATGTTGCCGAAAAATTGTAACTTGAAGCCTATGAAAGATTTCGATTTTTTGGCCCGATAGCACTGTGATGGTGCATACGAGCAGAGAAAACCAGTTTTTAAATGAACAATAGAGCCGGTTCTGATATTGACAAAGATTTTCAAATGCAGTTCTGTTTAGACAAGCAGATGTTTTTGAAGAAATGTGAACTGTTGATTTATACATGCAGTTTCTGTTTAAAAACAAGCAAAAACATGGATAAACAAGTTTATTTTACGCTAAAATGTGCAGAAATACTATTCTTTGTATAAATGAATATTCCTTTCCTTGTCCATTATAAACTTCTGGTCTATAGGGAAGATATAATGTTTTTCAACTTCTCTTGCATTAAAGTCTGCATTAGCTGTTGCCATAATTGAATAAGCCTTAACAATACCTCCGTTTATAAAAAGTATAGTAGAGTATGAATCGGAGAGGGTATTTGACTCACAAATATCTTTTAGTCTGCAAGACATCCTGATATTTTTAAAATCCTTTTTTTCTGTATTGAAATATGGATAAACCAAGAATATACTGTCATATTCTTCTTTGCAATAGTCTGCAAAAGAAAATGGTTCTCCAATAGCCTGTTTCTCAAGTTGAAACTCAAGCATCGGTTCAGCAGGTTTACAACTGACAAATAACAATGTTGTCAATATTGTTATTATAATATTATTTAAGCATATATAGTTTACCATTGTTTGCTTGACTTAAAGAAGTGCGATGTAATCTGTGATGCTACTTTGTTGAATTGTTATTATTGAAATCCGACATAAACAGTACCCCATTGTTGAAATACTCAAACGCGATTGACATTGTTTTCATTAGATTTGGATATTTTTCTTTATTGATATTATAAAGAACCTCAAACTCTTTTTCTTGGCTTTTGCCGTCTACTATATTTGACCAAAAGAATTGCCAGAATTGCATTTGGTGCCCCTTTTCTATTTCTGATAAACAATGAATGAATATATCATTCTTTTCTTGCATTTTGTCGTGCAATAATGTTTGCAGATAATTAGGGGCGTCTGCATCAAGCGACGCTCCAACCGATAATGCTATTAGTCTGTTGCAGTATAGAGTGTCGTTTATTGCATAACATTCCGCGAGTGCCTTTATGTGTTCATATGCTCGACTATACATTGACAAGTCGTACCCATCTTTGTCGCTGTATCTGTATGTAGAGTTAAAATCGTCCCAATTTTCAGGAAACGCTCTGAAAAAATCCAATTGCAATTTTTGGGATTGTGGATTTTGCAATAATGCCCTATATGCATTGTTTAGTCTTGCTGTGTCAATGGGAAAATATTGCGCTGCGATTGTTGAAAGAAACGTTGCAAACAGTAATAGTGTAAGAAAAAAGCGTTTCATAAGATTTATTGTTTCTAAAAATATAATTACTCGGAGTTTACGTTTATTTTTATTCCATTATGTCCGTAGTTGTCAAAAAAATCAAAAAGTTCTTTTGTTTTTTTCTTAGAATTCCAGACACTATAAGTTTCTGTCACTTTATCATATGAATAATTATCGCCAGGCAAGAAACAGCCTTCCGTGTGCTTTCCATAATTACCAGAATGAATGGCAATACCACTACGACCAGGCACGCTGTCTACATACCATTTATAAGTTAATTGAATATCCGCTTCTCCTCTTTCTCTTCTTTCTGTATTTATTCTTTTTTCTAATTCTGTCTTAGAATGACAAAACATCGTTTTGTTATCGACGAGTTTTGCAGCAATAGGTCAAACGTAGCATAGCCGTAGGTTATGCCGTTCGGGTTGCGAAAGGCAAAACGAGTCAATGACAGTGCAAATATAGAATGACATAATACAATAAATATGAGTACGGATTGTTATATCGGACTCACGTTAAATATGCGCATTTAAAAAAACAAAAAATAAGGGAAACAAGTTTGTTTTTCCTTGCATCCCTATTGAAAATCAATGGTTTGACTAATTGTTGAATCTTAATACTCCTCTTCGTCGAAGAAAAAGTCTTCCTTGCTGGGGTAGTCGGGCCATATATCCTCAATGCTCTCGTATATGTCGCCTTCGTCTTCAATCTCCTGCAGATTCTCTATGACTTCAAGAGGTGCGCCCGAACGTACTGCATAGTCGATAAGCTCGTCTTTTGTTGCAGGCCATGGTGCGTCTTCCAGTTTTGATGCTAGTTCCAGTGTCCAATACATATCTAAAAATCGTTATTTTTGTTAAGTGCGTGCAAAAGTAAACTAAAATTGTTTATATACAATGTTTTTCCCATATTTTTTCCTTGCCGTCGAGGAAGAGTCTCTGCAAAAGGAAAAGATAGTCCGATAAACGGTTGATATATACCAGTATAATGGGGCTTATGCCAATCTCTCTGCTCAAGGATATGATTATCCTCTCGGCGCGGCGGCATACGGTCCTGCATACATTGGCACGTGCTGCAGCCTCATTGCCTCCGGGGAGAATGAACTTGTGCATTGGAGGAAGCTCTGCTTCCAACATGTCAATCATCCCTTCAAGAGCCTCGATTTCATCCTCGGCTATAGGGCATGAGGCTTCACCGTCTGTGGCAAGGTAGCTCCCGATAGCAAGCAGGTTGCTTTCTATCCGTTCAATCCATGTTGCCGGGCACTTCTCTCCGGCCACGACATGCAGCATGCCCAGATGCGCGTTCAGTTCGTCGAGCGTGCCGTACGCCTCAACCCTTATATGGTCTTTCGGCACTCGTGTCCCGCCTATGAGCGATGTGGTTCCGCTGTCGCCGGTTCCTGTATATATGGTCGCTTTCTTCATCTATTCTTGCTGTTATCTCTTAAGTTTGTAGTGCTGCTTCTTCTTCTCCTTGTCGAAAAACAGCACTCCGTAGCTGTACATGTCATAAGTAACAATCGTTTTCGGGTTCTCTATAATGCCTTGCCACCAATGGCGTGTAGCCTTGTCTTTATGTATTCCTTCTATGACAATGACGCTCCTGTCACCGGTGTGCCGGAGTGCATTCTCAAGAATAGCGTTCCTGCATGGGCATTCGGCAATGTACACCATTCCGATGCTTCCGCACCTTTCAATGCACTTGGCGAATTCTTCCGTTCCTGTACCCTCAAGCATGTGGCATGCTACGGACGGCCTTGCAGCCTTCATAGCTTCTCCTGCGGCATCCGATGCTATGGAGATGCAGTTGCACGGCTGCATGTAGTTTGTTATTCTGAACAGCTCTCTGGCATGCTTTACGCTCATTCCGCCGCGCCTCTCAACAGAGCGGTCAAGATGCCTGTATGCGTAATAGGGCAACCGTTCCCTCAGTACCTCGGTAATGAAGAAAAAGGCAGAGGGGGATTGTATGCCAAACCCCCTGTTATGCCTTTTGCGGTTTATCCAGTCGCCAAACTTGAGCATTTTCTCTGGTTTTGAGATTCCTCACTACGTTTCGGAATGAACGATGCCGGCCGGCAATTTAGAGTGCGAAAGCCTCTTTTACCTTCTCCACATAGTCGAGCTTCTCCCATGTGAAGAGCTCCACTTCAATAGTCCTGGTATCGAGGTAACGCGATGTAAACACTTTTGTCACTACTTGCGGAGTGCGTCCTACATGTCCGTACGATGCTGTCTCGCTGTATATCGGGTTGCGTAGCTTCAGACGCTCCTCGATAGCCTTAGGACGTAGGTCGAAGAGGTTCTTCACCTTCTCTGCAATCTTGCCGTCTGTAAGGTTCACCTTTGCTGTACCGTATGTATTCACGAACACGCTCACCGGCTCGGCAACGCCAATGGCGTATGAGAGTTGTATGAGTGCTTCGTCGGCAACACCGGCAGCCACAAGGTTCTTTGCGATGTGGCGTGCTGCGTATGCTGCACTGCGGTCAACCTTGCTGGGGTCCTTGCCGCTGAATGCGCCTCCGCCGTGTGCGCCCTTGCCGCCGTATGTGTCAACGATAATCTTGCGTCCTGTAAGGCCGGTGTCTCCGTGAGGGCCGCCGATAACGAACTTTCCTGTAGGGTTCACGTGGTACTTGATGTCATCTCCGAAGAGTGCGAGTACCTTAGGCGATGTTATCTTCGCCTTTACGCGTGGCATGAGAATGTTTATAACGTCGTCCTTGATTTTTGCAATCTGCTCGGCATCGGCAGCAAGCTGTGCCTCCTTGCCTTCTGCTGTAGGCTTTACAAAGTCGTCGTGCTGTGTCGATACAACGATAGTGTCGATACGGACCGGCTTGTTCTCGTCGTTGTACTCTATTGTAACCTGGCTCTTAGAGTCGGGGCGCAGATATGTCATCTCCTTGCCCTCGCGACGAATGGCAGCAAGTTCGGTGAGTATAAGATGAGAGAGGTCGAGCGATACAGGCATGAAGTTCTCTGTCTCTGTCGTTGCGTAACCGAACATCATTCCCTGATCGCCGGCACCCTGGTTCATCGGGTCTTCACGCTCGACACCGCGGTTGATGTCGGCACTCTGTTCGTGGATAGCCGAGAATATACCGCATGAGTTGCCGTCGAACATATATTCGCTCTTAGTATAGCCTATTTTGTTGATTACACGGCGTGCAATATCCTGCAAGTCAACGTAAGCCGATGATTTTACCTCTCCGGCAATAACTACTTGTCCTGTTGTTACCAATGTCTCGCATGCAACCTTCGACTGTGGGTCAAAGGCAATCAGTTCGTCAAGAACTGCATCTGAAATCTGGTCGGCAACCTTGTCGGGGTGCCCCTCAGAAACTGATTCCGATGTAAATAGATATCCCATAGTTGTACTGTGTTGTGCCCGGTGGTACCGATATTCATGTGTATTCGGGCATGGTTAATAATTTGCTTGTCTGTTGTTCAAGCCCTCTTCGTAACTATGTGTGGGATAACTCGATGCCGGCGATGTGCCTTTACAATGCCCTCTGAAGGGGCTTTTAGCATTTTTTACCGTGGTTGCAAGCAGTCAAATCTTTCCACACACAGCCTCTTGCGGGGCTTTATCTGTTGCAAAGGTACGCACTTTTGCCGTAAATGTTGCACTTATTGCCTGTTTTTTTCGAGCGAGCAATATTTTTTAACTTATAGAATACTCCTTTTACAAGCAACCCGCCATTGATGTGAATTCATAAATGACGGGCAATTATCGTTCTGTTCTAAGATTGTACAGGCTTAGTTACGTACAGCTTTTGTTGCATCGTATTCACTTTCTGTTAAGAAATCTCTTGCCATTCTGTATGCTGTTTCAGAACCTTGAAAAAGCAATGAATGTCCGAACACGACCGAAAGTTACAGAATCAGACATCCGGTTTTGGAGAATAGTAGTCAAAAAATCCTAGAGACTCAAATTCTGCCACCTTCATTTCTGCGAACCTGTTCCCATCCTTAGCAAGAACCTTATACGTATCGTATGCTTTCTTTTCATCTTTTTTTGTCCCGATACCGCGTTCATAGCAATAGGCAAGCCGCAAGAGATGTTCTTTCATTCCGTTGTTTACACTGCGCTCCATCCATTTGAAGGCTTTTTTCTTGCTTCTCTTGACATAATATCCATTAAGGTAGCAATAGGCTAGATAGCTTTGAGCTTCACCGCAGCCAAGTTCTGCGGCCTGCATAATATATTTTATTGCCGGTGACTTATGCAGTTGGCTTTTATTCATTATCGTAGCAGAGTCTGCCCTTGCATGAATCCTGCCCAGACAGTAAATTGCCTTGGCATCGTTCTTCTGTGCGGCCATAGTATAATAATATATGGCCTGTTTCTCGTCTCTATCCACAGCAACCCCTTTCTCGTAGAAATTTCCAACAGTACGGAGCGATGCCGTGTGCTGTTCCTCGGCAGCCTTCTTGAACCATTCTAATGCAATACTGTCGTTCTTGGGAACAGCCTCGCCATCGTAGTAACATGTTCCTAAGCGATAGTAAGCCTCAGTCTCCCCTCTCTGCGCAGCTATAAGGAAGCATTGATAACCCAAACGTTTGTTCTCCTCGGTTCCTTTCCCATCGTAATGACATACTCCTAAGTGAAGCAGAGCCGGTGAATGCATATCCATAGCGGCTGTGTGAAAACATTTGAAAGCGTTATCATAATCCTTGCGTGAAAGAAATGCCTCTCCCTTCTTTGTAAGTCTGTAGTTATTCATCAGGTTTGCCGGATTCTCGCCAATGCCGTGTGCTATTCTGCTCCAAATTTCATTGCTTCTGTCTGTAGAACAGGAGAGTGATTCATCAGTTCTGTTCTCAACACTCCTGTTCGCCATATAGAGATTTCTTCCGATGCCCTCTATATCGACATACATCTTATGGGGTACGGAATCGCAGTAAAAAGTATAGTTCATTCTGCCATCTGCGGTGTTCTTTGCATCCGGCAGCCAAAACAATGTCCTTGAACGGCTCTTCTCTTTTTCAATATGGGATACCTCTTTTTGTTCATAGAAACGTTTGCTTTGGGCATATCCTTGTAGTCTGGTATATCGGTGAAGCCGTGTGTTTGCAAGGTTGGGGATATATTGCCTCTTCCGTTCCTCTTCGGTATAAGGGACAAAGCAAGCGACATAATCGGGGTGTTCGGGACTGAACATACCGGTTCCGCTGCTGCCGTCGTACATTACTTCTCCGTTACCGTCGGCCATTTCTGCCCCAGGGTAATTATCGGCTTGCAACAGGCCTAACGGGTGCAGAATTGTGCGGGAAAGAAAACCTGCGTAATACATTGCATTGCCTTTTCTTTGCATTGCTTCTCTTTTCTTTGCCCATAAAGCCGCACTATTCAGATACTGCTTGCGTGTAGGATAGTCATGCCTTATGTAGAATTCCTTGAATGCCATCATTTTGCCGGCATCATCGCCTGAGAAATATTCCTTGTCCTCTACCGGGATTGAATCCGGGTCAAAGCCATGCTTCACCACAATAGAGTGCGTCCAGCGGCTCCAATAGAAATTATGTCTCCACATGGCGCTGGCAAGAACATCGCTTGCTCCACGGACCTCACGTGAGGTGTGTACCTCGTATCCGAGCATGAAAGCCTCGTCATTTATGCTCATGTCCAAAGGGACCAGCACAGCAATGCCATCATTGGAACTGCTTAGCTCTTTACACTCTCCCATGGTCTCATTGTACCGTTCCGTCCACGACTTGTCATAATTGTATTCCCACTCATTCAAGAAATCATACCGCACACAGCTGCGTGGCGGGCGGGCATATCTTGTACCTTTTGCCTTGCTTATCTTAAATTCCGGCAACAGCCAGTTTCTGAATCCGGTTCTGACAGCCGTCGTATCCTTGCTGTCGCCGATACTGGCATTCAGTTCATCAGGTTTGCCGGTCTCACAGAATGCCATCTTCTTGAATGCTGGCGAGAAGTAACGGTCGAGAATGAATATGTAACTTGAATCGGATGCCGTGGAATCTTTGTTTATTATCTGGTTGTGCCGAAAAACTTTAGACAGGATTGCATATCTGTCTCCATAGAAATCTTCGGTACTTATAATAAAGTTTCCTTTATCATTCGTGTTGAAGAAGAAGTATTGCAACAATGTATCCTTCTGGAGCGTAAGAGTGACTCTGCTTCTCTTTTGTGGCATGAATGATTCTTCGCCATAGCTGCCAAAAGATTTGGAGACAAGGTGCTTGAGGAGTCTTCCCTTTATCACAATGCCTGTTTCAACAGGGTGTTGCAGACTCGACTGTCTGCTTGAGAGCCTTGCCCAATCGTATGAGGTCCAGCCATGAGTAAGCATTATAAGCTCAAGTTCGCGCTTTCTGTTCTTGTTGTTGCTGTCGAAGTAGCGTCCGGCATCGGGGATGTATCCTTTCAGTTCACTTCCAAGCAGCAAATGTGTGTACATATTGTGGGAGTAACTGTTTTTCTCGCGGGTATCGGCATCGGTAACGGATATTGAGAATTCTGCATCATCTGGAATAGGCAGTCCGTCCTCACGTTCAACATCAATGCCGATTCTGCCATGCAGAGGGACGGTAAGGCTTTCTGTATCCATGCCGCTTACCGTTACACGTAAACGGGCTGTCTGCATGTCACCGGGCTGCAAAGTATGATGCTGTACAAAGAATTGACGCTCGACAAGCGGAATTCCATTCTCGGTAAAAGCAATTATGCGGTTTACCCCCTCAGCAATGCTGTCCCTGTGTATCTTGATAGAGATGTCATTTCTGCTGTTCTTGAATGAACGGTAGTACTGCATATACCCCTTATTCAGTACTGCAACCCCTAAAGGGATACTGTCAGGAAGATTATCCTTCAACAGCAGATGGAAAGAGTCTTTCTCCTCATTGGCTTTTATTACGACTCCGGACTTCTCGACTGAAGGCAAAGTAAACGCAAACTCCTTTCTTCTGCCTGTCTTATCAACAGATTTGACAATAGCGGAATACTCGGAATCGCAATTTGGCGATAGCTCAAATGTACCCTTGCCATAATATTCGGGTACAGTACGTAATATCTCTGTTCCATTCTCGAATATCGTTATGGTATCTGTCGATGGACGTCCGTTCAGTGAAAGAAGCTCGTATGCGACAGTACTTGTCATGCCGTTTACAAGGTGACCGCCTTCGGGATAGAACTCCAAACAGCATTCAATATCATCATTTGTCTGCCACTGGCCGCGATAGAGAGTTCCACGTTTGCGGTCAAGCATCTCCTTTATCTCATAGTGCCCGTCATTAACAGGTTCATAAACAGGAAACACGCGCGAGAATATAGCATCGTCGCCCCAATTGAGCATGTAGCGTGTGTATGCCCGAACCTCAAAATATCCCGATAACAAAGATTTTTTCAGTTCAAACTCACCGTGACAACGTCCATTGTCGTCCAGCCTGTATTTTTTGGTCTCGACAACATAACCTTCAGGAGCACAAAGCTCAACATACAGAACTTTGCTCTGTGCAGTTCGGGTATGGTCGTCACCGCTTACAACGTGGCCCTTAAACCACATCGTTTCGCCAAGATAGTAACTCGTGTTATCAAAATGAAGATAAACCCTCTCCTGCGGAAACAGTTCATTTGCCATTATTGCACGCATTGCCAACGTGTCCAAAGGTGACTGCGGTAATACCTTCAGACATATCAATAATAGTATAATGACTATCGGGACTGCTTTCTTCATTGGTTACATAACAACTAAGCCTTGAATATCTCCGTCTCAATAACTGGATACAATACGCGAGTTCTGAGAATTTAACTTTACATCAACATCGGATAAGCTTGCCTTTTGTTTTAGCCCTTGTTCAACAAAATCAAAGAACTCATCAGTAATATCTGCAGGGTCTGTATTTTCTGACAATATCACAGGAACTCCATATTTGTCACCAAGTTCATTCAAACGTTCTTGTATCTCTTCCATACTCATCTCCGTTTTTGCAGTTCTTGTCTTCTGTGGCTGTTCTTGTGTGTATGCATTCTCAGATTCGTCACTGCTGCACGATACGAACGTTGTCATAGCAGATACGATACACGCAAACATAAAAATAATTTCTCTTTTCATTCTTGTTTTTTTGTTTTAAAATTGTTAATAAAATGTTTACTTTATATATCTTCTGTTTATCTCGTCTTTTAGATTGGTAAAGATATGTTTAACTGCGGCTCTGTGTCTTTCTATCGCACTATTTGCTACAAAGATTGTTTCATCCCAGTCAAGACCCAACCTGCTGTGCAGTTCTTTAATGGCCTTTTCAACATCAGCAAAACCCTCGGGATTTGCATACTCCCTATTTACTTTGAACACTGCTTCCCAATAGTCGGAACGTTTCATACGCACCATCATTGTATCATTCGCTAATGCAACATATCGTTCCCTGTCATACTCTGCGAAATCAACATTCTTGAATCGCTCGCGGAAAGCATCCTCAAGTCGTTTATTATCCTCTGAAATGAATGTTGTATCATAAGGGACAATATCAGAGAGATAATAATTAGTTATCATATCCAATGTAAACATTGCAACTTGGGCTTCAAGATAGCTTTTAGGACAGCATTCCTGCATAAGCAAGTGATACTGTATTGTAGTCTCTAATTGGGTTGCCTTCTTTAGCCCGGTAGTTGCAAATACATATTCATCAAGCAGTAGCTTGTAGGTTTTTGTCTCGGTAACAATGCTGTCACACATTATAATTCCATAATTACTTTTAGAATAACTGTTCTGTATTATAAAACATATAAACAAACTTGTTATAAACAAACGATTAAATATTGTTGATTTCATAATGTTGGGAATAATACTATTAATTGATTCTGTCGTAATTATCACATGGAAATTTGATACACGGACTCTGCTCTACTATTATATCTTCCTAAAACACCAAAAAAAGACTCTGCAATTTTAATTGTATAAGAATAAAAAATATCAATCTCATAAAGTGATTCAGGATCATTAGGGTCGTATTTAATGGGAATTACTTCTAACTTCATTGAATTTTCAACATATGAAACTTGATACGCTTTTGCTATATCTTCAACTTGACTTGGAAACAACAATTCATTGATACCATTTTTAGGCATATTATCCACGTTATAATGCGTCTGATTTTCAAAACCTTCATATGAAATAGTTGAGCGTGCACCATATGTAAATGAATAAGATATTGACCACATATAGATATTAAAATCAGAAATGAAGTTAGTAAATTTACTAACAGACATCGACTCTAGCGCAGTCTCAGAACCTGGATATACTTTAAACGGATCGTGTATAGGTCCTCCTTCTGGTTCTTTTGGTACTGATTTTGTAGATGCAACATTAACTCCATCAAGAGATATATCATCCATTAAATTTAATGTTTTAACTCCTTGGGGTGTACAATCAATAGGTTCTAGACCTACATTTCTTCGCATAACATTCTCTACTACAATAAAGAAAGAATTGTCATAATCGCTAGCCGGTGCTTCCTCGTTAATAACAAAATTTACGCCATATCTCTCATTGAGTTCGGCCATACGCGCCTTAACTTCCTCTATTGTAATCTCGTCGCCAATAGACCTTGTTATTGCACTCCTATGCATCTCTGCAACAGGCATACAATCGTCACAGTCTTCGTTTGTACACGACATGAACGTTGTCATAACAGATACTATACACGCAAACATAAAAATAAGTTCTCTTTTCATTTTTGTTTTTTTGTTTTAAAATTGTTAATAA
>JAZNSN010000029.1:0-170549 GCA_045591315.1 Bacteroidaceae bacterium
TAAACCTGGTTGATTTTTGGAAATAGTGCGAGGATTGTTTGACTGCTAGTTAGACACTCTGCAAGGAGTGGCTAACTGAAGGAGTTCCACAGCACCCAAAAATCAAACAGAAAGTTTAAGTGGCAAGACCTCTTTGACTGAAAGATGTCGTTTGCGACTCTTGAACCAAAAAGAGGTTGACTGAAATTCCCGTGTGCCGGGCGTTTTGGTACTTTTGAGCGACAAAAGTACATGATAGAGCGACAACAAGAAGAATAAAAGATAACTGATTAAGGGTAAAACGAACCTTGGAATAAGATATCTTGTATAGAAATTAATCGTACATGTACAATCTTAACCACAGTAAATTTCTACTGAGCCCTTTCTGCAGCTTTTTTTTTATTATTTTTGTAATGTTTCGTTTTTTTGAACGTCATATAAACAGAGAGCACTATTAAACACCTCTGCAATCGGTATTGTATTTTGCATTAACATTAAATAGATTATGAAATCATCAAGTTCATTATTGCTGTTATGTACAGCAATTTTCATTTTCCCTTTCTTGCTCAGGGCTGAGAATAACGACTATAATAGATACCGTCGCCAGTTGAAAGAGAAGCTTGGTATTGAGTTTTCTGTTCCTGACGCTTCTTTTGAATGTATCTCCGGTCCTTTCGGCGATTATGAGACTATGCCGTCTGATATTGTTGACTACTCTAAGGAACATATTCTGAGTTTTGGCGACAATCATCCTCTCCTTGGTTGTGCAGCATACCTGTTCGGCCCTACTGTAAAACTCAATGAGCATTGTCGTGTGGCAATGATGGATATTGAAAATGTATCTAAACCACGTCCGTTGCATCGGCCTGCACCGCATGATTACACTTTTGCACAAACTTCTTCATGGATGCTCAATAACTGTGGTGAGCCTTGGGCTTTTTTCTATATATATGATATTCGCGGCGTACGTGATGATAATGCTGTCAGGCCTTCACCCGAAGAGTTGCGTGCTATGCAGGAGAAGACAGATTCGCTTAGAGCGAAATATGAACGGTGTGTAGAGGATGGTGATATTGTGGAAAAGACAAATTGTGACCGTGTATTCATTGTACGCATCCCTGATATTGAAAAGATTGGAACGAATCCCGATTTTGCACCGTTTCTTGCAACAGAATATGTAGAGGCCTTGAAGTCAAATGCTACGCAATGCTATGGTGTTGAGTTCTACAGAAAGGCGAACTATGACCCATTGAAGATGCTGTTCTTTATCAATGCCGATGAAATATCCATTGATGAATGTGTCTCTGATATGGCAGAATATATCAAATTTGGGAATATTGATTTTGAATAATTTGTAATAATATGAAAAGGAATTTATGGCTATTTCTGATGGCGTTGATGTTGCCATATAGTGTTTTTGCACATGATTTTATTGTTGACGGCATATGCTACAATGTAATATCGAAGGCCGATTTGACCTGCGAAGTTACATTCAATAGTGATGAACAGCCTGGGAATGTTTACAGGAAATTCTACAAGGATGTTGTTTTTGTGCCTGAGAAAGTCTCCTTTGGCGGCAATGAGTACTCTGTTATTGCTGTTGGCGAGAAAGCTTTTGCGTTCAATGATGAGCTGTTGTCTGTGGTTTTGCCAAAGACTATTGTATCGATCGGGCATGACGCGTTTTCATGCTGTCCTGAATTCAAGAGTCTGACAATCCCTGAGAATGTTCAGGATTTCAATAATATTTCGTTTCATAGCATGCCATCGTTGGAGTATCTGGCGGTGGATGAGAATAATGAGTTCTTCGATAGCCGTGAAGGCTGCAATGCTATTATTAAGACAGAATCGAATACATTGTATGTGGCTTGCAAGAATACGGTAATCCCCGACGGCGTGAAGGTTATTGCAGATGGTGCATTTCTCACTTTTTTCTCGTCTCCTATACAGAATGAATCTTTTGAACTGGTTATCCCTAAAAGCGTGGAGACTATTGAGCGTCAGGCATTTGCAGGATGCGGGCCTTTGAAGAAAATTGTTCTTTCCGAAGGGCTGAAACGTATCGGGCACTGGGCGTTCAACGGTACTTCGATAGAGAGCATTGTAATACCAGCTTCGGTGTTGGATATTGATAATGCTGCTTTTTATGGGTGCGATTCATTGAAGGTAATAAAGGTAAATAAAGGCAACAGGGTTTATGATAGCCGTAAGGGATGCAATGCTATTATCGAGACTGAGAGTGATAAACTTGTCCAAGGATGTGCTTCATCGGCTATTCCCCAAGGTGTGAAGGTTATAGGTCGTAATGCTTTTTGGAGAGCTGGAATAAAGAAAATAGAGTTCCCGTCATCAGTAGAACTTATAGAAGACGGTGCATTCAGACATTGCAGTGAATTGAAAGATGTTGTTATCCCAGGAAATGTTAAGGAGATAAAATATGGAGCATTTGAGCTTAGCGGTATGGAGGAACTGATAGTAGAAGAGGGAGTAGAGTTTATTGCTCCGTCTGCTTTCAGATTGTGCAAGAATCTTAAGCTGGTATCTCTTCCGGAATCGCTCAAGAAGGCTGAATCGTCTGATCGTTATAACATGTTTGAAGGTTGCCGGAAACTTGAAAGAGTTAAACTGCCGAATGGCAACAGTGTCTATTATTGTAATGGCGATGTGTTGCTTGAAAGAGAAACGAGAAAGGTGATTGCAGGGTGGGGTATAGACCGTTGTTCAATGGCGAATGGCTTGCGTAGTATGCAGGCAAAAAAGATTGGTTTTCAGGCTTTTGCAGGACATGAACTGCTTGCTCATGTGGTGCTGCCTGAGACTCTTGAGGAGATTGAGTCTGAAGCATTTCGTGACTGCAAGGCATTGCGAGCGATAGTGTGCCGCTCAACTGTTCCCCCAGTGCTTGGAGAGGATGTGTTCGAAATACATTCTGCTAATGGGTATGACTTGCCTTTGCAGGAGAGGGCTGTAGTAGTTGTCCCAAAAGGTTCGCTTGGTGCTTATAGAAATGCTCCGGGCTGGAAGGATTTCAAGCATATTATTGAATTGAAATAAAACAGGACAGGCATGACTGCAGAACAGTTCAAGGAACGGTTTATACAGATATATCCAAAGCTCTTTGCTATTGCTATGGCGAACATCGGCAATAGTGATGACGCTAAGGATGTCATGCAGTCATTGTATATAAAGTTATGGGAGAAGCGTGGCGAATTGGGGACTGTCAAGAATGATATGGGATACTGCCGCATAATGCTCATTAATATATGTCGTGACAGATGGCGGACAAAACTCCTTGAACCGGATTGGGCTGCCGAATACGAGGATGTGATGTATGATGCCCATTCGGAGCTGGAAACAGAAGATGTACGGGATAAAATAGAGAGGTTCATCGCTTGCTTGCCCGCAAGACAGCGTTGCATAATGACGATGCGCATGCAAGGAGCAACAACCGACGAGATAATAGAGGCCACTGGTCTGAGTGTCGAGAATGTCCGTACAATACTCTCGCGTACAAGGCAATTGGTAAAGGATTTCTATAATAAAATAAACAGATAGCGTAATGGAATATGATAAACTGAAAGATAAGTTCTTCTTGGGAACCTCAACCCGTGAGGAGGAAGACGAGCTCCGTCGCTATTTGTTGAGTGACTCTCTGTCGGCCGAAGCTCAAGAGGAGAAAGAGCTTCTTCTTGCAATGTTGCAGCCTGGCGATTATGGCTGTGATGAGGAGATGAAAGAGGTTGCGGCTTTGATTGACAGGCTTGCTGAAGAAGAGAGTGCAAAAGCCTTGCATGGGAGTACGGCACGCAGGATAGTGCTTCGATATGTTTTTCCGGCTATTGCTGTCGCAGCAGTGTTGGCGTTGCTGTTGACGGTTGTACCTTATTCCGGCAACTCTGTTAAACACGGTAAGGAATCTCAAATAGCAGTTGTCGCTCCAGTGACGGAACAGAAGCAGAATGGTTCTGCCGTGAATAAAGAAGAACCAGTCGAATCTGTTTTGCCGAAAGGTGCCGGAAAAGAGAGTGTTGCCGGAAATGGGCTTGACATAAACCGTGCTAAAAGTGTTGATTCCTATAATAAAAGCTCTTTATTGGCAACTTCAAATGAAAAGAAGCCGGCAGCTTCTACAGGAAGTCCGGTTGTCCTGCGGTCAGGTGCTCTTCCGCCGATATCTGAGTCCGATAAGAATGAAAGCTGGGTGGTTATTACAGTAAGCGAGCCTCCTGCACATAGGGATGAAGAATCATTGGCATCCGTGTCACAATCCGCTGATGTCAGTGATGTTCATAAAGAAGCATCTGACGACAAGGAAAACGTATATATAGGTAGCAATTCTTCATTCCGCCTCAGGGGGGTGAGGAACGATACCATTAAAGACCCAAAGGAGGCTATCGACCATTTGGATGCCTTGTTTGCAATTTTCTCCGATGCTACGGATGTGGTGGTGAAAGAGCAGGAAATGCATCTCAAACAGCTCACCGTCAGCAATCAAGAATAAACGACACAAATGATAAAGAAGTAAAATCAAACAATATGAGAATCAGATTATTCATAACTCTCTTGCTTTGCCTTCCTCTCAGCATATCGGCAACAGATGCCGGTGACGATGGCTATGACGATATTGACGGTTTCTTTGCATTGTGCAGCAAGGTTAAGTCTCCGGGCTTGCGATACACATATATATCCAAGCTAATGATGGAGAGAGTTTCCTCTCTTCCTGCAACAGGCAATTTTGACCTCAAACCAATAAGCGAGAAGGTTGATTTCGTTCAAAGCATTTATATCATCCCTTCCTTTGAAAGTGTAGGCGAGTGTGCGTCAAAAGCCGAAAAACTGCCACAATCGGCAAGTGAGAACGGTTTTGAGCGTGTAATGTCATTCAATAAGGACGGTTCGCATACCAATATCCTGCTAAAGAGCGGTGAAGGAGGGCTTAACTCTCTTCTTATGACCAATGTGTGTTATAATGCCGAAGGTAAAATTGAGTCGGTCGTCGTGGCATTGATTGGCGGGGTCTTCTCTTTCGAAGAGATTCTTTCCTTGATGAAGTTATGAACTGTTAAATGATAAATTTTGATGAAAAGGATTTTAGCATATATACTTATTTTATTGCCGTTTGCCGCATGGGCACAGCGTTTTAATGAATATGACCGTAAGGTTTTCAATGAAGGTCAGGTTCTCAACAGTTCCGATATGGAGTTTGCTTCATCAGATATCCCTTGGGACCCTGGATCTCCGTTGAAGTTGTACAGCATACACGACGAGGGTGAAGAAACTATAGTTGTCTTTTCGTATTCAATCTATTTCGATTCCCAATGGGTGACATTCAGCAAGGGCATATATGTTGAAGACAACAAGAGCGGCGATATTTATAAGGTCCGTGGATATTATGGCGACCTTACTATGGACCGTCTTCTGATTGTAAAAGGTTGTAAAGGCAAGAATGTGCTTGTTGCATTGAGATTCCCGAAGTTCAAACGTAATGTAAGGAACATAACCATTCACAGCCCGAAGCACGAAGATGATATAGAACCTTCGAACATGAGCGGGAAGTCAATCGATGTCATTGCTTCGAATGTACGTGTTAAGGATTATCGAAACAGGCATACGATGCGCAAGGTATATGAATAAAAATAAGAAGCTTTAAGTTTATGAAGTTTATTTTCTTATAGAAGCTTCTTCTCATTCATTTCCACAACTAATGAAGGCGACCAGATTTTTTTGAAGTAAACCCCAAAAGTTGGACAAAAAACTTTTGGGGTTTATTTTATGCTTAAGAAAATAACTTCAGGTTATCGAACGATGCAGTTAGCTCTCCCTCCTCTATGCGGTGGATTATCTCAACCACTTTGTCGTTCATTGGGGTAGGGACGCCTACCTTGCGGCCGTAGCTGCTTACGACTCCGTTTATTGCATCTACCTCTGTCTTTTTCCCGTTCTCAAGGTCTTGCAGCATGCTGGCTTTTAAGAGTGCATGCTTGCGTATTGCTATGGGGATAATGAAGAACGATATGGCTTTCTTTATACGTCCCTTGTAGTCGAGCAACTTTACTATATCCTTGCCCTGTACCGGCTCAATCCTGATATTGCCGGCTGCGCACACGTCTATGCACTCCTTTATGATTGCCTGTACAATTCTCCTCGAAGCCTTGTTGCCGGCTGCTTCGCCGAAGGTGCATCCGAGTACTGCGCTCATTCCTGAGAATGCCGAGTTTATGAGCAGCTTGCTCCAACGCGAACCAATGAAGTTCTTGTCTATCTCTACATGCCCCATAAGTTCCAGAAGCGACTTTACCTTGTCGATATGCTTGTTAGGTTTTTTCTGCAGCGAGCCAAGAGAGAAGGTAAGCGAGTCGGCCGCACTTGTAAGTTCGCATGTTCCCGGCCCTTGCATTGTCGCACCCCATGCTACAGTACATCCCAACACGCGTTCTTCACCGATTATTTCACCGATTTCTATCTCCGGGATTCCGTTCTGCAGGGTAACGATAACTCCGTTGTCGGATAGGTAATCCTTTATGTAGGTTACAACCTTCTTGTTCTGCTGTTGCTTTGTCATGAGGAATATTATATCATATTTCCCCGACATCTCATCCGGTGTATATGCATGCACCGGCTGTGTAAAGTTTACCGTTCCGGTTACAGCCGCGCCTCTCTTGTTCAGTGCCTCAATATGTGCCTTGTTGCGGTTTATCAGTTCTATCTTGCCGCCGTTCTTGGTAATGTATGCACCCAGGATTGTTCCTAGGGAGCCTGCTCCGTATATTGCTGCTCTCATGTTTCTTTATGATTAGTTTCGGTAAAGATAGTGACAACCGTTCATTCCTGCAATAATCGGGCGTCGGTTTTGCATGCTGTGGATGTTATAATCCTTCGTTTGCAGGCATGGGGTTAATGTCATATTCTCCCCAATTGAAATCTTTTTTATAGCTGTCGAGTGCATCTTCGGGAACATAGACATTTACATCGGCAGTGTTGAATATTGCAGTTATGCGTGGCGGAACCGTTGCATGGATGTAAACGGCTTTCAGGCTGTCACACTCATAGAATGCATAGTCGCCAATCTCCTGCACATTTGCCGGGATGACAATCTTCTGCAGTGCCTGGCAGTTGTAGAATACCCCACGTTCGAGTACCTTTAGAGTTTGTGGAAAGCTTATGTTCTTGAGTCTTGCGCATGATACAAACGCATCCAGGCATATACGTTCAACACCTTCCGGTATATGTATGTCTTCGATGTCTGTAGCGACAAAAGCCAGTGAACTGATCTCTTTTGCAACAGGAAGCTTCACTTTTCTAAGACTCCTCATGTCAATGAATGCTCCGCTGAACTCTTTTACAGAGTTAGGTATGTTCATTGTGACAACGGAGTCGCAATAGTAGAAGGCTCCTTTGCCAATGACCTCAACACCTTCGGGAATGTGTACCGACAGAATATCTCTTCTCTTGAATGCAGAATCGCTTATCGCTACAGTCCTGTACACTTTTCCGTGTATTGTTATTTCCGGTTCAATGTATATGTTGTTATTCTTGCCTTCTCCCCCGACAACTATGCATGTCAACTCCTCTTGCGACAGAATGCGGTAGTCAACACCATTGAATGTTGCCGATAACGCCAGCTCTGTTTCCTTTTTCGTTAACAGGAACGGCAACAGAAGTGCAATTGCTATAATGCAACAGCTGATAGCCATAATGTGCCATCTGTTCTTTTTCTTCAACGCGCTGATAGCCTCTTCGGTATCCTTGAAACGTTGTTTCTTCTCTTTTCTAAGGCAACGGTACATGAATATTTTCAGGTGTTGCGAGAACTTTGCCCCTGTATGTTCCTTTATGTAGCGTAGCAGCAATCCGACAGAAAAAATATCGCTCTGAACGTCAATCTCTTTGAATTCTTCTACCTCTGGGGCAAAGAACCCTGCCGAACAACCGGCCGTGTGGCTGTATGCAGCGTTGGAACAGAATCCCAAATCGACAATTTTTACATTGTTGCCGAACTTGGTCAGCATTATATTCTTGGGGTTTATGTCCATGTACAGGATATCCTTTCTATGCAGCTCCTGCAATCCCTCAAGCAGCTGCAGCAACATTCTGCGTATATTCTTCTCTTTGAGGAACCAGGCCGGGTCCCTCTCCAGCTTCTGCCCGATGTTCTCTCCAATAACATATTCCATAAGTATGTATGGCCCCTCGTTATCGTTGCCCATACTTACATATTGGGGTATATAAGGGCTGTTGAGCGATTTGCCCAACTCATACTCCTTTTCGAATAATATACGGTATTTGGGGTCGTCTGCAAATTCCGGGCGCAACCGTTTCATGAACAGCTTTTTCCCGTTTATCGTCACAACGTATGCTTCGCTTGTCCCTCCGTTAGAGTCAAGCCTGTCAATGCTTGCGAGTTCTGCATCCCTGCTCAAAAAACCGGAATCCTGCATTTTAACCGATTATTTATTGTTTGAATAATCGGTGACTGTCCTGAATCTCACTCCGCTCCGTTTGCCGCATACATACCGGCATGGAACACCATTGTCGTGTATAAGACGGTTCATGTAGAGCGGTTCGCCTTGTGTAATGATATCGGTCTGGAAAGTGTCACCTTTGCTCAGCTTGCTCTTGAAACTCTCTACTATACGGAACATTTCGCAGCCAATATATTCGGCAATGATAAAATGCCCTGGCTCCCAAGCGATGTGAAGGCGAGTCTCCCTTCGGAGAGTATTGGGAATAAGGTATGCACTTGCTATGAAGTCACTGTCGGCATTGCCGCCGTCAATACAGTTCTTTGAGAATGTCTCGTAGTCGGTGTGCCCGATGTAGCGTGCCATGGTGTCAAGAGTATAACGGCGTGGCTGCACATTATATTTGCCGCCGGCAAGTTCACCCCAGAAACGGCGAATTGTAATGGGGCTTATGTATGCCCCTGTCCTGTCCATTATGTGAATGCTCAGATATTCAAAATCACGTTTTGTCGCAATCTTTCGCATTGCTACTTTTTCAATACCATCCTTTAGAATGTCATATAGCCTTTTCTCTTCGTTATCGGTAGTTGTCATCTCTGCCATAAAAGCGATATACAAGAATGGAACGCTTTACCTTTTAAACACCCAAGGATGTGAATTGGTCACCCCTGCAGTTGGGCAACATTCTACAATCTTGAAGTGGTCATAGCCCTTGCGTTTGTTTGAATACCTACGAGACAAGTAGGATAAGGCAAAAGGTGTTGGAGGGTTTGTGTATGAGAAATAAGAGTGAAATTAATTTGTTTATAGCATTAAAAAGCGAGAGAAATGACAAATATTACCAATCAGAACAAAATAACATGCAATGAACTTGCGATAATCATCATAAAATGATTATAACGGTAATTGTATTTCAATGTATTAATTCTGTTTTACCTAACAAATTAATGCCGAATTACCGAAAAATAAATTGGCTAAACATTAAACTTCCGAATAAATTTAAGCCAAATTACCGAAAAAAATCATCCTTTTTTGCCGAAAAAGACCATTCGGAAGTAGAGTTGGCTCTGCAAGATGTAAACAAACCAATTGGGGTTGCCGAGTATCAATACTTGCTGCCAAAGAATAAGTTACAAGAATTGGTTACCAATGAAATGAAAAACTCAAGCAACGATGATGACTAATAGAACGAGGCTCTCCAAATACTAATGGGGAGCCTCTAATATATGCAGATACGTATATACCAATTGCTGTTTTATTCTTCTGTTCTATTAACTTTCTTAGCTATCCATATACTGCACTCATATAATGCATACAGAGGTAGCGTTACAAGAATACAAGTCATCACATCGGGAGGTGTTATAATAGCAGAAATCGCTGTAATTATGAATAATGCATACTTCCTATATTTTAATAATATCTGGAAATTTACAATTCTCATTTTTGCTAAGATATAAATAATTACAGGCAGTTGAAATACTACCCCCATAACTAATGTTAGCGAAGTGAAGGTTGTTATATACGAACTTAATGTTATCATCGTATTCACCTTATCGGCAACACTATATGTTCCTAAGAATCGGAAAGAGATAGGGAATATAATGAAATAGCTCATTAAAATTCCTATTATAAACAGAGAGTATATAATAACAGCCACATATACCGAGTATTTACGCTCATTCTCATATAAAGCTGGCAATGCAAAACAAAAAAGTTCATACAAAATATATGGAGAAGCTATCAAACACCCCAAGTAAAGTGAGGTTGTAACATGCGTCATAAATTGGCTTGACAAGTCTGTGGCTATCATCTCAACCACATACTTATCAAAATGAAAGTCAAATCCAAGCCATTGTATAACCTTTTCTATATAACGATATGTAACAAAATCCCACTCGCTTGGTGCCAAAAGAATACTCCAGACGATATCTTTAATTACGAAAATGAAAATTGCGATTATAGCAGTAACCCCTAAAATACGAAACAACATTCGGCGAAGCACCTCCAAGTGTCCACCGAATGTGAGTTGGTTGTCATTATTCTTTTCTTTCATTTTGTTCTTGAATATCAGAATGCGATGTATTACTCTCTGAAACTTCTGATGATGTTATATCTTTTTTTACACTATCTATTGTTTCATTTACATCCTTCATTCCATTCTTGAACTCTTTGACACCTTGTCCAAGACCTCGCATCATTTCTGGGACTTTTTTCCCACCAAATAAGAGTAACGCAAGGCCACCTAGAAGAAGTAATTCTGTTGTTCCTAACATTGATCTAACGTTTAACTAAATATATTTTACAAGTTTCAAAATCAATCTCCCAATTCCCATCGGGAGTACTTTCCCACTGATATTTTAGGGACATAGTGTTCCACCACTGCTGGAACTTACTTCCTGTCTCACCCATATCTTTAACTAGTTTCTCATACAACTCTGCATTATCAACAGATAGAATCTTGCCTAGTTCATTCAAACCGTTGCGACGCTCAAATAATGTCTGAATCTCGTTCTTCTCTTCGACAGTTACTTGTCCTACTAATTGTTTCATATATTTATTTTTTTAAGTTAACACTATCTGTTTTAATTGTTGAAGTTTTGCAATTAGACTCACAAGTTCCCATGCAACCAGTACAAACGACTTCACACATATCCTTACATACTTTACTGCAACCATATTTGCACGTATATCTACATGTCGAATTACATTGTGCTGTACATCCTACAGCGCAACAACCCGTACAAGTTGATGCACAACCGCCCTTACAATCATTGGCCGTAAATGAAAACACAGACACAGTCGGCATTATTGACAATGCTAAAACCGGCAATATCTTTGCAACATTTTTAAAAAAGTTTCTCCTACTTATTTTCATAATCACCATTCTTTTTCACATCAAAAGGATCAAGATACGAAATATCCTTAATATTCATTTCTGGCAAGAATACTCCATGCTTGCGTATAGATATAAGCAACTCTCTGCTTGCATTACGTTCCAGATGAGCCACCACACACTGCTCATGACTCGGCGTATTTACCTCATAAGTCATCTTTCGATTTAACCATATACAACGCCGACATTGGTACGCATCGCAATCGCGACACAAAGGAGCGAAAGACAGTTTATATAGTTGAGAATTCTTTATATCCACCCCATTCCCTAAATCACCAATAGAGAACTTTGATTTCCCCAATCCATAATTTTCATTCTCTTTAGGTAGGTAGAATGCTGGACATACATAGTATTTTCCATCAGGAGCAAGCGTAATACTCTTCCATCCAGCATTGCAGTTGTTCATCTTATCCAGCATTAGGCGGTCGGTCAACAGATTCAATTGAGGAAATTTACCGTTCAAGTAAAGCGCCTCAATCCTCTCTGACAATGCGACCAATATCTTTTTGTAGGTATTGAAGTCATTTTCTTCGAATGTTTCCACATCTGTAATCACCACATTCACATGGACTGCCTTTGACAACAGATGTTGTAATAACAAATGACGTTCAAAAAAATCGGTCTTGGACGTACGTATCACATATACACCATTCTCCTTAAAGTCATAAAGTTCTATTCCCGTCCAATCGTTAAAGACGACTACATCTGCATTATTTCTCAATACGATGTCATCACACAAAGAAGATACAATATCACTATGATCAATCGTATGAATTACATCTTTATATTCTTGTGGGAGCTTATAGTCGGGATATACGAACTGAATCATTAGATTCTCTTTCATTCCCATAAGAATACCAGCTTTTAAATCTTCTATGTTTATAAGATTACGTTCTTCCTTTGTACATTCATAATGACAATATGAAGTACTTGTGTCATCTAATAATATAATTAGGTATTGCAACATGGTAATTAACAGATTATGTTGTCATTTATTGTTGGTCTGTTTTTATTAAACTCTTCACGGTCTCCTTCTATCTCTAGTTTGCGATAGAGTTTATTCCAGTAATAATTGTTTGCACGAACACGAGCCTTGTGCATTTTGCAAATAGCTGTTGCACGCTGATATACTGTTGAAGTATCAGCTGAATCAAAATTTTCACCTTGACACCATGCACAACCACTTGCGACTTCACAATCTATACATTCCTGTTTCGACTGTGTACATCTGTCCAAACACAAAAAACCTCTTAGTTTATTTTTATCAATACCATCATTAATATTACCTATAATCCACGCATTCTTTTCACGAAGAGAATATTGTGCGAAACGCGTGCATGGATAGAAGATGCCATTTGCATCAATTGCTAACATTCTACCCGCACCACACCAATTCTGATTGTGCAGTACTCTATCCAATGGTTTACCAATTGTTTCAGAAAAAAAAGAACAACTATAATCTTTGTATAATTCCCTGTCTATTATGTTATCTGCTAAAAGAATAAGTTGATTTTCAAATATTTTATCATCCCCCTCTTTCCAAACGTTTTCAAAAACACAATTAATATTTACTTCATGTATTCCTAATGAATATAAATGCAAGACGCTATCGCATATATAAGATAAATCCTCCGTAGAGATAGTCACTTTTGTCCCTGCTCCAGGAAACTGTTCCAACCATAATGGAATATTCTTGACTACATCCTCATAAGATCCTCTTTCTTTCCCATTCCCTTTCCAAATTCGATTGAGGTCATGCTTTTCTTTTGTGCCATCAATGGTTATGCCAATGCTTAAATGGCGTTTATTTTTTTTGATGAAATCTTGTACAAGTTTTGAATTATAATTTATACCATTGGTTGAAAAAGAAAAGCGATAAGAATTAAACCAATGATGATTTCTTCTAAATAGTTCTGTCTTTATGTAATCACAAATTTTATCTATGAGTTCTATCTCCAAAAAAGGTTCACCCCCTATAAAATCCCAGACAACAGATTCCTCATGAAACTCGACTTCTCTATCTAAAATGAAATCAATCGCCTTTTTAGCCACATCCCATGACATCCTTTCTTGAGCATTCTTACCTACAAGGTAACAATACTTACAAGCTAATTGACAGTCTTTAGTAACAATGAAAGTAATATTTTTGGCTATTCCTGACTGCCATGGTTCAGTACGTTCCTTAATTCTCTCCATAAACCTAGAAATACATCATACCCCAACAACCGCCGAAACAATTTCCCATACATGTGCCACTACAAGTGTTTGCGCATCCATAACCACAATTATTCCCACAATACCCAGAACATGAGCCTTTGCAGCCTCCTTCACAAGTAGTATTACATCCTGTATAGCAAGAACCTTTACATCCTGTATAACATTCGCCAGTACACCCAGAAGAACAAGAACCTTTACAACTACTTTTACAAGTATCTTTACAGCCTGTAGAGCACCCGCCAGTACATCCAGAAGAACAAGATCCCTTACAACTACCTTTACAAGATGTTGTGCATTCACCTCTACATGAATCGCAGTTTCCTTTAGCAGAACCAGAACAACTGCCAGAACAGCCGCCTGAACAAGAAGTACTGCAACCTCCAGAGCACGATCCTGTACAACTAGAACTGCAACCATTACCACAACTTCCAGAACAAGTATACATGCAAGTTGTTTCACAAGTTGTATTACAACTCTGATAACAGCCATATGAGCATGTTGTATCACATCCATGCAAACAAGTTATTACGCATTCACCAAAACAAGTGCCTGCGGTACAGTAATTTGCATAATTTCCTTCCTGCATCTCTATCGCTTTGCTAACAAAAGGATTTGTAGCTATAAGCGTTCCGACTAAAGGAAGGATGCGTTTTGCAGAGTTTCTAAAAAAATCACGGCGCGATTGTAATTCTTCTTTTTTTTCTTTCTCGTCCATTTTTGAAACTTATTTCACTTGAAAAATACACATATACGCATTCGACTCTTGACAAGAGACAAAACACGAAACGCTATATGTTGTGTTTCAACAGTATAGTTGTCGATTCTATTTGCATTTGCTAAACAATTCAAAACAAAATTCTTATACTCGAAACTTTTTTCTTGCAAATTAGCCTTTGATTACGATATTTTACATATATTTGCAATGTGCGGTTTGTCTCTTGTCAAGAGATTACTGAATTTGCTAAACACATCATAGCAAATTTAAAATCATATTATTAGCCTTATCCACTACTGCCGTATCAAGCGAAGCCAAATAAATCTGCGTTGTCATTTCCGAGTCGTGTCCCATTCCCTCACTGATAACCGAAATAGGAATGTTCTTATTCTTCGCTACACTTGCCCACGAATGCCTTGCTACATACATTGTCAATGGCAGTTGAACACCTATCATCTTGCCAATGTCCTTGAGTTTGCGATTGATGAGATACATCGCATTTTGATACTGTGTACGTTCATTACCATTAAGTGGCTTGATAATGGGTAATAGGTATTCTGATAGCGGACTTTCGTACTTCTCCACAATTTCCTGCATACACTTCTCCCAACGGATAAAGAGCTGTTGCCCGGTCTTGCGTCTGCGATATGATAGTATGCCATTGGATAGGTCTTTCTTCTTGAGGTATGCCATATCAATGAATGACATTCCACGAGTGTAAAATGAGAACAAAAACATATCACGGGCAAAGTCCAACGATGGTTGCAATGACAAATCGAGGTTCTTAATCTGCTTGATTGCTTTTAATGGGATTGCTCGCTTTATGGTCTTGTCAATACCTGTATAAACGTGTTTGAAAGGGTTTCGATTGGTGGTCAAATCCTTTTCAACTGCACGATTATAGACAGCTCGGAATATTCGCATATAGAACGAAGTGCTGTTCTTGGTCAATCCTCGACCTCGTAAATAAGCTTCATACATCAGCATTAAACCAGAGTCAATATCCTCTAATAAAACATCTTTCTCTTCTCTAAACTGCATAAAACTTTTGAGCGTGCAACGATAGGTCTCCGAAGTACGCTGCTTACCCATCTGCTGTAATTGGGCAATAACTCTCTGCGTAAAATTGAACAGCGATTGCTCATTGTATTGTTTCTGGAATGTAGAAACAATATCATCGGCAGTGTATCGCTGTCGCTTATTATCAAATTGGTTAATGATAGATTGTAGTCGCTTAATATCCCAATCTATACGCTCTTCTATGGATTGAAGATAGTTCTGTCGGTTGCTATTGGTAGCGATTATTGCATTGTTATCATCATTCCATTCGTGCATAAGGAGTCGGTAATCCGTCTTTAGTTGACGGATTACACGATTCTGAATAATTTGATAATAGATTATTCCCTCCTTGTTTTCATTTGTCGAAGGGCGAAACTTCACCTTGATACTTGCCATAGGGTTACGGTTTTGATTTGTTGTTTGCGTTATTATTTGGCTGTTGCCGTTTGTCTTTGTCGGACTTGTGAATATAAGTAACACTGTTCTTACCGCACCTATAGCTTGTCGATTGTCAGGTCGTCTTTTGCTTATATGCTTGCTTCGCTTATGATTCTTGTACGTTTTCTGTTGCTGCCCGAACTGCTTGTTCTCGAAGGCAACGGGTGGTTGTAACATACCCATACAAGTATTGCTGTTGCCATCACGCGGTCGTCGTGGTTGCCTTCGACGGCTCCCGTCTCCTTGCCGTTCTCCTTGAACTCATAAAGGTCCAGTTCGTGTGTTGTATGTAAACATCTTTCAATGTAAAGGCCGTCTCTCAAAGCCTTGTTCAGGAAGTTTATCACCATTGGCTTTGTTGAACTGTTGGTGTGGAATCCCCATCTCCGCGGCCGTCCTTGCCTTATCTCCTGAATGGATGTACGGCAATAGAGATTGCTGTATCGGCCTGCAATTTCGTTAAGTATATACTCAAAGTTGTTGCCTTCGGTTCCCTCTGTCTCCAAGGTGTTCGACTCTATGACAAGAAGTGCATTGTTGTATGCCCTTGCTATTTCCATTGCCTTCCATGCAAGCCTGTCGTGTTCAATATGTCCGTGCCAGCAGGCTGCAATCTCAGGCACGCCTCCGTCGGGCATCGCTGCGCGGTCGGCGACGACAATGCATGAGTAGTCGGCCTTGCTGCCGGTGCCTCCTACATCTACTGCTACAATGTAACGGTCGCGCATATCTTCCTCTTTTTCAGGCATAAGCCACACCTGGAGCATTCCATCTTCCTTGTTCTCTCCAGGCAAGGCGGGGACAAATACTGTGCTCTCGCCGTTCTTCCCCTTCTCGCCTCTTTCTGCAATGTCACCGACGAATGTCGGGGGAACGCACCCTTTGCGTGCCTCATTCACATAGCTTATCTTGAAGACTCTCCGCCCGGTGCTCTGGAATGCTTCTTCGGGTGTGGAAGGGAACTCGGAAAATAGTCTCCACTCATCGGGCATCTCGCGTCTTTTGTCACGGTACCATGCAATTGCTTCCAATGTGGCTCCAAGCCCGAACAGGTGGTGCTCATATTCATTCATGCTGTCGATGAATGCGCTGTAGTCATTTGTTGCTAACGTTTTGCTGTAGAGGTCGATGCTGAACCAGGGTATGAATACGGGTGTAAAGTTATTTCGCATTTGGCATGCATCGGTCCATGTACGGTGAAAGAAGTTGCCTACACCCTTTGCAGTGGATTCTATTACCTTCATAGTATATGCACCGCTTGCTATGGAACCGAAGATAGATTGTACAAGGTCTTCGGGTTTGCGTCCCTGCGTCGCTTTCCATAGCCCGACCTCTGTAAGGTGAGCCATGCTTATATCCTCGCTTCGCAGGGAGTCGGGTTTCTGTGCCGACCCTAATGAGTAACGGCTGTTGCTCCAGCTTATGACGCGGGTCTTCTGCGCTCCCTGATACGGGGCGGTGGTGAGCTGTTTCCCCCCGCTTGCCCAGCGAGGGTAACGTGATATTACCTTTGCAAGCATTCCGGCTACAATTGATGACTGCTTCTCGATGTCGCCGCAGATAACGCTGTTCCAGTTGCGCTTGTGCACGAGCTGAATCCATAGCATGTACAGCTGCGTGAGTGTGCTGCCTCCCCATTGACGTGCCTTAAGGAGAATGATGTCGATAGGCTTTCCGCTAAGGCGCAGTTCTTCCAATGCCTTCAGATACATGCGTTGGGGGCGGTTGAGTGTAAATGCTGTGTCACGCCCTTTCCCCTTGTCGGCAATGGTGGTCATGGTACGTGCCCAGTATTCAAAGTCATGCTTTATGCGTTTGAGACAGAACTCAAGCCATAGCCTTATGATGTTCTTGTCGCTTGCTTCCACGCCCTTCACCTCGCGCAAGTACCTTTCTGCTCCGCCGGCTATCAGCCTTGCAACGGACTCGTCATCGAGCATCGAGGCCGGGAGCTTCATTTCTGTTATGGGGAAGCCTTCTATCTCTATCCGTTCTCTCTCTATTGATGTTGAGCCTTCTCCTGTAATAGGGTCATAGACGGCTGAGATATCTCCCAGCCGTCTCCTGTTCTCAATGATGATATTCTCTTTATCCATCACACTGTTCATATTCCTGCAAGGTCGGTTGCACGCCGCCTTATCCTTGTAGAGTTGTAGAACTTGGCAAACAGCATCTGTACATTATCGTAGAGCGTGCTCCGCAATGCGATGTAGCTCTCTGCCATCTTCGGCTCCCTCAGCAATAGCCACTGCAGTGTCATCTCGTTGACGATATAGTCGTTTACTGCCTGCTTGAGAATGGGCAACAGATGCTCCCGGCTCTTTCCTGCCGTGTCGAACTCCAGCATTACGTAACTGTTGTCTATGCTGTAGGAAATTGAGGGGAAACGAAGAGCAACAGCAGTAACAAGCTCATTGCATGCCTGACGTGCAAACATGAATAGCAGTTCTTCATCGTCCTTGCTGCTCTGTATGGTGTCGGCATTCAGCTCCTTGCGCTTTGCCGATTCTCCCATGTAGAAGTTCCTTAAATCAATCTGCTGCTGCAGTTCGTCTCTCCTTATCAGTATTGTGTTTTTCATAGTTCTATGATGTTTTCCTTGCTGCCGTTTTTCATTGCAGGGCGTTTGCGCTCGGCCAGAACCGTCCTCAGCTGTACGGTAGCTTCGTTTGTCTTTCCGGTGTATATGCCTGCTTCATCGGGCTTAATCAGCAAAGCCCATTCCTGCATTGTACTGCAAAAGAGTATCTCTTCGATGCACTTCTTGATTTTATTGCCGTTGGCGTTGGGGTAGTTGTGCGGAACGATTACTGTAACCGTATGCCCGGTCTCGCCGTTGTTCTCCCTCGTAGCCAACCTGCATGCCGGCATATATCGCCCGATAAGTGTCATAAGTCCGTTGAGTTTAGCCGATATGTTCTTCTCGATGATATCGCTTTCGTCATCAGTTGCCGGGAGCATGTCTGCAAGCGAATCGGCAACTCCTGCTCCTGAACGGGCCTTGGCAATTGTGCCGCTCTCTCTCTGTACCCTTTTCTTTATATTGTTGATGTCTATTGATATTTCTATCTTTTCCATTATGTTGTTTTTGATGCAAATGTACTTTTCATTTTCTTCCTAAAGGTTGTTGTTTTGGCACTATCGGTTTCAGCCTACTGCTCTGTTGAACGTTAATTCACTCTTCTTCCTGCGCAATGTCTTGTAAATGATTCCGCGGAATGTCTCTTCGTCCAGATAGAACGAAGGTGCCGGCTCTTCGATGATTTTTTCGAGAATGAGGTACTTGTACCTCTTGCTGCTGTCCTTCACCTGCTGCATGTAGCGTCTGTAAATCTCCTTGTACATCTCCAGCTTGTTGCTGTTGACAAGAGGAAGTTTCTTCTTGCGCGAAAGAAGTGAGATGAAGCGTCGTGCATTTTCAAATGTTACGTAGAACCGCGGTGCACCTTTCTTTACGGCATGTTCTATTACTTCGTTCTGTGTAGCGAAAGGCTTGCTTTTCCTGAGTTCCTTCAATGAATCGAAGAAACTGTCGATGACGTCCTGTTTGCGCATCTCGCGAACAGAACTGTTCAATGTGTTTTTCATACTGCTTTTTGATTGCAAAAATATAGCCAAAAATGGCTGAAAGTTTGTTGTTTTACCAATAAGTTATCAACAGCATTAATCCTTGTATGCAATGATACGTCCTCAAAAGCTCGCATATAATATGTACAGGCGTGTTCTGAGTAAGTGCAAACTCTTTTATCCGGCATGTTAGCCTTTTATGGCTCATCCTGTTTCTGTATTGTCAATTCAACAACCTTCATCGCACTTTTGTATTGTTCCTTTGCTGTCGAAAAAAACATTTGAACTATGGAAAAGTACAAAAACAATCTTGAGAAAGCGGATATGCCTATGCAGCATAGAGCCGCAAGTGACGAGTCCTGGCAGACTCAGATGAAGCCCGTTGAGAATAATTCCTACAAGGAACTCGAAAAGGGCTTGAAAGAATTCTTCGGTGAGGATTTTGATTTGAACGACAGCTTCTCACAGGAAACGCTTTTGCAGCATCTTTACATCAACCACGAACAGAACCAGCGTCTTATAGAAGCTCTTGAACGTGACCCACGCCTGGCACAGATGCTTATGGACCTGGTTGAAGGCAAGAGCAATGCGCCTGCGGCAGTAGCACGTTACTTTGGCCGTCAGTTCGTTGAAATGGATGAACAGAGCCCCGAATACCGCGAAATGCTGCTTGCCGACGAGGAACGTAAGGCGGAGGCTGCACGTTTTGACGAGGAACGCCGCGAGTATGAGAACAATCTTCAAAAGAGTTTGCCTATTGTCGAGGAGTTCTGCAACGAGCATGGCTATGAGCCTTCGGTATTCATGGAGAACGTTTGGGAACAGCTTGTCTTTCCTATTCTTGCCGGCAACTACTCTAAAGAGGTATGTACGGCTCTCGACCATGCCTTGACATACGAAAAGGATGTTGAGGATGCATTTGCTGCAGGCGACATCAAAGGCCGCAATACGAATATCCAGCGTATGAGAGAGGATTTCGGTGACGGGATGCCTAAGGGCATGAGCAGCGTGGCTCCGAACATTGAGGCAAGACGCAAGCGCAATTCGCTTTTAGAGAAGGCTCTGAACGCGTAACATTTTTTATCAATCAATAAATAATCTGTTTTATGAAAAGAATCTGTTCTTTTTTGAGGGAAAACCCTCTGTTTGTGTTCGTGATGCTGCTTGCTGCAGCTCTCTATTTTATGGCCGATGATGTTGCCGGTCTTATGCTTGCAACGGTCAATGCGGTTCCAGCCGGTTCGCCTAAGCCGTCGAACGGCATCGGCGGCCTTGCAACTCAGGGAATCGGTGATGCAACTACCGTTTCCAATGCGAGCGAGCTGGGAAGCGACCTTATCGATGCCGATGTCGATGACCAGATAACAAGCATTGCAAGCGACGAGAGCATTATCGATACGATCAAGCGCAGGATACGTCGTCAGGTGCGTGTCAATTCGTTCGAGGTTGACCATTATCTTATCGACGACAAGCGTTCGAAGGCCTACACCAATGAGACCTATACGGGAATAAAGGCAACACGTGCCGAGATTCCGTTCTCGACAACCGGCGAGAGAAAAATCTTCCAGGAGTACTATACTGCAATATGTAAAGGCGTGAACGGTTATGATCCGACCGGCCAGGTAGAGCTTCCGGGAGTGGATTTGATGCTCTTCTTCGTCGGCAAGAACAGCACGACCGAAGCTCCTATCGCTATGGCCGTGAACGGCCCTAAGGTAAATTCGAGTGACGATTACTGCGTTGTCCCTACAATTCCGGCTGGAACAGAGGTGATACTTTTGTCTTCGGCAGCCTACGAGACTCAGAAGTTCATTGCTCCATCGACAATAGTGCCGGTGCCTGAACGCATGTTCCTCCAGAAGCAGCTCTGCAACAGCATTGTCAGCGACTATTTCGCAGCGCAGAAGAAACGTATCCTGTTCAGCGAGTCGCAGATAGCAGAGGCTGTATTGCGCCAGTTCCGTCTTGAGAGTTGCCGTACAGCCTGGGTAGGGCAGCCTGGAAAGTTCAAGGTGCAGGCTATGGATAATGCAATGGGCTATCAGTGGGATTACTTCTCAAAGGGTATCCGTTGGCAGTTCAAGCGTCAGTACGACCTATCTTCGAAGATTACTCTGGCCGATCTCATTAACCTTTCGATGGTCAAGTTCACCGGATTCAATTGCACAAAGAAGGCTATATGGCTGTTGGGCAAGCAGCTGCTTAACGATATCCAGAAGATTGACCTCACTCTTCACAAGAATATCTCGGTTTCGGGCGACAAGGTTTTCGGCATCGAATGTACCAAGATTCATACAGTGTTCGGCGATATCGACCTTATCCACGATCCTACTCTCGATGCTCTGGGATATGCTCACTGCGGAGGCCTTATTGACGAGAACGGTCTTGTACGTTACTACATGAAGAACGAGGATGCAAAGACCGAGAATGTCGATGGCGAGGAGGCAAAGCGCGAGGTCGTGATGACAATTGACTGTCTCTGCCTCAAGGGATATTCACATATCTGGGTCAACGGTTCGGCTACCGAAAGTGATATTCCGGGCGCGTCAAAGGTGACAAGCGCGGCAGCTCTGCCCGAATCACCCGTGCTCAATGATGTCGTGATACTTACAGCCGATGTGAACCATACGGTGAACGGTACTCCTAAGCTATGGTTCAGCGCAGGTACGGTTGTTACTTTCAACGGCACTACATGGGTTGAATATACCGGTGAGATTCTTGTCTAAACCATGACTTTGCGGGTGCCTGTGCGATATTTTGTGTTTTGGGGTTGCATGGGCATCCGCTTTTAAAATATTATATTATGAAAAAAAGAATAACATACGAAATTCACGGACAAATAGAGCGTAACAGCTATTTCCGTATAGGGAAGGCACTTGTCAGAATTGAGTTTACCGGCGGTGCCATGAACTCGACTGGGGTATATCCGGCGCAATACACAACCGACAATGCGCTTTTCCAACGTGCAATTGAAAACAGTGAGGCTTTCAAGAAAGGAGAGATAAAACGCGGGCATGTGGAGATTCTCAATGAAACATCTGCCCAACCTTCAGTTGAGGAACCTTGTGATGAAAGCACCTCTTTCCCCGAAGTGACAAACATGCAGCAGGCAAGGGCTCTTCTTATGGCCGAGCCTTACAACTGCACTCTGGGAGAGTTGCAGAACAAGGCTGCGGTGAAAGGAATAGCACTGGCTAAAGGCATTTCATTCCCTAACTGGCTATGATTTCAACAGATGATATTGTAAAAAGGGTGCGTGTCCTCATCAATGAGGCAGAAGAAGATAAGAGTATATCGCTGCTTACCGAAGATGCGCGTTGCTTTGACAAGAGCATAAGAACCCTGATTCCTCAGGCTGTTTCCATTATACAAGGAAGCAAACTGCCTGGGAAAAGGGTGAATGTGAGGAGCGTTGTTCCATCTTCTGCTGTCATTGCAGATAATGGTGACGGTTCGGGATATATTGCCTTGCCCGCCGACTTCGTCTCTCTTGTAATTCTTGGCGTAAGCGGTTGGGAGCGTCCGTGCAGTGTGCTTTATCCGGCCTCATCGCAGCAAGCCGCATGGCAGAGGAACAGCTGCACACGTGCCGGCAAGAGCAGGCCTGTATGTGTCGAGGGTGTCGATTCTGCCGGCAATAGGGTAGCGGAGCTTTATCCGCTGCCCGATGCGGCTCGTCTTGAATCGCTTGTATATGAAGCCTCGTTCAATCCCGATGACGGTCTTGACGGTTATGACGATGGCATGGATGATGCCGTTGCATACCAGTGTGCAGCCTTGCTGTACAATATGTTCGAGAAGTACGATGCTTCAAAATCGTTCCTTTCTTATTCTTTGGCCTTGTGCAATGGCGGTGTAAATGTAAAAAAATAGAATTATGGCAGTAAGAAATCTGGCTTTTGCTAAGTGCGACGGCTATTGGGAATGTGAACCCATTGTCTGCGCCGGAGGTGACATAAGAGTGCGTGTACACAAGGGCGGCCCATATCCGGTTGACGTGCTTGTGAGCATTGACGGTGTCGAGGAGTATATAAAATATGACGATTTCGGGCTCGATGAGACGAAGTGCGAGGTTACTCTCGAAGGTCCTATGCGCGGGCAGTACGTCAAGCTGGCATCGCGCAGCGAACTGACTCTTGTCAAATGTCTTGAACTATGATGCTATGGATGGCCTTAAGCTTTTTGTGGCCTCTCTGTTTGCGAACATTGCAGGTCTTCTGTTTCCTATAAGGAACGATATTTTCGGTTTGGTTTTCCTTTTCAGCGTCAACTTCCTGATTGGCATGCTCGCCGATGTCACCAATCATCGCGACTGGAGCTTCCGTAAGGCATTCTGTTTCTTCAGGGATGCTGCGATATACTTTGTGATGGTTGCATCAATATATCTTCTTGGGCATTTCAAGGGAGAGGAGAGCACGGCAGTACATTGTGTCTCGTTCATGATATATGTTGCAATATATTTCTACGGTACCAACATATTGCGGAATGCGAGGATGATAACCAATGAGAAGAGTACGCTCTTCAGAATACTCGACTTCCTCTATTATGTGTTGAGCCTGCGCGTGCTTGAACGCTACGGTTATCTTAAGGATTATATCGAATATGAAAAACATAACAAGAATATGCTTTAGTGCCGTTATTCTGCTTCTCTCATGCCGCAGTTACGACAATAGTGCCGTAGAGTACTCTTCGACTGCCTGCATGAGAGAAAGGCTTATAAAGGACAGCATTGTGCTGCATGACAGTATAATTATACGCGAAAAGGCCGATACGGTATTCTTTACGAAATACAAGACTGCCTACAAGGAGATTGTAAGGCACGACACTGTTGTGGTGTGCGACACCTTGTACAGAGTGCGTACGGTAACGGTTGAGAAGAATTCCGGGAAGTGCTTTTCGTGGTGGAAACTGCTTCCTGCGGCCCTGGTGCTTTTCCTAATGTGGCGCTTTGGGCTTTTTGACCGGATTTTACGAAACGACAAATAGTGTAATAATGAAGAAAACTTTTTCATTCAAAGGAATATCGAGAAGCATTGACCCTCTCATTGGAGGGGAAGGAGAGTGCATGACACTTATGAACCTAAGAGCATGTAACGGCTCTCTAAAGCCGGTTCCGGAACCGGTCGGCATGGCATCGCTCGGAGTACGTTATTCTTCAATAACCTGGCACGGAATAGCTGAATGTTATGTTTGCATAACCGACGATGCTTTAAAAACAGTACACTTCTATGACAAGGAGTGGAATGTTGTGCCAGATGAGAACGGCAATATGCTTGTCTTTGATGAATTGACAGCAGTCACTGCAGTAGAAACTATCGGAAGCATTCTATGCTGTATGACAGAAATGGGAATCAGGTATATACACTACAGTGCCGGGAAGTATCTGTGGCTTGGAGAGTCGCCTCCAATCCCGGAACTGAACATATCGCTTGACTCAAAGCTTCATGTCCTTACAACTGAGGAGTCGTTCTCAAGCAGTGCGTTTACCGATGATTTTGAAAGTTCCTGGCGTTATAACGAGAAAGGGTTTATAGATGAATGTATCCATTATCTGAATCTTGATGGATATTATATCGACAGGGCTCTTTTCAGGTTTGCCATGCGATTATATGACGGTTCCTATGTTTACTGTTCGCATGTGATATACGCAAGCGACGAAGAAACATCGGACTATGTCGGGCGCGATTCAAACAATTTCTATACGACCAAGGCCGGGACTGATACCTCCTCTCCTTATACTGTCAAGGTAAGAGGCTTCAAGCCGAGTTTCTATTTCTCTGGGCTCGACCTGAAGAACTGGAAAGATGTGGTTCTTGGAATCGATGTATTCACTACAGGTTCCATCATGGGACATAAGGCTGACACGCTGGTAGCGAATCTGCATGACAGGGACACCGGCGGACGTGTCAAGAAGAGCTTTGAAGGGTATTCCGAAAAAAGCGGAGATGAGATTTGGAGTGATGTGGATTCATCGTATCTTTTCTATAAAATTGCGGAGTATGATATTGAAGGCCATTGTACATATTCCGTTGAAGATGTGTCCCAGACTAATCTGCTGCTGCAGCAAAGCATGAATAACGTGCAGACATCGGTGTCGCTCTCCTCACTGGCCGCATCGTGCAGCTATACGTTTAATAACAGGCTGCATGTGGCTTCGTTGAGAGAGCTGCTCTTTGCTGGTTATGAGGCTTCGTCGCTCAAGGCTGTTAATGGAGAAAAATCGAAAAATGAAGCTATTGCAGTACAAGTGAAAATAAGGACTAATGACGGCATTGCTACTGTTTCGAGGAATTACGGCAGCATTGAGATGAGTTGCAACAACGGTATATTCGAGTTGCCGCCGCTTCTTTCATATCCCGATACACGTGCATTTGAGATGAATGTGTATGTATCGATTGATACCGAACTTTTTGTAAAGAGTTTCAAACTTTTGCCGCATAAGTATTTGAATCAGGCACAATATCTCCATAAAGGTTCGAGGTCGCTCGATGTAAGCGTCAGTTCATTTTTCGATTCTGGGTTTGTTGCGGCAGCAGTAAGTGATGAGGATGTGCTCAGACTCTTCTCATACGAAATAGGAACCTATGAGGTCGTGTATTCCGAAGCGGATTCTTGTTGGAAATATAACGGCAAGGAGTTCCCGCCGGACGAATTCAGCAATCTGAGAATCTTTGCAATACCAAGAGATATTGCCGATGGCGATAAGATTGTATTCAGAATTTCTCAGGGAACTGGAGAAGGCGGTGAAACAGAGATATGCAATATACCTATAGACTCTACATGGAGACTTGTAGGAGGGGCTATGCCGGGAAACAGAAGAATGTATGAGGAAAGGGGTAATGTTATGAAAGTCTCGGCTGTTGACAATCCTTTTATTTTTCCAGCAAAGTGTACATATTCGCCTTCACAGACTCCTATAATTGCAATGGCAAGCAATACTCTTGAATTATCTCAAGGACGTTTTGGCGAGCATCCGCTCTTCGTCTTCTGCGAGGATGGAATATGGGTTATGGCCATAGACCCATCGGGGACGCTGGCGTACTCCGGATGTTACCCATATTCGCGCGAAGTGTGCTGTAATGTATTGTCGGTATGCAGTATTGACTCCGGTGTCATTTTTGTAGGAGAACGGGGCATTATGCTTATCTCCGGCAATACAATAAAAGAACTGTCGGCACCTTTGCTGCCTGAAAATAATATAGAGTCTTTTCATCAGGAGAATGATTTCTTCGTAGAATTGGCATCGTTGGTCTCTATGCAGGAGTGGTTGGCAAATGATGGCTTTTGTGAGTATATAAGGTCGTGCCGTATTGCTTATAATGGGACCTCTGGTGAGATTGTTGTAATGAATGGCCAATACGGATACTGTTATATCTATTCGTTGAAAAATAACTTGTGGAGCTGCATCTCATGTAGTGCATCCGGGTTTGTCTCTTCATATAGTTCTTTGGAACTGTTTGCGCATAAGGGCAGTGAAACAAGTGTCTTTACGTTCGGCAATGGCATGTCTGGGTCGAACAAAGTGCTGCTTATTACGCGTCCGTTGCTTTGGGGAACAAAACTTCATAAGCGCATAGAGCAGATTGTCCTGCATGCGTATGCTTCTTTGCCGCTTCTGTATGATGATAGGAAGCCTGTGCTGGCATGTTATCTCTTGGGCAGCAACGACGGCCTGCATTTCAGAATACTGAAAGGCAGTGAGATACACAATGAGGCTCAAGATATAAGATTCCCGTTTAATCCAACGCAGTCGTACCGGTATTATATATTTGCCGTTGCTGGAGTTATGGGAGTATCGAGCGTTCTCTCTGGAATAGAGGCTGATGTGGAGATTGCGTGGGGTAACCGTATTAGATAAAAAAAGAAGCCGATCGGCTTTTTTTTTTATCTTTCATTCAAAACTGCTTCCTTATTAGTCTTTTTTTGTTACTGCTTATATATATACTGCATACGCAAAACATAACCAATGCAGTTATAAAAAGTATTGTTGATATTGTTGATGTGAACAGTGAATCGGCTGTGCCAATCATTATTATGAACATGAAGAGTTGTGTTAAAAGAAGTATCTGTGGTGTCATGGTTCTGTTTTTTATTGCTTGTTGAATTTCCAGTATATAAGTTTGTTCGCTGTATCTTCTCCGGTTTTGGTGACAAGCGTTGCCTCATCTATGTATTTTTCCCCACTGTAAAGAGTCACCTTTCCTATTTCGCCAGGAACTGTCTCCTCGTAGAAATTGTCTGTCCTTATGCTCATCCTGTATCTGTTGAGCCTTATGACCCTTGAACGTTCCTTGAGAAAATCCTGTACGTAACCGAGTTCTGAAACATCACCTCTGATAGTGTAAACTTCGGTTAAATTACTGTATCTATCCCTCTGTTTGCCAGCAAGATTTCTGAAATTCTCAATCCATTCCATAATCTTTTCTGAAATGCAGTCGATAACATGTCTGCTTCTCGTTAAAATTCTACTTCTCATAGCAAATCGATTTCTTCTATTTTTTTGTTTCTGAAAATTGTATTAAGTTTGTGCTGAAAGGCGGTTTATCTGCTTTTTAGGGTTGTAATATGTAAAAATGATACAAAATTTATCATATTAGCCATTTGTGGCTACAAATATAACTTCATTTTTTATATTTCGAGTTGTAGTTTCAGTCAAAATTATCTATTTAGAACGATTCTATATAGCAGCTCTGATACCCTTGACCTGTAAACCATATAAGTTATGAAAAGTATAAAGGAACGTGTTATATACTTGCTCGCATACAAGAAAATGAATGTGAACCGTGCAAGCAAAGTGTTAGGGATGCCGCAACGTACGCTAAACCGTCAGGTCAATGAAGACGGCAAGATTGGTATGGAGCTGCTTTATGCAATAATGGACTGCTTTCCCGAAATATCCCCCTCATGGCTGTTGCTGGGTGAAGGTGAGATGTTGCGTGACGAAGTGTGCAGCATGCAGGGTGTGCCTTATTACAGTGACCTGCCTGTATCGGCCGGTGTCAGGGATGCATACGACCCGTTGTCAGAGAAACCGAGCGGTTACATATCGTTGCCGTCGCAGAAGGCTGAATGCTATTTCCCGGTTGTCGGTACCTCTATGGAACCTGAAATATACGAAGGCGATATTGTCGGGGTCACACGTGTCGATTCGCTGAGCGAGATTTCTCCTGGAAGCATATATCTGATAATAGCTAATGACACACGTATGATCAAGCATTGCTATCCCGATAACGATAATCCGTGTGTCATGTGGTGTGTCTCTCCCAACTATCCTTCATTCCCGATAGACAAGAGAGAAATAACAGCTCTCTTCCGCGTAGTGAACAGAATTGTCACTTTTTAGATAAACCGCTGGTTTCGACTTTATGAAAAGCTATATTATGCCACGATAATGGAATGTCCTTTGTCGTGGCATTTTCGTAATATTGCAACCGAATGCAATAGGTTATTTTCCTATAGTGTTATTGTCCGGCACATTTTGCCGAACAAACAGGTGATTTATGGTGTTTGTTTGAAGTGGGATGCAGCGATGCATTCCACTTCGTTTTTTATGCATATCTATTAGGATTTCTCAAAGAAAACATTATCTTTGCAATCGGTGTCTTGATATGATGCCTTTGATGTGAGTTTTTGAATTATGCAACAGAATAAAGGACGTATAGCTCAGGTTATCGGAGCTGTCATAGATGTGAATTTCTATGAGAAAGGAGATGACGGCAAGGTGCTTCTTCCTGCAATACATGATGCCTTGACAGTGTCGATGCCCGATGGACGCAACATTGTTCTGGAGGTGCAGCAGCATATAGGTGACGACACGGTGAGGACTGTGGCAATGGACCGTACCGCAGGCCTTGCGAGAGGAATGGAGGTGGTCTCGACAGGAATGCCCATAACGATGCCTGTCGGCGACCAGATAAAAGGCCGTATGATGAATGTGGTCGGTGCTTCTATAGACGGCTTGAAGCATCTCGACAAGGAGGGAGCATACCCGATACACCGTGAGGCTCCGAAGTTCGATGAGCTATCTACGGTGCAGGAGGTCCTTTATACCGGCATTAAGGTCATAGATTTGCTTGAACCGTATTGCAAAGGCGGCAAAATCGGCCTATTCGGAGGTGCCGGTGTCGGCAAGACCGTGCTTATCATGGAGCTTATAAACAATATCGCGAAAGGGCACGACGGATATTCAGTATTTGCAGGGGTGGGTGAGCGTACACGCGAAGGCAACGACCTCTTGCGCGAAATGATAGAGTCGAATGTAATACGTTATGGCGAGGAGTTCAAGAAAGGTCTTGAGAACGGCGAGTGGGACTTGTCGAAAATAGATTATAATGAAGTCGCCAAGTCGCAGGCTACGTTGGTGTATGGCCAGATGAATGAGCCTCCCGGTGCACGTGCATCTGTCGCGCTTTCGGGCCTTACTGTTGCTGAGTCGTTCCGCGATGCCGGGGCAAAAGAGGGCAAAAGCAACGATATACTTTTCTTCATAGACAACATCTTCCGTTTCACTCAGGCAGGCTCCGAGGTTTCGGCATTGCTTGGCCGTATGCCCGGTTCTGTAGGCTACCAGCCTACGCTGGCCAGCGAGATGGGTGCAATGCAGGAACGCATCGCATCTACAATACACGGTTCAATTACATCGGTCCAGGCTGTATATGTTCCTGCCGATGACCTTACCGACCCGGCTCCGGCAACGACATTCACGCATCTTGATGCCACGACGGTGCTTAGCCGAAAGATTGCAGAGCTTGGAATCTATCCTGCCGTTGACCCGCTTGACTCTACATCACGAATACTTGATGCAAACATTGTGGGCAAGGAGCATTACGACACGGCACAGCGAGTAAAGCAGATTCTGCAACGCAACAAGGAGCTGCAGGATATCATATCCATTCTTGGAATGGAGGAGTTGTCCGACGAAGACCGAACGACCGTAAACCGTGCCCGCAGGGTACAGCGTTTTCTCTCCCAGCCTTTTACTGTTGCAGAGCAGTTTACAGGTGTCAAGGGCGTAATGGTCTCAATTGAAGATACTATACGTGGCTTCAATATGATTCTTGACGGCGAGGTCGATTATTTGCCCGAACAGGCTTTCCTCAACGTGGGAACAATAGAAGAGGCTGTAGAAAAGGGCAAGAAGATGCTCGAACAGATAAAATGATGCGATGATGAAGGATTCCTCTATTACACTTGATATACTTTCTCCCGAAAAGAGACTCTTTTCGGGAGAGGTAACGTGTGTAACGCTTCCGGGCGGTAAGGCTCCTTTTACTGTCCTTCATAACCATGCATCTATAATATCTACATTGTCACAAGGGAAGTTGTCGTGGGTTACTGAAGGTGAAGAGAAGAGCATTGCTGTTTCAGGCGGTTTCGTAGAAGTGAAGGATAATAGGGTTACAGTGTGTGTTGAAGTTTAGAATGTGAATTATGGACAAGACAAAAATGCTCATAGGATTGTCTGCTATAACAATGCTGCTTGCAGTTGTTGGCTACGCAGTCATCTCTGCACTCCCACTGGAGTGCGGCATTCTTTATCAATTGGCTGTCCCTCTCTATTTCTGGGTTTTCTATTCATTGGCTATTATCATTATGAAGAAACCGGATGACGCGAAGTCATTTGCAGGAATGCTGATGGCATTTAAATCGGCAAAGATGTTTCTTTCGCTTGTCGTGGTTGCACTGCTTGCATTCCTTTTCCGCGAGAGTGCCGTCGTCTTGCTGTTCTATTTCCTTGTCTATTCTTTAATAATGCTTGCCGTTGAGTCGGTATATCTTGTCAAGCTCAAAAGAAACATATCCCGATAATGAAACGCATTCACTTTATATTGCTTTTTATGCTGGCACTTCTCGCCTGCACTCCGGCAACAGCATCGTCGCATGGTTCCGGAAAGGGCAGTGTGGATGTAAAGAAGATAATCTTCGAGCATGTGCAGGATTCGTACGAATGGCATATAGCGACTGTCGGCGACAAGCATATCTCTATTAGCCTTCCTGTCATTATCTATTCCGAATCCAAAGGATGGAATGTTTTTTCCTCTTCGGTATTCCATGAGCAAGAGGAGTACAACGGCTTCAGAATATCATCGTCAGGCAACCATGAAGGCAAGATTGTCGAACTTGATATCATAGGCAACGAGGTACGCCCCTTGCTCGATATATCGATAACAAAGACAGTTCTGTCTGTTATCCTCAATTCGATACTTCTTGTAGTCTTAGTCCTTTTTACAGCCAGATGGTACAAGCACCGCAAGCCCGACGATAAGGCGCCGGGCGGCTTTGTGGGGGTAATGGAGATGCTTGTGACTATGGTTGTGGACGACCTTATAAAACCTAATATCGGAAAGAACTACAAAAGATATACTCCTTATCTCCTGACAGCGTTCTTCTTCATATTCCTGAGCAATCTCATGGGGCTTATACCCATATTCCCCGGAGGTGCGAACGTGACCGGAAACATAGCCGTTACTCTCGTTCTGGCTACATGCACTTTCATCGCTGTCAATCTTTTCGGCAACAAGGAGTACTACAAGGAGATATTCTGGCCCGATGTGCCCGCATGGCTGAAAGTGCCGTTGCCTCTCATGCCTCTGATAGAGCTCTTCGGCGTGTTTGTCAAGCCTTTCGCCTTGACTGTGCGTCTGTTTGCGAACATACTTGCCGGCCATGCTGTAATGCTTGCTTTCATTAGCCTTATATTCATAACGATGGCTGTCAATGTATATATCGGCAGTGCAATGACTGTAGTGTCGTTGCTGTTTACAGTATTCATGAGTTTTCTGGAACTGCTTGTGGCTTTCATCCAGGCTTTTGTGTTTACAATGTTATCGTCGGTGTTCATAGGGTTGTCGCAACCCGAACATCATGGCAGTGAATGAAAATGATTTACTAACCTTAAAGATACAATTATGTTTTTGACTATTCTTTTACAGGCTGCGGCTGGTTCAGCCATTGCAAAAATGGGTGCTGCTATTGCGGCGAGTATTGCTGTTATCGGAGCATCAATGGGTATTTCCCGTATCGGCTCTTCTGCTCTTGAGTCTATTGCACGTCAGCCCGAATCGGCATCTGATATCCGTTCAGGAATGTTGCTTGCGGCTGCTCTTATCGAGGGTGTGGCGATGTTTGCTGTGATTGTCTGTCTGCTTGTACTCTTTGTATAATACCGAACTGCAGCCATGTCACTACTACTGCCCGAAGCCGGTCTGGTGTTCTGGATGCTCGTTGCATTCGGAATAGTCTATTTCATTCTTCATCGCTATGGCTTTCCTGCCATAACGTCAATGGTCGATGAACGCAAGAGATTCATCGACGATGCCTTGAAGAATGCAAAAGAGGCTAATGAAAGGCTAGCGAACATAGAACTGCAGAGCCAGAATATTCTAAGGAAAGCCCAGGAAGAGCAGACACGGATTCTTCGTGAGGCTGCGGCAACACGTGACCAGCTCATCAAGGAGGCTCGTGAGAAGGCTGAGGATGAGGGTGAAAAGATGCTTGCTGAGACACGCCGGCTCATACAGCAGGAAAAGGAGGATGTGCTGAATGAGATACGCGCACAGGTTGCAGAGCTATCATTGTCCATTGCAGAGAAGATTATCCGCAAGGAACTTTCATCAACAGAAAGCCAGAAGGCATATATCGGCAAGCTTGTCGATGAGGCTATGGCTGATAAAGAAAAAGGCAAATGAATATAGGTGTCATATCAATGAGGTATGCCAAGGCGATGCTTGCATTCGCATTGGAGAATGGCGAGGAGAATGCAATATACAATATGATGTTGCAGCTCCATCACACATTCCGGAATGTGAAGCAGTTGCCGGTGGTGCTTCAGAACCCCTCTCTATCCCAGAATGAGAGAGTAGGGCTGATATGTGACGCAGTGAATGCCTCGCCTCTTTTCGAACGCTTTGCACGTCTTGTTGTCAAGGAAGAGCGCGAGGAACTCCTTCTCTTTATAGCTCATGCCTACATAATGCTCTACCGCAGGGAGAAGAAGATACTTGCTGTCGATTTCACAACAGCTGTTCCGGCGGATGATGCATTGAACGGAAAAGTTACAGCCATGCTGGCCGGAGACCATGACAGCGTTGAACTGAACAATACGGTTGACCCCTCCATAATCGGAGGATTCATTATTGAGGCCGATTCCAAACGCTATGATGCGAGTGTCGGGAGCCAGCTCCGTGAAATCAGGAAGCAATTAGTTAAACAAAACAGGAAACTTGTCTGATGAATATTAAACCAAGTGAAGTGTCGGGCGTCCTGCTCGAAAAATTGAAAGGCATAGAGAACAGCTCAAAATACGAAGAAGTGGGAACTGTTCTTCAGGTCAGTGATGGTGTAGTGCGCATATATGGCCTCTATAATGCCGAAGCCGATGAACTCCTTGAGTTTGACAATGGAATTAAGGCCATTGTCATGAACCTTGAAGAAGATAATGTAGGTGCAATACTGTTGGGCCCTACCGACAAGATAAAGGAGGGCATGACAATTAGGCGTACAGGCCGCATAGCGTCGATAGATGTATGTGACGGAATGCTGGGGCGTGTCATCACTCCTTTGGGCGAGTCTCTTGACGGCAAGGGCGAGATAACCGGTGAGATGTGCGAGATGCCTCTTGACCGCAAGGCACCGGGTGTGATATTCCGTCAGCCGGTAACAGAGCCGCTGCAGACAGGTCTCAAATCGATAGACTCCATGATTCCTATCGGCCGCGGTCAGCGTGAGCTTATAATCGGCGACCGCCAGACCGGCAAGACTGCAATAGCCATTGATACCATAATAAATCAACGTGCTGCATACGAAGCCGGCAACCCGGTCTATTGCATATATGTTGCAATAGGACAGAAAGGCTCAACAGTGGCGTCTATAGTGAATACACTGCGTACACATGGTGCAATGGACTATACCGTAGTGGTGGCTGCAACAGCTGCCGATACGGCAGCCCTTCAGTATTATGCCCCTATGGCAGGAGCTGCCATAGGCGAGTATTTCCGCGATACAGGCCGTCATGCGCTTGTAGTATATGACGACCTCTCCAAACAGGCGGTTGCCTACCGTGAGGTGTCGCTTATCCTTCGACGTCCTTCGGGCCGTGAGGCTTATCCTGGCGACGTGTTCTATCTGCATTCGCGCTTGCTCGAACGCTCGGCAAGGATTATAAACCAGCAGGAGGTTGCCGAGAAGATGAACGACCTTCCTCCTAGCCTTGTCGGCAAGGTCAAGGGCGGAGGCTCGTTGACGGCATTGCCGATAATAGAGACACAGGCAGGTGACGTGTCGGCATATATTCCTACTAATGTGATATCCATTACGGACGGACAGATATATCTTGAAAGTGACCTCTTCAACCAGGGATTCCGTCCGGCGGTGAATGTCGGAATCTCTGTATCGCGTGTGGGCGGAAACGCGCAGATAAAATCGATGAAGAAGGTTGCCGGAACACTTAAGATTGACCAGGCACAGTTCCGTGAGCTTGAGGCATTTGCCAAGTTCGGAAGCGATATGGACCCGGTGACAATGATGGTCATAGAGCGTGGAAGACGCAACAACAGACTGCTTGTACAGCCGCAGTATTCGCCTATGCCGGTGGCCGAACAGATAGCTCTTCTCTATTGCGGAATAAACAACCTGCTGCGTGAGGTACCGCTCGACAAGGTAGAGGTATTTGAGACAATGTTCCTCGATGTCATGCGTACACGTCACAAGGAGAGTGTATTGGATGTGCTTGCAAGCGGTGTCATAAGCGACGATGTTGCTGCAATGATTGAGAGTGTTGCAAAGGAGATAACTTCAACCCTGAACTGATTGCGCCATGAACCTCAAGGAGATAAAGCAGAGAATCCTTTCGGTAAAAGGTACGCAGAAGATAACGTCTGCCATGAAGCTCGTTTCTGCTGCAAAATTGCGTCGTGCCCAAGCGAGAATAGAGGGAATGCGCCCCTATCAGCTAAAGCTCGATGCCATGCTCTCTTCATTCCTGGGCAGTTCGGAATCCGTAGAATCTCCTTATATCGCAGAGAGAGAGGCAAAGAGGGTAGTCATTATCCCGATAGCTTCCGATTCATCCCTTTGCGGCAGTTTCAACAGCAATATAATACGTCTTGCCAATGAGGTGCTTGACGGATACATGGCTAAAGACACAGATGTTGGGATAATGCCTGTAGGGCGTAAGATGCGTGACGCTATAAGGAAAAGAGGGCTCGACTGCGATGAGGCACTTATGGAGTATTGTGCTGCCGCAGAATATTCTCCTGTAGCCAATATTGCATACACCCTTATGGAGCGTTTCGCCAAAGGGGAAATAGACAGGGTAGAACTTGTATATACCCATTTCCATTCTGCTGCCAAACAAATTCCGGTGCGCGAGACTTTCTTGCCTATAGACATAACAGGAATGAAAGGAAACAAGCCGCTTCCCGATGATATGTTCATTGTTGAACCAAGCAACGACGAACTTGTTTCGGCATTGTTGCCTAAGGTCATAGCCTTGCGCTTATATACAGCGATGCTCGACTCAACGGCTGCCGAACACGCAGCGCGTATGCTTGCAATGCAGATAGCCACAGACAATGCCGATGACCTTATTTCCGAACTGGTGCTGGAGTACAACAAGGGGCGTCAGCAGGCAATTACAAATGAATTGCTCGATATCGTCTCCGGAAGCGTGAACGGTTGAATCCGACAGGAGGGTAAAAAGAATAGGCTGCCAAATGTTTGGCAGCCTATTCTTTTTACCCTCCTATTCCATGCAATGTCTGTTGCAGCAGGGCACCGATTCCTTCATCTCCCTGCTCCTTTTCCTTGTTCAGCTTGACAAGAAAATCGGCTGTAGTCTTCAACGCCTGGTTGATAGTGCCGGGATCTTCGCAGTTCAATGTAAGTTTCTCCAGCCTCTGTATAAGACGATGGAACAGTGCAAGGGTTTCGTTGTGTACATCATCGATAGTCACACCGCTTTTACTCCTTTTAACCATAAGATAATCTTTATTCGCGAAAATAGCTTGTGTATGCCGGGGTAAGGTTGTTGTATTGCCATAAACAGCTGCAGCTCAATCTTTTGGCATAATAGCAACCTTGATCTTTCTTTTAGGGGCTTCTTTTGCACAAAAAAAAGTATTATGGGATTACCAATGATTTTTGCAGGCTTGAACGGAGCGCTAGGCCTCTATTCAGGCATAAAGGGAGTTTTAGATGCATCAAAAGCAAAGAGAGAACAGCGTAAACTTACGCAAAAGGCGTATGCCGAAGAGGACGGGTGGTACAGAAGAAACTACTTTGGAGACCTCGTTAACAACACGGCAACACGTGCTGCAATTAAACGGGTCGAGAATACCCTGCGCCGTAAAAACGAACAGGAGCGTGCCCGTAGCCGTATTATAGGCGGAACACCTGAATATGCTCTTGCACAGAATGAACAAGGTATGCGTGCGATTGAGAACGTGATGACTAATGCGGCTGCAATGGAAGGCGACCGAAAGAGAAACGTAGATGCTCAACATCGTCAGAACAGGAATGCTCTCTTGGGAGGTCAATCTGCAGCCCTGGCCAATGACAAGAGTAATGCAACTCAGCTTGTAGGCAGTGGACTTAACCTGTTGCAGAATGCTTTGATGGGTGTCAACTGGGGTAGGGAGGAGCGTAAATATGATGGCGGATTATAACGGCATGGACGCTCTGTTCGACCGCGTTATCGAGCGGAGGAAAGAGAATCTTAAGGAGAAACGGCGCAAACGCAATGTAGCTGCAATTGTCGATTTCGCTTCGAACCTGCTTGTCGCTGCCGGCAATATGAACGGGGCCCGGCTCAAGAGTCCGGCTCCTCTTTTGCCTGAATATGAAAAGGCATACCGTGATGCCCATGAAAGGCTCACCGGCTTCATGCGCGACTTCAATGGCAAGACAGCTCATTCACAGCTATGGGACCCGCTTTCAAAGAGAAATGCCAAGGAGCGTTCCGTAACCCGGATTCCATATGCCGCAAATCTTCTTTCCGGCAATTTCGAGAATGCCCTGAATAGTTACAAGGAATCGGGCAGTTTTAAAAACCTTTATAAAAAATAATTCTGATTATGTTGATGAACAATGATAAAAAGGAGAAGAAAGAGCCGTTTTCATACAGGCTTTCTTCTTCGGAGAACAATGAAAATACATTTAACGTGAATGAAAGCCCGCTTGCCGATGATATTGCATCCGGCAAGCAGTCTGCTGCGCAAAGTACATTTACTGCCCCAAAGCCAGAAAAGGCTCCGGCAACAAATCTTCTCGGCAGTGAGTGGGAGGCAAGTAAAAGGAGAATAGACGCTTTAGGCAAGCGTTGGAGCAGCAAGCCCGACCAGGCAACCGGCAATACGCATTTCAAGAATTCGTTTGCTTCGTTTATGTTGCCGAAAGATACACCGGCCCGTCGCCGAAAGGTATATTCGCTCTCGCAAGAGGCTCTTGACAATGTCGTAAATGAGTACTACGACAAAGAACTTAAAAGCAGCTTCATGCAACATAAGGATGAGGCAAAGGCAAGGGGTAAGAAGGTTCTTGAAGAGAATGCCTATCTTGCAGCCGAGTATCCGATGCAGCTCTATGCAACTGTTGCAAAAGAGGAAAATCCGGCTAAGGTAATAGAGAAGAGCATGGCTCAGATAGATAAAGCCCGCTTGAAAGAGATGGTTTCCCCTATGGCTTCTACCGGAGGTTATGATGCCGACAAATATATCGAAGATTTTGTCAAGCCTTCTTTGCAGAGCAGAATGGTCGATGAGTATGTTAAGGAGAGTGTCCCAAAGAACAGAAGTGAGTACATAGTACGCAGTGCTGTAGGCAATTCCCTTATCGGTAAACTGGCGCAGCTTTCTGCTTCGGGCGAGAAAGGTGTAACCAATAGCCTGGCGATAGAACAGGAAGGTCTTTCAAAGTACAAAAGCAACAGGGTCGATGACTTTGTCGCCGGGGTTGGGTCGTTGATGATTGACGCACCGGCTTTCTCGGCATTCGGCTCCTCTTCTTCGGCTATGCTCTCTCTTGCCGGTCGCAAGGTTATGCCGCTTCTTACAAAAAAGATTGCACAGCGCGTGTTGAATAATTCAATCAATTCAAGAATGAATCCGGCTCTGGCAAATATGGTTGCCGAGAGGGCCATAAAGGAGAATATAAAGTACAAGATTACCAATGCGGCTTTAGGGCAGGGCTTGACTCTTGGGAAATATGACATTTCAAATAGCATTGTCGATGATTTGCTTATAGGCAATGAGGTCGATTCGGGCAAGGCTGCCAAATCATTTGGCCGAGGAATGCTTCTGGGCGGAGCTTCATCTCTGGCTTCATCTCCTTTCCGTGCTTTGTCGAAAGGAGCGAACGGTGCCAGGAAACTGTTCTATTCATCGGGTGTCCTTAGCAGTGAATCTGCTGTCTTTACAGCTGGCCACGAGATAGAGAAACTTGCCAATGGGGTAGAGGTCGCTCCGGTAGATCTCTTCTACGATTTCGGTGAGAGTGCCGCAACTCTCCTTACCATGCGTCTTTCGCATTGGAGGCCTAAGGGCAAGGAGTATAAGCTAAACCGGTATGGAAAGATTAGAAAGGAGTTCGACCTTACTCCTATTGAAAGAGACGAGATTAAGAATATCGGCTGCAATGTAACAGAACTGCTTCGCGATATCGAAAAGGAACTTGCCATGCCAAACTTGGGCGGTATCAGAAGCAGGGAAAGGATAAGGAACATGTATTTTAATATTATGGCCAGCAAGGATGTTTCGGCATCAGCTAAATCCAAGCTTCTGTTCCTTGTCGATAACAAGCTGACTTCATCTCCTCCTATCCCGTTTGACTATGATATCTATAGGCTGTATAACGGAAAATACAAAGTCAAGCTATTCGATTATGACGGCCACCTGATAGAAAGCAATGTGGCAGCAGACGAAATAGGTGTAAGGAGCAGTATTATGCTTTTGAGACCGCATATTCTCAAGAACAGGATAAAGATGTACGATAAGGAACTCATTTCGGGTATCCGTTCGCGTAACTTCTACATTCAAGCTAAAGATTATATCACCAAGAACAATATCGATGTCGAGGAATTTACCGATGCTATCTATAACAGATTGCAAGAAACCGAGGTTTCTCCAAGGCAGCAGAAGATAATAAATGATATCCTTCGACGCTCTTCCTATGATAGTGATGCAATGATAAAGTACCTGTATAGCATTAGGCGCAACATCGAACGGAAGTATGGTCTTGACGGGAACAGCCTTCTCTATGTCATAGAAAAGAAACCGTATATGCTCAGCAAGAATGAGGTCAATGCCATTGAGGAGTATGAATCCGTATTGCGTAATGAGGTGGAGAGGCTCAAGGCGGGAACATCTTCATCGCATGCCCGTGAAATAGATAATGCCGCTTCGGGTGTCTCAATTGGTTCCGACGAGATAATCAGTAATGAGTACAGTGATTATAACGATTACATTACTATGCAGGACTATCTCGGAACGGGAGAATTCATCGTCAGACCGATAAATGTATCACAAAAGCCTAAGGCCGGTATTGTTTGGAATTACTATAACAATGTCTTTACTCAGGAGAAACTTGAAGAGCATAAGGCTTTTGCAAAGGAGTTGTCACATAAGTTTGGTATCGATGTTGAACTGATAACCGATGAACGCCAGATAAAGGTTCCTGAAACAGACAATGCTACCGCTATCGAAGAGTATAACAACCAGGTGAGGTCATTTGGTTGGATTAACAAAGGCAAAGTATGTGTCAATTTGCCGAATTGCAAGGAATTGGAAGATGTTGAGAAAACGATAGTACATGAGGTTGTTGGTCACCATGGCCTTGAAAAGGTGTTCGGTTATCATCTGCGCGATTTTATTGAGGAACTATATAGCAAATCCAGCGACGAACTCCGTTCCGAAATTAATACGATAAGAGTAAAATATCCCCATATAGACAATTATACACTCGTGGAGGAGTATCTGGCCGATGTTGTCGAGAAAAAATGGAAAAGTAGTGAGGAGCGTACCATCTTGCAACGCTTCAAGGAGTTTATAAATAGAATGTTCGCGCGGTTGGGAATATATTATGGTTCTAAAAAAAGATTGTCGTCTTCCGAAGTAGAAGAACTTTTGGCTCTTCACTGCAATTATGTGCGTAATAGGGTTGATCCGATTAAACACAGAAAAGAGGTCTTTGCCAGGTTCAAATCTTCTCATTTGCCGGAAATTGAATATAACGATTACGATGCATATCTTCAGAATATAAACAAGCAAGTAAGCGAAGGAAACTTCTTCAAAGGAACTCCGTCATTCTTGAAAACATATAAGGCATTCCTGAATTACGACCGTCTTGACCCGAATACCCAAAGGATTTTCCGGGAGCAAACCGAAATGAGTGAGGAACAGATAATGAAAGAACTCGAACATAGGAAATACAGAATGCCGTCCGATGACAACTCTCATGCAGGTGAAAAAACAATCTCCGGCGAGAGGAGCGGTGCTGTTCCAGGCAACTCATCATCCGGAGATCTGCATTTGGAAAGCAATGAGCACCTAAGCCGTAAGCCATTAGCACAACCAAACGGTACTGCAAATATAATACCCGAAAGAGGCGATGTCAAGTCTTTTTATGATAAAAATGTGCGAGCTGATGAATTGTTTGAAGAAAAAACAATCTCCGGCGAGAGGAGCGGTGCTGTTCCAGGCAACTCATCATCCGGAGATCTACCTTTTGGAGGCAATGAGCACCTAAGCCATAACCCATTAACTCAACCAATTGGTAATGCAAATATAATACCTGAAAGAGGCGATGTCAAGTCTTTTTATGATAAAAATGTGCGAGCTGATGAATTATTTGGAGAAAAATCAATCTCCGGCGAGAGGAGCGGTGCGATTCCAGGCAACTCATCATCCGGAGATCTGCATTTGGAAGGCAATGAGCACCTAAGCCGTAAGCCATTAACTCAACCAAACGGTAATGCAAATATAATACAGAAAACGCGCAATGCAATGTTCCTCGCCAAAAAATTTCTTAATAGAGGAGAGTTTAGAGGTAGAAATAGGGCCAAGGATGCTGTTAGAGTAATCGGACAGATGCTTGACTTTGACAAATCAAAAAGCAGTCAATCTTTTTATGGAGACTTGCTGGTTGATGGCAAGATTGTACGTATCCGCATATCGACACATGAGGCAACGAATATTCGTATGGGCAATGCTGCCGCTGATGAAAAGATAAGCATAGTCATAAAGAAAGATGGTACTCATAAAGACCGTGGTAATCATAACGGTTATACCGAGTATATCTATGACCCAAAAGATATTTCTCCAGAACGTGCAGCCCATGTAATCGTTAGAGGTATTCACGACCTTATTGCAAACGGTAAATATGTCGATTATTCAGGCAAAGCTATAAGAACCGATTATCCTTATTATGATAACGGAAAAATCCGTTATCGCCTGCCTGGTGAAACTGGATATGGGAATGGGGTTGGCTCATCCCTGGAATCGCATGTAAGTAGCAGCTTTGATTACAGTCCGGTTGTCAGAACCGCTTCTCTTGGAGAGTTGCTTGACGAGCCTGCATTGTTGGCATTGCATCCCTTTCTTGGGAACATCGGTGTAGAAGTGCTGGAAGGCTCTTCCCTCCCTGCAAGCTACGATGCCGATGAAAATATGATTCTTATAGGTGGCGAAAGAGTCAGGAACGGTAATATCACGGAGCAGTTTGTGCCTGCCATAAGCGATGCCGTTGACAGCTATGCCGGGCGCAGTGCTGCAGTTGAGAGAAATTCCCGCAATATCCGCGAGAATATAAAGAGAGAATACGATGCAATTGGAAAGGACCTGAAGTTCATTGAGTCGATGAAAGCACGTCAGTGGCGCGACGGCAACGAATCGCGTCTTTCCGGCTCTTTCAAGGAGAAGTACGGCATCTCGCCCGATGAGTTCAAGGATATGTTCCCAACGGTCGATGAATACCTTCTTTACCGTCTTTCCGGGAAGAGACTCCTGCCCACCGGTGTTGAGCCGGGTGCAGTGAACAAGCTGTCGGGTCTTAAGAAAAACTTCAACGGTCCGTTGGATATACTCACAGGATATAACGCTTCGCAGCATGATGCCGGTGTTGACCTTTCAAGAGTAGCCGAAAGGCTTGACGATGCACGGCTTACATCAGAAGAGCGTGCTGAACTTGAAGACGCTCTTGAGGCCTATGCCATGCAGATGCTTTATAGAATGAAACCGGGCAACAGCGTTGGGCAAGGCACATATCCCTTGCTGCCGGGAATAGATCACGGGAGAGAATATATGCATAAATGAATCCATAACCATTCGTACAATGAACAAGTTCATAGATAAAAGAGTGAAGGTGCGCTTGCACGACGAGAAGAAGGCAAAGAGAAGAGAACCCGGTTCTGCTTTTGCATTCCTGAATGAATGTGCCGCATGCTGGAACGCTCTCGATGAGGCCCGCCGCAAGTTACGGCGGAGCCTTATGTACAGCTACGGTGACCAGTGGGGCGATTTTGTTACCGACCCCGACACCCTTACGCAGATAACCGAGGGCGAGCTTATAAAGAAGAACGGCAAGGTTCCGCTTAAGAACAATATGATAGCCCCGATACTGAGCAATATCGACGGCCAGTTGCGTCAGAACCTGATGCGTCCGGTCTGCGTAGCCCGTGACAGCGAAGAGAGCAAGCTGGGCGAGATGATGTCGGTGGCAATAGAGTACGTGCACGATATAAATGAGATGGAAGAGCTTGATTCCGATTCCATGCGAATGCTGCTCAATGGCGGAATGACGGCGCAGAGAATAGAATATGGCCTTAATCCAGCAAAGGAGAAGCACGATGTGTGGGTACATTCGGTCAACCCTTCGCGTCTTTTCTTCAATACGAATGTCGAGGATGTGCGCATGTGGGATGTCACCTGTATTGGAGAACTCTTCGACCTTCCCCTCGATTCTGTTCTTGCACATTTCGGGCACACACCCGAAGAGAAAGAGCGTATAAGGAACATATACGGTTCAATTTCGTCGTCTCCTGTCGCTTCTTCAAGGTCGATGCAAGGTGACGAATCACGTAACCTCTCTTTCTTCTCGCCTTCGCGCAGCGACCTCTGTCGCGTGATACTCGGCTGGAAACTTGAGTCGCGTGACGCCTATTGCTGGAACGACGAAGAGCGGGGATGCTGGGGCTATCTGCCGTTCAATGAGGAGTCACGCGCAATGCTCGAATCGGAGAATAAACGCAGACGTGCCGAAGGCACAGAAAAAGGCATAGCCGAAGAAGACCTTCTTCTCATTGAATACAGCTTTGCAACCGAACGTTTCTGGTACTACCGCTACATGACTCCTTACGGCGATGTGCTTCAGGAAGGGCGCAGCCCATATTGGCATGGCGAGCACAACTATGTACTGCATCTCTATCCGTTGGTTCAGGGCAAGCTCGGCAACTTCGTAGAGCAGTTCATCGACCAGCAACGTGCGATAAACCGTACTGCAACACTGATAGACTTCATACGCGGTACCTCGTCAAAGGGTGTTCTTGTAGTGGACGACGAGGCCTTCGAGAGCATGTCGCGCGAAGAGGTGATAGATGAGTATGTTCGCTACAACGGCGTACTGTTTGTAAAGCTCAAGCCGGGGCAGAGCATCGACGGAGTAGTGCGGCAGTACAACAGCGGAGCTGCTGTCGCCGGTGACTTCGAACTGCTCAACCTTCAGCTTCGTCTCATAAATGAAATATCGGGTGTGAACTCGGCCATGCAGGGGCAGAATCCGCATTCCGGTACTCCGGCATCGCTCTATGCGCAGCAAGTGCAGAACTCCTCCTTGAACCTCAAAGGCCTTTTCGACGGCTTCAGGACATTCCGTCGCCGTCGCGACACCAAGCTGATGAAGACCATACAGCAGTTCTACAAGGAGAAACGTTATATCGACCTCGCCGGGTCGCATTATAAAGAGGAGGCGAAATGGTATAACCCCGAAAAGGTTCAGGATTGCGAGATTGACGTTACAATTTCCGAAGGCTACAACACGCCTGCCTACCGTATGGTGGCCGATGACTTCCTCATGGAACTTTTCCGTTCGCATGCTGTCGATGTAAGGACACTGCTCGAAAACAGCTCTTTCCCCTTTGCAACAAGAATTCTTGAGAGCATTAAGCGTAACGAGCAACAGCTTGCCAAAGGTGCTCCAATGGAAGGGATACCAAAAGAGCTGGTCGAGAAAGCCGCGAATGGCAGCATATTGGCACGGAATACAGCTTCTGCTGCCGATGATGCTCCGGAAAAGTGATAAAGTTTGCCCCTCTTGTTTGAATCAAGAGGGGCGAATTTTGAAAATATCGAAGTAAACTTCATATTTCTTGCTCGTTTATTGTTACCTTCACCTATTGTGCAGCTAACCTCTGCACTCGCTGTAAAAAATTAAAGCAAGCTTTATTTTTTTGCTCGTTTATTGTTACCTTCACCTATGGTGCAGCTAACCTCTGCACTCGCTGTAAAAATTTAAAGCAAGCTTTATTTTTTGCTCGTTTATTGTTACCTTCACCTATGGTGCAGCTAACCTCTGCACTCGCTGTAAAAATTTAAAGCAAGCTTTATTTTTTTGCTCGTTTATTGTTACCTTCACCTATGGTGCAGCTAACCTCTGCACTCGCTGTAAAAAATTAAAGCAAGCTTTATTTTTTGCTCGTTTATTGTTACCTTCGCAGGAAGAATAAAAACGATTTCAATGACTCCACAAGAACGCATACTTCAGTTGCGTGCCGAACTGCACGGGCATAACCATAACTATTATGTTCTTAACTCGCCGACCATAAGCGACTACGACTTCGACATGTTGTTGAAGGAACTGCAGCAACTCGAAGCTGAGCATCCCGAAATGCATGACCCTACATCGCCTACTATGCGCGTAGGAAGCGACATAACGAAGGAATTCCGCCAAGTGGCCCACAAGTATCCCATGCTCTCATTGGGAAATACATACTCCAAGGCCGAAGTGGCAGAATTCTTCGACAGGGTAAAGAGAAGCCTTAACGAGGAGTTCGAGATTTGTTGCGAACTGAAGTTCGACGGTACATCGATTTCGCTTACATATATCGACGGCAAGCTCGAAAGAGCCGTTACGCGCGGTGACGGTGAGAAAGGCGACGATGTTACAGCCAACGTCAGAACCATACGTACGGTTCCGTTAGTGCTTTCGGGCAGCAGCTATCCGGCTGAGTTCGAGATACGAGGCGAAGTCCTCATGCCATGGAGCGTTTTCGACAGGCTCAATGAGGAGCGTGCCCGCAACGAAGAGCCTTTGTTTGCTAACCCGCGCAATGCCGCTTCGGGCACGCTTAAGCTGCAGGATTCCTCTGTAGTAGCAAAACGCTCGCTCGATGCATACCTTTACTTCATGCTGGGCGAGGAGCTGCCGGCCGAAGGGCATTATGAAAATCTTAAAGCCGCCGAGCAATGGGGATTTAAGATTTCCGACACTACATGCAAATGCAGTACAATAGAAGAGGTGTTCGCCTTTATCGACAGAATGGATTCAGAACGCAAGAACCTGCCGTTTGCAACAGACGGCATTGTACTGAAGGTGAATTCTCTCCGTCAGCAGAAGAACCTGGGCTACACGGCAAAGTCGCCGCGTTGGGCAATAGCATACAAGTTCCAGGCCGAGAGGGCGGTCACACGTCTTAACGAGGTTACCTATCAGGTAGGCCGCACGGGTGTGGTGACACCTGTCGCAAACCTCGACCCGGTACAGCTTTCCGGAACTGTAGTAAAGCGCGCATCGCTGCATAATGCCGACATAATAGAGAAACTCGACCTTCATATAGGCGATATGGTTTATGTAGAGAAAGGCGGTGAAATAATTCCAAAGATAACCGGAGTAGATACCGATGCTCGTTTCATGTTGGGCGAGAAGGTGCTCTTCATCTCCAAGTGCCCAGAGTGCGGTACTCCTCTTGTACGCGTCGATGGCGAGGCAGCCCATTACTGCCCCAACGACACAGCCTGTCCGCCTCAGATAAAGGGCAAGATAGAGCATTTTATCTCCCGTGAGGCAATGAATATCGACTCTATGGGCCCTGAGACCGTTGAACTCCTCTTCAACTATGGACTGATAAAGGATATAGCCGACATCTATGCCCTGAACCCCGAAGACCTGATGTTCCTGCCCCGCATGGGTGCCAAGTCGGCCGAGAACATCGTGGCGGCAATAGATGCGTCAAGGCAGGTACCGTTCGAGCGTCTTCTCTTTGCTTTGGGAATACGATTCGTTGGTGCTACCGTTGCAAAGCGCCTTGCAAGAGCCTTTGTCAGCATGGATGCTCTCATGGCAGCCTCGTTGGATGAACTTATGGCTGTCGATGAGATAGGCGAACGCATAGCGGCATCGGTACGTGAGTTCTTCTCTAAAGAGAGCAATGTGGAACTTGTGTCGCGCCTCAGGAGTGCAGGTCTCAAGTTTGTGGCCGAAGAGGAAGAGGTGCTTGACAGAACCGAGATTCTCAAAGGCAAGAGCATTGTCATAAGCGGTGTTTTCACTCATCATTCACGCGACGAGTACAAAGCAATGATAGAGAAGAACGGAGGCAAGAATGCAGGCAGTGTCAGCAAATCGACCTCCTTTATACTTGCCGGCGAGAATATGGGTCCAAGCAAGCTTGAAAAGGCTGAGAAACTGGGCGTACCCCTTGTAAGCGAGGATGAATTCCTGGCGATGCTGGAACAGTAATGCATCCGCTTGTCTGTCCGGTATTATGGATTTATTAATATAAATTATATTAATTATTACGGTTGGTAGCAAAAAATGATGTAATTTTGCAACTCGAAATTAAAACCGACAATTTATGATGCGAAAAAGATTAAAAGGTATGGGCGTTGCGCTCGTTACGCCATTTACAAAAACCGGTGAGGTGGATTATCCTACATTGGAGAAACTGGTGCAGATGCATATCGACTGCGGCACATCTTTCCTTTGTGTTCAGGGTACTACAGCAGAGACTCCTACGTTGACAATAGAAGAGAAACGTGAGATCCGAAAGCGCATCATAGAGCAGGTCGATGGCCGCATGCCCATCATGCTCGGCGTCGGAGGCAACTGCACCCGTGCTGTAGCCGATGAACTGCGCAACGAGGATTTTACAGGTGTCGATGCAATACTCTCTGTCGCTCCATATTACAACAAACCGGTACAGGAAGGTATCTATCAGCACTACAAGACCATTGCCCAGGCAACAGAGCTTCCAATCTACATGTACAATGTTCCGGGACGCACAGGAGTAAACATCCTTCCCTCTACAGTAGTGCGTGTTGCAAACGAGTGCCCTAATATCGTGGGCTACAAGGCAGCATCGGGCAACCTTGCTCAGGTAAAGGAACTCATAGCCAAGAAACCGCCGCATTTCGATGTCTTCTCCGGTGACGACGGTCTAACTGTCGATATCATGGAGGCCGGCGGCGTCGGTGTAATCTCGGTGTTCGGCAACGCGTTCCCAAAGCAGATGACAAAGCTTGTTACAGCAATGCAGGAGGGCAGAGTGGGCGATGCACGCAACATACACGGCAGCCTGAACGAATTGTTCCAGCTCATCTTTGTCGATGGCAACCCAAGCGGAATCAAGGCTCTCATGGAGATTCTCGGTATGCTTGAGAACAACCTTCGTTTGCCGCTTGTACCTGCATGCGACGATACATACAGCGACCTCCAGCAGGCCATAACATTCCTTGCCTGATACTATGAAACAGCTAAAGGCCCTGCTCGACGAGAAGGTGCTGCAATACAACCGCAAGGAGTTCATCATTGATGACCCTGTCAGCTTTCCTCACTCATTCAGCAAGCGCGAGGACATTGAGATTGTCGCTCTGCTTGCATCGGTAATTGCATGGGGGAACCGCAAGATGATATTGCGTTCGGGCAACCGCATGTTTCATGACATAATGGGCTCACGCCCCTATGAATATGTTATAGGCGGAGAGTGGGAGACGCTCGACGACAGGCTCAATATACACCGCACATTCTTCGCTTCCGACTTCAAGTACATCTGTCGGGGGCTCAGGTCGATATACACCAAGTACGGCTCAATGGAACCGCTCTTCACCGGCTGCACCATGTGGGAGGGAATAGAGCGTCTCCGCGACGAGCTTGCAAGCGTGAATGGCGGCATATACACCCGTCACATAAGCAACCCTGTTCCGTTGAAAGGCAAGCCGGCATCGGCATGCAAGAGAATACACATGATGTTGCGTTGGCTCTGCCGCAAGGATGGGATAGTCGATATCGGCATCTGGCAGAATGTCTCTCCCTCCATGCTCATGATACCTGTCGATGTCCATGTGGCACGTACGGCAAGGGAACTGGGCCTTGTCTCACGCAAGCAGAACGACCGCCGCACAGTGGAGGAACTCACAGCCAGGCTGCGCGAGCTTTCACCCGAAGACCCGGTACGCTACGACTTCGCGCTCTTTGGAGCAGGTGAGGCCGGCGACACATTTAATGATAAATAACAAAGCATAAGATGGCTAAGATAACAAAAGAAGATGCATTGAACTACCATGCCGGACGACGTCCCGGAAAAATTGAGGTAGTTCCCACAAAACCATATTTCACTCAGACCGACCTCTCGCTCGCATACTCTCCCGGAGTTGCAGAGCCATGTCTTGAGATACAGAGTGACCCTCAGAATGCGTACAAATATACCGACAAGGGCAACCTTGTAGCCGTAATATCTAACGGAACTGCAGTTCTCGGTCTCGGCAACATCGGTGCAGTGGCAGGAAAGCCGGTAATGGAAGGAAAAGGCCTGCTGTTCAAGATATATGCAGGTATAGACGTGTTCGACATTGAGGTCGATGAAGAGAATCCCGAAAAGTTCATCGAGGCGGTCAAGGCTATTGCGCCTACTTTCGGAGGTATCAACCTTGAGGATATAAAGGCACCTGAGTGCTTCGATATAGAACGTCGCCTTAAGGAAGAACTTGATATCCCTGTAATGCACGATGACCAGCACGGAACAGCAATCATTTCGGCAGCCGGCCTCCTGAATGCGCTTGAGGTAAACGGAAAGAACATATCCGATGTCAAGGTTGTTGTGAACGGCGCAGGTGCTGCGGCAATCTCATGTACCAAGCTCTACATAGCTTTGGGCGTGAAGAAGGAGAATGTAGTAATGCTCGACAGCCGTGGTGTCATAAGCACCGAACGCACTAACCTTACGCCGGAGAAGCTTGAGTTTGCTACAAGCCGTACCGATATACACACCCTCAAGGAGGCAATCGATGGTGCCGATGTCTTCCTGGGCCTCTCAAAGGGCAATGTGCTGTCAAAGGATATGGTACGTTCAATGGCAAAGGACCCTATAGTGTTTGCCCTTGCCAACCCGGAACCGGAGATTACATACGAGGATGCAATGGATAGCCGTCCCGACGTGCTTATGAGTACAGGCCGAAGCGACTACCCGAACCAGATAAACAATGTGATAGGCTTCCCCTATATCTTCAGGGGCGCGCTCGATGTTGCAGCAACTGCTATCAACGAAGAGATGAAACTCGCTGCTGTACGCGCCATTGCAAACCTTGCAAAGCAGCCTGTTCCAGAGGTGGTGAACAAGGTATATAAGGTAGGCAACCTCTCTTTCGGACGCGACTACTTCATCCCGAAGCCTGTTGACCCTCGCCTTCTCATCGAGGTATCGATAGCCGTAGCCAAGGCTGCCATTGAGAGCGGTGTTGCGCGCAAGACAATCACCGACTGGGAAGCCTACAAGGAACAACTGCTTGAGTTCATGGGCCGCAGCTCAAAGCTCACACAGCAGATATACGACATGGCACGCACCGAAACGCAGCGTGTAGTCTTCGCCGAAGGTGCACACCCCTCGATGATGAAAGCCGCAGTACAGGCAAAGGAAGAGGGAATATGCCAGCCGATACTTCTCGGAAACGACGAGATTATAGCCAAGGTTGCAGCCGAGAACGGGCTTAACCTCGAAGGCATTGAGGTTGTCAACCTCCGTCACCCCAGCGAGCGCGAACGCCGTGAGCGTTATGCAGCAATCCTTGCTGCGAAGAGAGCGCGTGAGGGATATACCTTTGAAGAGGCGAACGACAAGATGTTCGAGCGCAACTACTTCGGCATGATGATGGTAGAGAACGGCGATGCCGATGCATTCGTGACCGGCCTTTATACAAAGTATTCAAACACCATCAAGGTAGCCAAAGAGGTCATTGGCATGCAGGAGGGCTTCAGCACTTTCGCTACAATGCACATCCTGAACTCAAAGAGAGGAACATACTTCGTTGCCGATACCCTCATCAACCGTGCTCCCGACCTTGAGACCATTATCGACATAGCACGCCTTGCCGAAAAATCGGTACGTTTCTTCAACCGTGAACCTGTCATCGCAATGGCATCATACTCCAACTTCGGTTCCGACAAGGGCGGAACAGCCGAGAGAGTGAAGAACGCCGTTGCCTACCTCCACGAGAAGTACCCCGATTGGGCTATCGACGGTGAGATACAGGTCAATGTAGCCATGAACAGTGAGCTTCGCGACAAAAAGTATCCTTTCACTCGTCTTAAGGGCAAGGAGGTGAATACCCTTGTCTTTCCTAACCTCAATTCGGCAAGTTCATCGTATAAGATGCTCCAGGCACTCAGCCCCGATGTCGAGATTATCGGCCCGATACAGATGGGCCTGAACAAGCCGATACACTTCATCGACTTCGAAAGCTCGGTACAGGAAATCCTCAATGTTACCGCCGTCGCTGCAATTGATGCAATGGTGAACAAAGCGAAATAATCCAAAACAAGAGGCTGACGATTGTCAGCCTCTTGTTTTGGATTATTTCAGTCAACCATAGGCAGGCTCTTTCTCCATCTTTCGGCATAGGAGTCAAGAATCTTGCGTACGCTCTTTCCTATGATGACATAATCCTGTGTCTTCAGGTTGGCAAGCGAAACACGTATGCTCCATTCGGGGCCGTCGAAGCCGCCGCCGTTAAGTACAACAAGCGAAGTCTCAGTCGCAAGGCGGAACACTACATCCAACGGGCTGTAGTTCAGCTGCAGCCACTCTACAAAGTCGTTGCCGTAGAATTTTCTTGCCCATACAAGCAAGTCAATTTCCGAATAGTAGCCTGCACGCAGAGGGTCGGGCTGCAAGGTGAATCCCATGTTTGTCCACAAGGCCGTTATTCTCTTGTCGATTATCTCAAGCATTCTGCTCCTGAACATGTCGCCTTCGCGCTTGTCGATGATAGAGTAGAGCGCGAACAGTGTCATCTGGAACTGCTGAGGCAACGACAGGCCTGCTGTATGGTTCAGCGCAACCTGTCTGCTGTCGGCTACCATGCGGTCGATGAAGAGCATGTTCTCAACGTCGCTCCTCAGGCTTCCGTACCTCTGTGCCAGCTCGCTCTTCCTCTTTCGCGGAAGCCTTGTCAGCAGCCTGTCGAATATGTTGTCGCGGTGTACGGCAATGAACGCCGAACGCCAGCCGGTGGCACCGAAATATTTTGAGAACGAATAGACGCATATCGTATTATGCGGCAGTCTGGCCATTAATGATTGAAAACCCGGCACGTAGGTTGCATATACGTCGTCCGTGACAATCATCAGTCCAGGATTCCATTTCTCAACAATCTCCACAAGCATATCGACGCTCTTGCTGTCTATCATGTAGCTTGGCGGGTTGCTTGGGTTGACTATGAACAGAGCCTTGTACGACGTGTCGCGCAAGCGGTTTATCTCCTTCTCGTCATACTGCCACAGATGCAGCCCGTCGCTGCTCATTCTGTTGGCTGGAATCTCGGTTACCTTATAGTTGTAGCGGTACAGCTTGGGAATCTCGATGTATGGCGTGAATACCGGAGTCATCAGTGCCACTCTGTCTCCACGTTCAAGCAGCCTGTTCTGCTGCAACGAATCGAATATGTAGCACATGGCTGCCGTTCCGCCCTCAGTGGCAAAGAAATCGACTTCGCCTTGCGGAGGCCTGCCGTTGCACAGTTCCTGAGCGAAGTAGTCACGCATGGCTACTTCGGTGAAGTAAAGTATCCTGTCGGGTACAGGGTACTGATTGCCTATTACGCTTTCGGCCCACTCATGTACAAGCTCATCGGCATTCGGGCGGTGCTCCTGAAGCATGTAGCGATAGCACTTCTCCAGGAACTCCACACCCTGCTCCTTGCGGTGCGTATTCAGGAACGCCTCGAAACGTGCAGCAATACCCTCCTTATGCGGTATTCCGGCAAGCCCTTCTGTGTACTCCCAGTCGAGACGGCACTCGTCGAGTGCGAACTGCCCCATAGCAAAGAACGCCTCTCTGGGAACTGTCGCCACCCAGTTCGGGTTGCCGCGTCCTGCATTCAGCATAGTGCGTGTCATCTTTCTTATGCTCTCGCCCGCAAGCTGAATAAGCCTGTCCTTAAGCTCAAACGGGCTAATCTTCTCCATTTCCTTCTCGAAGGAAACCACTTCGCTGTGGTCGTTAAGTAAATTATTCATATAATCGGTTTATAAGATTAAAACATAAGTAACATTCTCTCTTTGCTCTTTACTCTGTACTCTTTGACCCCTCTTGCTTTCCGCGACCCACGCGGCACCACGGTTGCGGTGCTACGCGTGACCTATCGCTGCAAGTGCTGTCTAAACTTCGCCTACGGCTCATCTTTCATCTTTCATCTTTCATCTTTGCTCTTTGCTCTTTACTCTGTACTCTGTTGGCTTCGCCCAAGTTGCTCTCGCTCGGCATAGTAAAAGTAAACTTTTCTCTGCACTCGCTTACTCGCAACTTTCTCTGTTATCTGTTATCTGTTATCTGTTATCTGTACTCTGTTCTCTGTTCTCTGTTCTCTTTGCTCTTCCCTTATCCTATCATCAGCACTATGAACACGCCCCATAGTATAAGCAACGTATTGCCTACAGCGTATGTAACGGTGTAGCCCAGTGCCGGTGTTTCGCTGCCGACGCTCTCCTGTATCGCACCGATTGCTGCAGTCGTCGTTCTTGCACCTGCGCAGCATCCAAGCGCAATGGCAGGGTGGAACTTGAACCACTTTATGGCAATGAACAACCCGAACAAGAGAGGCAAAGATGTGGCAATTATGCCTGCGACGAAGAGCGATAGCCCGGCCTCGCGGAAGCCTTCGATAAATCCGGGGCCGGCTGATATGCCAATGACTGCAATGAAAATGTTAAGTCCCATATTGTTGAAAACCCACAGAGCCGCTTCGGGTATAGCACCCATAGTAGGGTGGTGCGAACGCCACCAGCCGAACACCAGTCCTGCAATGAGCGCGCCTCCGCTCGTGCTCAGGCTGATAGGCACTCCGCTTATATGAAGAGTGAGAGTGCCGGCAATTGCACCTAAGATTATGCCGAACGCAAGATATACGATATCGGTCTCGTTGGTAGCAGGGTCGGGGTAGCCAATCTCCTTTGCAGCTGCCATAACCTCAACTTTCTTTCCGACAACCTCAATCACATCGCCGGTGTTTATTACAGTCTCAGGGAACACCGGGATGCTGATGCCCATTCTCTTGATTTTCTGTATTATCACACCGTGCATGAAAGGCTTGTTGCGGAGTTCGCTTATCTTTTTTCCACCGTATGCTGTTATGCGCATTCCACGCTTCCCGGCAACAATGCACTTCATCACCATAACCGGGAACATCAGCAGCGCATCATCGTCAACCTCCTTGCCAATCCAACGCTCCTCGCCAATGGTGTATTCATGTCTTCCGCTAAGCACAACCTCGTCACCTATGTTCAGATGCTCATTGGCTCTTATATCGTCTATTATGCGTTTCCCTTTCCTTATTCTCTCCACGAACAGTCTCTTGCCTTGTCTCTCGAAGAAGTGCTCCAGATCACTCACCCTGCGCTCTTTGGCAAACCAATCGTTCTCTATCCTGTAACAACGGAATTCGACTTCACGTTTTGCATCCATGAACCCCGGCCTGTCGCTCTCGTCACTTCCCATGCGGCTCTCCAGCTCACGGCAAGCAGCCTTCACCTTGTCCAGCCCGCCCAGCATCCTAGGCCCTAAACGTGCCAGAATCCAAGCCGATCCGGCAGTACCGAAAATGTAAGTCACGGCATAGGCTACAGGCATTATGTCGAGCATCTTCTGTTGCTCGTCGGCCGGCAGCCCGAAGTCGCGTATCGTGTCACCGGCAACACCAATCACTGCGCTTATAGTCTGCGAACCCGACAAGAGACCGGCTGCCTCACCGGCATTGTAGCCCATAAGGAGTGCGATGCCCCATGTCGATAGCAGAATGAATACGCACATCACAACAGCAAAATAGACCTGAGGCAATCCTTCCTTGCGGAGCCCGGCAAAGAACTGCGGGCCAACTTTGTATCCGATAGCAAAGAGGAACAGCAGGAACGCCACCTGCTTAAGAGCCCCGCTCATGGGGATATGCAGCTGCCCCACAACAACACCAACAAGCAGCACACTCGTCACAATTCCAAGCCCGAATCCCTTTATATGAACCTTCCCAATAAGAAAACCGAGCCCCAGCGTAATATATATCGCCAGCTCAGGATGCGAGCGCAAAAGATTAGTAAACCACTCCATAACAGTACAGTTTAATTTGAGAAGATAACACGGGGGTAGGGGGATTTGTTTTGGAGAGGTGTTGACCACACATTATATAGATATATTGTCGAGTCTTTTCATAACAGTTTTATTTTGAACTGTTATGGTATAAATACCGCGATAATAGTTCAAAATGCAACTATTAAACATCTTTTTTATAAAAATCTTGTGTGGTCGTGACGGCACAGTATTGCTAAAATAGTTCCAAGATTGTTCCGAATTTGTTCCAAAATAGTGACGAACTGCTTGGAATCACTTCAAATTGATATTTACTTTGCTGCAAAAATTAATTTGTTGAATTATGGAAGAGAACAAAATCAATGCAGAGGCTAAGGCCGGCATTAAAGCGGTAGGGAAATTTATAAATAAAGTAAATCCAAATACAGACTATCAAGCGAAGGTAAAGGCGGATATTGAGTATATCAATTGCGAATTGGAGAGTAAAGATATTGAGGTGTTGATAAATTGCAACAAGGTGATATCTGCCAACTATGGTTACTTGCTTGTAAAGAAAGGCTTTATTCCAATGCTCGAAAGCGACATTCGCGAAAGAGGTTATGACTGGAATCTTGAGAATCAGAAACAAATGAGGAATAGTTTAGAAACGGAATTGCTTGTAGGAGCAGTATCATCCTCTATTGGTGAAGCAGGATTTGAATACCTTGCAGAAAAACTGTTCGGAATGAGGTGAGGTGGTTAATTGCTATGATATATTTTTTACCGAACAAATTAATGCCGAATTACCGAAAAATGTTCATCTAAATTGCCGAATTGAGAGAGAGTCTCTGGATGAATAAAAAACTATATAATAGAGATTACAGGGTTCATATCAACAGAACCCTGTAATCTCTATTTACACAAAATTATGGATAGTCCCTCCGAATGAATTAATCTTATACTTTTAAACTATCTCTGTCAAGCAGAAACTCATAGATGTTCATAAACACAACGCCATTTTCGTCTTGATATCGTTTTATTGGGTCTTCGGTAATTACAAACTTCTGAAAGCTGTCCGATATGTGCGTCAGCGAACGTAGTTCCTGTTCTCGTTTTTCCTCATTAGGCAACCTTAATGCTGATTGTATGTAACATCGTTTACTACCTTCGTTGCATACAAAATCAACCTCCAATTGTTTACGTTGGCTTTTGCCCTCCTCATCTTTGGTGTTTACTACTACGACACCAACATCCACCATCAATCCACGAGTGCGAAGCTCATTGTATATGAGATTTTCCATCAAATGTGTTACTTCATGCTGACGGAAATTTATACGGGCGTTGCGTAATCCTAAATCAGCGAAATAGTATTTGGCAGGAGTGTCAATATACTTCTTGCCTTTAATATTGTAGCGTATAGACTTTTCAACCATAAATACCTCCTGTAGTATTTCAAGGTAGAAACTTATGGTATTGGGAGATATAGAAACATTCTTGACCGATTTAAAGGTATTCACCAACTTATTTGGATTGATAAGACCTCCGATTGACGATGAAAGAATATTGATGAGCTCCTCTAATTCCTCTTCATTCTTGATTTTGTATCTATCCAATATATCGGTAATGTATGTTTTCTTAAAGAGTGTCTGAAGATATTTCATCTTCTCCTCATTACTCTGCATTGTTGCAATCATCGGGAGTCCGCCAAAGGTCATATACTCCTCCATTGCCTCCTCGCGAGTGCCATTGAAGACCGAGAAAAATTCACTGAACGACAGAGGTGCAACTTTTATCTCATCACCACGACCACGAAATTCGGTAATAACATCACTCGATAAGAATTTGGAGTTACTGCCCGTTACATATACATCGACATTGGGAATTTTAAGATAACTATTCAGCACATCCTCAAACTCATCCACCCATTGCACCTCATCAAGCATCACATAATGCATACCCTCTTTTGTTATGCGGGCATCAATGTATTCGAGTAAAGCGTCAGGGTTTCGCAACTTCTTGTTACGACGGTCTTCTAAATCAACTTTTATTATGTGCTCATCATCTACTTCCTGAGCTTTTAGATAATCGCTAAACAAGCTGAAAAGTAGATACGATTTACCACAACGACGGATTCCGGTTACGACCTTTATCATACCGTTGTGCATACTCCTAATGAGTTTGTTTAGGTATAAATCACGCTTTATTTCCATAATTTCACGGAATATTATTGCGTATACACGCATTTTTGTTCAGCAAAAATAACGCCTATAAAGAGAAATGTCAAATAAAAAGTACTCAAAATGAAATTTTTCCATCTAAATACAACAATAGCCAGCAATCGCGGGCTATTGATGTATTTGTATCATGCTTCAAGGGTTTCTGTTTATGAATATCTGCGGTACAACATTTCGTATTTATCGGATTCATAGTCAATATACATGTCGTACTCGTCAATTCCTTTTTCAGATGCTATATGATGAAGTCGTGTCCTATCTTCTAATGAAATGTTTTTCCCGTAATATATAGCAATTGGTTTTAGTAATATGCTTGTTGTATTGTCTAACATTATGTTATTTCTTGTTGTAGTATCAATCAATCTCCATTCTTTCTCATATTCCCATTGTTCGGATTTGTATAACGCGCATTTTATGTGTGATATTAAATCTTGATTTGGGAAATTTGCGCCTGCAAATTTAAGGAATTCCCACAGAGTGTATTCTGTACCATCAAATCTTTTGTTGTCGTAAATTACAGGGTATATGCTAATGTTGGGGATTCTGTTAGATAATATAGGTTTCATATTATATTCTAAAGCAAAACCCTTATGGTTATTGGCATAATGGCTCCACATAATTACAGAAGATATGGTTTCTGTAAAACAGGATATAGTAAAGTACCTTTTATTTATTTTTGCATAGAATGGAAATAATAGATCGATAGAGTATTCTAGAGTATTTTTACGTTTTGTAATAAAACTGTCTATATCTTCATCTTTCAGGGATAAAAAGTTCTCTATAGTTTTTTTAATGCTATCTTGCTTAAAATACTGCTTAATTGGCTCTGGAAAATCTAGATTTTGTACAAGTTCTTCTTTCATTCTAATGACGACATCTTTTGTGAAAATAGAATTAAAAATCTTTTTAACTATGTTCTTGTCGTATTTCAATAAAGTGTCATAGGGATCATTGAACATGTCGGATGTTACTGCATATACTTTATCATTCTCGAATGCATTAATATTAGTATCGGAACATGTTCTATAACGGTATAAACTTTCAGGCATAATTTGAGATAATGCCTTATATATTGGAAGTGTTTCTTGCTGTATTGTTGTTAAATCGCATTTTTCAGAGATTTTTATTGAATTTAATATTTCAGCAAATTCCTTTCTGTCCATAAATAGTGTAGTTGTTAATTTAACAAAAGTAATGATTATAATGCAAATTCTTAATAATCTGTGATTGAAATAATCTATCTATGAGTTATGACAATTGTAATAGCATCATTTATGTTTTTTACAAGTTACTTAAGAGAAATGCATCCGGTATGATGAATTGTGTGTTTCTATGGAACTGCTCTTTTGTTTACATTTGGCTCTTTTGTCATTGATATTCTCTAAAAAATGTTATTTTTGCATTTAATAATAAATGCTATATAACAATACAATGACAATAGATAAATTACAGCAACGCACTACTGTAAACATACAAGAGAAGGCAAACCTTATTTGGGCAATTGCCGATAAGTTGGTAGGAACATACAAACCTCACGAATATGGTAACGTAATACTTCCAATGTGTGTTATCAAGCGTTTCAGCGACACTTTGACTGATACTAAAGCAAAGGTTATTGAGATGAACAAAAGTCTTGATTCAAGGGGTATAATGGTGAAGGATGGTTTCCTTAGAAGTGCATCGGGCTACGATTTCTACAACGTATCACCTTTTACCTTTGAAGGACTGTTGAGTGATGCCGAGAATATTGCCGACAACTTCCGCAGTTACCTCAATCACTTCTCAAACAATGTCATTGATGTTATAGAGAAATTTGATTTTGACAAGGAAATCACAAAACTGTCAAACAACGGCATTCTTTACAATGTAATTGCAGAATTCTGTTCAAAGAAGGCATATATGGGTGCTGATGAAATTTCTGCGGTTGATATGGGTTACATCTTCGAGGAATTGGTGCGTAAATTCTCTGAGAGTTACGATGAGCACGCAGGAGCACACTTTACAGCACGTGATATTATCTACCTGATGGCAGAGATTCTTGTTGCACCTAAAAAGAAAGACATACAACAGGAAGGTATCACAGCAACAATGTACGATATGGCGATGGGTACATCTCAAATGCTCGATTGTTTGTCGGAGAAACTGTTGCAGATTGATGAAGATGCACAATTAACTGAGTTCGGACAGGAATTGAACGAGCAGACATATGCCATTGCAAAGGCTAATATGCTTATCAAGGGTGGCGATGCCGAGAATATGAAGCACGGCAACACCTTGTCGGACGATAAATTCGAGGGCTACAAGTTCGACTATATTATCTCTAACCCTCCTTTCGGTATCGAGTGGAAAAACGAGAAGGCTGCCGTTGAAGCCGAGCATAAGAAGGGCACGATGGGACGCTTCGGTGCAGGACTTCCTGCCATTGGAGATTCGCAGCAATTGTTTATGCTCAATGGTGTGGCTAAGTTGAAAGATACGGGACGAATGGCTATCATTCAGAATGGTTCACCCCTCTTCAAAGGCGATGCGGGCAGTGGTGAGAGTAATATCCGTGGCTACCTGTTGGAGAACGATTGGTTGGAGGCGATTATTCAGATTCCAAACGATATGTTCTACAACACGGGCATAGCAACCTACATTTGGATTGTATCGAAGGATAAGTTCGCAGAGCGTGCGGGCAAGGTGCAGCTCATTGACGCAAGCAAGTGTTTCGTTAAGCGTCGTAAGTCGCTCGGCAATAAGCGTAATGAGTTTACAGCCGAGTGTATTGCCCTTATCGCCAAGGCATATAACGAGTTTGCCGAGGGTGTCTATGAGGATGGAGCACTCGTTGTCGAGAGCAAGATTAAGGCTAACGAGGATTTCAAGTATAGCAAGGTGGTTGTTGAGCAACCCGTGTGCGATGACGAGGGAAACCCAATCCTGAAGCGTGGCAAGCCTACGGCAGACAGCAGCAAGCGTGATACCGAGTCTATCCCTTGGACTGAGGAAATTGAGGCTTATATGGCAAAGAATGTCTATCCCTATGCCCCTGACGCTTGGATTGACGAGAAGAAAACCAAGATTGGCTACGAGATACCATTCACCCGTGAATTCTACAAGTATGTTGCACCCCGCAGCAGTGCCGACATCTTTGCCCATCTCGAAGAGTTGGATAAGGCTGAAACCGCACTGATGGCTAAAATTATGGGAAGATGAAAGAAATAGGGAAAGATATAAAAGTAAAAGATGTTGTTGAAGGTGTTGCTAAATCTGTAATATCAACAGTACCGTTTGTAAATAACTTCACTCAAATTGTTGAAACTGTCAAAGGTAATGTGTTGCAAAGAAGATATGAAAAGTGGCAAGAACTGGTTGAACAACGACTGTCTAAACTTTCACAAGAAATCGTATCTAAACTCGGAAATAACGAATGTTTCGCAACGACTTTAATTAAAACAACGGAACTTGCATCAAAAACAAACAGTAAAAAAATGGAGTATCTTGCAAATGCTGTTAAATATTTTGCAGAGAGTGAGACTGATGAAGATACCCTAATAATATTACTGAACTGCATAGATAAATATACCATCTCACACACATTGATATTAAAATACTTAGAAAACCCTGCTCTATTTTCTGACGGAAAAGATTATATGTGTGGTGGCGTTTTTACTTATTTTGACAACCACTACCCTGATTTTAATAGTCAATTAAGAACTATCATACTTCAAGACTTATATCGTGATGGTTTGGTGACAATTGATTCAGATGCTACAATGTCAAGAAGTGGAATGGAGGCAAAAAGAACAACAAATTTAGGAGATTTATTCATTACGATATTTGGGATTGAAAATGGAAACCAATAGAGAGATGGTGAATAGTGGTATCCCTTGGATTGGGGATATACCAATGGAATGGAATAATGCCAAATATAGATATTCGGGAATATTTATAAAAGGGAAATTACCAAACGAGCAAAATGTTGAGCAACTTGGAAAACCAATTATTGGTGCCTCGGAGATGCTTGGCAGGGAGTTTCGTAATTTTTCCATAGATGAGAATGTCCCAACTTGTCAGAAAGAAGATGTACTTATACTTTGGGATGGAGCCAATGCCGGAATTGTAGCAAACAATTGTGAGGGCATAGTATCTTCAACAGTCGTTAAGTATGTGTGTACAGACAAAAAATTTGATACCAAATACTTATTCTATTTGTTAAAAAATGGAGAGTCATTTTTTAAGAGTAAAGTTAATGGAACCACTATTCCACATATGAGCCCAAAATACATTGATGAATATCTATGTGTTCAGCCACCACTTGATGAGCAGCAGAGGATTGCAGAGTTCTTGGATAGAAAGTGTGGTGAGATTGATGAAATGATTGCGTTACAGGAGAAGGTAATTGAGGAGTTGAAGGCATACAAGCAGTCGGTTATCACCGAAGCCGTAACCATAGGCTTAAATCCCGCTGCCCCAATGCGTGATAGTGGCATAGAGTGGATAGGACAAATCCCTGAACATTGGAAGATTGAACCATTAAAATATAATTTTAATAGACGCTCTGAAAGAAATAATCCTATTATCACAACGGAACGCTTATCTCTATCAATCGACAAAGGTGTAACACTATATTCAGAGAAAACAACTAATCTTGATAGGTTTAAGGAGGATTTTACTCAATATCAATTAGCATACCCTAATGACATCGTATTGAATTGTATGAATATGATTGTTGGGGCTGTTGGATTGTCTAAATACTTGGGATGCGTTAGTCCTGTCTATTATGTTATCTATCCTTCTAATTGCAAAGTAGATTCGGAATACTATTCATATATGCTAAACGCTCCAACAATAAGAGGCGTATACTATAGTTATGGTAAAGGCATTTATGCCATTGAACGAGGAGAAGGAAGGGTTAACACCTGTCGTCTAAAAGTATCATACGATGATTTTGGTAGGCTCGATATTCCTATTCCACCTATTGAGGAACAAAAGAATATTGTGTCATATATCAAAGAGAAGTGTGCAAATATTGATAGCCTAATCCAAACCAAACAATCAAAGATTGATAGCCTCAAAGAGTATAAGAAGTCTATCATCTACGAATATGTAACAGGCAAACGAGAAGTAAATGAATAACTCCAAGAATATGCCAATCGCTTACCACGCAAGGTGGTGTGTGCCTGAATATAGTTCTGTTTATCAAAAAGTGATAAATAAGGAGTATATGGGTACACTCTATTACTATGGTAATAAAGATTCTGTATTGGAATTATATATAGTGCCACCTATTATTAGCGAAAGTATATCAGATTCGAATATCGTATTTGGATTGGATGCAGATAAACGTAAGTTCTCAATTTTTAATGCAAAATCAGTTCATGCATTTGATTTTAGGAAATTTGTTCTTAAAGCGGATTATTTTGTTATTGGATATGAACCCGAGCCTGTCAAATCACCTCATGAGAAGTTATATACTCGTTGTTATGTAGAATATCCATATTTAAGAGATTGGGTATTTAAGGATGTGTTTCAACCAGAAAAAATAAACAATTCTTTTACTTGGAATATAAGCAATGGGTTGAATTTTGTTGCAGAAATAGAGGATGGTATAAGATTGAGAATAACATCAAGCGAAACACATAAAAAAGAGGATTTCAAATTCTGTATTGAACAAACAACAAAAATATATTTTGAATCGGATGAACCTCAATCAATATATAAATTTACAACTTTGATTGCAGAGTTCTCACGTTTCTTGTCAATAGCAACGTTTAGCAAACACTCACCTACAGCCGTTTTTCTTAAAAGAAAGGATGCAAGATACCCTCATTTGGCTGAACAGTTAATGTTCCCAGTAAAAACCACGGATAAACCTTTGGGGAATGTTGTCAAGTTTGATGAAATATTTGTTAGAAAACCTGAGATTTTACGACGTTGGCACGATTGCTATGAGCAGATGTCTCCTATTACAAAGTATTTGGAACAGGCTGTAACAGAGCAGAAAGATGAATTCGATTCTCCTGATTTCTTGATTATAGCACAAGCTTTAGACGGTTATCATAAGAGATTTGTAAACAAGAAAGATGGAAAGGATATACGAAAATATAATGAGCAAATAGAAAAACTTTTAAAGCATTTTAAAGGTGTTCTATTGTTGGAAAAGTGTAATTTGGATGCAGAGATACTAACTCATTCAAGGCACAAATACTCCCATCTGATTCCTGATGATGAAACTAAGAATGTTGAAAAGGCGGTAGATGGCGAGGAATTGTATTACCTGACAAAAAAATGTATCGTACTTTTGACTTGCTGTATTCTTGACAATCTTGGGTTAACCGTTGAAGAAATAAATGTTTGCTTTGAGAATTCAGTTGTTGAAAGAATGGTAAATGACATACCATTTTGGTACACTGATGAGAAATAATTAACAACACCATATATGGAAACCAAGGAAAAGAACTTTGAGAATGACATTGAAACCTATTTGCTCTCACATGGATACCGTAAGGGAACAATGGCTACATACGACAAGCAGAGGGCGATAGATATGCCTGTGCTTGTGGAATTTATCCAAGCCACACAGCCAAAGATGTGGGAACGCTATGTAAATGTCTATGGCGATAAGGCAGAAAAACAACTCTATACCATCTTTCAACAGAATGTTGAGCAGAACGGTTTGGTTCACGTTCTTAGATATGGTGTTAAGGATAGAGGTATGGATTTGCGTTTTGCTTACTTTGCTCCTGCTTCTAATCTGAATGAAGAACTTGTTCTGAAATATAAGAGCAATATCCTCACGTGCACCCGTCAGTTCTCATACTCCACACAGAATCATAACACCATAGATGTTGTTCTGTCCTTGAATGGTATTCCTGTGGTTGCATTGGAGTTAAAAAATCAACTTACAGGGCAGTCGGTAGATAATGCCAAGAGACAGTTTATGTACGACAGGGATGAAAAGGAGTTCTGTTTCCACTTCAATAACCGTTTCCTTGTATATTTTGCTGTGGACTTGTATGAGGTTGCAATGGCTACCCATCTGCAAGGAGCAAACACATACTTCCTGCCGTTCAATCAAGGCTCTAATGGTGCAGGAAACGTCGGTGATGGCGGTAATCCAAAGTGCGAGAACGGTTATGCCACATCATACCTTTGGGAGCGTGTGTTAAGCCCTGAAATGCTTTTGTCTATCTTCCAAAGATACATAAGCAAGCAGACAAGTGAATCAATCTCGCTTGTAAATGGCAGAAAGGTAACAAAGAAGAAAACAATCCTTATATTCCCACGTTACCACCAACTTGATGTTGTTGAGAAATTAGTTGCAGATACCAAGAAAACCAAGGAGGGAAGGAATTATCTGTTACAACATAGTGCAGGTTCAGGAAAGAGTAACGAAATTGCTTGGCTTGCCTACCGCCTTGCATCGCTTCATAATGAGGAGGACAAGGAAATGTTCCAATCGGTATTTGTAATCACCGATAGACGTGTATTGAATAAACAGTTACAGAACACCATTCTTGGTTTTGAGCACTACGAAGGGCTGATTGCGACTATTACAGATAAAGACAATTCAACAGTTCTTAAAGATGCCATAAACGATAAGAAACGTATTATCATAACAACCTTGCACCGTTTTCCACTTATCTACAAAGAATTGGATAATCACAAGGGAAAACAGTTTGCTATCATTGTGGATGAAGCACACAGCAGTCAATCGGGTAAAAGTGCTGAGAAGCTAAAAGCGGCTCTTGCTGATACTGATGAAGCTCTAAGGGAATGGGCTGAGATTGAAGGAGCAACGGGATATACCGAGGATGACATGGATAAATTGTCGGCATTGCTCACACAAGGACAGCATAAGAACCAATATTTCTACGCCTTCACTGCAACCCCCAAACCAAAGACATTGCAGACATTTGGTGAAAATAAAGGCGATAAATATGATGCGTTTCATCACTATTCAATGAGACAGGCTATTGATGAAGGTTTTATATTGGATGTATTGAAATACTATATAACAGTTGAAACGTCGTACAAGGTTGCAAAGACTATTACTGATAATCCTGAATTTGACGAACCTCCTGCAACAAAGGCTATAAAGGATTTTCACGACAATCACCAATTTGTAATTGAGCAGAAGATTGCTCTTATAGTTGAAAAGATTAGAGAAGTTACGCTCAAAAAGATTGACGGCAAGGGCAAGGCTATGGTAATATCTCCATCACGTGCCCATGCCGTGAGGTATTTTCTTGCAATGAAGGATTATTGTGCAAAGAACGGATATAGCGATGTCAAGCCTTTGGTGGCGTTCTCAGGTGAGGTGTCATATAACGGTGTTGAGTACACAGAACCGCAACTGAATAGTACCGAGGAGTTGAAGATTTCAGAGAGTTCATTGCCGATGTATTTTGCTTCGGATATGTTCAATGTGCTTATTGTGGCAGAGAAGTATCAGACAGGATTTGATGAACCGTTGCTTCACTCTATGTTTGTTGACAAGAGATTGAAAGGTGTTAAGGCTGTGCAGACACTTTCACGCCTGAACAGGTGTTGTAAGGGTAAAATTGACACTTATGTTCTTGACTTTGCCAATACGGCTGACAACATAAAGGAATCGTTTCAACCATTCTATGAGGAAACTTGGCTTGGCGATGAAGTGGATGTTAATATCGTATACAAGTATCTGAACGAATTGAAAGCATACCACCTATGGAGTGCTGATACAGAAGAAAAGGTGTTTGAAGTTTACACTACCACACAAGAGATGGGTAAACTTACATCTTTGTTCAAGCCTGTTATGGAGGACTATAACAGTTTGGATGAGGAAGATAAATTTAAGGTTAGAAGCATTATAAGGAATTTCAACCGTTTCTATTCGTATATGGCTCAGATTGTACGTACATTCGATGTTGAGTTGTACAAGACATATATTTTTACTGAATTACTATACAAACTACTTCCAAAAACTCCACATGAAAAGGTTGATTTGACAGGTAAATTGGCTTTGGAACACAATAAACTCTCGGAAGCTTTCTCTGGCTCAATAGTGATGGAAACTACTGCTGAATACAAGACATTAAAGAGCGAAGCAGGCGGTAGCGGTAATCGTGCAGAGGAGAAAAAAGACTTGCTTGGTAACATCATAGATAAGATAAATTTGATGTATCACGGTAACTTTACAGAAGCTGACAGGGTTATCGTTGAAACCATATATGATGCTATGAAAAAGGAGGAGAAGAAATTGTCCAAACAAGCCAAAAATTCTGACGTAAATATGTTTGCTCAGAACATATTCCCAAAAGTTTTTGAAAAGATTGCTCAGGACTGTTATGTACAACAAATGGATGCCTTTGCAAAACTCTTTGAAGAACCATCATTCTATAAGCGTGTAATGGAAGAGATGGGCAGAGCAATGTACTTTAACTTCAAGAATGGAGAGGAGTAGGGCGCTTGTTGATAAGTTGCATAATGGTATAGTGGTGTAAGAAATGGATTTCTTTTTTAAACAGGTAAGCGAGAGTTTGCAGGGCCTGCAAAATGTCCGCTTTATAAAAGGGTTCAATAAAATTTGTGTTCTCCGTTTTTAATAGGATTCAAATATAAGCATTATTTTATATCCGAATCCTGTTTTCTCATTTACACAATATTTTGGACACTGCCCACAAAATATTGGACACTGTCGTTTTCTCAGGGACTATCCCTAATTAAATATTTTAATAATTTTGCATAATCCAGAATCTATATCTCTTTGTAGCTTTTTATATTTGTCTGTTGCTTCTATATTATTGCTAAGATATTGAACAGTTACTTTTGTATTTCTACCTATGGTATAATTTTGACTTTCTAGAATTCCAAAAGATCTCATTTTATCTACAATGTCTTCCATTTTCTTTCTGACTACTTCCATTGCATATGTAAGAGATTCTGTATCGGAATTATTTTTTATGTATTTGTTGGCTTCAGCTATAAATTTTGAACCGACTTTTAGAGAAATAGGATATGATTCTATATGGATAGATATAATAAAGTCATAATATAAACTATAAATATAATATTAGTTTTCAATATTATTGATATAATGTTTCTTGAAGAATGCTAGTATTTCTTGTGCTTTATAAGGTGATTTTTCTTCAATTATATAGTGTCTAATAAGATTAATTAACATCTCACTCATTATATCGTGTTGTATGAATGTAAAGATGTTTTGGTCAAATTTTATGCTCGTAATGTAATTGTAGAAATTAATTGCATCTTTCACGTCTCTTGTGCGTAGATAAATCGCAGCCCAAGCGTTGAATAAATGATCCTCACCAAAATTCCACTCTCCATTTTGGGATAGCTGTAGTATGTGTTTCGCAAAATCAATAACAATATCATCAGAAATGTTACATAATATTTTGCATATTGAGTTGTAAGCAGCTTCCTTTGATTCATTTAACCAACGTAAATACGGTGCTATTTCTTTGGTGTATCTTTTTCTGTTTACAATGATTTCAGAGAGAATAAGCGCTACATATGCAATATTTAGACCTAGAGTGTTGTCAAAATCCTCTATGTCTGGTCTGCTTTTAAAACTCTTGAGACTTGTTAATAATTCTACAATTGTTGCATCTGTATCACCGCCAGTTTCTTCCAATAGTTTTAATTTATGATAATAAAGTATTGGACGTTCTTTGTCTTGAGCAGATCTTATTGCATAGTCAATCAGCTCTATAGCTTTATTGTGATTCTTTTTTAAATGCTCTATTGAGGACAGTATTGTATAGCTTTGTGCCATATATTGCATCTTAAAGTCATCTTCTTTGCAATTAATAAGTTGACTAAGTATTGCTTGTGCATCAGCAAGGAGATTCTCGTTTCCTGTTTTCACTAATGCTTCAGATTTGCCAATCATTGCTTTATATCTAGTTTCTTCCTCGCAATTTATATTTTTGAGAATGTTATTAAAACATTCTATGGCATTTGTATATAACCCCGTATTTGTATAATTATATCCTTGTAGTAGATATACTTGTTCAAGGATATCTGCACTCATCCCATTTGCTTCTATCTTTGCAAGAAACTTCTGGGAATTCTTAATGTCATACGTCCTAAAATAACATTCACCGAGGTACAAATAAGCTTTGTATTTGTCTTGTAAAGATATATTTTTTAGTTCAATGTATTTATTAAGTAATATAATCGCTTCGCTATAACTCTTTTCTAAATGTATTAATTTATATGCCTTTTCTAAATGATCATTATCATTAACTTGTAATTGCATTAACCATTCTAATGATAATGCCTTTTTTAAAATAGGATTTTTGAAAGTAACATTTTCTTCCCTATTGTATTCGACAATTCCTGCAAGGTACAATCTTTGTTTTATACTTGCATCCATAGAACTAGTCATCCCATAGTGGATTTGGATCAACGCATCTCTAATAAACGAGTCTCTTTTAACTAAATCTCTAATGTGGTCTATAGGTGCTTTGTCAAATGCTTCTAGATAATAAATTTCAACTAAATTGTCTAAATCTATTACTTTCGAGATCTCCTTTTTGTTTATTTCGACACAAAGATCCCATGTCATTCGCGGATTTCCATTCGTCCAGAAAAATAACCGTTCAATTAATTCTTCTTTAAAGTCAATTTTTGTCTTTTGTAAGAATTCTCGGTATTCTTCAATGTTGAAGTCTGTCAAATATATCTTTTGCCCAATGTTGAACGGAGATATATTAGGGTTCTTAATGATGTCTTTAGGCTCAATAACTCCTGACAAGATATATGTTATTTTTTCTAATTCGTGGTAGTTCGTACGTTGGAAGTAATCGCTTCTTATTTGTGAGAAAACTTTGTCTGAATAATCAACCTTTGTTAAGGCATCAATTTCATCCATAATAAATACAATTTTCTCGACAGCCCTAGATAATATTCTTAATTCTTTTGTATATTGTCTTGTTGTATATCTAAGTATAAGTTCACGAGATTCTTCTATGTATAGTTTTTCGGCTTTAAAACATTCCTCATGTGTTTCAATAGTAGTGTCAATAATGTGTTTGAAAAAACATTCTTCGTCTAAATCAACAAGAGTAGAAAAATCCAGATATACAAAAATATTTTGGCGGTTTTCTAATAAACGCTTCGCATGCATTAATAGATTGGTCTTTCCCATTTGTCTGGGCACCAAGACGTAACCAGGCCTTTCCATGTCATCGATTATTTGACGTAGTTGACTATCTGCAGACCTCTCAACGTAATAATCCTCTGGTACAATAGTGTATGATTTAAATAATTTGTTCATTTTAATGTAATAACTTGTTTATAACATCGCGTGAAATAAATGTATTTTCAATAGCAATGGCTTGGTTTAAAATGTCTTTAATAATCCTTGGTGTGTTACCCACAATATTTATAAATTCAGTATACTTATAATTTTCATCCCACTTTAGTCCTAATTTGTCAGTGATCATATCTATTAGTGATATGCATTCTTCGTTACTCCACTCTGGCATATGTATAATTTTTAAATGCTCTGCTAATTTCTCCTGAAAGCGGTGTAGAAAAGATTCTGGAGATTCTAAAGATGAAAGAACAAACCTAATTTCGACTTTGTTTTGGAATTGTCTTAAATAGATTATAAAGGCTACAAACTTATTAATGAATTCACAAAAATCTTTATTATTTGCATCTAGTGGTATTTCATCTATAAATAGTACAATACTTTTATTTGCGTAATACTTTTCCAGTAGTTTGCCTATTTCTTTTGTGCATTGCCTATATGAATTAATCATTTGTGACGGAATTTCATCAACCTTTTCGCAAATATTTTCATATATGGCTATAAACATTTCATCAATATTGGTTTCAATGCATGTTGACAAATCAATAGAAATGAATGGTATTCTGTTAAGTAGTAGTAACCTAGATAATGCTACAGATTTGCCAACTCCAGAATTTCCATAAATCCAGCAACCGTGTGTCTTGGTTATTCTATGTAGTGATTTGTCGAATTCTCTTTCAATGTAAAACGGTTCATTATTTAGATTGTATCCTTGGAATAACACAAATTTTCTTTTATAGGTGTCTCCATTGTATGAATATACACAACGTGCGTCTTTTCCTAAAAGAGTTTTGATAAAATCTTCGCATTCTAATGCATTCTTACATAAATCAAAGGCAAGCGCTGCTGCACAATCTTGTTTTTCATGCTTGCCTTCGTTCTTGTTTCCATCTGCAAAATCGCAGATAGACTTCACTAGTATCCAGGGTTTGCCATATCTTTCGCATGCTGTAGAGAGTCCTTGTCCTTCCATTTCGCCTCCTCTTGCATCAGGAAAAGCCTTTGCAAGTTCGTTTCTGTATTCAACTCTATCGACAAGTTTCTCTCCTGTTACTAAAGAGCAAAACTCAACATTAACTTTTTCGTTATGATGATTATGTCCACTCCATTTAGTTGATGCATCTCTGAATGCTGCTAATAAATGCTTGTTAACGATCAAAGGGTCAGCACGGTATTCTGTTTGGTTTGATGAAACCCTTTGGGATTCGTATGGGTGTAATTTTTCACATACTAATACATCTCCGTATTTTTGAGAGTCTGGATACATCCCGAAAGCAATACCTACCATTATTACACCTTTTATGTATGGCCATGTCTTTATTGCTTCATCAACTGTTGTAAGAGATGCGCCTTTAGCAATTGCTCCCATATTGTTACATTGGCAATGAATAATGTTGTATAGACCTAATTTGCCAATGATATAATTTAGTCCGTTATGTGAGGTCTCTAATATGCCTTTGTCAGATATTGGTTCAATTATATTAAGAAGGGCGTGTGTCTCTCTATTTGTCGCTGTAACAATTAAAAAATCAGCAATCCTTTGTGGTTGTAGGATACTATAATCTACAATCATATAATATGTTTTTTTCTGTAATTTAAACTTATATGCAATATTCGTTAATAATCTTCATATATGCAAAAATATATTATTCAAATATCTTGTGTGAGAACTTTTATGCATCTCTAGTTTGAAATTATTACTTTTGTTGATGTCTTTTTTGTGTGTTCTGTTGATTTAACTTCGTTGTAGGTGTAACTTTGTGTAAAACAATGGCTGTCAAAATGACATGGATTTGACGAGCATTGATTGTTGATATAGTTATATGTGATTTCAAAAGTAATTTTAAAAATGGAATTTTCTGTTTCTTCGGATCTTCTGGCAAAGTATTTAAAATCTTTGGCCTGTATTATATGTATAAAGTCTTATAAAGACATTCATTTTTGCTGGTGGCGTAGGCAAGCAAATAAAGAGTGTGGTTGTGTTATTGCCAAAATAGGCAAGAAAGAACATATGAAGCACTTGATTGAATACGGTGAGGTATATATGAATACAACAGAATTCTTTCGTAATCATAAAAACCCTGAAATTGGTGACTCTTTTGAAGGTGCTATGTATATAAAAGATGGGCGTGTTTCTACTTTTCGGAAGAATTTGTTCTTTGAAAAATTATTCTGTGTGTTGAATTTGAGTGAAATAGTGTCCAAGTGTAATGAATTACCATATTCAAGATGTTATAATGATTATGTTAAAGAAATAATTATTAGGTATCATCTAAGTGAACTAAGCGGATTTGCACCTGGTGAAGAAATATTTATGGTAGTAATAAAAGATGTGCAAGAGTTTAATTGTAGGTTTAAAGTTGCTTGTAATAAAGCAAAAGCCCAAATTGTTGATAATCGTGGCATTTTGTACTATAATGAGTACAAAATAAAACCTGATACTCACATATCTCCTTTTATGAAAAGGCAGAAATATATGAAACAAAATGAAATTAGATATCTTGTAAAAAAGAGCAATAATATTCCTCTTGTACTTCACTTGGGTTCACTTAATGATATTGCATTTGTTGCTACTTTAAAAGACTTTAGTATAGATTTAATAATGCCAACAATGATGGCTGCATGATGAATGATGCATTAGTAGTGATAATCAAATAAATTGATTTAACCCTTTTGCTGTGAACCTAAACATGTGTCTCTAACAATCAAGCTCCTAATTTGTTTATATCTTTTGCTTCTGTTCTATTGACAAAGAGTGGTAGTGATACTATCTTTGTGGTAAACCGCGAAATAAGGGAGTATATGAATGAGAGAATAGAACTAAAAGGAATGTGGTGGTTGCCGGGCAATCCGGATACGAAGGTCGCCGGGATGTTTACATTTATACCGGGAGAGAGCATTGTGCTGGAGTTGATAGGTGCTTTGGGCAAAGTTAAGTCTGCATTAGATGCTTTTCTTTCAAAAAAAAATGAAGATGTGATTTTTGGTGTTACATCGGACGCTCAAGAAGTGACTCTGTTCAATTGTGGTGTCTCAGGGAGCCTGAATTTCAACTGTCCTTTTCCCATAACAAGATATATTTGTCAATATGCGATAATTGGTGCTCACGTCAACAGTACTTCCGAAAGCCGTTTCTTCGAGGCTACTGTGAAGTTTCCTTTGATTAGCCAATGGTGCTCTCCTTGTGCATTGTCTACAACGTTCTATTCTAACGAAAATGATAAGTTCAGGAGTTGTAGAGTAGAGTTTGATTGTAAAAGGAATGTATTGCATGGTGTAGACATTGACGGTAATATAAGCCTGAACCTTGAAGGTGCGGTGGATTATCACGGTGACTATTTTTCTCCCAAAATAGAGCAGAGTACTATCTTGAGAATATGCAAGAAGTGTGATTCCTCGGTTGAAGGTTTCCTGCACGATATTTTCATGTATGAGCAGTTCTTGTCTTTTGCTGCATTGCAAGAAGTACGTTGCTCGGGAATAATTCTGCACGATAAAGAGGCGTACCAAGAGTTGAAGGATAATGAAAAACTATATGATTCAATTCGCCTTGTATATGTGCAACGTGAATATTCAGCTCCGTCGGATGATAAGAATGGCAACTTCTTGTTCAGGTATGAAACCATAAAAGAACAGTACGATAGCATCATAAGAAAGTGGTACTTGGAGAAGGATGATATTGCGCCTATCCGCCAACATCTTATATCAAGCATCAGGAGCAAGACTGTTTTTACAAGTGTAGATTTCCTGATTGTCATTCAGGCTGTAGAGGGCTTTTGGTGGAGGTTTAGGGACAATGCTTACAAGGTTAAGAAGTCTCTGCCACAGGAACAGAATACAAAGCTTAAAACCATATTGGATGAACTGCTGAAAGAATTCGGCAATGTGAAGTTGTTGAAGGATATCGGCGTTGATATTGCTGCGGTAGTCGATTCCAGACATTATTATTCCCATTTCATGGAAAGAGGCAAGAAAAAGAATATTGTTGACGGGTACGAACTTTATGTGCTCACGGAGAAATTGACAAAACTGTTGATTTGCTGTTTATTGAGCTTTGTAGGGTTCAACAATAACGAGGTTGATATGATTCTGAATAAAAGCTACAATAAATTGTTGCGCTAATAGGAAATGCTTCGAGGTTGTATGTTCTTATGTGATTTAAATTAATTCTTATGGCTGATTATATTTTTGAGAAGGACTCGGAATTACTAAAAAGAATAGATGATTTTCTTGTACTTGCTGGTCATGAAAGTGACAAGTACAAGGTTGTTGAGATTATACGACGCTGTATTGATTGTGTATGTTTGGACGATGTTAAGGCATTAGAGAAATTGTTATGCTTTAACATCCGGGAATATATGTTTTGTAACCCTTCTTATTATCTGGGTGTTGATGCTTACTACGTGAGAAGTGTATCCGATGTTAATAAATATATTCGTAAGTCTATACCCCTTTCAAAGAATATGGATAAGAGAACGAAATATCCAAAAATTGATTTTTATGATTTAAGAGGGGTTCTTGTGAATTGTAGATAAAGTGTTCTTTTGCGACAGGGTGGTGAACAAAACCTATTGCTCTCCGTTGCCGCAAAAAGGCAAAGAATAACATAAAGAAATTATCGGTCAATCTTTATTCGTTTTGGTGAATAATTTGGCTTTTTGTGGTAGTATTGCCTTAATGCTAAGAAATAACATCTTTTAGCATAATAAAATGGCATTAAAAATTGCTTTTACATTGTTTTTGTTGTTATATTTGCAAAGAAATTGTAAATATAAGAGTTAAAATGGTTTTAGAGGTTCGTTTAAGTAATTTTTTTTCCATAATGGATGAGGTCGTTTTGGATATGCAAGCCGCTAACATTCAAACCAAGAAGGCAAAGGAGTTGCAGGGAAATACTTTTGAGTGTGATGGTGTAAGGTTGCTTAAGACTGTTGCGATTTATGGTGCGAATGCATCGGGTAAAAGTAGTATTATAAAGGCTATTCGTGCTTGTGTGAGTATGATATTCACTTCTCATAATCATAACGAGAATACCATATTCCCATTTGTGCCTTTTAAATTTGGTGGTACAGACAAAGCAAGCCGTTTCTATATTCGCTTTGTTATTGATGGCGTTGAGTATGAGTATTCGTTTGAGCTTACCAATAGGGAAATTGTGAGGGAGGAACTTTATCATTCTCCCAACGGTCGTCGTTCAATGGTTTTTGTGCGCGATGAAAGTAAGGGTGGTAACAGGAAGGATGTCTATGAATTCCGTCCTGTGATACGCCGTCCAATGGATGTTGTGGCAAATACGTCGAAGAAGACCTTATTCATCTCCAGGGCAAGCCAGATGGGAAGGGAAATCGCTCAAAAGGTTTTCCGTTATTTTCATGAGCATTTCATCTTGGATTTCTATAATTATAACCCTGATACTCTTGAAAAACGTCTGGATGACAACAAAGAGCAGCTGCTGAATGTATTGCGCATTGCAGATAGTGACATAGTCAATATTAGCAGTAGGCAGGAGTTAAGACCGTTTACAACAGCAGTCTTGGATCCTCAAAACAATCTCAATATATTGTCTGTAGATGATATACAGAAAAACCAATTGTTAATTACAACATATCACAGAAGTAACCCCGATGTTCCATTTGATTTCAATACGGAAGAGTCGGATGGTACAAGAAGGCTTTTCTTTATGATGCTGACAATTCTCGACATTGTGAGAAACAATAAGGTGCTACTTGTTGATGAGATAGAAGCAAGTTTGCATACAAAACTTGTTGAGTTTATTATTGCTCTATTTAATAATAGTGAATGTGCGCAGTTGATATACACGACACACAATACGTATTTGCTTGATGGCAACAAGATAAGAAAAGACCAGGTTTATTTCACGAATAAACGCGAGAATGGCTCAACTGACCTTTATTCTCTTTTTGACTATAAGGATTTTAGGGATGGCATGGATATTGAAAAGGCTTATTTGCAGGGCCGTTTTGATGCAATCCCTTATGTTGACGAGTCTTTAGCGAACTTTAAGAATTGATTGTTATGGCAAGACGAGTCAGAACTTCAAAGGAAAAGAAGATGAAACCTAATTTCTTTGTGTTTTGTGAAGGAGAAACCGAGGTTGCTTATGTTATGCATCTGCGTTCAAAATATCGTGTTCCCATTCAGATAATTCCAAGGAAAAGTGATTCAAACATATCGTGCCGGTATATTGAGAATTGCAAAAAAGGTTATGAACTGACTGATAGGGATCAGATATTTTTGATGTATGACCTTGATGTAGCTGGTGTGCTTGAGCAGTTGAAGTGTATACCCGCTGCGACACTTCTTGTTTCCAATCCCTGTGTTGAACTTTGGTTTTTGTTGCATTGTGTTGATGTATCTGCCGAGCAGAACCAGAATGCATGTGTAAAGATGTACAAGAAATACTCAGGTAATTATTCAAAAGGTAAACTGGGTGTCGTTGATGTCAGTATATTTGCTGCGGGGGAAGAAAATGCAATACAGCGCACAAAGAAACTGAATTCTCCTAATAATCCATCTACAACTGTCTACAAGTTGATTGAAGCGATAAGAGAAGTGTAAATGAATCTTTGACAAATAAGAAAAGCGAACGATGAAATTATTAGGACTTTTTATTACTATCAATGGTAAAGATGCTGCATTAAGATCTTTTGATAGTCTTATATGCAATACTAGCGTCGGCACTGCCTGATACAGACTCTATTCATGTAAAGATTGTTATGGATGACAAACTTCGCTGGAGTCCTGCGTATGTAAATGATGTAGTTGTTGATGTAACAGGTTTGTATAATAAGTAATGTACGGATTATAACAAAAATCACTAATATTGTTTATTTCTTGCCGATATCGGCAAGAAATGGTATATTTGTGGTGTTTTTGATACTATAACTTGCCGATAGGGTGTATTATGGATTATATTTCGGTTACTGAATTTGCAAAGAGGTATGGGATTGCTGAGCGTACTGCACGTAATTATTGTGCTCAAGGCAAGATTGACGGAGCGGTGCTTATTGGCAAGACGTGGAGTGTGCCAGCCGATGCCCGGCTGCCTGAGCGTAAGGCACGTCAACGCAGGCCTATGCCGTTGCTTCTTGCTCTAAAGGAGCAGAAAGATGCCGCGCTGAGGGGGGGTATCTATCATCGCACGCAGGTTGACTTGACATATAATTCAAATCACATTGAGGGTAGCCGTCTTACTCATGAACAGACGCGCTTCATTTTTGAGACTAACACAGTTGGTGTTGAGGGTGAGGCTCTGCGTGTTGATGATATCATTGAGACTACTAACCATTTCCGCTGCATTGACCTGGTTATTGATAGGGCGCAGGAGTGCCTGAACGAGGGACTCATTAAGGAGTTGCATGCTTTGCTCAAACGTGGTACAACGGACAGCTGCAGGGAGTGGTTTGCCGTAGGGGAGTACAAGCGTCTGCCCAATGAGGTGGGTGGCAGTGATACAGTAGCTCCTGAGGATGTGAGCCGTGAGATGAAGGCTCTGCTTAAATGGTATAATGCCATAAGGCGCAAGTCGTTTGAGGATATTATTGATTTTCACCATTGTTTTGAGGCAATACATCCGTTCCAGGATGGAAACGGCCGTGTTGGGCGTCTTGTCATGTTCAAGGAGTGCCTTGCCAATGGCTTTGTTCCTTTTATCATAACTGATGAACTGAAGATGTTCTATTATCGTGGCTTGCAGCAGTGGGATAGTGTGCGAGGGTATCTTTTGGATACTTGTCTCACTGCTCAGGATAACTACAAGGCTTTGCTTGATTATTTCAAGATTAAGTACTGATTTCTGCTGCTCGTGTTGTCGAAGCCTTATATAATTAGGTCTCTTAATAGTAGCAGTTCTTTTTCGTTTATGCCCCTTGCTTTAAGAATTTCTTTGTCTTTCATTATATGTTCTGCAACCAGGTTGGGATTGCTGCATACCTCCTTTGCTTTGTTATAGTATTCAATTGCTTGGGCGTTGTTCTTTGTAGCCCATTCTACATGTCCGGCATTGACAACACTCGCCTTTCGTGACCCGCAGGGCGTGACCTTGCCACGCTACCTGCGACCTAACACTGCTCGTGTCGTCGAAACCGTTTCAGCTGATTAGGTCTATTAGTAACTGCAGCTCTATTTTGCTCACACCACGATTAAATAGAATTTCTTTGTCATTTATGAGTGTGTCAGCCAACTTTTTATCTCCGCAAATTTCTTTGGCTTTGTTGTAGTATTCTATTGCTTGGGCGTTGTTATTTGTGACCCATTCTACATGTCCGGTATTGAGGAAATCCTCGAAGCTTGGGGAAGGCATTTCTGTAAGACGCTTGTAGTATGCACGTGCCTGTTCGTCCTTGCCGGTGACGAATGAGCACCATGCTATGGCGCGTGTTGCGCGCAATGAGCTGGGCTTGAGGTACTCTACCTTGTAGAAGCGTGCAAAGGCTTCGTCGTACTGCTTCATTGCAGCGAAGCTTTCTCCGGTCTGCAGCAGCAGCGATATGTTCTCCGGCGCGAGCTCTTCGGCCATCATGTAGTAGCTCAGTGCCTTGTCCGATTCGCCCTGGAGTCTGTAGCACTGCGCTATGTGGCGGAGTGTCCATAGGGTGTCGGGCTTTATTATGTCGGCTTTGGTGTAGTAGTCGATTGCTTCGTTGTATTCATGCCCCTTCTGCAGGCAGTAGCCCATCTCCTGGCAGAACTGTGCGTCGCACTCACCTCCTTGCTCATATAGCTTTCCTACATTGTATGCTTCGGAATAGTACTCTTTCTCTACAAGGTAACGGAATGTGCGCAGAATGGCTTCCTTGTTCTCTATAAGCTCTCGCATGCCATCGTGTATGAGTAGGTTGAGGGGTTCGGTGAAGGGGTCGTCGAACTCATGACGGTAGTTCGACAGCTTGAAGAAGCGGTAGAGGTCCTGGATGTACTGGTTGCTCTCTACCTCGGCTCTCTTCTCTACAGGTGCTTCGGCTGCCGTGTCGAGCTCCTGTGACGACGGGTCACCCTCGCCGCCTATCTGGCCCATGAGCATGTCGCGCTGCTGTTGCGGTACTTGCTTGAATGTGAAACAGAAAGAGTACTTGTCGCTGTTGCAAAAGAACTGCGAGTTGCAGATGGCTCCTATAAGGCTCTTGTTGCCACTCTTGTCTGCCGGCAGAATCTCGGCTATCGAAGGAACTTCGGCATCGAAAGGACGGAACCAGTTCGACATCTCGCTGAAGAAGGGGAAGTTCTTGAGCTGAGAGAATGTGCTCATATATACGTCGGCACCCTCAATCTGCCATTTGGCCATCTCTTCTACCTTGCTCTTTATCTCATCCTTCTCTATCCATTTCTTCCATTCGGGGTTCTTATCCTCGCTCTCCTCAATCTCCTTGAGGATGTCGATGCTGAACTTCTCTTTGCTGAGCTGAGGGTTCTTCATCATTGCCGGTATAATCTCCTCGCGCATCCTGCGGTCTATCTTCTGCGTCTCGCGGCTACGGAGAAGCTGTATCTGTATGGTCTGTATGCGGCGCATGACAACGGCGTTCTCTTTTATGGGTTCAATGGCATCGCCCAGCTCCTTATAGTGCTTTATGCGCTCGCTGTAGCGGTAGAGAACAAGTATGAGACCTATGATTGCGCGTGTCGATAGCATGGTGTCGCTGTTGCTGGCAATAGTGCAGAGGGCTATAGCCTTTAGCGGTTCGAAGCATTTTAGCGCACTCAAAGTTATTGCGCTTACGGCAACTGCACGGTCTTTTGCCGGTATCTCGTGGTCGTCCATGATGCGCCCGATGTATTCGGCATCGCTCTTGCTCCACGATATGCTGCTCCATAGCATGCCGAACAGCTGCGGCAGCAGTGCCTCATGCTCTCGTGCCAGCTCGTTGCTTATGTTCTTGCACTCGCTTGCAGGCAGCTCTTTTGTAATCTCCTTGTTGGCTCTGTTCTCCTTTAGCTTGTCGAAGAGTGCCGCGAGCCCGTCAAGGTTCTTGTAACGTCGGCGCATCTGGCAATACACCTTTGTGGAGTGCTCGCTGATGCGTGCAGCTGCTATCATGTCGTTCAGCATGTAGCATCGTCCTGTAAGGTTTGCATACAGTTTTTTCCTGTCGGGGTCGGGCATGCCCATACGCATGTATTCCAGCATGTATTTGTAGGCTGTCTGCATCTCGTTGAACTGAGAGCGTAGCCCCCATTCCTGCAGGTCATCGACAAGTTCTTCAAGGGTGTCGATAGCCTGTTTCAGCCGCGACTCCAGAAGAAGTCCGGCAACTTTGCTTTGTATTTCTATGATGCGCTTTTCGTCCATGTCTGTTCGAGGTGAAAGGTTATGTGTGAAATGTGAAAGCCCAAGGCTTCGGCAACTTTTGTAACATTCCCTTTTTGCTTAACAAAATAAACAGCGCGGTGCCCCGCGCTGTTTATGGAATCTATCTATTCAAGTGAATTATTCACCCTTGATAGCTGCAACGCCTGGGAGCACCTTGCCCTCAATAGCCTCAAGAAGAGCACCGCCGCCGGTAGAGATGTAAGATACCTGGTCGGCCATACCGAACTTGTTGATACATGCTACAGAGTCACCGCCACCGATGAGTGAGAACGCACCGTTAGCAGTTGCCTTGCCGATAGCCTCGGCGATAGCACGTGAACCGGCTGTGAAGTTGTCGAACTCGAATACGCCTGCAGGGCCGTTCCAAAGAATAGTCTTTGCGTCAACGATAGCTGCAGCGAATGCCTTCTGAGCCTCAGGACCTGCATCCAGGCCTTCCCAACCTTCGGGGATAGCACCTGCCGGGCATACCTGTGTGTTAGCGTCGTTTGAGAAGTCGTCGGCAGCAACGCAGTCCTTGGCAAGAACGAGGTTTACACCCTTGGCCTTAGCCTGCTCCATGATGTTGAGAGCAAGGTCGAGCTTGTCGTCCTCGACGATTGAACGGCCAATCTCGCCACCCTGTGCCTTAGCGAATGTGTATGTCATACCGCCGCAGAGGATGAGGTTATCTACCTTGTCCATGAGGTTCTCGATGATACCTATCTTTGTAGAAACCTTTGAACCGCCCATGATAGCTGTGAACGGACGCTTGATATCCTTTAGTATGTTGTCAACAGCCTTTACCTCCTTCTCCATGAGGTAGCCGAGCATCTTGTTGTCAGCGTCGAAGTAGTCGGCGATGACAGCTGTAGAAGCATGACGGCGGTGAGCTGTACCGAATGCGTCGTTGATGTAGCAGTCGGCATAAGAAGCGAGAGTCTTTGAGAATTCCTTCTGAGACTCCTTCATTGCCTTCTTTGCATCGTTGTATGCAGGATCCTCCTTGTCAATGCCTACAGGCTTGCCTTCCTCCTCTGGATAGAAGCGGAGGTTCTCAAGCATCAATACCTCGCCGGCCTTCAATGCTGCAGCAGCCTCAGCAGCTTTTGCGCAGTCGGGAGCGAACTGTACGGGAACACCGAGCTTCTCTGAAACAGCGCCAACAATCTGGCTCAGAGAGTACTTTGCGTTTACCTTGCCCTTTGGCTTGCCCATGTGTGACATGATGATGAGAGCACCACCGTCAGCCAATACCTTCTTCAATGTAGGGAGAGCACCGCGGATACGTGTGTCGTCAGTGATTTTGCCCTCTTCGTTCAAAGGCACATTGAAATCAACACGAACGATTGCCTTTTTGCCGGCAAACTTGAAATTGTCAATTGTCATAGTTTTAATGATATTATGTTAGTAATAATTACAGTTATTCTATTTATAGAATCTTCAGAATGCGAAGATAATGTTTTTTAAATAAAAGAGGCAATAAAATAAACTAAATTTTGTAAAAGGCATATTAGCTCGAAGCCCTAAGATTGTAATCCGCCGAAAGTACCGATAATTTTGTGTCTTGTAGTTAAAGTGAAAATTCGGCACTACTTTCAGCAGTGCTGCGCTTGACTTGTTGCTGCTCGTGTTATCGAGTGCTTTACTTTCCGCTTTTTGCCTCGCTGCAAAAAGCGGAAAGTCCGCACTTGTCGCATAATGGCTTGCGCGCGGTGCAGACATAGCGTCCATGCAGAATGAGCCAGTGGTGCGCCTTTGGCACAATGTCGTGCGGAAGGTACTTCATAAGCTCCTTTTCTACGCTATACGGGGTTGTGCATCGCTTCGGCACAAGCCCTATGCGGTGGCTCACACGGAATACATGCGTATCGACCGCCATCGCGCTCTTTCCCCAAACAACCGACTGTATTACGTTCGCTGTCTTGCGCCCTACGCCTGGCAGTGTTACAAGCTCCTCTAAAGTGTCGGGCACCTCACCTCCGAAATCACTGCACAGCTTCTGTGCCATACCGACAAGATGCTTTGCCTTGTTGTTGGGGTACGATACGCTCTTTATGTAGTTATATATCTCGTCGGGGTGCGCCTGGGCCATTTCTTGGGCATCGGGGTAGCGTGCAATGAGGTCGGGAGTGACCATGTTCACACGTTTGTCGGTGCATTGGGCCGACAGAATGACTGCGACAAGAAGGTCGAAGGGAGTGGAGTAGTTCAGCTCCGTCTCGGCAATAGGCATTGCTGCTTCAAAATATTCAATAACCTTTTTGTATAGGTCGGCTCTTTTCATGATTCTTAAGGTGATAATATAAAGTAAATCAGGGCGGGGCCCTGATTTACACTATGAATTCTCTTATCTCGCAATTCCCGAACAGTGTAACATCGCGGTGAGTGACTCCCTTTATCTCGGCCTCCATGATACGGCAGAAGAAACCGTGGCTGAAAGCAAGAATCTTTTTGCCTGGGTACTCGCGGCGTACTTTGTCAAGGAACTTGTGTGCGCGCTCCTTCATCGACTCCTCCGTCTCTACAGTGTCGTTATATACGGCTCCCTTGATTGGTGTGCCGGCGAGGTTGCCGAGATCGCGTTCGCGCAGAAGCGGTTCTTTTATGAATGTACACTCTATGCCTTTGAGTGCAATCTCTGCCGTGTCTAAGCAACGCTTGAGGTCGCTGCAAAGCACTACGTCGAATTCCAGTTCGGCAATGCGCGGACGCAATGAATGTGCCTGCTCAATGCCAAGTTCCGAAAGGTGTCCGGGTGTCTGTCCCTGGAACAGCCCTTTTGAGTTTTCGATGGTCTCGCCGTGACGAGTCATGTATATCGTTGTAGGCATAGCTCTCCTTTGGCAGTTTAGTTCGCGCTCTCGAACAACTTGAGGAAACGCACGTCGTTCTCGCTGAACAGGCGAAGGTCCTTTACCTGATACTTCAGGTTAGTGATACGCTCGATACCCATACCGAATGCATAGCCCGAATATTCCTTGCTGTCGATGCCGCAAAGCTCAAGCACATTGGGGTCAACCATGCCGCAACCGAGAATCTCTACCCATCCGGTATTCTTGCAGAACGGGCATCCCTTGCCGCCGCAGATGTTGCAGCTGATGTCCATCTCAGCACTCGGCTCTGTAAATGGGAAGTATGAAGGGCGCAGACGTATCTTTGTCTCCTTTCCAAACATTTCCTGTGCGAAGAGAAGCAGGACCTGCTTTAGGTCGGTGAACGATACGTTCTTGTCGATATACAGTCCTTCGAGCTGGTGGAAGAAACAGTGCGCACGGTAGCTGATAGCCTCGTTGCGATATACGCGGCCCGGAGCGATGATGCGTATCGGTGGCTGGCTTGTCTCCATTACGCGGCTCTGCACGCTGCTGGTGTGTGTGCGCAGGATGATATCGGGGTGTGCCTCGATGAAGAATGTATCCTGCATGTCACGTGCCGGGTGGTCTTCGGCAAAGTTCATGGAAGAGAATACATGCCAGTCGTCCTCAACCTCAACACCGTTTGCGATAGAGAAACCGAGACGCGAGAATATATCCACTATCTCGTTCTTTACTATTGACAACGGATGGCGTGTTCCTAATACAGTAGGGTAGGAAGGACGTGTAAGGTCAATCTCGCACTGTTCCTCTTCCTTGTTCGAAAGTTGCTCCTTAAGGTTGTTGAAATGCTCCTGTACTGCGTTCTTCAACTCGTTGAGCTTTACGCCGACTTCTCTTTTCTGTTCGGCTGGAACCTCGCGGAACTGGGCAACGAGCCCGTTTATCAATCCTTTCTTGCTCAGGTATTTCAGGCGCAAGGCCTCAAGCTCTTCGGCATTTGTGGCTGTAGTGCCCTTAATCTCTTCGAGCAACTGGTTTATCTGTGCTATCATAATTCTTAAACTGTTTTCGTAGTCGATTTGCAAAGTTAAGCAAATAAGACGAAAAATAGAAGTACGGGGCTCCTTTTTTATTTATGCCGTCAGGCTATATCCCTATTTCTATAGTGTGTATGCTTAAAATATGTAAAATCGTTTGAGGTTTTACGTTTTTTTGTCAATTTTGTACTTTATGTGAGCAATGTTGTTAAACGGTTATGGAGTATCAGAAAATTGACAATGAAGTCCAGGAACTTCTAACGCGCCTCTCGCGCCGTCTGTCGGCCGAGGACGTTGAACGTATTGAGCAGGCTTACAGCCTTGCACGCGAAGCGCACATGGAGCAAAAGCGCAAGTCGGGAGAGCCATATATAATGCATCCGGTAGCAGTGGCGAAGATTGTTGCCGAGGAGCTGCGCTTGGGCGCGAACCCGATAATTGCCGCTTTCCTGCACGATGTGGTTGAGGATACACCATATACGATAGAGGATATACGAGAGCGTTTCGGCGACGACGTGGCATTCCTTGTCGATGTCGTAACAAAGAAAAAGAAGAAGCCCGCTTTAAGCCCTGCCGGCTCGTCGAGCCAGATAGACAACTACAAGCAGATGCTCAACTCGCTCCATTACGATATCCGTGCGCTGCTCATAAAACTATCCGACCGTTTGCACAACATGCGTACCTTAAGTAGTATGCGCCCCGATAAGCAGATGAAGATAGCCGGCGAGACCGACTACTTTTATGCTCCGCTGGCTCATCGCTTGGGTCTATACTACATCAAGCGCGAAATGGAGAACCTTTCTTTCCGCTACCGTTGTCCGAGAGACTATGCATATATAGACGAATGTCTCGCTAAGGAGCTTAAGGAACGCGAAGCCGGCCTTAAGTCGTTCATGTTCGAGATAGAACGCCTGCTTGAGAACAACGATATCTTCATGGCGCGTACAGAGGTCTATTCGCGTGGCCCTTACAGCGCATGGCGCAAGATGCACAGCACCGGTTGCGACTTCAAGCATGTCGAAGGAAAGTATTACATACGTATCATATATCCCAATACCCATGAGTACTCCGAAAAGGATATGAGTCTGAAGATATACTCTATCCTTACCGACCGTTTCAAGGAGAAACCGGGCAGCGTTGCCAACTTCATCGATTCTCCAAAGGAGAACGGTTACCAGAGCTATCATGTACAGCTGCTCACTCCGCAAGGAACATGGGAAGAGGTGCATATATCATCGGAGCGCATGATACGCAAGTCGCAGTTCGGATGTATTGCGGAGAGTACCGAAACCAACATCACCAACTGGCTGGAGAAGTTCAAGCATGTCCTTCAGGAAATGGCTACCAGAGGCAAGGAGGTCGAATATATGGACGGTGTGACCTCTTCGTTCTATAACGACGATATTACAGCATATACTCCCGACGGAAAAGCCGTCATTCTGCCAAAGGGAGCGACTGCTCTTGACTTTGCGTTCGAGATTCACAGCGAGCTTGGCTTGCATGCCCAGTATGCACGCATAAATGGCCAGCTTGTCTCTGTAAAGACCGAACTGGAGCGTGGCGATGTGGTATATATCGGCAAGAACGATAACATAACACCGAAAAGGGATTGGCTGGAGCATGTATCTACTTTCAAGGCAAAGTCGCACATAACAACATTCCTGAACAAGCAGCGTCAATTGCAGTTCGTGCGTTGCGAGGTGTGCCGCCCTCTTCCCGGTGACGAGGTTATAGGCTTCAAGAATCCCGATGGCTCCATAAGCATACACCGTCGCGACTGCAAGTCGGCTATCCGTTTGGCATCGCAGCGAGGTGACGATATTGTAGCCGTGAACTTCGAGAGTGACAGTGATTTCCTCTATAATGTGAGAATAGACATAAGGGCTGTCGATCGCTATCATCTGCTTGTTGACCTCATCGACTGCATCACTAACCGTCTCCAGCTTTCACTAACGCATATACTTACAGAGAGCAAGGACGAGATTGTCGATTGTTCAATGGGATTTCAGGTGCATTCGGCAGCTGAGTTGCAGGAGGCAATATCAAGCATCTCTAAGATTGACGGTGTTGACGAAGTAAAGCAAAGAATAGAATATTAACTTAAAATGAACTATGAAAAAAATTTTACTTTTATCAGTTATTTCAGCTGCATTTGTATTCGGCTCATGCAGCAGTGACGAAGAACAGGAGTTGCAGGCTCCGAAAGCTCCTGTTGAAAATACAGAGGAGACACGTACAGCACAGTTTGCCGAAGATGACGGATGTAAAGCGCTTAGCGGTGCTCCATATCTTCAGGCAAAGAATCTTTTAGGTAAAGTGCCAACTGATTATATTGCAGAGATGACAGATACTCTTGGCCGTGCCAACATCACTCCTGAACAGTATGCCGAAATCCAGGACTTTACAGAGAATCTTGTAGCCGGGCTTACGACACAGAAGGAAAAATATACAAAATGTTATGATTGGGTTCGCTTGAATGTCAAGTACGAGAATTCCGATAATGACCCGTATCCCGTTTTCAAAAACCTTAAAGGTGTTTGCCAGGGTTATGCGAATCTCCTCTTCATTATGCTTCATAGCATAGATATCCCGGCTTTTGTTTGTAACGGAATACTTAACCCGGTAGGCGGTCATGCATGGAACTACGTTCACTGCGACGACAAATGGTACGTGAGCGACCCTACAAATAGCGGTTCATGGATTCTGGCGGCAACATCAGGCTATAAACACTTGTATCCCTCTTCATTCGACGTGGTGCTTGCCAAGGAGAACGGTGTATGGTTCAACTATAATGAATATCACCTCAATATATGCAGCGTCGAAAGCAGTGAGGAGATTTTTGTCGTTCCATTCAGCGCATTAGGATATCAGGTGACTTCGTTCAGCCCGACTGTACCTCTCAATCCTAATATCAAGCAGATAAATATTGGAAAGAATATAAAGAGCCTTGGCGAAAATTATATGGGTCTTTCATACAATGCTTCCAATGTAGAGTATATCGAGGTTGACCCGGAGAACACAACATTCGCAAGCTACCTTGGTGTCGTATATCGCAAGAACGGCAACGAGTTCCAGCTTACATACATTCCTGCAGCCATGAAGTGTGTAGAACTCATGCCAATGGAAACAATGTACAAGAATACAGTTTACAGACACGATGCAATGGAGGTGCTTATCGTGGCTCCCGGTACTAAGAATATCGAGGCATGGGGAGTTGAGAACTGTCCTAATCTCAAGATAGCATACGTTCCTGAAGATACAGAAATCGCAAACAATGCATTTACAGGCGTTCATCCCGATTTCAAAATCATACGCGGCGACTATACAAATATACCTGAGATAAGAGAGGATTGATAATTGATTAGATATCCAAAAGGAAGTGACTTATACAACAAAAGATGGCGACCCATTTTTCTTTTGGGTCGCCATCTTTTATAACAGTTCAGCCTATTTTAAGCTGAATCTGATTCCTGTTGAGATAATGAAACTGTTCTTGAACTTGCTTCGGCTGTCGTCATCGGTTATGCTGTCCCAGAATCCTTTCCAGCTCCTCTCGTTTATCTTTATTGTTCTTCTCCAGATGTAGCCGGCATCGGCAACCCATGTGGCTCTCTTCGATATCTTGTATTGGAAGGTGAATGTGGAACCCATTGAGTTCATGCTGTAAACAAGGTCCTTGCCTTTCTGTTCCATTACGGCAGTCTCGCGTTGCATCATGAATGGCTTGAATGCAAGGCTCATCCTCTCGTTTATGTCGGTAGAAATCTTTATTTCGGGAACACCTCTCATGTTGAGTTCGATTCTGTATTTGCCGTCCTTGTTCCATGCGATATAAGGCAACGGAAGAATGAGCGGAGTGTCATATTGTGTTGTCACTGCAGTTCCTATGCCTATATGCAGCTCCTTGCTTACGCTGTACATGAATATAAGTCCGCCGCTCAGTGTAATGTTCTGCCAGCGGATGTGGTCGGGTATAGCATTCAGCGATACTCCAAGTGAGGCAACCATGTTCCACTTCTTGCCCAATGAGCGCACATGCGTCAGCATGGCTCCGCTGTTTATTATCTCATCAGGATAAACGGTGCCTGCTATTCCTTCATAATCCATGCGGGCATACTTTGCATTGAATGTCATGTCCCATTTCCTGATACTCCCGTTCTCTTTACGTTTCATTGACAGCGGAACCCTGAAAACGGTATTCATTCTCAATTGGTCGCCCTTTCCGATTTTCTCGCCATTGCTGCCTTTTAGTGTGGATGGGGTTATATAGTCGATGCTGAACTCCTGCGCTAATCCGGCAAATAACGTGCATAGAAGAATGCACAATACAAATACTCTTTTTATCATCTGATGTGTAGTTTGAATAGTGATATTCTCTAAACGCGCTTGCTTTCGATATGTTGTATTATTTTTTCTATATCATTCGGATGGAACCACTCTATATCCATGTCTTTGCGGTACCATGTTGTCTGTTTGCGTGAATATATACGTGTGTTCTGCTTTATTTTTTCAATAGCGAACGGCAATGACCATTCGTTGTCAAGATATTTGAATATCTCCTTGTATCCTACAGTATTCAGCGAATTATGCTCCTTAAGGTGTATGAAGCTCTTGACCTCCTCCACAAGGCCCTGTTCTACCATTGCATCGACTCTGCGGTTTATGCGGTCATAAAGTTCTTCACGTTCACGTCTAAGCCCGACTTTTATGATGTTGAACGGGCGTTCTTTCTTCTCTTTCCTGCGGAACGAGCTGTATGGCTTGCCTGTCATGTAGCATATCTCAAGTGCGTGCATAACGCGCTTGGGGTTCTTTATGTCGGCCTCATTGTAGTATTCCGGGTCGAGCAGGCGCAGTTCAGCCGCAAGGCTGTCAACTCCCTCCTTTTCGTATTTTTCGAGAATCATCGCGCGTGTCTCGCTGTCAACTGTCGGGATATCGTCAATGCCGTTGCACACAGCGTCGATATACATCATCGAGCCTCCCGAAAGAAGCATTGTAGGGTGGTGCGGGAACTCCTCTTCCAGCAGCTTCATAACCTCCTCTTCGTATCGTGCTGCACTGTAGTAGTCTCCGGGTGATAGGTTTCCTACAAAGTAGTGCTTGTGACGTTCGAGTTCTTCCTGCGTGGGCATGGCTGTCCCTATCTGCATGCCTTTGTACATCTGTCTTGAGTCGGCCGAGATGATAGGACACCCGTAATAAGAAGCTATGGCAAAACTTGTTTCAGTTTTGCCAACAGCTGTAGGTCCTATTAGTACTATAAGATTGTTCTTCTGCACCGGGACTTGGTTATCTGTCCAGTTGTTGACTGAACATTAATAAATATCGTCGATTGAACTTATCTCCGACAGACTGCCGATGTCGTAGCCATCCGGGTCGAGGTCGTCCTCGTTGTAGCCGTCACTGCCGTAGAAATCTTCATTGTAATCCTCTGTTCCTGCTGTTGCCGCCGGTGTCTTGCTTATAAGTTCCTCAAAGTTGAGAACCTGGGCAGGTGCTTCGCCTGTGCTCTTTACACAAACCGGGGCATCAATATCCTTCCCGAATTCTATCTTGCTCAGCTCCATGTAGAAAACACGGTCGCCCAGCGGGTCGAATACATAAAGCAGCTTCTGTTTCTCCTCCTCAACGAGGTCGCCTATTACGGTATCTGCCATTATATAGTTGTCCTCTTCGGACATGCTTCCCATATCCTCGCGTGTAATCTCAATCTCCTTAATCCATCTGTCATTGCAGATGAAGAACGATGTCATCTGGTCGTCGGGGTAGTTGACCGACTGCAGAATCGCATTATGCAGTTCGATGAATGTTGCATCGGAATCGATTTCAATATCTCTTCTGAAATCTTCAACCTCATCCGACAAAAGTCTGAACTTGTATATCATAGTTTTGATTTTTTATCCGATAATACCTCTTTCCGCCTCTTTCTCTACGAACCTTATTATGTTCTCGACTTCAGGCGTCAACTCCATATTCTCCTTTATACGCTCGATTGCCTTTGAAACGATGGTTCCGCTTTCATATATATGGCGGTAAGCATCGTGGATGCTCTTTATCGTCTCGTTGCTGAACCCTCTGCGGCGAAGGCCTATAATGTTCAGTCCGCTGTATCTAGCGGGCTCACGGCCTACAATTATATAAGGTGGAATATCCTTGTTCAAACGGCTTCCGCCCTGTATCATTACATAGCTTCCGATATGCCCGAACTGGTGTACAAGCACACATGCGCTGAGAATTGCAAAATCGTCGATAATCACCTCGCCGGCAATCTTTGTCGTATTTCCAATGATACATCCGCTGCCTATGATGCAGTCATGGCCGATGTGTGAGTTCTCCATGAAGAGGTTGTTGCTGCCAATGACTGTCTTGCCTCTTGACGCAGTACCTCGGTTTAGAGTAACATTCTCGCGTATCATGTTGTTGTCGCCTATCTCAAGGGTTGTGTCCTCTCCGACAAACTTCAGGTCCTGAGGAATACCGCCTACTACGGCACCATGGAAAACCCTGTTGTTGTTGCCCATGCGTGTTCCGCTGAGAACCGATGCGTTTGCCATGATGTGGCAGTTGTCTCCGATTACAACATTGTCGTCGATGTATGCAAAAGGCTCGACTGTACAATTCTCCCCAAGTTTGGCTCCGGGATGTATGTATGCTAATGGACTTATCATAATGTTATCTTTATTCTTTATTCTTTATTATTTGTCCGATGAACTGTGCTTCGGCAACAAGCTTCTCGCCAACAAAGACATATCCTTTCATCATTGCTATGCCGTGACGTATCGGTGAGGGCTGCTCAACCTTGAATATCAGTGTGTCACCGGGAACTACCTTCTTGTGGAATGCAATCTTGTCAATCTTGAGGAAGTAAGTTGAATACTTCTCAGGTTCGTCGAGCATGTTCATTACAAGCAGGGCACCGCACTGCGACATTGCTTCTATAAGCAGAACACCAGGCATCACCGGTTCGTCGGGGAAGTGCCCGACAAAGAACTGCTCGTTCATTGTGACATTCTTTGTGCCGACAATGTAGTTCGAGCCGAGTTCTGTCACCTTGTCAACAAGAAGCATCGGGTTACGGTGCGGTAGAAGCTCCTTGATGCGCTTGATGTCCATTACCGGCTCACGGTTCGGGTCGTATATCGGCGCCTGAATCTGGTGTTCGCGGATAATCTTGCGCATTGCGCGTGCAAACTTGTTGTTGATGGTGTGGCCGGGGCATGTTGCAATGATGCGTCCCTGCAGCGGCTTTCCTATGAGGGCAAGGTCGCCTATGATATCAAGCAACTTGTGTCGTGCCGGCTCGTTGTTCCAAACGAGAGGCTTGTGGTTCAGATAGCCGAGCTTCTTCGCATCCATGTGCGGAACTCCGAGTACATCGGCAAGCTGGTCATATTTGTCCTGGGGCATTTCGCGCTCATATATCACAATAGCATTGTCAAGGTCGCCTCCCTTGATTAGTCCGAGGTGAAGCAGCGGCTCAAGCTCGCGTACGAATACGAAAGTACGGCTCGATGCAATCTCCTCCTTGAAATCGTTCATGTCCTCCAGTGTGGCATACTGGTTGTAAAGGATGCCGCTCTCGTAGTGTACGAGCACATTGAGACTGAAGTTCTCGTCGGGAAGAATGATGATAGAGTTTCCGGTGTTCTCGTCCTTTATCTCTATCTTTGATTTGATGACAAAGACATCCTTCTCTGCGTTCTGCTCCTTGAGACCTATGCGCTCGATGTTCTCTACATAGAGTTTTGCGCTTCCGTCGAGGATAGGAAACTCCGGGCCGTTGACCTGCATAAGACAGTTGTCAATGCCTAAGGCAAACAGTGCTGCCATTGCGTGCTCGACAGTGCTTACGCGTGCCTCTCCCTTTGTTAGTACAGTGCCTCGTGTCGTCTCTGTCACGTTCTCTGCTACTGCATCTATTATAGGCTCGCCTGGCAGGTCGATGCGCTGTATCTTGTAACCATGGTTCTCCGGGGCCGGGTTGAATGTTACAGTGAGGCTCAAGCCTGTGTGCAAACCCTTGCCGAATAGCGAGAAACTTCCGTTGAGTGTCTTCTGTTTGTTCATAGAAGTTGTTTTATTTGTTTTTCAATGCTTCAAGTTGCCTTGTAAGCTCTTTAATTTTCTTGTCCATATCGGGCAGGCGTCTCATGTAAGCCGAAAGGCGTATGTACTCTTTCGCGTCAATGGCTGGAGCTCCGAGTACGGTTCTTCCGCCCTCAAGGTTTCCTATTGTACCGCACTGCGGGCCGACAGTTGTGTGGTCTCCGATAGTGCTGTGGCCGGAGATTCCTGCCTGTCCGCCGAAGATGCACCATTCGCCAATCTTTGTCGAACCTGCAACGCCTACCTGCGCAGCCATGGCTGTGTGGCTGCCAACCTCGTCGTTGTGGGCAATCTGTACAAGGTTGTCGAGCTTGACTCCCTTGTGTATTGTAGTTGCTCCCATCGTCGCACGGTCGATACATGTGTTGGCGCCAACCTCGACATTATCTTCGATTACGACGATACCTGTCTGCGGTATCTTGTTGTAGCCCTCGGCTGTCGGTGCAAAGCCGAAACCGTCAGCACCTATTACGCAACCGCTATGGAGTATGCAATCGTTGCCGACACGGCAGTCATGGTAAACAGTGGCATGTGCATAGAGTATGCAACCGTTGCCGATCTTTGCTCCGTCGCCTATGGAAACACCGTCATGAATCATGCAGTTGTCTCCTATTTCGCATCCCTCGCCTATGACGACGAATGGGGCAATGTAGCAGTTCTCTCCGATTTTTGCAGTTCCGGCGATTGATGCCAATGAACTGATGCCTTGCTTGCGTGGCTTGCTCGATTCGTACATCATCATGAGCTTTGCAAGACTCTCGTATGCATTATCTACCTTTATAAGTGTAGCTGCAATCTCTCCGTCCGGTTCAAAGTCGCGGTTCACGAGAACTACCGACGAGCGGGTAGAGTAGATGTATTCTGTATATTTAGGGTTAGCCAGGAATGAAAGTGCTCCCGGCACGCCTTCTTCTATTTTGGCAAAAGTAAACACCTCTGCATTCTCGTTGCCTACAACTTCTCCGTTGATGAAAGATGCAATCTGCTTGGCTGTGAATTTCATATACCAGTGTTCTTTTTACTTTATAATATTGCGAAGATAACTATTTCGCGCAAATATGAGCTGTATTTTTGTATAAATTATTACACAAAGACGATTTTGGATATTTTATATAACATTTCTTGCTTTCAGCTCCCGCTCCATCTGTTGCTGGTAGTCGTGTGCCTTCTCTGCTGCCGTTTTTGCGAAGTTCTCGCTGCTGTCGGCAAAGATGATTGCACGGCTTGCGTTCACAAGCAGACCGCAATCGCTGTTCATGCCATACTTGCATACCTCCTCAAGGGAGCCGCCCTGTGCTCCTACTCCTGGAACAAGCAGGAAGTGGTTGGGAACGATGCGGCGTACATTCTCAAATGACTTGCCCTGTGTCGCGCCTACAACATACATCATGTTCTCGTCGCTTCCCCATTTCTGCGATGTTTCAAGAACCTTCTCGAAGAGCATTGTCCCGTTCTCGTCCTTTGTGAGCTGGAAGTCGTGTGAGCCGGGATTAGATGTCAGTGCAAGCACAATCACCCAGCTTCCTTCGTATGCAAGGAACGGCTTTACGCTGTCTTCGCCCATGTATGGGGCAACAGTGATTGAATCGACCTTCATCTCTTCGAAGAATGAACGTGCATAGAGCGATGATGTGTTTCCTATGTCTCCGCGCTTTGCATCTGCGATGATGAATATTTCGGGATAGTTCTCCTTTATGTAGTTCACTGTCTTCTCGAAGCTTATCCAGCCTTTCACTCCGCATGCCTCGTAGAATGCAAGGTTCGGCTTATATGCCACTGTGTATGGTGCTGTAGCGTCTATTATTGCCTTGTTGAACTCAAATACAGCATCCTCGCTGCCCTGAAGATGAGCCGGGAGCTTCTTGATGTCACTGTCGAGTCCTACGCATAGGAACGAACGCTTCTCCTTAATCTGTTTTACAAGTTCTTGTCTGTTCATGGCTTGTATTGTTTTATTTATAGTTCCTGTTCTTTCATCCTTTCGGCATTCTCGGCAATTATCAGGTGGTCTATGCAGTCCTGTATGTCGCCGTTCACGAATGCGCTGAGGTTATATATCGTATAGTTTATTCTATGGTCTGTTATACGCCCCTGAGGATAGTTGTAGGTACGTATCTTTGCCGAACGGTCGCCTGTCGATACCATTGTCTTGCGCTTGCTTGCAATGTCATCGGCATACCTCTGGTGCTCGCGGTCGTAAATGAGTGTCCTCAAACGTGCCAGAGCGCGTTCCTTGTTCTTTGGCTGGTCTCGCGTTTCGGTACATTCGATGAGAATCTCCTCAATCTGGTTCGTTTCGGGATTGAGCCAGGGGTAGCGCAGACGCACTCCCGATTCAACCTTGTTGACATTCTGTCCTCCGGCACCGCTCGAACGGAACGTATCCCATTTTATCGCGCTTTCGGTTATCTCCACGTCGAAGGCCTCCGCTTCGGGTAGCACTGCTACCGATGCTGCCGAGGTATGTACGCGGCCTTGTGTCTCTGTTGCCGGCACGCGCTGTACGCGGTGCACTCCCGATTCATATTTCAGTGTACCGTAAACCTTTTCTCCGGTCACGGTGCATATAATCTCCTTGTATCCGCCCGAAGTGCCCTCGCTGCAGCTTGACACCTCGATTCTCCAGCCCTTGCTCTCGCAATATTTTGTGTACATGCGGAACAGGTCTCCTGCAAAGATGGCAGCCTCGTCGCCTCCGGTGCCTCCGCGTATCTCCAGAATCGCGTTCTTGTCATCCTGAGGGTCGGCAGGGATAAGCAGCAGCTTTATCTCCTCCTCGGTCTGCGGTATTGCGGCTTCGCACATATCAATCTCCTCGCGTGCCATTTCGCGCAACTCGTTGTCGCTTTCGTTTGCAAGCAGCTCCTTGGCCTCGCTCAGCGAAGTGAGCAGCTGGATATATCTTTTTCGTGCGTCCAGAATCTGTTCCAGTTCGCGGTATTCCTTATTGAGCCTGACATAACGCTTCATGTCGGCCACTACTGCGGGGTCGGTTATAAGCGTCGAAACCTCCTGGAAACGTGCCTCAAGGTCGTTAAGCTTGCTCAAAAGTGAATTATTCTCCATTTGTAGATTATTGTTTATCTGCAATTTATGCCCTGCAAATTAATGCAAGGCATAAATGTTAGTACTTGAATGTGCCGTAAGGGCTTTCGATTATAAGCTCGTTCTTTTCGGCCTCTTCTACACGTCCTATTATCTGCGCGTCCACACCGAAACTCTTGCTGATAGCGATAATCTCCTCTGCGTGCTCAGGCTTGACATACACTTCGAGCCTATGGCCCATGTTGAATACCTTGTACATCTCGGCCCAATCGGTTCCGCTCTGCTCTTTTATTGTCTTGAATAGTGGCGGTATCGGGAATAGATTGTCTTTAATAACTCTTTTGCCCTCAACGAAGTGCATAACCTTTGTTTGAGCACCGCCCGAACAATGTACCATTCCGTGTATTTCGGGGCGCAGCGCATCGAGCATCTTCTTGACGATAGGTGCGTATGTACGTGTCGGCGACAATACAAGCTTGCCGGCATCGAGCGGCGAGCCTTCAACCTTGTCTGTCAGCTTCAGCCCTCCTGAGTATGTAAGTTCGCTTGGAACAGCCTTGTCGTAGCTCTCCGGATATTTTTCTGCAAGATACTTGCTGAACACGTCGTGGCGTGCCGAGGTGAGTCCGTTGCTTCCCATTCCGCCGTTGTACTCCTTTTCGTATGTTGCCTGCCCGTAAGAAGCCATTCCTACAATGACATCGCCGGCAGCAATGTTCGCATTGTCTATCACATCGCTTCGTTTCATTCGGCATGTTACAGTGCTGTCAACGATTATGGTGCGTACAAGGTCGCCTACATCGGCTGTCTCGCCGCCGGTTGCATACACTCCCACTCCCATTTCGCGGAGCTCGGCAAGCAGTTCGTCGGTGCCGTTTATTATTGCCGATATAACCTCTCCCGGAACAAGCAGCTTGTTTCTTCCTATAGTAGATGAAACAAGTATGTTGTCTGTTGCGCCCACGCAAAGCAGGTCGTCGATATTCATTATGAGTGCATCCTGGGCAATTCCCTTCCATACGCTGATGTCTCCGGTCTCTTTCCAGTACAGATAAGCCAGAGACGACTTTGTGCCGGCACCGTCGGCGTGCATTATGTTGCAGTACTCCGGGTCACCGCCGAGAATGTCGGGGATAATCTTGCAGAATGCCTTTGGAAACAATCCTTTGTCAATGTTCTTTATAGCGTTGTGGACATCCTCTTTTGATGCCGATACGCCACGCATCATGTATCTTTGGTCGCTCATTGTATGTTGTTTTATCGTTTTCCTGTAAAAAGTAGTTGCATTTCCATGCGAAGATAATATAAAACGCGCGAAAGGCAAAATAAAAGCCGATTTTTCGTCGTGCCAACTCTGTAATTCCCGTTGCCGCGCTTTTGTCTTGATGCGTTTTGTTTTTGTTAAATAGCTGTTTGACAGGATGTAATGCGGTGTCTATTCAAGTGTTTTATTGAGAATGTTCTTTGCATCTTCCTCTGTTATTGCACCTTGGTGTATCAGCTCTCCGTCGATAAGAAATGCCGGCAGTATGAAGTATTGTCCAGCGTCCGGAGTGCCAATGCCGATTGTGGCTTCTGTCAGAACCGGTTCGATTAGCCTGTATGTGTCGTTCTCCTCCTTGAGCGCGTCTATCAGCGATAATGCCCTGTTGCATTCTCTCTCGTTTTTGCGGTAAATGATTTCTAACTTTTTCATGCTTTCTTGAATTTGACAATATGTAAATGTTAACTGTTTTCTCGTTGGATTTGTTTGTTTAGTGGCGAATGGGCGTGCATTGCTTTACAAATATGGGCATGTTGCTTGTTTTTGCTTCGATTTTGCGTAATGTTCATTCTTTTCTTCATTTTTGCAAGTTTTTAACTGTCATATATTTTAAATTATTCGTCATATTTTCTATATTTGCGAAAGTTTCCCGAAAACGGCATTCCGGAACAAGTGTGATAATGAATGTTTTTTATTGTTCGCTGTCCGGTTGTCAACGAGAATGGCTCGCTGGCATGCGGCCGCAAGGAGAATCGGTGGCATTATGTCAATTCCAGCCTTGGCTGGTAACGGCTTTGCCCTGCACGGCTTTCCGTGCTTGTTTTGGAGACAATTTATTAACTTTTAATTTATTCATTATGTTTGAAGGACATCCTAAAGGTCTATGGGCGTTAGCCCTTGCCAACACCGGTGAGCGTTTCGGCTACTACACCATGTTGGCTGTGTTCCTGTTCTTTTTGCAGGACAACTTCGGTTTCTCTATGGGAACCTCAAGTACAATCCAGGCTATCTTCCTGGGTGTAGTTTATTTCGTGCCTCTTTTCGGCGGTATGCTCGCCGACAGGTTCGGTTTCGGCAAAATGGTAACAATCGGTATTCTGGTAATGTTCCTGGGTTACTTCCTGCTTGCATTGCCTCTTGGTGCGGGAACACTTGCGCTTGGCGTCATGGCTTTGGCATTGATGTTGGTGTGTGTGGGTACCGGTCTTTTCAAGGGTAACCTTCAGGTGCTTGTAGGTAACCTTTATGACGAACCGAAGTATGCTGCAAAGCGTGACGAGGGTTTCAGTATCTTCTACATGGCTATCAACATCGGTTCAATGTTCGCTGCTGCCGCTGCTCTTGGCATCATGGCATGGATGCAGGAGAGCTATGCTGTTTCAAAGGCCGATTCCTATCACTTCGCCTTTGCGGTAGCTTGCGTTTCTCTGATTGTATCAATCATCATATACTACACATTCCGTGGCACATTCGCTCATGCCGACCGTGCTAAGGCTGTGGCAAAGGGCGCGACAGAGGCTGTAGAAGAGCAGCTTACTCCTGCACAGACAAAGGAGCGCATCGTTTGTCTCTGCCTTGTGTTTGCTGTGGTTATCTTCTTCTGGATGGCATTCCACCAGAACGGTATCACAATGAACCAGTTCGCACGTGAATATACAGCTACTTCGGAGAGCGGTTTCATGAGCCTTTTCCTCAGCCCGTCATTCAGTTTCACTGATATGAGAAGCATCTGGAACCTTGTTTGCGTTATTCTCGTAGTGTATGGTCTTCTCAATGTATTCCAGTCAAAGACTTTCAAGGGCAAGATGATTGCATTTGCAATGCTCGTCGTTTTCGGCGGTGTTCTTGTTTACAGAGCAATGAACGTTACTGGCTCTGTTGGCGTAGAGGCTCCTATCTTCCAGCAGTTCAACCCATGCTTCGTTGTGGCATTGACCCCGATTATCATGCTTATTTTCGCTTCTCTTGCAAAGAAGGGCAAAGAGCCTTCTTCTCCAATGAAGATAGGTCTCGGTATGCTTGTTGCTGCAGCAGCATTCGTTATCCTTCTGGTGGGCTCATGGGGTCTTCCTGTTCAGGCTGAGCAGCTGGCGAATATCGAGGCAGGCACTGCAACACTCGTTTCTCCGAACTGGCTCATCAGCACATACCTCGTGCTTACAGTAGCCGAGTTGCTCCTCTCTCCAATCGGTATTTCTTTCGTGAGCAAGGTTGCTCCTCCAAAGTACAAGGGTATGATGATGGGCGGCTGGTTCGTGGCAACAGCTATCGGCAACTTCCTCATCTCAATCCCAGGCCTTCTCTGGGGTCTGGAACTCTACATCGTTTGGGGCGTGCTTATTGCTGTATGTCTTATATCGGCAATATTCATATTCTCAATCCTCAAGCGTCTTGAGGCTGTTGCGAAGTAATATTGCGCCACATAATTTCAAATGGTGTGCATCCTGCCTGGGTGCACACTTTTTTTGTCCTTTTTTTCATTTCTCCGTTTCATTCTAAAAAAATGTTATAGCTATTGTTATTGATTTTTTCTTTTTATAAATTTGTGACGATAGGTTCAAAATTCAATGCGAATGTTCCGCTGACACGAGATGACATACGTCGCATTCCAAAAAGAAAAGGAGTACAACCTGCCGTTTTATCTTGCAATGGAGGAGTACGTAGCACGGGAATTACCCGCGCAAGACTATTTTTTCATGTGGCAGGTAGAGCCTACGGTCATCTTCGGGCGCAACCAGCTTATCGACAGCGAGGTTGACATGGCCTACTGCAGCAGGAATGGAATCAGGATGTATCGCCGCAAGAGTGGAGGCGGATGTGTCTATGCCGACAAGAGCAACATCATGCTCTCCTATATCACTCCTTCCACAAATGTCAATTTCACCTTCAACCGCTACATGCTTATGGTCGAGCATGCCTTGCAGAAGCTGGGTGTCGATGCCCGTACTACAGGCCGCAACGATATCCTTGTAGGCGGAAAGAAGGTATCGGGAAACGCATTCTATCATCTTCCGGGGCGCAGTATCGTGCATGGCACAATGCTCTACGATACCAATCTCGAACACATGGCACGTGCAACCACTCCGTCCGATGCCAAGCTCAAGAGCAAGGGCGTAAGTTCCGTGCGCCAGCATGTAACCACGCTGAACAATCATATATCCCTCTCTATCGAAGAGCTGAAGGCTTTTTTCCGCAGCGAGCTCTGCAGCAGCGAGCATTCTCTCAACGCTGCCGATATTGCAGCCATAGAGGAGATAGAGAAAGAGTACTATACGCCCGAATTCATCTACGGCAACAACCCGGCCTATTCCATTGTCAAGACAAGGCGCATCGAAGGGGTAGGCGAGTTCCGTGCAAGCATCGATGCCAAGGATGGAAAGGTGCGCAAGATAGACCTTGCCGGAGACTTCTTCATTACAGGAGAGATCGACAGCATGCTGCTCTCCCGTCTTAAGGGTGTTGAACTTGAACCCGGCGCGCTTGCATCCGCGCTTGACGGCGTCGATTGCGGTGCAGTTATAATGAACTTGAAGAAAGAACAACTTATAAACTTATTAACTGACTGATTATGGAAAACAAAAGGACATGTCTCTATGACAAACATGTTGCATTAGGCGCGCTCATAAGCCCGTTCGGCGGCTTTGACATGCCTATACAGTACACCAACATTGTTGATGAGCACAACGCAGTGCGTAAGGCATGCGGTATCTTCGACGTTTCGCACATGGGCGAGGTGCTTGTCACCGGCGCCGAAAGCGAGGCATTCGTAAACTACATCTTCACGAACGACATAAAGGATGCTCCCGACGGCAAGATATTCTACGGAATGATGTGTCATCCTACAGGCGGTGTTGTCGATGACCTGCTGGTATATAAGATGGCTCCCCAGCGTTACTTCCTTGTCATCAACGCATCGAACATCGACAAGGACGTTGCATGGATTATGGAGCAGTCGAAGAAATTCGATGTTGTGGTCGAGAACCAGAGCGAGAAGTACGGCGAGGTAGCAGTCCAGGGCCCCAAGACCGAAGAGATAGTAGAGCGCATCCTGGGCATCGAGTGCAGCGACCTCGCATTCTATACATGCAAGGAAGTAGAGCGCAACGGCGAGACAATAATCATAAGCCGTACAGGCTACACAGGCGAGGACGGCTTCGAGATATACGCTTCCCATGCATTCACCAACGAGGTCTGGGACAAGCTGGTAGGCAGTGGCGAGGTGAAGCCTTGCGGTCTCGGTTGTCGCGATACTCTGCGCTTCGAGGTGGGCTTGCCTCTCTATGGAGACGAGCTTACCGACGAGATTACTCCTTTTGAAGCAGGCTTAGGCATGTTTGCAAAGCTCGACAAGGATTTCATCGGCCGCGATGCCCTTGCAGCGCAGAAGGCCGAAGGCCTGAAACGCAAGATTGTGGGTATCGAGCTCAAGGACAAGGCTATTCCGCGTCACGGCTACGAAGTTGAGGCCGACGGCAAGGTGATAGGTGTCGTTACAACAGGCTATAACTCCATTTCTACAGGCAAGAGCGTCTGCATGGCAATGCTTGATATCGAATACACCAAGCTCGATACCGAGGTGGCTGTACGTATCCGCAAGAAAGTATTCCCCGGTGTTGTCACCAAAAAGCGTTTCTATGACAAGAACTACAAGAAATAACCAACTTATAAACTAACCATTAATAGAATTTATTATGAGCACAATTTTGGAAGGACTTTATTATGCAGAGTCACACGAGTATGTAAAGGTAGAGGGTGAATACGGTTATGTTGGCATCACCGATTACGCACAGCACGAGCTTGGCAACGTGGTATATGTTGACATGCCCGATGTTGACGACGAGGTGACAGCAGGCGAAGACTTCGGCGCAGTAGAGAGCGTGAAGGCAGCCAGTGACCTTATCTCTCCTGTAAGCGGAACTGTAGTAGAGGTCAACGAGGCTCTTAACGACAATCCGGAACTTGTAAACAGCGATCCTTATGCAAACTGGATAATCAAGGTTCAGCTTTCCGACCCTTCAGAGGTAGAGAATCTTATGGATGCAGATGCATATAAGGCTGCTATCGGCGAATAATGCCTGAAATGGCTAAAAAGCGGATAAGTATGAAATATTTCCCTCATACCCAACAGGATATTCAGCAGATGCTGGCCGTCGCAGGAGTGAAGTCGCTCGACGAGCTCTTCGGAGAAATCCCTCAGCAGCTGCTGTTCAATCGTGAGTTTGCGCTTCCAGAGGCTATGTCCGAGGTTGAGATACGCAAATTCTTTGAGACACTGGGCAAACGCAACAGCGACCTTGTATGCTTTGCAGGAGCCGGTGTCGAGGACCACTATTCGCCGTCGGTGATAGCACCCGTTATCTCACGTGGCGAATTCCTTACAGCCTACACACCATACCAGCCCGAAATATCACAGGGCACACTGCAGTATATCTTCGAGTACCAGTCGATGATATGCGAGCTCACCGGCATGGATGTCACCAATGCATCTATGTACGACGGCACAACAGCTACAGCCGAGGCCATGATGATGTGCGTAGCCATAGCAAAGAAACGCAACAAGGTTCTTGTTTCGGCAACCATCGACCCTAAGGTAAAGCGTGTAGTAGAGACCTATGCCAAGTACCAGGGCGTAGTTGTAGATACCATAGCCGAGAAAGACGGCATAACCGACCTTGCCGACCTTGAGGCAAAGCTGGCAGCCGATGATGTTGCAGGCGTGATACTTGCTCAGCCCAACTTCTACGGTATTGTAGAGGACTACAGCGGTGTTGCCGACATGTGTCATGCAAAGAAGGCCCAGTTCGTCATGAATGTAAAGCCATCGGCTCTTGCCGTGCTTAAGAGCCCGGCAGAGTGGGGTGCCGACATCGCATGCGGCGATGCCCAGTCATTGGGTATTCCAATGGCCTATGGCGGCCCTTATGTAGGCTTCCTTGCATGTGTCAATGCACACGTACGCAAGCTCCCCGGCCGCATTGCAGGCGCAACGACCGATGTTGACGGCAAACGTGCATTCGTGCTCACCCTGCAGGCGCGTGAACAGCATATACGACGTGAGAAGGCCAACAGCAACATCTGTTCCAACCAGTCGCTTATGGCTCTCTATGTGACAATGTACATGTCTGTCATGGGGCAGAAAGGCCTTAAGGAAGCCTGCAGCCTCTCCTACAGCGGTGCACATTACCTTGCCGAGCAGCTTGTGGCAACCGGAAAGTTCAGCATGCTCTACGACCGGCCGTTCTTCAATGAGTTTGCAGTAAGGACAACCGTTCCTGCAGCAAAGGTACAGGAAGCATTGCTTGCCGAAGGCATTCTTGGCGGTGTACGCCTTGCCGACGATGCATTGCTGCTCTGCGTAACCGAGATGCGCTCGAAAGAGGAGATAGACAAGCTTGTTGCAGTAGTTAACAATATATAATAAGGAGGATATGCTATGATACGCAATTATGACAAATTGATATTTGAGCTCTCAAAAGAGGGCAGAGTAGGATATTCCCTTCCCGACAACGGGCTTAAGGAGAACTATTGCATCTGCGGCTTGCCGGCTGCACTCAAACGCGAATCTCAGCCCGAACTTCCCGAAGTTACCGAGTTCGATGTGGTGCGTCACTACACCAACCTGTCGAACAAGAACTTCGGTGTCGATACTGGCTTCTATCCTCTTGGCAGCTGTACCATGAAGTACAATCCCCGTATCAACGAGGAGATAAGCGCGATGCCGGCGTTTGCCCGCCTGCACCCTGCAACCCCGGTAGAGGCAGTTCAGGGTGCGCTTGAAGTTTATTACAACCTGGCAGCATCGCTTGCCGAGATAAGCGGCCTTTCTGCATTCACGCTCAACCCGTATGCCGGTGCACATGGAGAGCTTACCGGTCTTATGATTATGCGCTCCTACCACCTGCAGCGTGGCGATGCAAAGCGTACGAAAGTCATTGTCCCCGACAGCGCGCACGGCACAAACCCGGCCAGTGCAGCAGTCTGCGGCCTTGAGATAGTTGAGGTGAAATCGACTCCTGACGGAACAGTCGATGTCGAGGACCTCAAGCCATTGCTCGACGACACCATTGCCGGAATCATGATGACCAACCCGAATACGCTCGGCATCTTCGAAACGGAGATTCCCGAAATCGCGCGTCTCGTTCATGAGTGCGGAGGATTGCTCTACTACGACGGAGCGAATCTCAATGCCGTGCTCGGCAAGTGCCGTCCCGGCGACATGGGCTTCGACATCATGCATATCAACCTTCACAAGACCTTCTCTACGCCTCATGGCGGCGGCGGTCCCGGCGACGGCCCTGTGGGCGTGCGTGCCGGTCTTGAGAAACTGCTTCCCAATCCGCAGGTCAAGAAGGATGCTGCAGGAAAGTTCTACATCGACACCGACGAAGCATCGGCAGGATACGTATCGAACTTCCTCGGCAACTTCGGTGTTCTCTTGCGCGCCTATACCTATATACTCACGCTTGGCCGTGAGAATGTGAAGATGGTAGGTCCTCTCGCAGTCCTCAACGCCAACTATGTAAAGGAGTCGCTCAAGAACGAATACTACCTGCCAATCGAAGGAATCTGCAAGCATGAGTTCGTCTTCGACGGCCTGGCCGACAAATCGACAGGCGTCACAACGCTCGACATTGCAAAACGTCTTCTCGACTACGGCTATCATGCGCCCACAATCTACTTCCCGCTTCTGTTCCACCAGAGCATCATGATTGAGCCTACCGAAACAGAGAGCAAGGAGACACTCGATGAATTCATTGCAGTGATGAAGAAGGTAGCGCAAGAAGCCATAGAGAACCCCGATGTAGTCAAGAGCGCACCGCACAGCACACCTGTACGCCGTCTCGACGAGACTACAGCAGCACGCTTCCCGAAGACTACATACAAGCAGTTGAAAGGGTAATATGTGAAAACTATGAATAGAAAACTGGAGGTTTGTTCATTGCAAGCCTCCGTTTTTTTTATATGAAATTGTGTGGCTGAACAATATTTTTGTTACTTTCGTGGAAACAAAAAATACATATATGCTGAAAGAAGGATTGGAATATACAAGCACTACAGTAGTAGCACCCGGCAACTGCGCATCGGCAGTCGGCTCAGGCGGTCTCGATGTCTTTGCCACACCCTCAATGGTCGCACTCATGGAGAACGCAGCAATGAACGCTGTCGCACCCTTCCTGCCCGAAGGCTCCACAACCGTAGGGGCAGAGATAAACACAACACACATAAAACCGTCGGCATTAGGCTCGGAGATAAAAGCAACAGCACTCCTCACCGCAGTCGAAGGCCGCAAGCTCATGTTCAATGTAGAAGCAAGCGACGGAGCCGGCATTATCGGCAAAGGAACGCATGTACGCTTCATCGTCGATACCGAACGCTTCATGGCCAAACTGAAGTAACGCACAGGAATAGACAATACAACAATCCCCAGAACAGCCTTTGATGAACGGTGGTCTTGGGGATATTTTTCTTTTTATGCTTTCCAAAGCGGTTCCATTTCCCAATCTTTTGGGAATCCCATAGCCGTAACATCAATATTTGGATATTTTTGCAATAGTTGTTTGAATTTATTTACAAAGTCGTTGTTTTCATATATACTATTTTGCCAGTAAATGATACAACACAACTGTGCATAAATTTTATGGGTGTCTAAATTTAAATTTGTAATCCAATCATTTCAATAGCTGGCTAATCTAAAATAACTGATTATTGAGAGAGTTTTGTTGGCTTGATTCTCATCATCAATAATCAAACCGTTTTTCTTTAAGCGTTCAATTTGTTCTTGGATACTTAACGCTTTGTTGTTGTATTTATTCATAGTATAAAAAGCAAAAGTTCCGCCCTGGTACGCTGTTCTATGGGAAGCGTGGCGGAATCTGTTACCGCAAAGGTAGCATAAAAAGGAACGTATGCAATAGTAAACCTCCAAAAAATGTCAAATCAGAGAACTTCTTAGCTCTTGTTTATGAATATAGCCAAGATTGAGAACCTCGGAATCGCTACTGTTATGAGATTTAAGAAAGAGCTCTGCGAATAAACACAATAATCCCCAGAACAGCCTTGATTATATGTAGGCAGTTTCGGGGGGATTGTTTTTAACCAGTCAGAAATCCCGACAAGTTCTTTTTTAGTTTGAGAATAATTTTGTTCAATCATTTGTTTTCTAAACAATATTGTTTATTTTTGCGATATGAATGCTACAATAGAAATACTCAAAGGATTACATCCAGGTTTGTTTTTGCAACGAGAATTAAAGAAACGTAAACTCAGAAGCGGACATTTTGCTGAATCAATAGGCGAACATCCGCAAACGCTCAGTGCTATAATCCGTGGACGCAGATCTATGAATATTCCGCTTTCACTTCGCATTGAAAGAGCCTTAGGATTGGAAGAGGGTTTCTTGATGACTTTGCAAGTGCATTATGATATTTCAGAGGAGAAACGACGGTTGTCAACAAACAATCGTCCGGATTGCAGCAAGTTCCGTTCTACACTATTTTGGGACACATCATTTGAGCATATAGATTTTATAGCACACAAACGTTATGTTATAAATAGGATATTTGAACGTGGTACAGAAGAGGAGATTTTAGAAACAATTCGTTTTTATGGTAAAGACACAATTTTAGCAACAATAGACTTTGCTGCAACTTCTCCTTTTGCCGAAAATATCAAACAAAACTTGAAAGCATACCTTGAATATGAAGCATAAAGAATTACAGTTTAAAACAGTAAATCCTATTCTTCGTTCAACACTGGAGCATCTTATGACAATAGAAGATTTTGCTCCTTTTCGTCTTGTTGGTGGTACCTCACTCTCATTGAGATATGGTCATCGAATGTCAGATGATATAGACCTTTTCACCGATGCAGAGTACGGTTCATTGGATTTTCATAAATTGCAAGATATTCTGAGAAAAGAGTTTCCATATTGCTCCGGTGACTGTGGAACTGTTGTCAGCTTTGGTGTATCTTATCTCGTTGGCAATTCAAAAGAGGATTGCGTAAAACTCGACCTTTTCTACACAGATCCATTCATACGCCCAATGGAACTGCAAGGCAATATACGCATTGCATCAGTTGATGATATTGTCGCAATGAAGATGGATGTCCTTCCTCGTGGTGGACGTAAAAAAGATTTTTGGGATTTGCATCTATTGCATAATCACTATACAATAGAACAGATGCTTTCATTATACGAAGAACGATATCCCTATGGTGCTACACGTGAGGAATGCATAAAAGGATTGACAGATTTTACATTTGCCGATTCTGACCCCGACCCGATATGTTTACAGGAAAAGGCTTGGCAGTTAATCAAACTCGACTTTACCGAGTGGATTGCTGAACTATCAAGATAAGGATGTGCTAAAACTTTCTATCGCTTAATTATCTAACTATTAAACACAACAATCCCCAGAACAGCCTTGATTATACGTAGGCGGTTCCGGAGGATATTTATTTCATTCAGCACCTAAGGCCATCCTCGCTTTGGTAGATTAATATGTTGTTATTTTTGGTCATTTATTAAATAATCAAAGTTGATACATTATTTACATATCTTGTACTCTGTTTAACAAGTCTTCGTATGCAGTAACTACAAATATAATATTTTTGCAGATACCAGCAAACAAGGCTACAAAACAATAAAGACAAAGACCTAGTTGACCTTCATCAACATGGCAATAAATAGCGTGGAGCGTTTAATGTTTAATGATGAACGGTTAACGGTCAATGAAATACTATAGGGGCATCATTTATGAATGCCCTAAACAAAACCATCCTTTCATTTCTGCGGTTAAGTTTGTCAATTGTGCGTTTGTCGGTCATACCAACCCGCGCCCCCATGCTTGGGAAACAGATGCTCCAGCAAGTACACTACTACTGTCGAATCAACGTCCTTCAATTTATTCAATCTTGTAAAGCAGCCAAGAATTCTATGTGAGCAAAATGAAGTGACAAATATTCATATGAGGAAAGCACCATATAATGATTAATAATTTCTATTATTTTTTCTTTGTTGAGAACCTTACACTCAAAAGTAAGTGATTTTCCATCATCTGATAACATTTTAAACTGCTGATTGTTTAATCCAGCACTTGAATACAAAGAAATAAACTCTACAAAAGCAAACAGCGAGTATCTAGCAGAATTATCAAACCTGTTATCAAACGTAAAAACATCCTTATATGCGGTTGACTCAAAATAATCGACTAGCTCTTGCAGTGACAAACTTCTATTCTTTATTTGATTGTAAAAATGCAAATCGTTTTTCCTTATATAGATTAGCAGAAGAAGGACAGATATATATATCATATGCTTTTTATCATATGATTGTAACACCAAACGCATATGAGCATAAATTCTATCCATTTCCCTTAAGGACAGGTTCATATTCTTAAAAAGACGGCATGAGAATGATTCAAAGCAACCAGCCTCTTGATGCAATTGATAGTTACAATTAGTAAAGAAAGTATCAAATCCATAATGTTTATACAGATACTTACAGAAAGCTTCTGTATTGGGTTCTGGCAACTGATACTCAAGGTTTATAAACCGTTGCAAATATTCTTCTGCATTTATTGCATCAGTTCCATAATAACCTCGTATGGAACTACATAATTGCACCTTGTCAATAGACAACACAAAGACAATGTTTGGTATATCAAAGAGGTGTTTAATCCTTTCTAACACCTTTACTGCATAAGCAGGATTACACCTATCCAATTCGTCAACCATAAAAATCACAGGTTTGTCACTACCACAGGAAGCGACAAATTCTGCCAACAGTTTACGGAATCCGTCTACAGAGTTATGCTGTTCCTGATAATTCTCAATTTCTTTTTTGAAGTTATCAGCAATGATATTTAAGGGATCAGACACCACATCTGCAAGTTCCTCGCCTAAATATTTTTTCACAAATCCTTTTAAGACAGCAGGGAGTGCACTTACCACAATTTTTGAAGCATAATCCACTATATCTGAGAATTTTTCTTTATCTTGTTCCGTTTTGCACATATCACACATCTGGCCAATCAACCCTACTAGAGGATCTGTAATGTAATCATCTTGCCATACATTGAAATGCAGAGTTTTAAAACCATTATTTTCCAAGCTCTGTTTCCACATCCTTATAAATGTAGTTTTTCCGGTTCCCCATTTTCCATTTATAGCAACAACACCACCTTCATAGTATTTTGAAACTATTTGAGTAAGTATATTTGCATACTCCTCTCTACCAAGTTGACAATTCTTAAAAGGTTTCTCTCTGTCAACAAGCAATTCAGGTAAATTAGTAATCATATCGTATTATTAATAAATTTTACACAAACACCAAGCAACAGCCGCTTTCGGCTATCTCTATTTGTCACAAAGATACCATCCTCTGTACCTTATTGTCAATAGAAAAATAGAGAATTTATCAACATGTTAATAAAAGAATTTGCCCCAACGCTTCATCAAGCGTTGGGGCAAATTCTTCCTAAAGAGATTACTCAGTCAAACATCAATATATATCAAGTTTCTTTTATATCATCAAATTGTATAGTTTAACAAATAAACATTCACCATGTTATCACCTTATCTACAATTTCTTGTTGTTCTGCGGATGTTCGTCGCAAGTATATTCGTGTCGTTTCAATGCTCTCATGTCCCATTAGGTCTGCAAGTAGTGCGATATCATTGAACTTTTCAAGAAAGTTTTTTGCAAATCGATGTCGGAATGAATGAGGATATACAACCTTCGTGTTCAAGCCATATTTCTCCGCATAGTTTTTTTACTGTCGGGCAATTCCTCGTGTTGTAATCCTTTCGCCAAATCTGTTCAAAAACAAATAACCACTTTCTCTGCCTGTTTTCACCAACCATTCTTCTGTCTCTTTTCGTAATGTTTTAGGCATGAACAAGCGGCGTATCTTTCCACCTTTGGTGTAGATGTCAAAATATCCTATTCTTACATGCTCCACCTTAATTTGAACCAATTTGCTTACTCTCGCTCCAGTCGCAGCAAGGAAACGTACAACAAAATACCATTCTTTATTTTCTTCTTTCTTTAACCGGTTCTTCAAAAATATATAGTCTGCATAGCTGTTCAATTTATTATTTATATTGTACCGGGTAGAATGCCGACCACCCTGTAATCTCTATTGTATCATCAATTTTGAATGGCGAGTAATACCAATTATCGTTTTTCTCGATAATTATACCGCCCTTCAACTGCAAATGTTTATTCTCATCACTGTTGATGTAGTCAATCAGTGCATTATGTTTGTTTGGTGCTTCGGGGTCGCTACCCTCTGTCTTTGTATCAAACAGGAATACTTGCCCGTTTTTAGCACGGATAACAAAATCCACATAGAAAAGAGCCTTATCGCCGTTACTTCTTGTATAAGGTATTGAGTAATGCTGCTTGCCCTCATCACCATTCTTGTACCACCAATCAAGATATTGGCTGTTGCTTTCCAAGAACGCAACAAACCTCTGTTCAGGATTAGAAACTGAATAAAGTTCAATAAACGGCATCAAAGCGTGGTCTTTTACCGACTCCACAACACGGTGTGTCTCTTCTTTATATAACCTATCTTCGGGCACTTCCCAAGTGTATTGTGCAAAGCCACGCTGTTTTGCAATATGCTGTCGCTCTTCGAGTTTCTTTTGATAGCGTGCAAGAGCCTTTGTTACAATGTTGGTAAATTGTGGCTTGTTGGTGTGGTAAAGAACAACCTTTTTAGCTTCGGTCTCGAATATCTTAAACAAATCCTCTATTGCTTCTACAAGATAATTTGCCAACACATCGGTACTATGTGAACGCTCGAAACTACCAAGCAAAGAACGGCAGAAATCCACATATACACGGTTCACCTCTCCTGCGGTACGGGCATACTTGAACTTCTCTCCAACATCAACCGTACCAATATCATTTTGGAAAAACACATCGGTAGGAATATCAATATTCACATTCTTCACATCAAGACGAATACCGCGAGCTTGTGCTGTATGACGGTTTTTTGCAACTTTGCTCTCTTCTCCCACTTCGGGTGATGTGCCGTTCTCCTCTTCTTCAAAGAAATCAAACATAGAGAATAGGGATAACTGCACAGTCATCAGCCACTCATCTTCAAATACCTTCATAAGAACCCGTTTGAAATCGGGGCCAAGACGGTTACGGTCGGCACTTAAACGCACCTCATAAGAACTCGGCAAAGCAACATTTTGCAAGCTCTCACGACGAACTGACTGCAACATCGACTTATGCAGATAATCCATATCATCGGCCACAATTTGAATTTGGTCTTTGCTTATGTTCGTATATACATATCCCTTGTTCAACAAAGGATTTGTATAAAACTTCTGTTCGGGCATACGCAAAATACGGCCAACAGTCTGCACAGTAAATTCTTCGCTTGACAATTTACGGAATATAAGCAAAACCGCTGCACGAGGACAATCCCAACCAAGAGCAATGGCCTGTTTGAACAGTAGCACCTCGGTCAAGCAATCCTCTTTTTCGAGTCCGGGCAGATTGGATTTTTCATTAGAAAGCCACACTGCAAGTTTGCCGTTGTCCTCATCTATACCGTGTGCCATTCTCAAATAAGTACGCACCTGCTCGGCAATGGTCTCATCTTCGCTTGACATTGTTTCCGTAGTATCATTCGGTAACTGTATCAAGAGAAGAGGATTTATGTTTACACCCAATTTGTGGTAGGCATCAGCTATCTGTTTACGCTTTTCAAGAGCCTTTCTTATCAAGTGTTGGTTCAATTCCTCTTCGCTGTTGTAACCTTTTGCGACATCGGGGTTGAGGATAACGCCCTCTTTTATCATCTCCTCTTGCACAACAACCTGACGAGGCACATTAACAACATTGTATGATTGTGTTTTTGGAGTAGCAGAAATGCGAATTTCAACTTTTGCATTTATGCGTTCAAGCACTTTTTTCGACTTGTCTGCTGTTTTAGACCAGAAAAGATGCTCTTCATCTATAATAATCACAATGGGCGTGCCATTCTCTTTTGTTCTGTCTGTGATGTTGAACAATGAACGATTCTGTTCACCGTCGCGCACCATTATATTTTTATCGCTGTTTATACTTGCCCAATTCACAAAAAGAATTTCACCGGGCTTAACAACACCGTCGCAGTGGTCGAGTTCATCATACATTACCGCACGCAAAAGGCGTGTTTCTGTAAAGAAGTTCTTCATCTTGAAGTAACTCTGCTCGTGCAACTTGTTAGGTGCTATCCATATATAGGCCACATGCTGGAATGGCAAGTCGCTACGTGTCTGCAACTCCTCGGAAAGAGTGGCAAGCATTTCACTTGCCATTACAGTTTTACCTGCACCTGTGGGAGCCTTGAATATAAGTTGCTGACGATTGCCGTTAAGCCTTAACAAATCAACTGTCTTTTCTACAAGCTCTTTAACAGCTTTCTGTTGATATTTTAACTCTTTCATTCTTCGCCCTCCTCATTATCATTAAACAATGTCTGTGGTGTAGCCTCGCCCTCTTTTTCGGGTGTAAGGTACTTTTCTTTTCGCTTGGGCAACACTCTTGTATATGCGTCATAAATTGCTGCCGGCAATGCCACAAGCTCCACTTTGTCCTGCACTTCAAAGAAATCATCACTGAAAGGATACCTGCCGGGAGTGAATATGTAAATCTTCAACTTGCCGTTGAACTCCATATTCTTTATCTCCTCCACAATATAAGAAACAGCCTCTTCTTTATAAAGAATAAGCATCTGTTTCTTGTCATTTGCAAAGTAGCGCATCAACTTTGGGTGTGTGGGATATTTACCAAACATCTTCTGCTCGGTATATAAATCCTCTTTAATGCAAAGCAAGTCCGTTGCAAGCGAAACCAATGCACGCATATTGCGTGGTGAACGCTCACGTGGCAGGAACTCTGTGCGGTAGTAGCGGAGAGTGTTATTTGTTAAACCGGCAACGTACCTACCTTTGGGTGTGGTATACCCTTTAATAACTTTAAATAATCGCGGATATGTCACTTCTGAACAAATATTGTTTTGATTATTGGTTACACCTATAAATTTACGATTTCTACCATCTATTGAATTTTGTTCTAATACCGCATGGAGAGCTGTTCCACTGCCTGCAAAAAAATCCAATATTATATTGGCTTTAGGATATATCGTTGATATCAAATACTTTCCTACAGATACTGTTTTAGGGTAGTCAAAATGTATATTTAGGTCTAAGAGCAAATTTTCATCGCTTGAGCCATCTTCGTAAATAGAGGGAACATTTTCATCCATATTCTCATCAAGCCAATATATTCGCTCTGGAATATTTAAAGCACCACTTTTTTTACGAGTAAATACAATCTCTCCTTTTATTATCATATCATCATTTATAATCAATGGAACTTCGTTGCCAAGTAATCTTTCAAACGAATGAGGAGGGAAACGCCAACCCTTAGAAGGTAACGGACATTCTGTACCTAAAATAGGGTGCTTTAAAGGAATCCAATATTCTTCAGGAGCTTGCTCCTTATTAGGCCATGCCATAGAAACAGTACGAAATACGCGACCATTCGGATGAATATATCTATACGCCTTTTCACCTTTTGAAAAATCACTTTTGCTAAGCCACTTTTGAAATTCAGAATTAACAAGTTCTTGATTGTATTTGACAGTAAATGACTTTGCGTCCTCTTTTTTAAAACCATAAAGGGATAAAGCATCAAGAATTTCTGTCGGAACAGTCGTCTTTCCTATTTGCAAAAATAACGATTTAGCTTTTGCTAACATCTTTTGAGCATTGCGCTTTGGCCGAATAAAAGTGTTGTCTAAACTCATAAAAGAATCCTTTGATTTGCAATATATAAGGATATATTCATGCATATATGATACAGCATGTGCATCACCTTTTGGATTCATTTTATTCCAAATTATTTGACCAAGGTTATTATTATCACCGAACACTTCAGATAGAATAAGATTGTAAGCATCAAATTCATGTTCATCAATATGGGTTATTATAATACCATTTTTAGATAATAATGTCTTAGCAATTTTGAGTCGTTTTGTCATAAAACTCAACCACAACGAATGCTTAAATGGATTATCATTATCTACATAATTATCATTGTACCTAAAGTCGTTTTTACCTCTATTGTAAGGTGGGTCAATATAGATAACATCAATAGCACCTTCGTGTGTATATGAAAGAGTGGTAAGTGCTTCGAGGTTGTCGCCCTCAATAAGTATGTGATTGGGAGCATCGGCACTATCCGAAATAATCGCACGCTCTTTAACCTCTGTAAGCACAGGGATTTCCTCTCGCAAGTGTTCTTCAACCTCTTCGAGTTTTTCTTCCCACACAAGACCATACTTCTTGAACGAGCGTAACAACCCCAAAAGGTCGGCTTTCTCATCATTAGTAAGACCTTGCAAATTCTTTATCTTATCAATAAGTTTTTCTTTATCCATACACACATTATTTTGCATTATGGCAAAAATAAACATTTTTTAGTGATAAAACCTATACCAAAAGCCAATTTTGTTAAAAGCAGATTGATTGTCTCTGTATAGCACTCTGCCATTCGGGGAGAATTTTAAAATATACTCCGTGTATATATCGCAATTGCCAGGCGAGGGGGTAAATAAAAAGAGAGAACTGAATTAATCGGTTCTCTCTTATGTTTTTGGGGTAGTGGTTGAATGTTGAATTTGAAAGCGATGGAGCGTGGAACTCCTTTGCTGTTTTTTTATCTTTTTAACACCTTGCATGGAACAATTCTTCTATGCGGGGTGTTTCATTATTGCAAGTCACCTTAAGCGGTATGCGGGTATGTGAATAGCTGTATGCAGCTTGTTGTTAAGACGCAACAGGTGAATGTTTGCATAGTAGTTTTGTCGTGTTTTATTTTGTGTTTGTGTTTAGGTTGCTCTCTGATGTGAATCACGGGGCAACCGTTTTTTTACAGTACTTTGCTCCAGCAGAACATGCCGGGGAAGCGTGTTTCAATCTCCTTTATATCCTGCTCGGTGTCGAATATGCCGAAGAACGATGAACCGCTGCCCGACATCGATGCATATACGGCTCCCATGGCATATAGCTCTTCTTTTATCTTCTCCATTGACGGGTGCTTTGCGAAGACGCTTTTCTCAAAGTCGTTCTTCATTGCGCCTTTCCATTCCGTTGCCGGACGGCCGGCTATGCTTGTAAGCGGTGTGTCAGGTGCTGCAGGGGTGACAAGCGAGTAGGCGTCCTTTGTCGAGATGTGTATGTCGGGTTTTACAAGCACTAAGCAGTAGCCGTTAAGGTTGCATTCCGTAGGGGCCAGTATGTTGCCTATTCCGGTGGCGTAGGCAGGGGTGTTCCTTATGAAGAATGCGCAGTCGGCACCAATGGTGGCAGCATACTCTTCAAGTTTTTTATTGCTTAAGCCAAGTTTGGCTAATGTATTGAGCATCTTCAATGCGAATGCTGCATCGGCACTGCCTCCGCCTAATCCGGCACCTGTTGGGATGTTCTTGTAGAGTGCCATATCGACTTTTGGCAGCTTGTGGTCGGCAGCAAGGGCTTTGTATGCCTTCACTACAAGGTTGTCGTTGTCGTCACCGTCGAAGAGCGCGTTGTGCATGGTGAATGTGTAGTCGGGCGCATCGTCCTCCTCGGCCGGAGTTATTTCAAGTATGTCGCATAGTGGAATGGGGTAGAAGATGGTTTCGAGGTTATGGTAGCCGTCGGGGCGTTTCTCTACCACATCAAGTCCAAGATTTATCTTTGCATTGGGGAATGTTACCATAATTGTGAATGTTGTTCTCCGGCAAATGTACTAAGAAACAGGCGAATTCATGCAAACAAGTGAAAAATAATGAATAGAAATTTTAGGCATAACCTTCGGCTATGCAACTTGCGACTACTGCTGGCAGCTTTATCGACTAAATTGCTTTAGTTGACAAATCTGCCTGATCGCATCCCGCAAGGCATAACCTACGGCTATGCTACTTGCGACTGACTGCTGGCAGCTTTATCGACTGAGTTGCTTTAGTTGACAAATCTGCCTAATCGCATCCCGCAAGGCATAACCTCCGGCTATGCTACTTGCGACTGACTGCTGGCAGCTTTATCGACTGAATTGCTTTAGTTGACAAATCTGCCTAATCGCATCCCGCAAGGCATAACCTTCGGCTATGCTACTTGCGACTACTGCTGGCAGCTTTATCGACTGAATTGCTTTAGTTGACAAATCTGCCTAATCGCATCCCGCAAGGCATAACCTCCGGCTATGCAACTTGCGACAACTGCTGGCAGCTTTATCGACTAAATTGTTTTAGTTGATAACTTGTCGGTTTTTGTTGATAAAGCCACTGCTGCAAAGTCGTTCGCTTCTGGTTAATATAGCTATCTTCGCAGCCGGAATTCAAGAAAAATGGAAGAGACAAATACACCAAAACGAAAAACTGCACGCCGTCAGGCTGCAGCACCGGCAGTCCCCAAGCTCAGCGAGTACGGGCATGTTCAGCCGCAGGCTCTCGAATTTGAGGAAGCCGTGCTCGGTGCGCTCATGATTGACAGCGACGCAATAGGCCGCCTGGGCGGAATGCTGAAGCCCGAATCGTTCTACGACAAACGCAACCAGCTGCTGTTCGATGCGATACAGCAGATGGACCTCAGCGACCGTCCAATCGACATCCTCACCGTTACGGAATATCTGCGCAGCAACGGAACGCTCGAAGAGGTGGGAGGCCCGGTATATATTGCTCAGCTGACAAGCAAGATTGTGTCATCGGTAAACATAGAGTACCATGCCAATATCATAGCGCAGAAGAAACTGGCGCGCGACCTGATAAAATTCACAAGCAAGACTCAGGTGCAGGCGTTTGACGAGACTCAGGATGTCGAGGAGCTGATGCAGCAGGCCGAATCGGAGCTGTTCGAAATCTCGCGCCATAACATGAAGCAGGATTTCACGCAGATAAATCCTGTCATCGAACAGGCTTACCGGCAGATACAGACAGCGTCGAAGAATACCAGCGGCATCAGCGGTCTCAGTACAGGATATCACCGTCTCGACAAGGTGCTTTCGGGCTGGCAGCCTACCGACCTCATTATCCTTGCTGCACGTCCTGCTATGGGTAAGACTGCGTTTGCGCTCTCACTCATCCGCAACATGGCGATAGATCAGGGTATTCCTTGCGGAATGTTCTCTCTTGAGATGGGTAACGTGCAGCTTGTGCAGCGTCTTATCTGCAACGTGTGCCAGATACCGGGTGACAAGATACGCAGCGGACAGCTTGAGCGTTACGAATGGGGCCAGCTCGACAGCAAGATTGTGGCTCTGCAGAATGCTCCTCTTTATATTGACGACACACCTCAGCTGTCGGTGTTCGAGCTTCGCTCCAAGGCGCGCCGCATGGTGCGCGAGCATGATGTCAAGATGATATTCATCGACTACCTGCAGCTCATGACGGCCAATGCCGGCAAGGGCAGCCGTCAGGAGGAAATCAGTATAATTTCCCGTGCGCTGAAAGGACTTGCCAAAGAACTTAACATCCCAATCATGGCACTCAGCCAGCTCAACCGTAACGTCGAAGGACGTGAAGGTCTTGAAGGCAAGCGTCCGCAGCTGAGTGACCTCCGTGAGTCGGGAGCCATAGAGCAGGATGCCGATATAGTTATGTTCGTTAACCGCCCCGAATATTTCCACATATACAAGGACGGCGATTTCGACTGGCGAGGAAAGGCCGAGATTATCATTGCCAAGCACCGTAACGGTGGTCTTGACAACGTGCCGCTTATCTTCCGCAAGGAGTATGCGCGCTTCATGAACCTCGATGACGAGTCGTTGGCACCTCCTCCGGGTGACATGCCGGTGATGCGCGGTTCAAAGATGAATGTCTCTGTCGCTCCTGAGCCGGAGTATATTCCCGATTTGCCCGATTATCTGCAGAACCCCGGTTCGCAGGCTATGCCGCCCGAACTGCGGGGCAGCGGAAACGAACCGATGCCGTTCTAAAGAATATATTATAAGAAACAGCGACCCATGTTCTTTTGGGCCGCTGTTTTTATGTGGTGGAACAGATGATTTACTTTCCTTCGGCAAATTTCCTTGCCTGCTCTTCGATAAGCTCCTTGTCCTCGAAATAGTTTATCTTCATTGCACGGCGCACATCGGCAAGAGTGTCGGCAGCAACTGCGCGGGCAGTCTCGCAGCCCTGCTGGAGCAGAGCATATACCTCAGGTATCTTAGCCTCCCACTCCTTGCGGCGGGCACGTATGGGAGCAAGCTCCTCTTCGAGTATGGCAATGAGGAATCTCTTCACCTTCACGTCGCCCAATCCTCCGCGCATGTAGTGTGCCTTCAGCTCGTCAAGGTTAGGGTAGTCGGGGAGATATTTCTCGAAGTGCTCAGGGCGGCAGAATGCGTCAAGGTATGTGAACACGGTGTTGCCTTCTACCTTGCCTGGGTCCTGGACGCGCAAGTGGTCGGGGTCGGTGTACATCGACATAACATGCTGCTTCAGCTCCTCGGCTGTGTCGGATAGATAGATGCAGTTGCCGAGCGACTTGCTCATCTTTGCCTTTCCGTCGGTACCTGGGAGACGAAGGCATGCAGCGTTTGTGGGCAACAGAATCTCCGGTTCCACAAGTGTCTCGCCATAGATGCCGTTGAAGCGGCGCGCAATCTCACGGGCCTGTTCTATCATCGGCTGCTGGTCCTCGCCTGCCGGCACTGTAGTAGCACGGAATGCAGTGATGTCCGAAGCCTGGCTGATGGGGTATGTAAAGAAACCTACAGGGATGCTTGTCTCGAAGTTGCGCATCTGAATCTCTGTCTTTACGGTAGGGTTGCGCTGCAGGCGCGATACTGTAACAAGGTTCATGTAGTAGAATGCAAGTTCGCACAACTCCGGAACCTGCGACTGTATGAATATTGTACACTGCGACGGGTCGATGCCTACCGAAAGGTAGTCGAGTGCAACCTCAATGATGTTCTGTCGCACCTTCTCAGGGTTGTCGGCGTTGTCGGTGAGTGCCTGTGCGTCGGCAATCATGATGAATATCTTGTCATAGATGCCTGAGTTCTGCAACTCGACACGGCGGCGCAGAGAGCCTACGTAGTGTCCTAAATGAAGGCGTCCGGTAGGGCGGTCGCCTGTAAGTATAATCTTGCTCATATATTCCTGTTTTTGTTTTACGGCGCGAAGATAACAATATTTTTGTTTATATCTGCCGGCATATCACTTAATTTAATGGTATCGCTGATGAAAAGGGCTTGGCATTGGCAATCTCCTCTGTATTGAACTGCATAAGCGGTAATTCATTCGTTCCGGCGAACGGATTGTCCGGACATCCACCTCTCTTTGCTAAGATAAAGAGTGCCGTTGACAATGTATGTTGCCAAAGCATAACCATAGAATAGGTGTGCGCTCTTCTTTGCAGTATCATCAGAATGTAAGAATAGCTTTGGCCAATGTTATATAAATATGTATTTGGATATGAATAGTATGGTTAGGATATACATGGCCGGTGTAATTTTCCTATATGAGCCGCATATCAGGTTCAAGAGTACATACGTTATCATTCCTAACAGTATCCCGTTCGATATTGAATATGTCAATGGCATCATGATGATGCATACAAATGCAGGAATTGACTCAGTGAAGTCATCGAACGGAATCTTCAATATTGGCTCCATCATCATCAAGCCGACGATTATGAGTGCGGGAGCAGTGGCTGCCGCCGGTATGGAAAGAAAAAGCGGAGAGAAAAAAACGGCAACAGCAAAACATGCAGCTACTGTAAATGCGGTAAGTCCCGAACGTCCGCCTTGCGCTACACCAGCCGCACTTTCTATATACGTTGTAGTGGTCGATGTCCCTAACATGGCTCCTGCCGTAGTTGCAATGGCATCTGCCATGAGTGCTTCCTTAGCCCGTCTTATATTGCCGTTCTTTTCAATCATGTTGCTTTTGGTACAAACCCCAATAAGTGTTCCGATAGTGTCGAACATATCTATGAAAAGGAGCGTGAATACAACTATAAGCATATCGGTGGTGAAGATGTTCTCGTACTCGAACTTACAGAAGATGGGAGTGATGGATTCCGGTTGTGAGATTATGCCATTGAATTCGGTAATTCCCATAGGGATACCAATAATCATTGTTGCCATAATACCTGCAAGTATGGCTCCCGGAACGTTTCGGGCATACATGTACCCGGTAATGATTATTCCTGCCGATGCAAGAAGTGCCGGCCCGGAAGTTATATCTCCCAAAGATACAAGAGTCGCTTCGTCGCTAACAACTATACCGGCACTGCTAAGGCCTATAAATGCAATGAACAGTCCAATGCCTGCACCTATGGCATTCCTGAGGCTTGAAGGAATGGCGTTGACGATGGCCTCCCGGATATTCGTCACTGTGAGCAGTATGAATATGAGTCCTTCGAGAAATACCGCGGTAAGCGCAAACTGCCAAGAATAGCCCATGCCCAGACATACGCTATATACGAAAAAAGCATTGAGTCCCATTCCCGGTGCCAATCCGAACGGAAGCTTGCCCCAGAATGCCATGACAAGAGAACCTATTATAGCTGCCAGCGCAGTGGATGTGAATACAGCTCCTATAGGCATGCCTTCAAGCTGACTGAACATTGTTGGGTTGACTGCCAGAATATATGACATTGTAAGGAATGTGGTGATTCCTGCCAAAATCTCTTTCTTGACAGTTGTCTGTAGCGGATCAAATCCGAATAGTTTTTTGAGCATTTGCATTCTATACCGTTATTTTTTTTGTTGACACGAAGGTAGTGATAAATAAACAAACTTCAGCAATATATTCTGTGAAAAAAGCCTGCTCGAAAAATGATGCAACTGAATGAACGGACAGTGACGGGTGACAAATGATTTTATTGCTGAATAAATTTAAGACATTCTCTTAATTTTGAGAAAAAAAGTGTAAATTTGCAAGTTGAAACAGAATGCGGTGTATTTTGCCGTTCTGGCTTTTGAAATAAAAAATATAATATATGAACATTTCTTATAATTGGCTTAAAGAGTATGTCGATTTCGACATGACACCCGAAGAGGTGTCCGCGGCGTTGACATCCATTGGTCTTGAGACCGACGGCGTTGAGGAGGTACAGACAATAAAAGGCGGTCTTGAGGGCCTGGTGATAGGTGAAGTGCTTACTTGCATCGACCATCCCGACAGTGACCATCTTCATATAACTACAGTGAACCTCGGTGACGGCAATCCTGTACAGATTGTATGCGGTGCGCCCAATGTGGCTGCTGGGCAGAAGGTTGTAGTGGCAACCATCGGTACAAAGCTCTACAGCGGTGACGAGTGCTTCACTATAAAGAAAGGAAAGATACGCGGTGCCGAGTCTTTCGGTATGATTTGCGCCGAGGACGAGATAGGAATAGGCAATAGCCACGACGGAATAATCGTGCTTCCTGCCGATGCAGTTCCGGGCACACCGGCAAAGGAGTACTACAACATAAAGAGCGATTACCTCATAGGTGTTGACATCACTCCCAACCGTGCCGATGCATGCTCGCACTACGGCGTGGCCCGCGACCTCTATGCCTATGCAATGCAGAACAAGGGCACAAGCTCTTTGCGCCGTCCTTCATGTGACGGTTTCAAGGTCGATGACAACTCACTCGACATAGAAATCGAGGTGCAGAACACTGAGGCCTGCATGCGCTATGCCGGCGTTACAGTTAAAGGCGTTACCGTCAAGGAGAGTCCCGACTGGCTTAAGGAAAAGCTGCAGATAATAGGTCTTCGCCCTATAAACAACATCGTCGATGTCACCAACTACATCCTTCACGCATACGGCCAGCCGATGCACTGCTTCGATGCCGACAAGATAAAAGGCGGCAAGGTTGTAGTGCGCACATTCCCCGAAGGAACACCTTTCGTCACTCTCGACGGCGTAGAGCGCAAACTGTCGGAGCGTGACCTCATGATATGCAATGCCGAAGAGCCTATGTGCATTGCCGGTGTGTTCGGAGGCCTTGAGTCGGGAACAACCGAGGCTACAAAGAACATATTCCTTGAGAGTGCCTACTTCCACCCGACATGGGTGCGCAAGACATCGCGCCGTCATGCCTTGCAGACCGACTCCTCTTTCCGCTTTGAGCGCGGTACCGACCCCAACAACGTCATTTACGCGCTCAAGCAGGCTGCAATGCTCATAAAGGAGCTTGCCGGCGGAACAATATCAATGGAGATAAAGGATGTATATCCTGCTCCGGTAGAGGATTTCAAGGTAGAACTTGAGTACGGCTATGTGAACCGCCTTATCGGTGTAGAGCTTGCTCCTGAGACTGTAAAGAGCATTGTTGCATCGCTCGAAATGAAGATTGTTTCCGAGACTGCCGAAGGCATTACGCTGCAGGTGCCTCCTTACCGTGTAGATGTACAGCGTCCATGCGATGTGGTAGAGGATATCCTCCGTATATACGGATATAACAATATCGATATAAATACGACTCTTCACTCTTCAATCATCACCAAGGGTGCTGAGGACAAGTCGCACAAGTCGCAGAACCTCATCTCGGAACAGCTTGTAGGCTGCGGCTTCAATGAGATACTGAACAATTCTCTGACCGCTGCCGCATACTACGACGGCCTTGAGAGCTACAAGAGCGAGAATCTTGTACGCCTCATGAATCCGCTCAGCAACGACCTCAACGTGCTTCGCCAGACACTCCTTTTCGGCGGTCTCGAAAGCATGCAGCGCAATATAAGCCGCAAGTTTACCGACCTCCGTTTCTTTGAGTTCGGAAACAGCTACCGCTTTGATGCGGACAAGCGTGTCGAGGAGAAAATCCTCAGCCCGTACAGCGAGAGCTATCACCTCGCATTGTGGATGACCGGCAACAATGTCTCTTCGTCATGGATAGAGGCCGGACGTCCTCTCTCGGTTTATCACCTCAAGGCTATCGTCGAGCATATATTCGACCGCCTCGGCTTCAAGCCCGGCATGCGCCTTGTCACAACATTCAGCGACGACATATTCTCGGCTGCCATACAGGTGCAGGCCCAGAGCAACAAGAAGGTTGTTGCACAGCTCGGCATTCTCCGCAAGAAGATTGCAAAGCGTTTCGACATCGAAAGCGAGGTGCTTTATGCCGACATCAACTGGACTGAACTCATGAAGGCTGTAAAGAATGCCAAGATAGGCTATGCCGAGATAAGCAAGTATCCTGCGGTGAAGCGTGACCTTGCCCTTCTTATCGACAAGAGCGTGACCTTTGCCCAGATAGAGCAGGTGGCACGTGAGACAGAGAAGAAGCTTCTTAAGGCTGTTACTCTGTTCGATGTTTACGAAGGCAAGAACCTCGAAGAGGGCAAGAAGAGCTATGCTGTCAGCTTCGTTCTTCAGGATGACAACGCAACCCTTAACGACAAGGTGATTGACAAGACAATGGCACGTCTCATGGAGAACTTCGAGAAACGTCTCGGTGCCGTACAGCGATAAACAACGAAATAACAATAACTAAAATATTAAAACTATGGGTAGAGCTTTTGAATACCGTAAAGCTGCGAAACTGAAAAGATGGGGTAATATGGCACGTACATTTACCCGTGTTGGAAAACAGATTGCCATTGCTGTAAAGGCTGGTGGTCCCGATCCCGATACAAACCCTCACTTGAGAGCTATCATTGCAAATGCAAAGCGCGAGAACATGCCTAAGGACAATATCGAGCGCGCGATAAAGAATGCAATGGGCAAGGACCAGAAGGATTACAAGGAGGTAACATACGAGGGATACGGCCCGTTCGGCATCGCTATCTTCGTCGATGCTGCTACCGACAATACAACACGTACCGTTGCCAATGTACGCGCAGTCTTCAATAAGTTCGGCGGCACACTCGGAACACAGGGCAGTCTCGACTTCATGTTCACACAGAAGAGCGTTTTCACTTTCAACAAGAAAGAAGGTCTTGACATGGACGAGCTGATACTCGACCTTATCGACTTCGGCGTTGAGGACGAGTACGATGAGGAGGAGAATGAAATCACAATCTATGGCGATCCCAAGTCTTTCGGTGCGATACAGAAGACACTTGAAGAGAAGGGCTTTGAGATAACCGGCAGTGAGTTCACACGTATTCCTAACGACCAGAAGGAACTGGACGGCGAGCAGCGTGCGACAATCGACAAGATTGTTGAACGTCTCGAAGAGGATGACGATGTACAGAATGTTTATACAAACATGAAGCCGGCAGAGGAGTAATAACCTATTGTCATAATATATAAGGAGAGAGATGCGCATATGCATCTCTCTCTCCTTATATATTACCTTGTAAATCCAGGCGGCCTTACATTGCCCGTTCCCGGTGAACCGAACCCCGGAGGCCTTGTCCCTGCCGGCGGCCCGAAAGAGGGTGGCCTTATGCCTGCCGGTGGTCCTAAAGATGGCGGAGCAGGGCGGGGTGGTCTGATGCCTCCTGGCGGCCATGGCCGAGGTATTATCGGTGGATACGGTCTGTATGCCGGTCTGTCATTCCAGTCCCAGAACGGGTCGCGGTCCCTTGTCAGTCAGTAGCCGGTCGTTCCCTCAAATATTCCGGCAGAACTGTATGGATATATGCTTCCGCTCATTGTCATGTCGTTGCTGCTGAAATTAGGGCTCACAGTGGCCGTAGCCTGGTTGCTGTATCCCGAAATGACGATGTTGACGGTTGCCGACAGCTGAGGTCCCATGATAGTGTAATTATATGTGACATTTCCGTCATTGTCCATATTTACCTCTTCGCCGGTGATGCGTCCTTCAAGGGTAACGCCGCCTATTCCGTTAGGCGAGTAGATGTTGCTGTTGTCGAATGCAGTCTGTACAACGCCTGTCCCTTCGTTCATCGACAGGAAGTTGGTGCTTGGAGTAACGAAGCGGGTCACCCCATTGTCGAATGTTATGCTCGAAGCCTCAAGAGCCCATGAGCCTTCCTTTATGGCCTCTATTGTCTGCAGGAACTCTATGGAGTCGTTGCGCATCTCTTCAGCTTTCTCCTCGGCGCGTTTCTTCAGGCGTTCGGCGCGCCATGCAGCCTCTTTCTCCTTGCGGGTCATCTTTTTGTTCTCCTGAGCTACGGTGGCACCTGTAACTGCCGAAAAAATCATTACGAAAGTCAATGATATCACTAATAGAATCCCGACTCGATTGTTCATGCGGTTGGCTGTACCGTTTTCGTTTTCTCCCTTTTTTGAAATAGTTTTCATGACAGATTCAGTTTGGTTTATCCTAAAAACAAAACCGGTGTCTGTTTTTTCGCAAAGCCTGGCCTAATTTTTGTGAAAAAGCACCTTTATGCAGCATGTTTTTCGCTTTTTTGTGAAATAAACAGCAGTAAAATGTTTTTTTTATGCTTTCGATGTCTTGTTTATATAAAAATGATTATCTTTACCAATAAATCTGTTTATAATAGGTGAAGAGTAAGGTATTTGCATACATGCTGGCACTGGTTGCTCTTGTTTCCTGCGGAACCGGGGGCGACAGGAGTGCTCTGTCTGCCGATGAGCAGTGGACCTTGACCGTTCCGGCAGGAGTGAAGACCGATACCGTCTCCATTGATACAATGTCCGTGGAAAATCCTTTCATAACCTATGACAGCGAAAGCAACATGTATTTCATGGTTGCTGACGGCGGATACATGTGGACAAGCAAGGAACTCCGTCTGTGGCATGGCCCGTACAATATCCTGCTGCAGGACAAGGCTTCGTGGATGAGCAAGGCTTCGGCAATTTACTCCCCGGAGATACACAAGTACAATGGCCGCTATTATTATATGGCATCATTCGAACGTGCCGACACAATGGTTGCCGGCAGCAACGGAGAACTCTTTCCGCGCCGTTCGTGCGTGGCATTGGTCTCAAACAGCATAACAGGGCCGTACAGGACAATAGATGTTGCCGGTGAGTTGCTCGATATGCGCGAGAAAGCTGTACACCCAACATTTTGTACCGACGACTATGGTGTCGGGTACATGATATACAACCACGATGCGAGTCAGAACGGTGACGGCACGGTGCAGATAGTGCGCATCTCCGAGAATATGGCCCGCAGGGTAGGGGAAGCATATATAATGTTCTCTGCATCGCGTAACGGATGGTCACGTTCGGCCAATGGCGAGAAGAATGCCTTCTCTCCGGTTATGGAAGCTCCGTTCCTCTTTGTTACCGACGGCGGCAGAATGGGAATCATCTTCACTACGTGCATCGGTGATGAAAGGGCTCTTGGAGTTGCATATACCGAAACAGGGCATCTTGACGGCCCATGGACAATAGAGCCGGAGCCTTTCATGACAGGCAATGTCGGCAGTGCGATGATGTTCAAGGACTATGACGGAACATTGGTAATGGCTGTTCAGAAAGATACTGTAATTGACGGCAAGCAAAGGCATCTTCCGCGCCTTTTGAAGATGGAATCGCAATTTGAGAAACTACAAATTAAAGGATACTATAAATTTTAGGAATTATGCGTTTAATTATTCAACCAAACTATCAGCAACTCTCTTGCTGGGCTGCATCTTATGTAGCAAAGAAAATCAATGAGTTCAAACCTACAGCCGAGAAACCGTTCGTTCTTGGTCTTCCTACCGGCGGAACTCCACTCGGTACATACAAGGAGCTCATCAACCTTTACAACAAGGGTATCGTAAGTTTCCAGAATGTAGTTACATTCAACATGGACGAGTATGTTGGTCTTCCTGAGGAGCACCCTGAGAGCTACCACTCATTCATGTGGAACAACTTCTTCAGCCATGTAGATGTAAAGAGAGAGAATGTGAACATCCTCAACGGCAACGCAGAGGACCTTATCGCTGAGTGCGCTCGCTATGAGGAGAAAATCAAGTCTTACGGCGGTATCGACCTCTTCCTTGGCGGTATCGGCCCCGACGGTCACATCGCATTCAACGAGCCGGGCTCATCTCTCGCATCACGTACACGTATCAAGACTTTGACAACCGACACAATCATTGCGAACTCACGTTTCTTCGACAATGACATCAACAAGGTTCCAAAGACTGCCGTTACAGTAGGTGTCGGCACTGTTATGGATGCAAAGGAGGTTCTTATCCTCGTTAACGGCCACAACAAGGCTCAGGCTCTTTACCATGCAGTTGAGGGCAATATCACACAGATGTGGACTATCAGCGTTCTTCAGATGCACCAGAGCGGTATCATCGTTTGCGACGATGCAGCAACTGCTGAGCTTAAGGTAGGTACTGTAAACTACTTCAAGGATATCGAGCGCGACAACATGACTCCATGCTACTGCTCTAAGTAAGCAATCGAGCTATAATAAAAAAGAACAGGACTGCGCATTTGAACAGTCCTGTTCTTTTTTTTATTCTTCTTCTTGTTCGAGTCTCTCAATAAGCCCGGTGCTGAACTCTATCCACTCGTTCATGTAGGGCTCAATCATCTCCTTTGTCGGGCGGCAATCCTTTATCTCGCTAATGCATCCGGCATATCCTTCGGCCAGCGGAATTGCCGTAAGCAGTTCCTTGTCGTGCTTTTCGAAGAATCTGATGAGGTCGGCTGCGCACAATGCCCTGAATAGCGCGTTCTTGAACCTTGTCGCACTATGTGTAAGACTGCCGGGCCGCATACGGTAGTTGTAGCCGATATTGTCGGTATATACAACCTTGTTCGCGAAGAAGAGCTGGGGAATTATTACAGGCGTGTCCTCTATGAACCTGCGCTTGCAGTAGGGCACCATCTCGTGAAGCTCCCTTCTTATAAGCTTGTTGTTCATGAAGACAATCCTTTCACCCCAGAACCTTGTTAGCTTTTCCCGTCCCTCCACAATGCAGTTGCCGTATGACTTGCCCTCCCAACTGCCGTCGCTGTTGGCGATTCTTATTCCTCCGCTGACGATGTCTGCGTCATGTTCCTTCGCGCAGTTGTAGAGCGTCTCTATGAAATCATCCTCAAGCCAGTCATCTCCGTCAAGCAGGAGAATGTATTCGCCTTCGGCGGCCTCTATTCCTTTCCTGCGCGAAGCACCCGCACCCATGTTCGTGCTGTTGTATATGACCTTTACTCTCCAGTCCTTTATTTGCGAGAGTATCTCACGGGTGTTGTCGGTAGAGCAATCCTCCACCACGATTATCTCCAGTTCCTTGAATGTCTGCCTGCATGCCGATGCAATGGACTCTTCAATCCAAGGAGCCACGTTGTACGCGGTTATTACTATGCTTATCATAATTATTCGGTCTTGAATCCCAATGCTTTGAGGAATATAGTGAACTGTGCGGTGTCGATGGTGAAATTCCCCTCCTTTACATTTATTCCGGTGTCGTTTACAATACCGTTGCTTGCAACTGCTGTGCCTAATGTCACATACAGCTTGTTCTGGTTTGCAAGGCTTGTACCGAACTGCAATCCTTTCCCTACTTCGGGAATGATATCGTATGTATCATCCCCAATCCTGATTTTGTTTATTGATGCCATATCCTTTAATTAATGATTAGTACTCCATCTTTTGCTCTTAAGTTGTCGGCTTTCAGTGCAAGAATATTCCCGGCTATTCTTATGCACAAGGCATTGCTGCCGATTAGTTTCAGTACACCGCCGTCGAATATGTACTCGATGCGTATTGCAGTGTTCATGCACGATGACGCAATCTTAGAAGCTATCAGTTCAAGATCGTTGCTGCCGAACAGCTCCTTTATGTTGTTGAGGAATGTCATTGCAGGGCTGCCGTTTGACGAACTGAAGATTATTTTCTTTTTCATCCTGTCTGTTTTTTGGGGCAAATGTAGCACGGAGCCTCTCCTGCATGGTTGCTGAAATGCCATAATTGAAGAGCTGTTGCTATATTGTAATTCATAAATTATGTAATTTACAATAATTTAGATATATTTGTGGTTTATAACAATAAACGAAATAATTCTGCTTGTATGAATAGGAGATTATCATTTATATTATTATTCTCATTCTTTGCAATTCCGCTTTTGGGGCAAGTGCAGAAGGGTGTGGTAAAGAGCCGTGGCCGCGTAGATTCAAAAGGTGTTTATATTCCGGGTAAGGGCATTCCCGATGCTTTCATTAAAGTCAAAGGCGCAAATGAGGTAGCCAGCGGTGCCGACGGAAGCTTTGAACTGAATCTTCTTAACAGGAGCTTTTATCTTGAAAGTGTTTCCAAGAAGGGGTATATACTTGTCGATCAGGATCTCCTTTCGCGGCAATACGACTATTCTCCCAATAGCTTCATTATTGTGCTTACTACTCCGGAGCAGCGCAACAAAGACGAAATCGTTGCCGAACGCCGTTTGCGTAATGCAATGCAGCAACAGCTTCAGAAGAGAGAGAACGAGATAGACTCGCTCCGTAAGATGAACAAGCTAAGTGAAGATGAGTACAATAAGCTTCTTAAAGAGTTTCTCCTCAGTCAGGAGACAAATGAGAAGCATGTAAAAGAGATGGTTGAACGCTATTCGAGTATCGACTACGACCAGCTCGACGAGTCCAACCGCCAGATAACATCCCTCATTGAGCATGGCGAATTCGGCAAGGCTGATTCTCTCCTCAGGAGCAAAGGCGATGTCGCCCAGCGCGTAAAACAGTATATGGAGCATATGAAACTCAATAAGTCAAGACGTGATGAGCTTCATAAGGAACAGGGCGACTTTGCAAAGAGCGAACAGATAGCGCTCCGTAACCTGGAGGAACTCGCCAATGACTGTTACAACAGACACGAGATATTCAGAATGTCTCATAACAATGACTCTGCGGCATACTATATAAAGATGCGTGCGGCTCTTGACGAAGGTAACATACAGTGGCAGCTCGATGCTGGCTCGTTCCTCAATAAGTTCGTCTCTGATTATAAGGCAGCATTCAAGTATTATGACAGAGCATTGAAGATGATTGTGGACCGGTATGGAAGAGAGCACGATGCCACTGCCTCGTGTTTCAGCAATATCGCTAATGTTCACGAAAATTGCGGTGAATATTCAAAGGCTATCGAGTATTACGGGTGGGCACTGCGCATAGAAGAGAAACTGCATGGCGACAGCAGTGCAGAAGCAGCTGCATGCTACAATAATCTTGGCAGTGTATATAACCTTACCGGAAACTACTCTCTGGCGATGGAAAATTACACTAAGGCACTTGATGTGTATAAACAGAAGTACGGAGAGATTCATTCTTCTGTAGCAACTGCGTATAACAATATAAGTACACTCCTCAACAAGCAAGGGAACTATGGCAGGGCTTTGGAGTATTCCATAAAGGCTGTCGAGATCAGTGACTCTGTCATGAGCGGCAACAATCCTTCCATTGCGGCTCACTACAGCAGCATTGCACTTGCTTATGATAACTTGGGGGAATATGCAAAGGCTCTTGAATTCTATGAGAAATCACTCAAGATGAAGATTTCGATATACGGCGAGAATCACCCCGATGTTGCAGCCGGATATTGCAATATCGGTACTTTGTACTCCGAAACAGGTTCCTATTCCGAAGCATTGGGTTATTACCGCAAAGCATTGGGAATACAACAGGCAATACTTAGCGACAAACATCCCGATGTCGCTACAACTTACAACAACCTCGGACAGCTTTATAGCTTGACCGGAAATTACAGCAATGCTCTTGAGTATTACAAGAAAGCATTGGAGATACGTCAAGGCTTATATGGCGAGAATAATCCCGATGTCGCAAAACTATATGGCAATATTGGTGTAGCACATTATAACAATGGTGAATATGAGTTGGCACGCGGGAACTATTTCAAGTCTATCGAGACCCAGTTGCAGCTTTACGGGGAAGAGCATCCCGATGTAGCCATGACTTACACTAACCTTGCTTTTCTGAGCGAAAAGAACGGTGATTACAATTCTGCGATGATTTATTTTGAGAAGGCATTGAATATACGCAAGTCGGTACTGGACGAGAACCACCCCGACCTTGCAATGAGCTATAATGGCATAGCCGGAATATATAAGGTGTTGGCCCAATACTCTTCTTCAATAAAGTATTATTCCAAAGCATTGGAGATTCTTCATAGGGTACATGGCGAAAAGCATCCTTCAATAGCTTCAGTGTATGGTAATATAGGTGTAGCTTATGACAAGAGCGGAGATAAGGAAAAAGCCCTTGAGTTCTACGAAAAGGCACTGTCATTGCGTCTTGAACTTCTCGGCGACAAGCATCCCGATGTAGCCCAGAGCTACAATGACCTGGCAGCACTGCATGACAATAACGGAAATTACAATGATGCAAGACAATACTACAAGAATGCTCTGGAGATACAGCTGGAGGTACTGGGAGAGAAACACCCTAATGTGGCTGTGACATACAATAACATGGGAGTCGTATATAATAATCTTGAAATGTATCCTAAGGCAATGGACTGTTACAACAAGGCATTGGAGATACAGATAGGAGTGTATGGCGAGAATCATCCCGATGTGGCAACGACATGCAACAATATCGGTGCGGTTTATTTCAACTATGGCAATTACGCCAAAGCATCAGAGTATCTTAAGAGAGCATATACGATAATGAAGGAGTTCCTGCCTAAAGGACATCCGACATTGGAGATATTCCGTGAAAATATAGAACGTGTGGAATCAATGATAGGCCAGTGATGATAAAGCGATTTTTGACATTTGTTTCGGTTTTGACCGTATTGCAGACATGTGTTTACTCTCAAGTGCAGAAAGGTCTTGTAAAGACGCGTGGTTATATTGACGAAAATGGTGCCTATGTTCCCGGAAAAGGAATACCAAGTGCATTGGTAAAGATAAAGGATGCAAATGAAGTCGGCAGCAGCGAGAATGGAACATTCGAAATAACTCTTCCCGATGAGAAGTTCTATTTGGAGAGTGTGCTCAAGAAAGGATATGTGGTATTGGACGAGGACCAGCTCTCCAGACAATATGACTATTCCCCAAATCCTTTCAATATAGTGTTGACGACCCCCGAAGCACAACTTGAAGCCAAACTTATAAATGAACGGAAGTTGCGTCGTGCTCTCAACCGTCAGCTTCAGAAACGTGAAGACGAGATAGAGGAACTCTATGCTCAGAACAAGCTTGCAAAGGAAGAGTACCAGAAACTCTTGCAACAACTCTATTCCTCTCATTCCGATAATGAGAAACTCATTCAGAGCATGGTTGAACGCTATTCACGCATAGACTACGACCAGCTTGACGATTTTAACCGTACGATAAGTGAACTTATTCTGAACGGTGAACTTGTCAGAGCCGACTCGATGCTCAATAGCAAAGGCAATATCCAGGACCGTATAAAACAGCATATTGCCCATCGTAAAGCCAATGCATCGGAGCGTGAAGAACTGGACAGAAGAGAAATGAATCTTCAGAAAAGTGAAGACGCGGAACGCAAGAATATGGAAGAGCTGGCATCGGACTGCTATAATAAGTTCGAAATCTCGTATATGCAGCATATGAACGATTCTGCCGAGTACTATCTGAACCTGCGTGCGTCTCTAGATACATTGAATGCTGATTGGCAAATACAGACCATAATGTTTGTTAAGGAGTACCTCTCCGATTATGATAGAGCCAAAAAGATGTATATGCAAGCATTGTCCTCCTTGATTGCACGTCATGGCGAGAAACATGTCAGTGTTGCAAAAATATATAATAATTTAGCTACCATATACAGTATCGAGGCGAATGCTGCAAAGGCTTTTGAGTATTATAATAAGGCTATAGCAATCTTTACGGACATTTTCGGCGGCAATAATGAGTATGTTGCTGCATCAAAGGCTGGACTAGGAACTTTGTATTACGAAACCGGAGAATATTCTAAAGCGCTTGAAATATATGAAAGTGCCTTGAGTACTATAATACCCATTATGGGTGAGAATCACAATACCGTAGCAATATGTTATTATTACATAGGACTCGTTTATTCATCCATGGCCGAATATGTCAAATCATTGGAATTTTTCAACAAGTCATTGAATGTGAGTCTTGCCGTTAATGGAGAAAGGCATCCGTATGTAGCTTTGAACTATAACAGTATAGCTATATTGCACTACAGATTGGGAGATCCGGCAAAATATATTGAGCTGTTGAACAAATCGCTGGCAATCGAGAAGGAGATTTATAAGAACAATCATCCCAATTTGGCATCAGCCTATAACAATCTGGCATTCTTCTACGATAACTCAGGTGAATATTCAAAAGCACTTGAATATTATGAAAAATGCCTTGATATGAGTCTCGCTATCTATGGTGAGAATCATCCTAGCGTTGCATCTGTTTATAATAATATTGCTTGTGTTTACGATAAAATGGGAGAAATTTCCAACTCTTTGGAAATTCATGAAAAAGCCTTGAAGATATATCTTGCCGTTCATGGTGAAAGCCACCTTGATGTAGCAATGTCGTATAATAATATAGCTACCGCATACAATAATCAGGGTGAATATTCAAAAGCTTTGGATATATATAATAAATCTTTGAATATATATATGGCCCTTTATGGCGATAATCATCCAGATATTGCAAGAATTTACAACAATATCGCATATACATACAGTGAAACTGGCTGTTATGATGAGTCATTGGAACTTTATAACAAATCTCTTGAGATGTATCTGGCTATATATGGCGAGAATCATCCTAATGTAGCACAAGCCTACAACAATATTGCATGTGTGGAAATTGAGCAAGCTCACTATTCATTGGCTTTGGAATATTTTAACAAGGCTTTAAAGATATATCTTTCTTTGTATGGCAACAACCACCATATGGTCACACACATATACAGGCATATGGCATTGGTTTATAAAAAGCAAGAAAATTATTCTAAAGCCTTGGAATTCTACACCAAATCTTTAGAGACGGATATTGCTACTCATGGAGAGATTCATCCTGATGTTGCAATATGTTATCATAACATTGCGGTTATTTACGATAAGTCTGGTGAGCTTGACAAAGCCCTGGAATTTTATGGCAAGTCTTTGGAGGTGCATGTGGCTGTTTATGGCGAAAACCATCCTGATGTTGCAGACTGTTATTATAATATTGCTGCTATTTACTATAAGTCAGGTGAACTTGACAAAGCCCTGGAATTTTATGGCAAGTCTTTGGAGGTGCATGTGGCTGTTTATGGCGAAAACCATCCTGATGTTGCAATCTGCTATCATAATATTGCGGTTATTTACGATAAGTCTGGTGAGCTTGACAAAGCCTTGGAATTTTATGGCAAGTATTTGGAAATGCGTGTGGCTGTTTGTGGCGAAAACCATTCTGATGTTGCAGACTGTTATTATAAAATTGCTGCTATTTATTATAAGTCAGGTGAACTTGACAAAGCTCTGGAAGTTTATGAAAGATCCTTAGGAATTCTTCCTGAAATATATGGTGATACTCATATCAATGTAGCGGTATGCTATATGAAGATGTCTGAAATATATCGAGTCCAGGGCAATAAGGCAAAGCTCCTGGATTGCTTGAAATATATGTATAGAATAATGTCCGTTAATTTGCCGGAAGAACATTCAACTATAATTAGCCTGAAAAAAGAAATTGAATCTTTGGAATCGAAATAACAAATGAATATGGAATCACAGACACCGTACAAATACTTTGCGTTCATAAGTTATAACTCAAAGGATGTAGAGTGGGGCAAGCGCCTGCAAAGAAAACTGGAGGGCTATAAATTGCCTTCTACATTATGCAGCAAGCATAATCTGGAGAAGAAACCTATCAACCCCGTCTTTTTTGCTCCGACTGATATACAGCCGGGCGGCCTCACCGCAGAACTTCAGGAACGGCTTAAGGCTTCACGTAATCTTATCGTAATCTGTTCGCCTAATTCAGCCAAGTCGCAGTGGGTAGCTAAGGAAATAGAATTTTTCCACTCTTTAGGCCGTAGCTCGAATATACATTTCTTTATTGTAGCGGGCGAACCTCATAGCGGAAACCTTGACACGGAGTGCTTTAACCCTGTAGTAGAGAAACTGGGGCTTCCTGAGATACTTGGTGCCAATGTTAACGAGAAGGTTCATAGCTGGTCATGGCTTAACAGAGAACGCGCCTACGTACAGCTTATAACAAAGTTGCTAGGCATTGAGTTCGATTCAATATGGCAACGCCACAAGAGACAGCTTGTATATAACATTGTCATGTGGACTGTTTCTTTATTGGCTGTTCTTCTCCTTCTTCTGCTTGCGTGGCAGGCCAACCAGCCGCGTGATGTGGAGGTCACAGTAAACGACTCGTTTGTCAACAGTGAACTTCCCTCTGCCGATAATGTAATCGTGACACTGGAACTTGAGAATGAAGAGCGCATAGATACAATTCCCGATTTGGGACATCCTGTCATGTTCAAGAATATTCCGGCCAAGTTCTTCAACGAAAATGCTCATATCAGTGTACGTTGCGGTTCATATCTTGCAACAGACACGATTGTGGTTCTTGAAGAAAAGCTAAATGTCTCTATAAGCCGTGATCCGGCAGTCTTCGGAGATGTGCATTTTTATGTGAAGGATAAGTTCGGAGAAGCCGTCGTGCCCGGTGTCGAGGTGGAGATTGCCGGTATAAAGGCTATCTCCGATGATGACGGCCTTGTCGAGTTCAAGATACCGCTTGAGAAGCAACGTCGGAGTTACGCTCTCTCTTCTTCGGCTGCATTGATGACCGATACGCTTTATATGCCTTGCAATCCTAATAGCGTAATAAGGCTTAAGTGAATATTGTGATTATGGACATATTCAACAAACAATAATTTTGCATAGCCTGTAACTTTTAGTAATTTTGCATAAAATTATTCAGGATTTGTGATGATTTATATAATTTATTGATAATAAAGTGATTAATATATGAACAAAAGATTCCTGTTTCTCCTTTCGTTCTTGTGCGTGGCTCTTTTTGCTTCGGCACAGGAGGTTGATGTAAAGAAAATGCTCGAAGGCATTGAGTCTGTAACTTCTATCGAAAAGATTGAGAAAGCGGACACTACACGTCAGTACTTTCTCATGAAGTTTACGCAGCAGCTCGACCCGAAGGATGCTTCTGCCGGTACTTTCGAGCAGCGTATAATGCTCGGTCACCGTGGCTACGACCGTCCTGTAGTCCTTGTTACCGAAGGCTACGGAGCCGACTATGCATTCAAATCTCCCAAGTATATGGAAGAACTTACTCGTATCATGGACGCAAACATAATCTTTGTCGAGTACCGTTACTTCTCAGGCTCAATGCCGAATCCGTGCAATTGGGACTATCTCACAGTAGAGAACTCGATGACCGACTACCACAAGATTATAACAGCCTTCAAACCGTTCTATAAAGGCAAGTGGGCATCTACCGGAATAAGCAAGGGTGGCTCAACTTCTATTTTCTTCCGTGCATACTTCCCCGATGACCTTGACGTATCGGTTCCTTATGTAGGCCCTCTTAGCGGTGCAGTCGAGGACGGTCGTCATGAATCATTCCTCGAAAGAGTGGGAACCAAGGCAGAGCGCGATGCCATACGCAACTTCCAGTTCGAACTCTTCAAACGCAAGGAGCGTCTGATGCCTATGTTCGATGCATATTGCCTTGAGAAGAACATGGTATTCCGCGTGCCCACATCTACTGTTTACGACCTTCTTGTCCTTGAATACCAGTTCTCGATGTGGCAGTGGGGTACTCCAGTCAACACCATTCCGGCACTTGATTCCGATGATAAGGTGATTTTCGACTACTTTGTAAAGATGTGTGGTCCCGACTACTTTGCAGCAGGAAGCGATATCGAGTCTTTCTTCGTACAGGCATTGAAGGATTTCGGCTACTATGGCTATAACATCGAGCCGTTCCGCAAGTATGTGAACGAGAATGAAATCGAGGGTTATCTGAGACGCGTGCTTCTTCCTGAGCAGTTTGCCGATGTTGAGTTCGACGACAGCAACTACCGTTTTGTTACGGACTACTATACAGAGAATGACCCGAAGATGATTCTTATCTACGGTGAGGTTGACCCATGGACAGCAAGCGGCATAACATGGCTGCGCGACCGCAACAAACAGAATGTAAAGGTATATATTCAGCCAGGCGGCAGCCATAGAGCGCGTATTCTCAACATGCCTGAAAAGATGCGTGACGAGATACTGGAGCAGCTCAACGAGTGGATGCAGTATAAGTGATTCCTTATGCGCAGGGCTGCTTTAGTCATTAAGGACGCATCGGTAGGGTACGACAGGGGAAAGAAGACAACATGCGTTGTCTCCGAAATGAATGCCACTATCTCCGGTGGTGAGCTTGTGGCCCTTATAGGAAGGAACGGTGCAGGAAAGTCAACTCTTTTGCGTACATTGGCTGCATATCAGCCGCCGTTGTCGGGAAGAGTGGAGTTTACAGGAACCGATGTCGGAGATATGAGCCAGCAGGATATTGCTCGGCAAATATCTGTCGTCTTGACGACGGTTCCTGCAGCATCGCTTACCGTAGAGGAACTTGTCTCATTGGGTCGTACGCCATACACCAACTTTCTTGGCCGTTTGAGAAAAGAGGACAAAGACGCTGTTGAAAAGGCCATGGAATTGATGGGGGTCGCTTCATTCGCAAAGCGAAGAATAGAGGAACTGAGCGACGGTGAACGTCAGAAGTGCATGATAGCGAAAGCATTGGCGCAAGAGACTCCTGTAATGCTTCTTGACGAACCGACGGCATACCTCGATTATCCGAGCAAGGTGCATCTCTTTGGAATTCTAAAAAGGCTTGCCAAGGAAAATAAAAAGGCGGTGATTGTATCTACCCACGATCTTGATCTTGCCCTCAGGCTTGCCGATAAAGTATGGCTTGTCGAAGGAAAAAGACTCTATTGCGGAACAGTATCAGAGCTTGCGTCACAAGGGGTTATACAATCTTTCATAGACAGCGAGAACATACACTACGATGCGATAACGAACAGAATAGAAATAATTTGAGACTATGAAATACAATTTCGACGAAATCGTGCCACGCAAGCACACCGATTGCTTGAAGTACGATAATGTAATGGAAATATTCGGTACAGAAGAGGTTCTTCCTATGTGGATTGCCGACATGGACTTCAAGACACCTCCTTTCATTGTTGATGCCATACGCAAGAGGATGCAGCACGAAGTTCTTGGATATACCTATTGCTGCAGCAGATGGAAACCGGCAATACAGAGCTGGGTGTCGCGCCACTACGGTTGGGATGTGCAGCCCGAAGAAATCGGCTTTGTAGGCGGCATCGTTCCGGCAATATCGTTCGCGTTGCAGTGCTTTACAAAAGCAGGTGACAAGGTGCTTGTCCAGCCGCCTGTATATCACCCCTACCACCACGTTACGCACGATTTGGAGCGTACTCTGGTGACAAGCCCTCTGAAACTTGTGAACGGCCAGTTCGAGATTGATTTCGACGACTTCGAGGAGAAGATAAAAGGATGCAGGATGTTCCTGCTCTGCAACCCTCATAACCCAGGCGGTCGTGTGTGGACTAAAGAGGAGCTTGCGCGCATGTGCCGTATATGTGCCGAGAATGACGTGCTTGTAATCTCCGACGAGATTCACTGCGATATGGCACTGAAGGGCTACAAGCATACTCCGTTCGTAATGTCGTGCGAAGAGGCTAAGGAGCGTTGCATCACTTTCATGGCAGCAAGCAAGACCTTTAACATCGCAGGATTGAAGAGTTCCTATCATATAATTCAGAACGAGGAGCTTCGCAACCAGTATCATGAGTTCCTTCGCAAGAGCGAGCTCGATACAGCACATGTATTCGCTACTGGCCCGGTGGCAACAGCATACAACGAAGGCGACGAGTGGCTTGAGCAGATGCTCGAATATGTAGAGGCAAACATCGACTTCATGGAGCAGTATCTTAAGGAAAATATGCCGAAGATGGGCATGATACGTCCTCAGGCATCCTATCTTGTTTTCCTCGATGCACGTGGCCTCGGCTTGCCTCACGACGAGCTTGTCGAGTTCTTTATACGCGAGGCTAAGGTGGGCATGAACGACGGTGCCATGTTCGGCGAGGGCGGTTCGGGCTTCATGCGCATGAACCTTGGCTGTCCACGTTCTATACTTGTCAAGGCTCTTGAACAGATAAAGGGCGCATACGACAAGATTTGCTAAGAGTGTTCTGTTGACAGTATGCGGAGCGTGCCGATAACAAAGGCATGCTCCGTTTCTCATTATTTGCCGGCATAATTTGCACCTCTGCAAAAAAAACTCTATCTTTGCATTAAGAATAATCTTATATCGCAATTTGGTTAAGATAAAAGATATAGCGAATGCCCTTGAAATGTTCGCGCCTCTGCCGCTGCAGGATGGATTTGACAATGCCGGCCTGCAGATTGGATTGACAGATGCGGAAGTTGCAGGGGTTTTATTGTGTCTTGATGTGACCGAGGCTGTCGTTGATGAAGCCATCGCATCGGGGTGCAATCTCATTGTATCCCATCATCCTCTTATATTTTCTCCTTTGAAGCGCATTACTGGCAACAGCTATGTCGAACGTTGTGTGCTCAAGGCTCTTGCAAACGGAATAGCGGTATATTCCGCCCACACCAATCTTGACAATGCTCCAGGTGGAGTCAACTTCAGGATTGCCGAGAAATTAGGGCTTGAGAATGTACGTGTTCTTGTTCCAAAGGAAGACGCATTGCTTAAACTTGCTGTCTATGTTCCGGTTGCTCATGCCGATGCTGTACGTAAAGCTCTCTTTGATGCCGGATGCGGAAATATCGGCAATTACGGCTCATGCAGCTTTAATGTGTCAGGATACGGAACATTCAAGGCAACAGAAGGCTGCAATCCGTTCTGTGGTGCTGTTGGGGAACTTCACAAGGAAGAGGAGGTGCGTATAGAAACCATCTTGCCGGCTTACCTTAAGAACCGTGTCTTGTCTGCACTGTTAAAAGCGCACCCGTATGAGGAGCCGGCCTTTGACTTGTACTCTCTTGAAAACAGCTGGACAAGTGTAGGCTCTGGTTTAATAGGCGAACTGCCATGCGAGTACGACGAGGCTGATTTCCTTCAGCTTGTAAAGGATAAATTCCATGTCGGCAGCGTGCGTCATACAGAAATGCTGGGAAAGAAGGTAAGGCGTGTGGCTCTTTGCGGAGGTGCCGGTGCATCGTTCGCTCCGGCTGCAATGGTTGCAAAGGCCGATGTTTACATAACTGGCGAGATGCGTTATCATGACCTTTTCAACTACTCCGGAAAGATGCTGATGGCGGTAATTGGCCACTATGAGAGCGAACAATATACCGTTGACATTTTCGCGGAGCTTATTGGTGAGAAGTTTCCCGAACTGAAAGTACAGAAGAGTATAATAAATACAAATCCGATAAACTATTTGTAGGAATAATATTAACCTTAAATAAAAATAATATGGCAAAGAAAGACCCTGCTGATTACACAGTAGAAGAAAAATTGAAGACACTCTATGAGTTGCAGACTATCCTTTCACAGATAGACAAGATAAAGATTCTCCGTGGCGAGCTTCCTCTTGAAGTAAAGGACCTTGAGGATGAGATTGTCGGCCTTGGTACACGTATCGAGAATATCAATAATGACCTCAAGACTATTCGTGAGAATATTGTAAGCTTCCGCGAAGAGATGGAGCAGGCAAAAAGAAGTATTGATAAATATACAGAGGACCAGAATAACGTACGCAATAACCGTGAGTTCGACCTCTTGAACAAGGAAATCGAGTACAACCGTCTTGTTATCGAGCACGATGAGAAGAAAATCAACGAAGCTAAGAGACAGGAGCAGCAGAAGAATGAGGACCTTGAGAAGTCTAACGCTCTTCTCGATGAGCGTCGCAAGGACCTTGAGATGAAGAAGACAGAGCTTGAGGAGATTGTAACTGAGACAAAAGCAGAGGAAGAGAAGCTACGTGAACAGGCCCGTGATCTTGAACTGAACATTGAGCCACGTCTGTTGACATCGTTCAAACGTATCCGCAAGAGCTCACGTAATGGTCTTGGCATCGTTTATGTAGAGCGTGATGCATGTGCCGGATGCTTCAGCAAGATACCGCCACAGCGTCAAATGGATATCCGTATGAGAAAGAAAATCATCGTTTGCGAAAACTGCGGCCGTATTATGATTGACCCGGAACTTGCAGGTGTACAGCAGGAGAAGCCGGCTGAGGCACCAACCACAAAGCGCCGTGGTATCCGTCGTGCAGCAAAGGCTGAGTAATAGCAACCCTTGCAATAGAAATAATCATCGGACTGCAACCAGTCCGATGATTATTTTTTATTACCTTTTTCCTTAAACGGCTTTTGGCTGCCCCTACATGCCATCCTCTGCATAAAATAAAATTAGGAAACAATTTTCATCGTTTCCTAACCTTAGGGTGGTTGATGGGATTCGAACCCACGACATTCAGAACCACAATCTGACGCTCTAACCAGCTGAACTACAACCACCATGTAACTTTGATTTCTCAAAGTGTTGCAAAGGTATAACCTTTTTTGTTAATATGCAAGTTTTGTCACTTCTTTTTTTAGAGATATATGTTATGAACTGTTAAATGGATTCAAGTATATCATTGCATACTTATTATTTGCTTACCTTTATAAAAATTTAAGAACAATGAAGCACATACAATTGTCGGCATTTCTTCTTCTGGCAATATTTCTTATAACTCCGATAGAAGCAATGTCTCAAAAGAAAGATAAAAAGGACAAGATTGAGCAGCCTGAATATCCTGGAGGCTTGAAAGCACTTCATGAATATATAATATCTGAACTTCAATATCCTGAAGAGGCAATGCTTAACCATGAAGTAGGCGAGGTTCTTGTTGCCTTTACGGTCGGTGCTGACGGTCATTTGAGCGGTGTCCGTGTATTACGTTCTGTTTCCGAATCGCTTGACAAGGAGGCTATGCGCGTGATAAGCAAAAGCGGATATTGGTATCCCGGAAAGAAGAATGGCGAACCGGTACGGTTTGACATGTCAATACCAATAAACTTTAGAGTACTTCTAGAGCATAACCGCTTCGTTAACGACAATGGAGCTGGCAAGTAGCAGGGGTGGAAACAGCCTGAGTGTATGATTCTCTGTTTCTGATATGAAACTGCATATATTCAATCCGGAGAATGATCTCGCGCTTGCCGATGGAGGAGCAAACTATTATCCTCCGCCGGCAGCGTTGCGTATTGCGCATGACCTTGCTTCGTTGCCTCTTTGGTTTGCAGAGGAGGATAGTACGGTATTGTTGCCTGACGCAGTTCATGCCAGTTATCACGCATCGCTTTCAGATGCTTTCAAGTTAGCGGCTCCGTATTGTGAATCTTTAAAGAAAAGGATAACTGCTATCCGTCCATGGGGGTGGAGCCCCCAAATCAAGCGTCGTCTCAAAGCGATGGGCTTTGCCGATAATCTTTTTCTCGCAGATGGCAAGATAAGCAAACTGCGTGAGTTGTCAAATCGCAGAACTGCAATCTCTGTACTGAAAACTCTCAAGGAACACGGAATAGACACTCCTGACGTGCCTGTATATTTGACATCGCCCGATGATGCTGCAAACTTTGTCATGAGCATGCCACGCAGTGTGGTAAAGGCTCCTTGGTCGGGTAGCGGAAAAGGTATTATGTGGGGGTTGGGTCATGTAGAAGTCCCTTTGGAGAATTTCTATAAAGGTGTCATAAAACGTCAGGGCGGAGTGGTGTGCGAGCGCTATTTGGATTCTATACAGGAATTCGCCATGGAGTTCCGCTCATCCGATGAAGGAGTCTCCTTTGCCGGCTATTCTCTCTTTGAGTCGGAGAAAGGTGGTTATTCCGGTAACCTGCTCGCATCCGATGCAGAACTGGAACTAATCCTCTCACGGCATATCCCTCTTGAAACGATAAGGAGTGTACAAGAGAACCTCCTTGACGTGCTCTCCTCCTTGCTGAGCGGTTCAGGATATAACGGCTATCTTGGCGTGGATATGATGATTTATCGTGATGCAGTCGGGAAAGTACGTCTTAATCCTTGCATGGAGATTAACCTGCGCATGAATATGGGGGTGGCTGCGCGTATGATATATGACCGCCATGTTCTCCCTGGAAAACAGGGGCATTTCTTTGTCAAGTTTCATAAAAAACAAGGCGATGCCTTAAATGAACATGCTTTCAATGCAAGGAGATATCCTGCTGTGTACACAGGCAACCGTATTTCGAGCGGTTATCTACCTCTGTCTCCAGTCTGCCCGGAGAGCAGATACATGGCATATATAATTGTTGATGAATGAAAAAGCTTGTTAATATCGTATTTATTCTTCTGCCGGCAGATATGCATTGTCATAAATAATCACTATCTTCGCATAAATGACAAAACAGAATACTCTATATGAAAACAATTATCATAGAACGAGTGGAGAGAATGCGTGCATATATGCGCGCAAACGGTTTCAATGCTTTTGTAGTTGTCAGCAGTGACCCGCATAGCAGCGAGTATGTTGCAGACTGCTGGAAATCACGTGAGTGGATATCGGGCTTTGACGGTTCTGCAGGAACTGCAGTAATTACTCTTGACAATGCACTCCTATGGACCGATTCGCGTTACTGGCTTGCAGCCGAAAAGGCTCTTGAGGGCACCGGGTACCAATTGATGAAAGACGGTGACGGTGAAACACCTTCTATTGTGGAGTGGCTGTGTGCAAACCTAAATGCAGACGATGTGGTTGCTGTTGATGGAACAGTATGCTCTGTAGTTGAAACCAATGCTTGGCAAGGCCCGTTTTCTCTAAAAGGTATAAAGCTTGAATTTGTTAAAGACCCGTTCGACGAGCTTTGGACCGGACGTCCGTCGCTTCCTCTTGGTGAAGTGCATATTATGCCGGAGGAGATTGCCGGGGAGTCGGCAAGGAACAAGTTGGCCCGTTTGCGTGCGGCTCTTGAGGCAGAAGAGGTTGAAGGAATGCTTGTGACCATGCTCGACGAGGTAGCATGGCTTACAAATCTGCGTGGTTGTGATGTAGAGTACAATCCGGTTGCAGTTTCGTACATGATTGTAACTCTCGACAAGGCGGTCCTGTATATCGATGAGAGAAAACTGACAGAAGACGTGCTCAAATATTTGGCAACTCAAGGTATATCGGTTGCTGGTTATGGCGATGTGTGGCAAGCTCTTAAAGAGTATGACAAGGCTACGATTCTCATGCAGCCATCAAAATGCAATGTTGCAGCAGCGATGGCTGTTCCTGCAGAAAGGGCTCTCTTCCGCAGCGATTCTCCTGTTGCGAAGATGAAAGCCGTCAAGAACGCTGTAGAGATTGAGGGCTTCAGGCGTTCCATGCTCAGCGAGGGCGTGGCAATGGTAAAATTGCTCAAATGGCTCAAGCCTGCTGTTGAGCAAGGAGGCATAACTGAAATAGACGTAGATAACAAGCTTACTGCACTGCGCTCGGCTGACAACTCTTTCAAAGGGCTTAGTTTCGCTACTATAGCAGCCTATGGCCCTAATGCAGCAGTCGTGCATTATGAGCCGACACCGGCCGAACATTCAGTGCTCGAACCTAAAGGTTTCCTGTTGCTCGACTGCGGCGGACAATATCTGTGCGGAACAACAGACGTTACCCGAACCATAGCATTGGGCGAGCTTACTGATGAAGAGAAGGCCGATTATACAAGAGTGCTCCGAGGACATATATCACTCGCAATGGCAAAGTTCCCTAAAGGAACTTGCGGCACTCAACTCGATGTCCTTGCGCGTCAATGGCTATGGCAGTCGGGCGAGAACTATCTGCATGGTACAGGGCATGGGGTAGGACACTTCCTCAACGTTCATGAGGGGCCTCACCAGATACGCATGAACAATATGCCTGCACATCTGTTGCCTGGTATGACTGTTACTAACGAACCTGGTCTGTACAAGGCCGGCCGTCATGGCATCCGCATAGAGAATACAATGCTTGTAAATGAGTTCTGCGAAACGGAATTCGGCTCTTTCTATGGCCTTGAACCGCTTACTTTATGTCCGATAGATACAACACCTGTCGTTCCTGAATTGCTCGGTGACGAGGCGCGTTGCTATCTCAACCGTTATCATGCCATGGTGTTCGAGAAGCTTTCTCCGTATCTTGCCGGTGATGAACTTGAGTTCCTGAAAGATGCATGCAAGGCTATTTGAGAAACTTGTATAATTATGAACAGGATTTTTCTTTTCGCACTGCTGTCGCTGCTTGTCTCTTGCGTTACGCAAGAGAAAGTTCAGCATGCTACGCTCATCGCGCATGCCGGCGGTGCGGTGGGAGACTTTTTATATACAAACTCCCGCGAGTCTCTCGACTCGGCATTGGCAAAAGGTTACAAGTATATTGAACTGGACTTGCAGTTTACAAGTGACAGCATACTTGTAGCAGCCCATTCATGGGAGGAGTTCAACAAGTGGACCGGTTTCCCTCAAGACAGTTGCAGCGCTCCCCGGCTCGACGACTTCAAGAAACGTCTTATTCATGGCCGATACACCCCTCTGACTGCTGTAGAGATAAACAGTTTTTTTATGCGGCATGACTCCTTGTTTCTTGTAACCGACAAGGTGTCCGACCCGGAGGTGCTTGCTGAATATTTTCCAGAACTTAAAGAACGTATGGTTGTAGAGGCTTTCAGTTACGACCATTACAAAAGGTTGCGCCGTGAGGGTTATCATTTGGTTCTGTACTCATGTATGGCAACAGACCTCAGCAGTGCGCTAGTCAAGAATCTTCTTTTCGACAAGCTGTTCAAGGGCGAGCGTATCGAGTGGGTCTCTTTGCATACGAGCGGCCTTGATTACGGAATGTTCAAGTTCCTTAACAGAATAAGGCGTTTCAATCTGGCGCTTTTTACTGTCGATAGCCTTGATGAGATAGACAAGAGGTTCCGTGACAGGGCAAGGTTTATATACACAAATAAACTTTTGCCTGCAGACAAATGATGCTGCAAGTGTTATTGCCCCATAAATCAGTTTTGATATTTGTGTTGGCGTACTATGGAATATCGGAGATTTATTCCTCGCCTTCGGGGGTATGCAGTATAAGCGTTGTTGCTCCAAGTGTGATTATTGCACCGTCCTCGATAAGCAGCCTTTCCCTGTTGCCCAGTATCCGGTTCATCACGAATGTGCCTGTTACGCTCTGGTTGTCGCGTATGGTATATGTCAGTTCACCATTGTAACCGCGCTTAACATTGATTATGCAGTGACGTCGGTCCATGCTGGGATCGCTTGTCTCAATAGGGTGGGAGATGACAGTACCTTTGTTGTATCGTCCGAACATGTTGTCGCCTTCAGAAAGTGGAATCACCTGCTTGTAGCAGAATGTATTCTCGATTACAACGATATGCCCGAAATCTTCGGTCTGTATATCCTCGTCATTCTCTCCAATGCGTATGGTGAAACTTTTTCGGCAATGTTCACATTCGAAAACCAATGATTGCCCCTCTTTGTATTGAGTTGCATCAAAATCTATTGCATGGTCACATTTAGGACAGATGATTTTGCTCATGAGTAAATTGTTCAGCGTGTCAATATCCACGCATCAGGGAATGTTTTCTTTATTTGTACAAGTGCGGAACTTGCATCGCTTTCGTTGCTGTATCCGGCAATTGATATACGGAATCTGCGGTCACCTTCAACTACGTTATAGTCGGCCTTCATCTTGCATGAGAGTTCTTTTATAGCAAGCTGTGCATTTTTTGCATTTGGCGAACTGGCAACAATGATATGGAATGTTTTTCCGTTTGTCTGTTCTGCAACATTATATGCCGGCACTTCTGGACTGTTCGTGAGAGGGGCTATATCATTCTTCTTGTCAACAACTTCTTGAACATCGGAGTCTCCCGTTTCCTTTGTTATGATATTTTCAGTCGTTGTATCCTGAACCGGTGCAATCTCGCAGACCTGCTCTTTGCCAGAAGATGCAATTGCATTAATCATGACCGTTGAAATAGTCTTGTTGTTTTTAGGAAATGCTGTCAGCGATGCCTGTAAACTAGGGGTATATGCACTGTCGCTTATGGGCGTGACAAAGAAGAATGCAAGTATTGCCGCTGCGGCAATAGCCACATATCTGCCAATATCGCTTCGCTTAATGACAATCTCTTTCTTTTTGCATTCGCTTAACGGTGCTATTGCAAGAGACTCGAACCCGAAATTCTTTGGGTCATCAATTCCGTTGCTGCACGGCTCAAAAGTTATGTTTCCGTCTATGTCCATTGAAAAGGTTCCGAGTTCTCCGAAACGGAACTGTCCTTTGCGCGATAGACGGCAATGCAATGCTGTAATGTCGTTCTCCAAAAGAGAAGATGCTTCTTCATATGACAATGTGCTGTCGTTCAGGTATTCTGACAATAGCAATGCATCGTCAACTTTTACCTGCGGATTAAAGCCAATGGTCCGGTGTGGCGGTATGAATATATGCTCCTCTGCATTATATGCAGCAGAAACATCATGGGCCAGAAACGCGCCCATTCCCGGCAGGATAACACAATTGTGTCGTGCAATCAGTCTTGTTATGTTGCTAATCAATCTTTCCACGAAGCAAATTTAATAAAAAAACGGATGTTCCGCTAGCTTTCTTCTCAAAAAAACATCTGTCAAGAACAAATATATTCTCGGTTTGCTGCAATACCTCTGTTTATGTTTATATTTGCATATTGTATGTGTAATTTCAGTAAAAATGAAAAAACGGTTTATATTTTTTATAATACTATTCTTTATAGGCGTTTCACCAATAGCAGTAATGGGTTCTGTTTCCGGAATAGGGTTATATGTGACCGATGATCGGGAAATTCTGGAAGCAGGCAATAAAATCCTGGAAGCACTCGCTGAACTTCAAGAGGAACTCGAAGAGGCCGAAGATATGGATGAAGTGGAAGAGGTGAAATCAAGAATGGAGAAGTTGCTGAAAGGTGCTTACAAGAAATATGAAAAGGAGATGACTGGTTTGCTCGAAAAGGCGAGAAACGACAACGGAGAACTGAAGCAGATGGCTAAAGACCTTGAGAACGCAATAACCCGCTTTTCAAGAATGCTGAAAAGTAAAGCAAGAGAGTTTTCAGGTGATTAGCACTTTGCCGCTTTTTAAATTGTTTAATGTGAAACTATTGTTAAAACAAAGCTTCTACTGTTAAATAGACCGAAAAAACAGCTTTGTTTTATCATTTCTATATTTAAACGGCATATATTTGTTGGCGTAATAGTATTTGTATCTGATTTTTAAAAAATGGATACTGTTAATCGGGGCTTGAATATTAACAAATATCTGGTTTAAATTATGAAAATGGTATTTAAAACAATTGCTGTGGGCTTTGCTATAATAGCTTTTGGCGTTACAGTTGCAGCATCAACTGTCTTTTTCATCTCAAACAGTCCGACACAAACGGAAAGCGTAAAAGAAACAGGTGGGCAACCCCCGTTGTTTACCAAGGCCGCATATGGCCATGATGGTGGATTGACACGTGTTGATCTGACAGACGCAGCTGAAAAGTCAGTACATGCTGTAGTGCATATAAAATCAACTCAGCAGAGCAAGACACGTACTGTACGTCGCGCACCTGATATATATGACTTCTTCTTTGGAGACGGAACAGGTAGGGAACAGACTATAAGAACGCAACCGAAGGTTGGATTCGGGTCAGGAGTAATTCTTTCCAAAGACGGTTATATCGTCACCAACAATCATGTTATTGCTGATGCGGACGAGATTACAGTGACTCTCAATGACAACCGGACTTTGCAGGCGCGTTTTATCGGCGCTGATGAAAATACCGATCTTGCTCTGATTAAAGTAGAAAGCGACAGCGATCTGGATTTCCTTCCTGTTGGCGACAGTGATGCTCTTAAAGTAGGTGAATGGGTTCTTGCAGTCGGCAATCCATTCAACTTGACATCCACTGTTACGGCAGGTATTGTCAGTGCAAAAGCACGCTCGCTGGGTGTATATAATGGAGGTATTGAATCGTTCATACAGACTGATGCGGCGATAAACCAAGGCAACAGTGGAGGAGCGCTGGTCAATGCAAGGGGTGAACTTGTCGGTATAAATGCTGTTCTTTCATCTCCTACGGGTTCATATGCCGGATATGGCTTTGCAATTCCTGTGTCAATCATGACGAAAGTCGTTTCCGACCTTAAAGAGTTCGGTACTGTACAGCGTGCGGTGCTTGGAGTTGTGGGAGGCACTGTTACATCAGAACTCAATGACGAAAAGAATCTAGGTACTGTAGAGGGTGTATATGTAAGCGAAATTGTTCCTGAGGGTGCAGCCGCAGCTTCCGGTATAGAACCAGGTGATGTGATTGTAGGCCTTGACGGTAAAACTGTCAAGAGTATGGCTCAGATGCAAGAAATGCTTGTGACTCATCTGCCGGGAGATGTGGTTTCTGTAAAAGTTCTTCGTGGCGGAAAGGAAAAAGAGTTCAAGGCTGAGCTCAAGAATGTGCAAGGAAATACCAACGTCATAAAGAATGTTGACTTGGAAATGCTTGGTGCTGAATTCAAGGAGATTGGCGAGAAAGAGAAACGCAACTATAATATTTCGTATGGAATAAAGGTTCTCTCTGTTTCTGAAGGTTTGTTTGCAGATGCTGGAGTTGTCTCTGGCGCTATAATAATGAAGGTCAACGGTGTGCCAATGAAAAGCATTGATGATTTGCAGAAGTGTGTGAAGCAAGCCAATGCCTCAAACGAGCAGGTACTGTTTATGACATGCATAACTCCATCGGGACGGAAAGCGTACTATTCAATAGGACTCACTCAAGAGTAGTTTGGAAGCATTAATACAAATCACAGAAAGGAACTTGCATAAGTTCCTTTCTGTGTCTAATGGCTCAACTTTGATCCTCAGAATTTTACGTTGATCCCCAATTTCCGGTTCACCTGCAAAGTCTGGGGGGGGTATGCAAAAAGTTTGGTTAATCAGTATAGAAAAAATCTTGATATTTGCTTGCACGTATCTTTTGACAACCGATTATCGTTTTACTCGAATATCCTCATTAGCATGAGTAATCTTTAAAAATAACCGGCACTGTCAAAACCACAACGTATATCCCTGCCAGTTGACGGCCATTGTGCGAGGACCGTTCAAATGTAGTGCGGCAATTATATTTTCTCAAAATTGCCGCATGTAGTGCGTTCCGCAGCACCCGTCAAACGGCAGATAGGATAGTAGTGGCAAGCTTGGACGAATGAGTGATGTTGCCTTGGCAACTCACGAGCAGGAGGAACAAGCGACTGGTTTTGTTCTGTGCCGGGGCTTTTCGTTCTTTTGGCCGCCAAAAGAACAATAAATAACGACAAGAAATGGAATACAAGATAGTGATGTGAAGGTTGAGAATTATTTATGAAAGACATCCTCCCCCCCCCTAGAGTTTGCTGGTGAGCCTAATTAACGCTTCTACATACGAAAAAAAGGAAAGTAAGTGTTTTTCTCTTACTTTCCTTTTCTGTGATCCCGACAGGATTCAAACCTGTAACCTTCTGATCCGTAGTCAGATGCTCTATTCAGTTGAGCTACGAGACCGATTTGTTGTCGTTTGACGTGTGCAAAGGTACGACTATTTTTTATTCCTGCAAAACTTTCGAGGCTTTTTTTTGCTAAAATTTCAAATTTCTTATATTGCTTATTGTTCGATGAAACGCTCGTTGAACATAAACCAGCCGAGTGTAACACCTACGTTTACGCTCTTTTTGTGTGAACTGCAATAGTTTACATATCCGCTAATGGAAATCTTTGACACTCTTGCTGCGATTGTCAAGTCACATATGTACTGGAAATCGTTAAAATGCTTTTTGCTGAACCGCGCTGTTCCGTCAGCGTTCTCTTCTATTCTTCTATATGGAACGAAGAGATAGGCACTGGGTCTTATCTGGAAAAGATGCTTGAACTTTATTATAGGCGTCAATCCGCCGGCAACATATTGATGGGCCCTGAATTCAGGATCATAGTTGAAAAGAGAGTTCATTGTCGGAGTGAATGCACCGGCCTGCATCATCGTAGCCTGATAGGTCTTTGCCAAATGTCTGGTCGAGTAGTGTATCTGCATGTATGTTCCTAGAGTCAGATACTTCGATATCGTGTAATGGTCACGGCGTGTATATGTAAGCTGAAGCCATGACAATCTCTGTTTGTTGTTCTCTACCGGCACAATACCTCTGTACTTCTCATTTCCGACAAAGAATTGCGCAATAAGTGATTCATAAGATCCTGTGGTAGGGAAGACTTTCGCATCTAACGTATTGCCCCCGAACTTGACGAATCCTCCAAACAGGGTGCTCTTGTTCATGTCGAACTGAGGATTGTTAAGGTCTAGAATGCTCAATGGCATATATCTGTCCTTTATTTCGGCAACACCAACACCTATTTCCGCTTTCTTTTTTGTAAGGAACGGCAACGATATCTTGGCCTTGGCAAACATTTCTCTCTGATGATTCAATGCTACAGAGTTCTCTTTGGAGAAAACATACTTGATGTTATAATAGTGTATAGTGGAGTAGGAACCGATAACCTTCAAAGATATCGGCAGGTCTGTAAGGAAATCGATGCGTCCCGAAGCCTGTACATTATTATATACCTTTCCGACCTGTCCGTCCAGAATAAACTCTTTTGAGTGGCGATGAAGATTGCGGAAGTGAAGTCCTAGATATATCTGGTTTGATATGCTTGTAGAGACCGCAGCTCCCATTTTAACCGTGAAAGCCGGATTCATCGTAACATCAAGATGAAGCGTGTATGTGCTGTCTTTCTCATTATAAACAGCATGAGGAAGTATGGATTCAATGATTTCTCCGGAAAGCAAACTGTAATAGCCTCTTTTGCACTCTTGATAGTCAAATGTCTCTCCGCTCTTTTTAAACTCCTTGATAATATGTTTCTTCTGTTCTTCGTTTACTCCGTTGACAACAATCTCCTTGAAGCGGAACTTCGGTATCTTCTTTTTGAAATTCTTTCGTTTAGCGGCCAATACATTGCTGTCTTCACGGCGTGCAATCCTTTTCTTTATTGAATCGACCCTGACTTTAGCAAAATGGTATCCCGACATTGTTATTTCATCAATCTTATGGAAGTCGAGCAGATTGATTCCTTTGATTTTCATGTCCAGCAGCACACCTTTTTCTTCGGGCAGAGAATAGTCACTGCGTCCCATAACAAGACCAATTGCCTGTCCCATAATATCTCTTTCGCCTGGCGGTTCTTCTTGGTTGTCGCTTACAACACTGCCGATAATTATGTCTGGATTGAAATCCTTTTCCATTACATCTCTCGGAAAATTGTTGTATATGCCGCCGTCATACAAAAGCACGCTGTCAACCTTTATCGGCTTAAAGAAAAACGGGTAGCTCATTGATGCTCTTACTGCATCACCGAGGTCTCCTTTTGAGAATATTACCTGTTTTTTGTTGTAAACATCCGAAGCGACACAACGGAAAGGAACCATCAGATTATCAAAGTTGCCTTCGCATGCGGCGTTTGGACCTGCAAAGATCTCAAGAAATCCCAAATTCATAGGAGTGGCCTTAACAAGGTTCATTGAGGGCTTGACTATCTGAAGCGAATCCTTTATGTCAAAGTTTATACGCAGCATGTCAGGCACATCATTGTTCTTTCTGAAATAGAACATGTACCTCTGGTCCATTGTGCCTGTGTACCAACGTTGGAAATCATCGCTCTTTATTTTCTTGATCATCTCGTCAGGAGTATAACCCATGGAGTATAAGGCTGCAACAATGGCTCCCATAGATGTGCCGGCAACATAGTCAATAGGTATATTGTTCTCTTCGAGCACTTTTATTACGCCTATATGCGCCAATCCCCTTGCTCCGCCGCCACTCATGACAAGACCTACGCTCTGAGCGAAGAGCATGACAGGGATAAAGCTCCCCAATATAACCGAAAGAATAATCTTCTTCATTATGACAAATTGTAATTCCTGGCAAAAGTATCAATAAAAAATCAAATACTACCGAAAGATAGTGCAGATTAATGCTTTGTAGTGATTTAGGATAATTGAAATCCAAAATGTGATATTGCACAACGGAACCGCTTTCTTCTTTATTGTTCGAATATCAGTTTTCCGAACTGCTCGGGACGGTGAAAGCTCGGCTCTGCCCATTCAATAGGATTCCATGAGAGAAAATGAGGGGTGGGAAGTTCGTCCCCGCACTTGTAGAAGTTTGCTCCCATCTCTTTTCCGTCAAAACTTTCGATACCGCTGCGGAACAATGCTGTAGCCGGTATTATCTCAATAACACTCCAAGAATGTTCTCCCTTTCGCACTTCAAAAGGTTCTGTACCCAATGACGGAAAGCGCTTGACGCTGTTTATGACATTCATGTTTGCTGCTTCTTTTGGCGCATCGGCCGGATGCCAGGCAAGCAGCAACTTGCCTATGCATGTACATTCAAAGTTATAATAGTCGAGATTGCCTTGTGGCGACACGAAGAACTCGACGCAGGGGTCGGTCCATGTACGTCCCTGATCTTCTGTTACGGCTGCTTTTATGTCATTTTCCGTTACGGTGAACTTGATATATACATTCTTGCCGTCATGAAAAATTCTGAAAGCAGCTTCAGGAGTATATGGGAACTGCTCCGGCCAATTGCAGCAACCGATAGTATGCTCTGGCAACGTTGCGAATATCTTGTCCAAATCCTCTGCCTGTGTGATTTTGGGAACATTTATCGTTTTCATATACTTGTTTTTTTTGAGAATGATTACTTGTTGTAGTTATCGCTTCGCTAATATATATTAAAAAATGCGTTAATCACTTCTTTTAGGAAAATAATTAATCTTTTTTCTGATTGTTTGTAACAATTTTTACCCTGTATCCAGTTTTCTTAAATCATTATTCTTGCTACACTCTGCATCTGTATGATTTTTTACTAAGCTTGTTTTTGCTTTCAATTCATTATACATATATCATCTGAAATTTTACTGTTCCAAAATAATTTATTAATTTTGCACACGAATAGAGAGAAAGGTGTCCTTTCTCCCTATTGTTGTTATATGATATAGCTGTCCAAGAGTGAGCAACATGTTTTGAATTGTAATACATAATGAAAAAGAACGTATCTCTCCCGGAATATCTTTTTGAAATAAGTTGGGAGGTTTGTAATAAGGTCGGAGGTATTTACACCGTTGTATCAACAAAAGCACGTACGCTATCGGCAGTTGAGGGCTTGAATGCAATATACATAGGACCCGACCTGTGGAAGGAGAAAGAGAATCCGCTTTTTACTGAAGATAAGCGTCTATGGAACGGCTGGCGCAAGAGTGCTTGCAATGAAAAGCTTTCTGTACGTTGCGGCTATTGGGAAATACCTGGCCGTCCTAAGGTGATTCTGGTCGATTATACAGGCTACATGGCCGACAAGGATGCTATATATGCCCAGTTGTGGAATGACTTCGGCGTTGACTCGCTTCATGGCTACGGCGATTATGATGATTCCATGATTTTTGGTTATGCAGTAGGAAAGGCCATAGAAAGTTTCTATAATTCAGTAATCAAAAAAGGTTGCAAAGCTGTTGTACAGGCTCATGAGTGGCAGAGCGGAAGTGCAGCACTCTATGTAAAGAAGCACTTGCCTGCAGTGGGTACTATATTCACTACACATGCAACCAGTACAGGGCGCTCAATCGCATCTAACGGCAAGCCACTCTACGACTATTTCGAAGGATACAATGGCGACCAGATGGCAACAGAGCTCAATGTTGCATCGAAGCAGTCGGTAGAAAAGACTACAGCACTGAATGTCGATTGCTTTACAACCGTAAGCGAGATTACCGCACGCGAGTGCAAGCAGCTTATAGGCCGTGAATGTGATGTTATCCTTGAGAATGGCTTTGAGAAGGACTTTGTGCCTGTAGGCAAGGAGTTTGCTGCAAAGAGAAAGAATGCACGCGATGCACGTTTGCGTGTCGCACGTGCTCTGACCGGCGATACAATTTCGGATGACGCTATAATAATAGGTATAGGCGGACGCATGGAGATGCGCAACAAGGGTATTGACATGTTCCTCGAATCTATGGCAAGACTCAATGCCTGTGAGGATATGAATCGTGATGTAGTCGCGTTTGTCGATGTACCTGCATGGTCGGGTGATGCACGTGCCGACCTTCTGGAACGTCTCGCATCGGAAGAGAATACATGGAATACGCCTTTGACCGACCCTTATCTAACACACAATCTCAATAACTTCAATGAGGATGCCATAGCATGCACAATACGCAATATCGGTCTTGGCAACTACGACGGCAAGAGCCGTGTAAAGGTCATTTATGTTCCTTGCTACCTCAAAGGCAATGACGGTGTGTTCAATATGGAATATTACGATGTGCTTATCGGCAACGACCTGAATATATACCCTTCGTACTATGAGCCATGGGGATATACTCCGCTTGAAAGTGCAGCATTCCACATTCCGACAATCACGACAGCTCTCGCCGGTTTCGGCCTTTGGGTCAATTCGGTGCTCGGACGCGAAGGCAAGCTTGCCGATGGAGTAGAGGTGGTAAGCCGCAGTGACAGCAACTATTTCGCTGCAGTCGAGGTTATTACAAAAACTATTTGTATCTTTGCAAAACTTTCCGAGAAAGAGGTTTCCGAGTGCAGGAAAAATGCTGCAAAACTCGCAGACAAGGCACTATGGAAACACTTTATCAAGAACTATTATAAAGCTTATTCAACAGCACTTGCTGCCGCTGAAAAGAGAATTTGAAAATATTCATTTAATTAAAATAATATGATTGCAATTAGTAACACAAACCAACCAAGTTGGAAAACTGTTAATGTTAAATCTTACATTCCTGAGTCTTTGAAGCCACTTGAGGAATTGTCACGCAACCTTTGGTGGGTATGGAACGAAGAGGCTAAGGAACTCTTCTCTATGCTCGACAGCGACCTGTACAAGGCATGTGCAGGCAACCCTGTACTTCTTCTTGAGAAGCTGGGTGTTGAGAAACTCGATGAGCTCTCTAAGGACAAGGCAGTCCTTGATAAACTTTCAAACGTTTATGACAACTTCCGTAGATATATGGACGTTAAGCCTAATGCAGAGCGTCCTTCAGTTGCATACTTCTGTATGGAGTATGGTTTGACAAGCGTACTGAAGATTTATTCAGGTGGTCTCGGTATTCTTGCCGGTGACTATTTGAAGGAGGCTTCCGACTCTAATGTCGATATGTGTGCAGTAGGTTTCCTTTACCGTTACGGTTACTTCACACAGTCACTTTCAATGGACGGTTCGCAGATTGCCAACTATGAGGCGCAGAACTTCAACCAGCTTCCTATCGAGCGCGTTTACGAGGCCGATGGCGTAACTCCGCTGGTTATCCATGTTCCTTACATCGACTATTATGTACATGCAAATGTATGGAAGGTGAATGTAGGCCGCATCGCTCTCTATCTTCTCGATACAGATTTCGATATGAACAGCGAGTTCGACAAGCCTATCACACACAAACTCTATGGCGGCGACTGGGAAAACCGTCTGAAGCAGGAGATACTGCTCGGTATCGGTGGTATGATTGCTTTGGAGAAGATGGGTATCAAGAAGGATATTTACCACTGCAACGAGGGTCACGCAGCACTCTGCAACCTATATCGTCTGACACAGTACATCAAGACCGGCTACACATACGAAGAAGCTCTTGAGATTGTACGTTCAAGCAGCCTTTACACTGTTCACACTCCGGTTCCTGCAGGTCACGACTACTTCGACGAGGCTCTCTTCGGCAAGTACATGAGAGGCTATGCAAGCCAGCTCAACATAACATGGGACGACCTCATGAACCTCGGACGTATCAATGCCGGTGACAAGAACGAGCGTTTCTGCATGTCAACATTCGCTTGCAACACTTGCCAGGAAATCAACGGCGTGAGCCGTCTCCACGGTAAGGTTTCAAAGTCAATGTTCGCAGGTATCTGGAAGGGTTACTATCCTGAGGAGAACCACGTAGGTTATGTAACCAACGGTGTTCACTATCCTACATGGGTGGCTCCTGAGTGGGACGAGCTCTACAGAAAGAACTTCGACCCAAGCTTCATCAATGACCAGTCTAACGAGGATATTTGGCATGCAATTGACAAGATTTCAAACGAGACTATCTGGAACACCCGTGTTGCTCGCAAGAAGATGCTTATCAACTACATCAAGAAGGCGTTCAGCGAGGATTGGTTAAAGAATCAGGGTGACCCTATGCGTATAGTTGATGTTGTGAAGAAGATTAACCCCGATGCGCTTGTTATCGGTTTTGCACGTCGTTTCGCAACATACAAGCGTGCTCACCTTCTCTTCACAGACCTTGACCGTCTCGCTAAGTTGCTCAATAACCCGGAGCGTCCTATCCAGTTCCTCTTTGCAGGTAAGGCTCACCCGCACGACGGTGCAGGCCAGGGCTTGATAAAGAAGATTATCGAGGTTTCTCGCCGTCCTGAGTTTGTAGGCAAGATCATCTTCCTTGAGAACTACGATATGGACCTAGCAAAGCTGCTCGTTTCAGGTGTTGATATCTGGATGAACACACCTACACGTCCTCTTGAGGCTTCAGGTACATCAGGTGAAAAGGCTCTTATGAACGGTGTCCTCAACTTCTCAGTCCTCGACGGCTGGTGGTGCGAGGGTTACAAGCCAGGTGCAGGTTGGGCTCTTAAAGAGGAGCGTACATACCAGAATCAGGAGTTCCAGGACCAGCTCGATGCTGCTACAATCTATACTCTCCTTGAGAACGAGATTCTGCCAATGTACTACAACCGCAACGGCAAGGCTTACTCAGACGAGTGGGTACAGTGCATCAAGCGTTCTATAGCAGAGATCGCTCCTCACTTCACAATGAAGCGTCAGCTCGACGACTACTACAGCAAGTTCTACTGCAAGCAGGCACAGCGTTATCACCACCTTATAGCTAACGACTCGAAGGTTGTTCGTGAGCTCGCCAAGTGGAAGGAAGAGGTTGCTGCAAAGTGGAATGCAGTAGAAGTCCTTTCTGTTGAAGGCGATTCAGACTTCCTGAACGGTGCAATGTCTGCAGCTGACAAGTACAATGTAACCGTAAAGGTTGACGAGAAGGGACTTGACAATGCTGTTGCTATTGAGCTCGTTGTTATTGCTCCTGATTCTAAGGGCAACGACCGTGTATTCATGACATATCCTCTTGAGGTTGTCAAGCGTGAGGGCAACGTGTTCACATTCGGTGCTGAGATTGCTCCTACCAATGCAGGTGAGTTCAAGATTGCATTCCGTATGTATCCTAACCATGAGGAACTTCCTCACCGTATGGACTTCGCATACGTTAAGTGGTTCGCGTAATAGCTTTATAATTGTATAACTCGATGACTCCGGGCAACCTTACTGTTGCCCGGAGTCATTTTTTTGTATTCTACTCACACGAATATAAACCGATTTCACCCCAAATGCCGGTTTTTAGCCAAGAACTGCACAATCCTTTCCCTCATTTTCTTCCGGCAAACTGCATGAGGCTAATTTTGTACAAGAAACGGATGCCGGAATAACTTCCTCCTCCAAAGAGGAACACATCTTACATTATCCAGATTCTATTGCATGTTAACACAATCTATAATATATTTGTCATAATGAACAATAACGAGAAAATATACATAAAGGAAGAAGAACGCCTGAATGTCATTTCGCATGCATTGGGTGTGGCAGGCGGAATAGCAATCGGTGTGCTCTTCCTGTATGAAACAATTACAAGAGGAGGTGATGCAATAGCTGTAATGAGTGTTGCTCTATATATCTTCGGAATGCTCAGCTCCTATATATTCTCAACAAGCTATCATGCATGCAAGCAGGGTAGCAGCAGGAAGAGAAATCTTCGCAAGCTTGATCATTGTGCAATATATTGGCATATTGCCGGCAGCTATTCACCGTTGACACTGATTGCCATGCGCGATGTGGGTTACTGGGGGTGGGGCATATTCTTCTTCTGTTGGATATGTGCAGCTGTCGGCACATCACTTAGCCTGTACTCATTAAAGAAACACAATATCTTTGAAACTGTATGTTTCGTGCTTATGGGACTGACCATTGTAGTTGCGATGAAGCAGTTCTATGAGTCGGTACCGTTGTCTGTTTTTCTTTGGGTAGTCGGCGAAGGTGTGGCATATATTACCGGAGCTGTTTTCTATAGTTTGCATAAGGTAAAATATGTCCATGCGATTTTCCATGTTTTTGTCCTTATAGGTTCTGCATGCCACATGATTGCAGTATGGAAAGTGCTGACGACTTTTCTTTAGAATTTCAAAACTTCCTTAATCCAAAATAAGGGTCTGAGATTCCGATATTCCGATACTTTTATCGGGGACGTTGAAAATATGCGATTCTCAGGGCTTTATTTTGTGTGGTTTTCGCAGCGTGAAACATCTCTAAGGCATATTTTTACACTAATTTTCTGTATAGAAAATCTTCTGATTTGCTATCTTGTATTCATTTAATTGTTTTTTTGGTAATAAAAGGGTAAATTCGCATTGAATAATATCCAACAGGAAAGTTACTAAGATGATAAGGCAATATAGTGACTATTCACTACTGAAACATAATACATTCGGCATTGAAGCTGCTGCAAAAAACTTTGTTGAGTTCTCTGCCGAAGAAGAGCTTGCAGCTTTTCTTCGAAAAGGATTTTCCGGCCTTTCGCTTGTTATCGGTGGCGGAAGCAATCTGTTGTTTGTAAATAATTTTGAAGGCACAATCTTCCATTCTTGCATAAAGAGCATGGAAGTTGTTTCAAATGAAAGCAACGATATTCTATTGCGTGTCGGCAGCGGAACGAACTGGGATGAGCTTGTCGCATACACAGTTGCTCAAGGCTGGCATGGACTTGAGAACCTTTCTGCAATCCCTGGTGAAGTAGGTGCAAGCGCAGTGCAGAATGTCGGTGCTTACGGCGTAGAAGCCGGTGAACTTATTGAAAGAGTAGAGGCACTCTCTGTCGAAAGTGCAGAAAAACGCATCTTTTCACAATCCGATTGCCGTTTTGCATATCGTTACAGTATATTCAAGGCCGAAGAAAAAGGCAAGAATATAATAACTCATGTTACATACAGGCTGAAGAAATCGGCTCCCTTCAAACTTTCGTACGGAAACCTTAACGAAAAGGTAAATGAGCTTGGTGGGGCGACTCTCGCCAATGTCCGTAAAGCAGTCTGTGAAATCAGAAATGCCAAGCTTCCTCTTCCGTCCGAAGTTGGAAGTGCCGGCAGTTTCTTTATGAATCCTATTGTTGAGCAAGAAACGGCCAGAAGACTTAGGGCTATTTACCCCACTATGCCACAGTATCCCCTTACTTGTGGAAATGTAAAACTTTCTGCCGGTTGGCTTGTTGAACAATGCGGCTGGAAAGAGACACCTCACAAACATGTGGGAGTATATAAGAACCAAGCCCTTGTAGTAGTAAACCGCGGTGGAGCAACAGGCAAGGAAGTTCTTGAATTTGCACATGCTATCGTACATTCTGTAAAGGAGAAGTTCGGTGTTGAACTGATTATGGAGGTTAATGTAATAGGGTAAAAGTATGAAACTGACTTTTTTAGGAACAGGAACATCAACGGGCGTACCCGAAATAGGATGCAAGTGCGAGGTCTGTACATCGACCGACCCACGCGACTCACGCCTTCGTACATCGGCTCTTGTAGAGGACGGAGATACAACCCTGCTTATCGACTGCGGTCCTGATTTTAGAGTACAGATGTTGCGTGCTGATGTAAAGAAAATAGACGCTCTTCTGATGACCCATAAGCACTACGACCATCTTGTGGGAATTGATGATTTGCGACCATATACACGTGACAAGGAATTGCCGATATATTCCGATAGAGAGACCGAAATACAGATACGTTCCTTTTTCCCATATTGCTTCGGAAGAGTAAAGTATCCAGGTGTACCGAACATAAGGCTGAATACAATAGACTACAACTCTTCATTCAAGATCAATAACATTGAAGTAACACCTATACGCGTATTTCATGGAATGTTCCCAATCACCGCATACCGTCTAGGCAAATTGGCGTATATAACAGACATGAGCTATATTGAACCTGGAGAACTTGAGAAACTTAAAGGAGTTGATGTGCTAGTCATCAATGCGTTGCGTTTCTCCAAGCCGCACAAAACCCACCAGACGGTTTTGGAAGCTCTGCCTATAATTTATTACATTAAGCCAAAAGCTGCTTACTTTACACACATGATGCATCATATCGGTTTGCATGCAAAGATAGAGAAATGCTTGCCGTCAAATATACATCTGGCATACGATGGCCTTGTTGTGGAGGTGTGATTGATAATATAAAAGATATTTTTTGATTCTTACATTACTTTCATTATATTTGCATTGCACAATAGTATTCTTCTGTTTATAATACAGAAGTTGAAATGTGGATTTTTTTTAGCGTTTACTTGACGCTCTGTTCTTAATAGCTTGGAACTTCGCAAACTCTAACATCATTAAAGAACATAGCAACAGTAGATGCTCATGGGTATGTTGTTTACACCAGATATTGCTTGTATGAGTAATATTTGTGTATTATGCATATCTGCGTGGGCTTCTGCGTTGCTCGTTTCGATGATGTGGGCAATGCGAAGGCCTCAAGCTATGCGACGAGCAACTTGTGAGACTCCCACGCTTTTTTATATATTAACGTGTTGCAAAGGGAGAGAATGCACACATTTAAAATTTATCATTATGAAAAGAATTAAATTTATTCATTCTCTGTTTATTGCAATCTTCGCATTGTCTCTCGTGTCATGCAGCAGTGACGATGACGATAGTACAAGCCTGTCCAAGAGCGACTCGAAGTTAGTCGGTATTTGGAAACATGATTTCAGCTCAGGTTCTAGATTCTACATATTTCAGAATGACGGTAAGGGATATGAGTTCGAAATAGAAGACGGAGACCGTAGGATCGGTATGGAATATATTAAATACAAATACAATGAAGAAGATGCCGAACTTATTATATGGGAACCAGGTGATGACGACAAGGAGTATTACGAAGTTCTAAAATTGACAAGCACCAGACTTGTTATCAAATATTGGGATGAAGAATATGAAGACGATGAAGAAATATATATAAAATATGACGGCAGCATAGAAGATATCGAAGATGAATATGATGTAAAGATAACTGAAGAGTAATTTACTTTATGATTAATCGATGAGTTCTTTTAAAGAATTCATCGATTTTTTACTATCTTAGCCAATAATTACAAACCACAATGCAACAACGAAAAATAGAACTGCTTGCTCCAGCGAAGAATCTTGAAACCGGCATAGCCGCCATAAACCATGGTGCCGATGCCGTATATATCGGAGCTGTACAGTTCGGTGCGCGGCAGGCTGCCGGCAACAGCATCAGTGACATCTCGGCTCTTGTCGATTACGCACACATATTCGGAGTAAAGGTATATGTAACTCTCAATACAATCATAAAGGATGATGAGATTGCCGAAGCAGAGCAGCTTATAACAGAGTTGTACCGGATTGGCATCGATGCGCTTATAGTGCAGGATATGGGCATTTCGAAGATGAACATTCCTCCTATACCCTTGCATGCCAGCACGCAGATGGATAACCGTACAGTAGAGAAAGCGGTTTTTCTTTCGCAGATAGGTTTTCCGCGTATTGTGCTTGCAAGGGAACTGTCATTGAAAGAGATTTCTGCAATACACAGAGCAGTTCCGGAGACAGAACTGGAAGTATTTGTTCATGGTGCATTGTGCGTCAGTTACAGCGGGCAGTGCTATGCTTCACAACACTGTTTTGGGCGTAGTGCCAACAGAGGCGCATGTGCACAGTTCTGCCGCCTTGCATTCGACTTGATTGATTCCGAAGAAACTCTCATCACGAGAGGAAAGCACCTCCTCTCATTAAAAGACATGAATCGCAGCAATCATATCGAAGATATGCTCGATGCAGGTGTTACATCTTTCAAGATAGAGGGCCGTTTGAAGGATATTTCCTATGTCAAGAACATAACAGCATATTACCGTAAGAAGATAGATGAAGTGCTTGCACGCCGAAAGGAGTTTGTGCGTGCATCGTTCGGAACTGCTTCACCGCAGTTCACGCCTGCACCTGAAAAGAGCTTCAGCCGTGGCTTTACTGATTACATGCTCTATGGCAGCAAGGAGGGTATGGCATCATTCGATACTCCAAAATCAAAAGGCGAATATATCGGGCGTGTAAAATTTGTTTCACGTAACTTCTTCACTGTTACCGGAGGTGAATTCAACAACGGCGACGGTGCCTGCTATGTAGCTTCCAATGGCAAGCTATGCGGTTTCCATATCAATAGGGTAGAGGGCAATAGGGTTTTTCCGCAGAACATGCCGCAAATAGAGAGCGGAGATGAGCTATACAGGAACTACGATTGTGCTTTTGAGAGAGAACTTGCACGCAACGATGTTCCCAGACGGTTGTCTATAAATCTTCTTTTTACAGATACTGCCGACGGCTTCTCTCTTGCTGCAACTGCTGAAAACGGTGTACAGTGCAAAACAGAGATAGTGTTCGATAAAGACAAAGCTCGCTCACCGCAACGCGACAATATAGTCTCACAATTAAAGAAGTGGGGAAACACACCTTTTGAAGTAAAGAGTATTGATGTTGTTCTTGACGAAGAGTGGTTCGTTCCGTCATCTTTGCTTTCCGACATGCGCCGTAGCTTGTGCGACTTGCTTTTAGAGAAGACAAAGCTCTCGACAGAGCGTGCCGACATGCGCCTGAAAGAGAATTCCGTCCCTTATATTTCCGCATCGCTCGATTACCGCGGAAATGTATCGAACCGCCTAGCCAAAGAGTTCTACAAAGAACATGGTGTCACCGATATTGCACCGGCATTTGAACTTGAACCGGTGCGCGGTGCAACGGTAATGTTCTGCAAGCATTGCATAAAATACAGCATGGGATGGTGTACAAAGAACGGCGAAAAGCATCAGTATAAAGAGCCGTTCTACATCGTATCGGGTGACGGAAAGCGTTTTCGTCTCTCGTTCGACTGCAAGGAGTGCATGATGAGGGTTATTGCAGAGAATAAATAAAAAAGCAAAAGCCATGCCTTAGGGGAACAGCATGGCTTTTTGGTCCGAGTAAACGCTTTTACCCGTTCGGGCACCGACTTTCACAAGCAGGTACTACCGGAAAAATCTATTACTATGAAAAACACATTAATATAACAGAGGCGGAACAGTGGTTGTTCTAGCCTCTTTGTTAATATATGTTATTTTCCGCAGATTTTCCTGTAGTCGCAATACTCGCATGTCCTTTCATTCTTTGCTGGAGTGAACGGCTTGTTTTCATCAAAGATCTCCTGCAGGAGTTCCGTCAGCTTATGCATATATTCTTCCTTAATATCCGTTATGTCGGTTACCGGATTCTTGAGCACATCTACTATAAAACTCTCGCGCGAGCTGTTCTCCGGGTCATGTATATACAGCAGTGACGGAGCAATCTTCCTTGCACACTCCTTTCTCACCTTTTCAATCCATTCGAAATCGCCGTTCCCTATACATTTACAGCCTTTAAGCAACTCGTCAAGCATAATGGAGTAGAGGAATGCCTGAAGACGATATCCGGCCGAAGATGTCTCATGTGCAAAGATATTGTCGAGCGACGTCTTGTTCTCGCGGCTGCTGCGTCCGGTCTTGTAATCGATTATGTTTATTGTATCGCCCTTTATATCCACTCTGTCTATTGTACCGCCGAGTGCTACAGTTATTTTTCTGTCGCCTGCATCGAAGGTGAATGGCATGTTAATCTTCCTCTCTCCGCCGATATAAAGGAATGGAGCATACTGCATGTCTATCTTTACAAGCCTATGCAGGAAATGGTGCAATACGCCACGGTTTATATGCTGCTCTCCATTATATTCCGGCTTGTTATTGTTGAAGAATTCTTCGGAAAAAGCCTTATCGATAAACCTGTACAACAAGGCTTCATTCTTTGCATAATAGCCAAGTGCATCTTTTGTTATCATGCCATTGGCCTTTGATGAAAGTTCTTTATACAAAGCATCAGCGGCTGCATGGAAAATATTTCCGAAATCGCTGTTCTCGACCTCCTCGCTCACTTCGTCGCTTTTCCTTATCCCAAGCACATATTTATAGAAGAAACAGAGCCCACATCTTATATAGCAGTTTATTGCCGATGGGCTTATCTCTCTTGCCTTGTTTTCGGGACCGATTGCATATTTCCTGATAAGGCTCTCGATAGTTTCGTTGCTCTTATGGATTTCACAGTTCTCCATACAGTCGTTGCCTTGATGAGAACTCAAAGCAAGGTGCCTTATGTCGTAGAGATTGCTGCCCAACAACTGCAGTATGTAGCGCGAACACTCACCGCGCGATTTGCCTTCGGGTGCGCTGTTATATACAAGAGTGATATTCTCGGCGCGTTGCAGGAGACGGTAGAAGTAGTATGCATATATCGAGTCGCGATGCTCGCTCAACGTGAGGCCGAATGCACGGCGCAAGTTGTAAGGTATATATGAATTCTCCCCGCTGTTCTTAGGCAAGTTGCCCTCGTTTACGCCTAAAAGTATAATATTCTTGAAGTCGAGGTTTCTGGTTTCAAGAAGTCCCATTATCTGCAAGCCCACAACCGGTTCTCCATGGAAAGGAAGGCTCTGGAACGAAAGCATTCTCACGAAGAGACGGCCCAGTGTCTGCTGCTTCATTACAAGTTCTCCGCTCTCAACAAGCTTGACTATGCGCTGCGCTTGAGTGTATGCCTTGTATATCGCTTCGCAGAAGAGCTTTTCGTACAGTTCCATTTCCTCTCTGTTCTCTGCTGAATAGCTGTTCGCGATTCTCTTTATGACTGCAGAGATATTTTCGAACCATTCGCGGTTATCTGCAATGCGCCTGAACAGCATGCCGAGAAACTCATTTTTGGAAAGTTCCTCAATGGTTGGAAAGAACCTCTTCTCGCGAAGCAGTTGCTCTCTTATATCAACGCTCTCGCCTTCGGTGCAACGCACAACGTACGGGTGGTTCAGCAGTTCCGATGTGGCCGATAGGGTATAGGTTCCATGCTTTTCGCTCCAGCCACGCGAATGGAGATCGACTATCAGCTTGACAAGCGTGAATATAGGTGTGTGCGAAATAGGGAATCCCATTGTTACATTCATGCTCTCAAGCTCTTTGCCGTTCGCTTCAGACGGTATTGTATGAAGTACCGGTTCGAGCATTGTCTCATCGCAAAGCACCACAGCCGTCTCTATTTCGTTGGGTGTAAGGTTCTCGTCAAGCCATTTCGACAGGTAACGTGCTTCTATGCTCTCGCTGCTTGTCTCTATTACGGTTACCGATTTGTCAGCAGATAGATTGTTGAAGCATGATGCGTCAATCGCATTAGGGAAACGTTCAAGATTCTTTCGCATGAAATGCCCTGCCTCATGGTGCAGATTTCCTGTATAGTGCTTGTCATAATCCCAATAGAAGAGAGCCTTTCCCTTGCGGTCTATAATATCGAAAAGTTTCGTTTCGACATCGTTCAAGGCATTGAACCCGACAAACACATACTTCTCGTGAGGGAGCTGTATGCTGTCGCTGTTTTCGATGACATCGCGATAAAGCATGCCCTCGTATGCAAGATTCTCTTTTCTCAGCGATTCCCGGAATTTCGTGTATATCGTGTAAAGCCTCTCCCATATGCCAAGAAAATTCTTCTTTATCTCGCTCTCCTCCTCTGGGTTGAAGTTCTTGAAGAACTGTGCAATCGAGTCGGTCTGTTCCTTTGTGAGTGTCTCCTTTGCTATGCCCAGCTCCCGTAGCTCCTTGATATTCGAAAAGAGCTGCTTTGCATCGGCAAGATGCTTGTCAACGTCATCGAAGTCGCGCAACAGCATCTCGCCCCAATAGTAAAAGCTGTCGAGAGTCTCAATACTCTTTTCGTACTCTTCTATACTCTCGTCTGCTCGTCTTGGTCGCACATACTCCTTGTAGAGTTTGCTGACAAGTAGTATCTGGTCACCTACGGCAAGCTTGCTGTTCTGTTGGAAGAGTTCTCCTATAGTCATGTATCGGGGGCTCCACATTGCTTTGCCTTTGTTGCATTCGAGCAGGTATTCGCTGAAGAATAGGCTTGCACGCTTGTTCGGGAATACAACAGCAATATCCTCAAGGTGTCCGTTGAACCTCTCATATATGTCATTTGCTACAACTCTTAGAAACGGTGTCATCTCAAACCTCCTTTATATAGTTCTTATATACATACCATAAATAACCCTTCACCTCGGTATAGCCTATGCTACTGAGCAGTTCCATATACTCTCTTACCTGTGAAACGTAGCTGTCACTCTCACGTCCGAACTTGTAATCGACAACTACAGCCTTGTTCCCCTTTATCATTACCCTGTCGGGGCGACGGCTCTTTTTTTCTTTGTCTCCGAGTATGGTACATTCATTATAAAGCTTATAGCTCCCGTTGAACCAATCGGCGACATCGGGTTTTGAAACAGCCCTTTCTACAAGCCCTTTTATCCTGTTGTATTTTTCTTCGGTAGGAATCAGTCCTTCAATTGTCAAGCGGTCGAGTGTTCCGGTTATATCTTTCTCGCTCTCTATTCCCGACATCACAAGGTGCATGAGTTTTCCCTCTTCTATGTAATCGTACTGTTTCTGTTCCTCTTCTCCCTCGGCCAAGAAACGTTCGAGATCATTCGATTGCTGGAACGTTATCTTGCTTTCGTAGAATGTGAATGGTTGTTTTACAATATCCGGTTCTGTCTCAAAAGGATTGTCGCTCTTTTCCTTTGATACTGCCGGCTCTTTCTTGCTTGAAACAATCTCTCCGTAAGTGAACAGGCCTTTCTCTTCATCGAAGTTTGCACCGTCGAGGTGTGTCATGTTTTTCAAAAGGGTATTCATCATCTTCGAGACATTCTCTCCACGGCCGCCTGTACCGTCTGTAAAAATGAATAGGTTGCTCTTTGCTCTTGTCGTAGCAACATAGAGTATGTTCAGGTTATCTACAACCTGGTACATATATTCATCGTGATACTCCTTCCTGAATATACTCTTTGTCATCTCCTGTCTGCAACCGATAGGCAACAGGCTCAATGTATTGAACGGTTCAGCCTCTGGCACGCACCATAGGAGAGTACGGCTATCACCTGTGAGCGTCCAGTCGCACATAGGTATTATGACGGTGTGGAATTCCAGTCCTTTGGATTTGTGGATTGTCATAATGCGTATGCTATCGATGCTTTCAGCTGGGATACTGTTGTCATGTATTGTCTCATCCCATGCCTTAAGGAACTTATGTATATCGGCACTCCTGCTGTTTATGTATTGCGCTGCATGGTCAAGGAAGGCATAGACGTACGCCTCCTCATCCTTTGCATTTGTTATGTCGAGCATTGCAAGTATCTGTTCTATGAGTTCGTACAGAGGAAGTTCCTTCATGCGTTTCAGCGACTCCTTAAACTCTTCGGGGAGCAGAGATGCCAGCCCATTCTTTCCAATTTCGTCGCCGAAGTCGAAATCACGTTTCTTTATCACCTTCTCATAAAGCCTTACCATATTGGCAATGTTGACCATGTCGTCAGGTTCGGCTATATACTTTAGCGATGCTATCACCAACTGCACTGTAAGGGAAGAGGAGAGCTTATATGCCTCGTCCGAGACAATCTTCAGATTAGGAAACTCCTTGTTGAATGCCTCTACAACCATCTGCATTTTGTTCTTCTTCGTGCGCATTAGTATGGCAATATCCCTTGGGGCGACATTCTCCTCTTCAAGCAGGCGGTGCAGTGTTGTCATAAGCTGGGCAATAGCGCAGTCGGTGAAGTTCCCGACTTCTTCGTTCTTTGGAATAACACGAACCTCGGCATATCCCATTACCGGTTTTTCCGGCTTTCCGGGCTTCGGTTGAGGGAATGCCTGCTCAACATCCTCATATGCCTGCTCTATTTCCGCAAAACTCTGCGCGTCTATATGGTCGGAAGTGCAGCTTCTTATTGTATCTATTGCAGCACGGTAAAGGGCATTGTTGAAACTTATAATCCTGCGGTCGCTTCGGTAATTCGTCGATTTATAAACCTTGCCGCCGACTTTCACATCCTGCGATGCTACGGTTATCTGGTCGTCACGGAAATGGGTGCCGATTCGGTTCATTATATTCCAGTCGCTGTTTCGCCAACGGTAAATTGACTGCTTTACATCCCCGACGATAAGATTGAAGTTCCCGCGTGCAAGAATCTCTTCAAGCAGTACATGAAAACACGACCACTGTAGTTTTGACGTATCCTGAAACTCATCGATAAATATATGGTCTATTTCAGAACCTATCTTCTCGAATATGAATGTTGTGTTCTTGTCTATCATAGAGCTGAGCAGGTGCGTCGTTTCGGCAAGCAGGAAACGGTTCTCACGGCTGTTCTCCTCCTTTAGCGTATCGGCAATGTTGTTGAGCATGCCCAACTGATGATAGTGTTCCAATGAAAGTTCGCAGTTCAGGAAATCGATATACAGCGGAGCGGCCTCCCTTATCAGTTCTGCAATTTCATTCACTGCACCGCATCTCTTTGATATCTTTTTTGGTGTATCTGCAAGTGCAATCCTTGAAGCAGTCCACTCTGGCACATTGCCGTTACGCATCTTCTCGAAAACGCCCCAAATGCCTTTCTGTTTATAAATGAAATCATCAGCAGTATAACCGTCTGCAAGGTGAAAGAATCTTTCACCTATGCCTTTCGCTTTTTCTATCAGGCCTCTCTTCCTGGCTGTAATCTCATTGTAGAACCGCATCAGCCGCTCTCCGTTCTCCTCCTTCATCTGCCTGCGCAGTTCATCGCCACGCTGTTGGTACTCCTCCTTAAGAATGTTCTCGGCAAATTTCTTGATGTCGTTACCTACTCTCCACGGCTCTCCATTGCTTAACCTGTCTTCGATATAACGGACAACTTGAGCAATGTTCAAAGTGTCCGGTTCAAGGTTCTTTATATAAGTATCGACAGCATTGCTCAGCAGTTCCTTGCTGTCGAGAGTTATCTCCATGTCGCCATTGAGGTCAAGCTCCTTCGCAAGGCTTCGGAGTACTGTCTGAAAGAAAGCATCAATGGTCTGTATCCTGAAGTGTCCGTAATCGTGCAGCAGCAGGTCAAGAGCCTTTTGAGCATTGGCTACGATTCTCTCCTCGCTCATTCCTGGCAACTGTTCCTTTATTTTCTCGAAATAATCCTTTGCACTTTCCGACCTGTTGGCTACGCCGTACAGCTTGCTGAGTATTCGCTCCTTCATCTCACCCGTAGCCTTGTTTGTAAAAGTTACGGCAAGAATATTGCGATAGGAGTAGGGGTTCTCTACCACCAGCTTTATGTATTCAAGGGCAAGGGTGAATGTCTTTCCCGAACCGGCAGATGCCCTATATATCTTCAGTGTCCTTTCCATTCAATCAATGTTTCGTATTTCATTGCAGCAACAGGTAGCTAATTTACAAAATAGTGCCCACAATACAAAAGGAATAAAAGTTCTTGTTTATTCCCAAATGACTTTTTCTGTAACAAGAAGGGCTTTTTTAGCGGCAAAGATTCTCCTTGAATGGTATTTTTGAAGTACCTTTGCACGAGAGTCCCCAAAGGACATGTAACATGTATAAACAATAATCGAATGTAGAGATGTCAAAGTATTTGGTTGAAGACACACGCAAGGTTACTACGCACCGTTTTATTGAAATGAAGCGCAAAGGTGAGAAGATTGCAATGCTCACCGCATATGATTATACAACAGCATCAATCCTTGACGAGTCTGGCATAGACGGTCTGTTGGTCGGTGATTCCGCATCCAATGTAATGGCTGGCAATGTCACGACTTTGCCAATCACTCTCGACCAGATGATATACCATGCAAAGAGCGTGGTACGTGGAGTCAAGCGTGCACTTGTTGTCGTCGATATGCCGTTCGGCACATATCAGGTCAATGCCGACGAGGCTGTAAAGAATGCGATACGCATAATGAAGGAGACACATGCCGATGCATTGAAGCTTGAGGGCGGCGAGGAGATTCTTCCCTCTGTACGCAAGATTCTCGATGCCGGAATACCCATCATGGGACATCTGGGCCTTACTCCGCAGAGCATAAACAAATTCGGTACCTACGCAGTGCGTGCAAAGGAAGAGGCAGAGGCAAACAAACTTATAAATGATGCAAAGCTGCTCGAAGAGGCCGGATGCTTTGCGCTTGTGCTTGAGAAAATTCCCGCAACTCTTGCAGAGCGTGTAGCAAAGGAGATATCAATCCCTGTAATAGGCATTGGTGCAGGTGTCAACGTCGATGGACAGATATTGGTATATGCAGATATGCTTGGCATGACAGCAGATTTCACTCCGCGCTTCCTACGCCGATATGCCGACCTGCACAATGTTATAACAGATGCTGTAGGCAGTTATGTAGGTGATGTCAAGAGTTGTGATTTCCCTAACGAAAAAGAGCAATATTGATTGTTTTATAAAGATAAACAATAGAGAGGCTGAGTCAAAAGTAATTTTGGCTCGGTCTCAGTTTTTCGGTGATTTTTCCGTTTTTGCCTGCAAATTCGAAAAAATATCATTTTTGTACGCATAAATCCTTCATGCCGCCCGACAACATTCCCAATATGCTCCAATATTGGCAATAAAACGTCTTTGCCGGTTGCTGTTTT
>JAZNSN010000030.1:0-72347 GCA_045591315.1 Bacteroidaceae bacterium
CATGACAAAATTATAATATACAATGCTACATATAATAATGCAAATGGTACATAAAAGCATTCTACTTGTAATAAAGAAGCAATATGTCTTATAAATGCGGATAATGCAAATATATGAATTATAAAAAAGAAGTGTAGTTTGTAATTCGTTCTTTTAGGAAAACATAAAGCAGATAAGAACTTCATTATACATATGCAAAAGTTTGCTTTTTCTTTTTTTACATTTTTCCATACATATATAGAAGTATTCACAATAGATGAAATACTTGCTATAAATATTAAGGCATAAAAAAACTTTATAGACCAATCATATATAGAACACAAACGAAAGCAGAGATTAATCAACACAACAAATACTATTAACGCGATTGAGTCTTTTAGTCGTTTACTCATTTTTTCTGTATCAATATCATCTATTACCTTATTTACAAACGTAGTCTTTCCTACGCCACGGTTACCCGTAATAAGGTACGCGCCTGACACCTTGTTACCACTCTCACCTGTCAAAAGGTCCTTAAGACGTTCAGCAATCTTGTTTCTCCCAATAAAACCTGAAAATTCATCAGTTGCATGACGGAATTTGAAATTAGGGACACTAACATACATCCTCCTGTTTTTGTCTTTTTTGTTGTTTGTTTCTTGATTTTCCATAGTAGTTATATTTATTTCTTTAAATTACAAACTGTAAAGAGCTATCCCATCTAAACTCATTCGTGTATCTACCAATTGAGCATGGAATAAATCCTATGATACCCACAATAGACTCTTCCGACTCTGAATAACGCGAATCTCCGTAATTCACAACATTATCCCTACATCAAAATAGTAGTTATGAATGAATCCGTGATAATCCTTTGGTTGCCCATCTGCAAAACTTCACCAGAGGAATCAAGAGTAATCTTTTTCTCTGTTTCAAATTCTATAATTTCTGAATAAAATAGGATTTCTATAATCTGTACCTTATTTTCAGCATTCAATAAGAATGTATTTTAACAAATGTCACAATAAATTATAATTTTGCAAATACAACCTTGTCCGACAATGTCTAGACATATAAAATGCAGTATTTATTACTGGTAATGCGCTAACATACAATTGACAATGATTTATAGTATATATACCTTTTCTTCCTCTTCCCCGTACAAGTTCGTACACATTATTCTACACAGTAATGCAACCGACTTTTAACGCACTATGCATAACGAACATTCATGTACGTTTTCAATCATAGCTTCGCTATAATTGACTCTAATTTTTGCTACTTTAGATAACCGCATCTCGCATGGCATAACTTTCAGCTATGCAGCACACGACTATTGCTCAGTAATCGCACTTTTCATCTCCTTTCCAGCGATAAATTCCAAGGAGTTCCAGTATAAGTTATAAACACCTCTTGCCGATGCAATGGTTTTATTGTAGCTTTGCAGCAACACAATAACAAGACATTCCATTGACGAGGAAAAGCAACAAAAACAACGATTCCATCGGCAAAGAAAGAGCCTTGCAGCCAACAAATTGGGCAAAAATGGTGCTATAGTTAGAAAGTACCGGCAGAATCGGGGTTTTTACACTTGAACAATGAAACGCATTGCAACCATACTTTTATTACTGCTACTGCCTGCGCTTTATACAGGCAGCCAGGCAGCTACAGCCTTTGCTCCCGATAACGGCACAGAAAAAGTATGCATGCTTGATGACAAGTTAGGCGCAAACATCGATGAGCTTGCCGACATTCTGAGCAACTGCAGTTTCGAGCCGGTACAGGACTGCTGTACATTTCATGCACGAAACAACGGGCACACAGTTACCAGATGCCCTCTCAAGGAGTACAAAAACGCAACACTCTCCCCTACACTATACAAGCATAAAAGCACGATTCCATCGGGTGAGAAGAGCCAAAAGGCAGTAGCCTCTTCGCGACACACGCACGGCTATTACATCTATGCCTTGAGGCACATAATAATTTAGCTTTATCTAAAAACAAACGCAAGGCCCCATGCATTGCATACAACGCCCTGCATGCAGCCGGCATAGCAACCAAGTTGCTCATGCCACTATATGCCTTGCATCCATTTCTACATTAAAGACCCCAAATACTTTAAAGAGGATAAAACCTATTATAAACAGGTATAGCACGAGCTATACCAATCAAAAGAATATAATCATGAATACAGAGATAAACAAAGAGATACTTGAGAGAAACAACATAGCAGTCAAAAGCAGAATGACAGTATGGCCGTTTGCCCTACTGGCAATTGCCGCAGCCGCATTCGGCATAGCATTCGCTCTCGACAATGCAAGCGAAGCGAAAATGCCGGTTCTTTTTGCAGCCATAATACTAACAATATTCGGCATAGCAAAACTATTCACCTTTCCAAAAGTGTTGTTCCACATCACAAGCGAGGAGACATTTACGGAAAATACTCTGTACTTCGAAAGCGAAAAGAAGAACAGCGTACTTGCCATGCTTGAGAAAGGCGAGTTTACAAAACTGAAAAGCGAGGCAAAGGAGAGAAACAGCATGCCAATAAAGGTCGAAATGTACGAAACCGCCTCAGGAAGCATTGTGCTGTACCGTGTGTATAACTTTATACCTTATATATATGAACCGCTTACCGATTATATTGTCTATAAAAAAGCATGTTAAGTTTTCTTTTTAGAAAACCTATTAGAAAAATATCAAGATAAAAATTTCCTGAACATAAATCTCCGCTCTTTTTAGAGCCGGAGATTTTTCTATACCTGAAAAGCACAAAGTGCTGCATAAAGAAAAATTCTGCAATATTTGAAAACTATTGCAAAGAAAAAGTAATTTATACTTAACTGAAGCTGAAACTTTAACCACATTTTTATAACCTCACAAAAGAGCTTTATATATATACCTTATTTATTATATGCCAATACTAGCGATAAAAAGGACAAAACAATGCTTGTTTTAACATTATTTTACATTATACTAAAAAAAAATATATGAAAAGCATTGCCATGAATTATAAAAGCTATATCTTTGCAACAAGAATTAATAATTAATCCAATTCTCTAACGCCGGATTAGGGAATGTTGAAATAATTTCCGGTAAAACAAAAAATCAAAAAACAATGAAAAAAGTATTTTTGACTCTTGCACTTGTATTGACAACAGTAGTAGCTAGTGCACAGTGGTATGTAGGTGGTGGTCTTGGTTTCTCTAAGCAGGACGATCAGACAACAATCAACATTAAGCCAGAGGCTGGTTACAAGCTCAACGACGCTTGGACAGTAGGTGCTGAGGTTGCTCTTGAGTGGGAGAAGGACGTTAAGACAGCTATTGATGTAACTCCTTACGCTCGTTACACATTCCTTACAGCAGGTGAGTTCTCAATGTTCGCTGAGGGTTATGTAGCTATCAAGTACACAAAGCCTGAGGTTGGCGACGCTACAACAGGTTTCGCTGTAGGTGTTCGTCCAGGTGTTGCTTACAACCTTTCTGAGAACTGGACTATCGCTGCTAAGCTTGGTAAGGGTCTCAACTTCCAGGACAAGAAGTATGTTGGCGCTGCTAAGTCTAAGTTCGCTCTCGACTTGGAGAACAAGCTCTCTTTCAGCCTCTACTACAACTTCTAATCTTAGAGGATAACAAAAATAAAAAAGGATGTGGTTTCCACATCCTTTTTTATTTTATATAATATAGCCATTGACTCAAAAAAATTTTGGTTGATGTCATATCGAAGAAGCAAAGCGACTGAGATATCTCAGTACAGTTTATTTAGGGTTCCCTCACGACGTACTGGGATGAACATATCCGCGAAGATAATTTGAAGCGGATCAACATCTATATTATTGCTTATATAATATTGCATCACACATTTCAAAACTGTAAATTTGCATAAGAAAAGCAAGCGACACTACACATGAAATACATTATACAGTTTGAAATAATAATAGCGATATCACTCATAGGAGAGTTGCTGAACCGCATTATACCGTTGCCAATACCAGCCAGCATATACGGCATGGCAATACTCTACATCGCACTATGCACTGGAGCCATAAAGCTCTCATCGGTTAAGGAAACAGGCAAGTTCCTTATATACATAATGCCAATGATGTTTATTCCTGCCGCAGTAGGGCTCATTGAGACATGGGGAGCAATGCAGGAGTTCCTTACAGCTATTATCGTCATTTCATTAGCCTCTACAGTTCTTGTAATGGCTGCAGCAGGGCATATCACGCAAATTATCATCAAGCATAAGGGAAAGGAGGAAAAGAGATGAAAGAACTGCTTCAGGACTCGCTTTTCTTCGCTGTAGGCATAAGTGTAGGAACATTTCTGCTTGGAACTCTTATAAAGAAGAAATGGAACTTTTTCCTCTTCAATCCTCTACTGCTCTCCATAACCGCAACAATAGCGGCACTCCTTATAATAGGGATCGACTACCAGCACTACAACAACGGCGCAAAATACCTGAGCTACCTGCTCACACCGGCAACAGTAGCTCTGGCAATTCCGTTATACGAGCAGACCATGCTTCTGAAGAAGAACTTCACCGCTATTATTGTAGGAATTGCATCGGGTGTGCTCATGAGCTTTGTATCGATATTTGCAATGGCCTTGCTGTTCAAGTTGGGACATACAGAATATGTAACACTGCTCCCGAAATCCATTACTACCGCTATTGGAATAAGCCTCTCGCAGGAACTGCAAGGTTATGTAGCAATCACGGTGACTGCAATAATAATGACCGGCTTGCTCGGAAACATTGCCGGAGGAATTATCTGCCGCATATTGGGCATAAAGCACCCTATAGCCAAAGGTATTGCAATTGGCACCGCATCGCATGTAATGGGAACAGCTAAAGCCATGGAAATAGGCGAGATTGAAGGTGCAATGAGCAGTCTTTCGATTGCTGTTGCCGGGTGCATGACTGTGGGAGCTGCAATATTCTTCGAAGGACTGATATAGAACTTACTTGCAAATGTTTGATAACACAAAATTTATCACTAATTTAGCAGGGACAACCAATACCGACCGGTCATGAAGATTGCTGTAGATTTTGACGGAACAATAGTTGAGCATGAATACCCGAAGATTGGCAAGGAGCTTCCCTTTGCCACGCAAACGCTCAAACTGCTCATAAACAAGCATAACCACCAAGTCATCTTGTGGACAGTCAGGAAAGGGAAATTGCTCCAAGAGGCAGTTAACTGGTGCAAGGAACGCGGTATCGAGTTCTATGCAGTAAACAAGAACTTCCCCGAAGAGGAACTTGACAATAATGGCGGATATTGCAAAATTGACGCAGAGCTGTTCATCGACGACCGCAACATGGGCGGCTTGCCGAACTGGGGAGACATATACAAAATGGTTACAGAAGAAAAAAGCTGGAAGGATATTTACTCCACTGCTGCCGACAACGATGAAAGAAACAGGAAGAAGAAAAAAGGTTGGTTCTGGTAGAAAAAACTGAAATGCATTTCTTCTTAATAATCAACGTCTTTCCGAAACAAGCCACAGAATAATTAAAAAAGTTATAAAAAAACTGCTGAAAAGATTTGCAGAGTTAAAATAAAATAGTACCTTTGCAACGCGTTAAGGCAATGCGCTGTTAGCTCAGTTGGTAGAGCAATTGACTCTTAATCAATGGGTCCAGGGTTCGAGTCCCTGACGGCGTACAAAACGGAGAAAGATAACTTTCTCCGTTTTTATTTTTATATCCACACAAAAAGAATAGCATACGGTTTCCCGTATGCTATCCAAAAACAATATGAGTACTTTTTATCTTGCGATAATCAAGTAATAGTTCTTCTTGCCCTTCTGAACAAGAATGTATTTGTCATTAAGCAGGTTCTCTGCATTTATAACCTGATCAAAAGCGGCAAGTTTCTCTTTATTGACAGAAACACCGCCACCCTGCACAAGCTTGCGCATCTCGCCCTTAGAAGCGAATATCGCAGCCATATCGGTTGTGAGGTCAACAGCTTTAACACCCTCTGCAAGAGCCTCACGTGAAACCTCAAACTGAGGAACGCCGTCGAATACAGCTAGGAGAGTATCCTCGTCGAGCGAACGGAGAGCCTCTGTCGATGCATTGCCGAAGAGAATACCCGATGCCTCTACCGCCTTGTTGTACTCCTCCTCGCCATGAACAAGCAGAGTTACCTCCTTGGCAAGACGCTTCTGCAACAGACGCATGTGAGGAGCCTGGGCATGCTCTGCAACAAGAGCCTCTATCTCCTCACGGCAGATAGATGTGAATATCTTTATGTACTTCTCGGCATCCTCATCGCTAACATTGAGCCAGAACTGGTAGAAGCGATAAGGTGATGTATAACGCTTGTCAAGCCATATATTGCCCTGCTCTGTCTTTCCGAACTTCTTGCCGTCGGCCTTTGTAATGAGCGGACATGTGAGAGCAAACACCTCGTTGCCCGACATCTTGCGTATCATCTCTGTACCGGTTGTAATGTTGCCCCACTGGTCGGCACCTCCTAACTGAAGCTTGCAACCGTGAGTCTCATTCAGGTGCACGTAGTCGTAGCCCTGGAGCAACTGATAAGTAAACTCGGTGAAGGACATGCCGTCGGTACCGGCTTCGCCTGAGAGACGGCGTTTCACAGAGTCCTTGGACATCATGTAGTTCACTGTTATCATCTTGCCTACATTGCGGATGAAATCAAGGAACGAGAACTCCTTCATCCAATCGTAATTGTTCACCAGAATCGCTGCATTCGGAGCATCGCTCTCAAAGTCGAGGAAGCGTGCAAGCTGCTTCTTCAGTGCCTCCTGGTTATGACGCAGCTTCTCCTCATCGATGAGCACACGTTCCTTTGACTTGCCCGAAGGGTCACCTATCATACCTGTAGCACCGCCGATAAGAGCTATAGGCTTGTGGCCGCATAGCTGGAAATGGCGAAGCATCATAACTCCGACAAGGTGGCCGATGTGAAGTGAATCGGCAGTCGGGTCAATACCCAAGTACGCACTTGTCAACTCCTTTTGCAACTGTTCTTCTGTTCCGGGGGTCATATCCTGAATCATACCCCTCCATTTAAGTTCCTGTACAAAATTCATAACTATATATTTTTGTTGATATTATATTAAAATCACAAACGGAACAACTGCGACGGCGTTGTACGCTTAAGGACATTGAGCTGTACATCCTTGCCCGCAATTATGCCATACTCGCCGAACTCCATTGTAACCGCCTTGTATGCCAGTTCGGGATGATTGTTCTCCTCGCTCAAATGGCATAGCCATATATACTTCAGATGCTCATTGAAATGGGAAGCAAGATACTTGGCTGTAACCTGGTTGCTGAGATGCCCTCTCGGACCTGAGACGCGGACCTTAAGGAACTCCGGATAACGCCCCATTGCAAGCATCTGCTCTTCGTAGTTTGATTCAATCACAAGATAGTTGGCCTGGTCGATATAAGATGAAGCGACATCTGTTATCTCGCCCAAGTCTGTCGCAATACAGAACTTCTTGTCTCCAACTTCAATGAAATAGCCTACATTGTCGCTGCCGTCATGCGGTACCTCAAAAGGAGTTATCTCAAAATCACGGAACACGATTTTCTCCTCTTTCTCTACATAACGCACGTACATAGGCTCAATAGGCTTCGATATGCAGTAGTTCCTGTTAATGCCCTCGTGCACTTCCTTTGTTGCATATACCGGTATATTAGCCTTTGAAGATATCACTCCAAGCGACTTGATATGGTCGGCATGATCGTGAGTAACGAACATTGCACAGATGCTTTCAAAGGGTATGCCTTCTTTCTTGAGAGCATTCCTTATAGTCTTTGACGGTATTCCCGCATCTATAAGAATACCGTAGTCACCTACCCCTAGGTAGTAACTATTGCCGCAGCTTCCGCTGCCGATACTCATGAAACGAATCTCCATATAATATTTTTTATTCCTATCAAAAACAAATTCTGCATCAGAACGGATAACCGATAGCAAAATGCAGTGCAAAATCGCGCCCGAAGTCCGGGTGCAGCAGCGGATACTTGTCATTGCCGCTGTATGCTGGATTTACGGCCTTCATGGCCCCGTCAAGACGGAATACGAACATATCAAGTTCTATTCTAAGGCCTAATCCGTATGAAAAGGCGAGGTCACGGTGAAAAGTCGAGATATCGAACTGACCGCCGGGCTGTTCATCGTAGGGACGCAAGGTCCATATATTTCCGGCATCGACAAACAGAGCCGAGTGCAGTTTCCAGAACAGGTGTGTACGGAACTCCAGATTCAAATCTATTTTAAGGTCACCCGACTGGTTTATGAAATCGATGCTCTTGCCGCTGTTCCTGTAACGGCCAGGGCCCAGAGTCCTCACATTCCAACCTCGCATGCCATTGGCACCTCCTGCAAAATACCTTTTCTCGAAGGGCAGGATACGCGAGTTGCCATAAGGATATGCTATACCGAAACCCGCATGAAAAAGTATCGTATTACGGTCATTGAACTTATAGCGTGCAGTAAGGTCAAAATCCCCTTTTACATACTGGGCGTAAGCAAGGTCCTGTATCATATATTGCCCGTCACTGTTCTTCGTCCCGCCAAACAGGTTATTAAGCCCATACAACACATTTCCCGAACACTCCATGTGCATTCTGAACGAATAGGCATACGGATTGAACTGGTTCGACTTCTTCAATGAGGAGTTGTATGTATATGTATAACCGAACTTCGTTATAAGCAAGTTCTCGTAATTATATTTGAGTATAGAGTTACGGTTGGATATACTGTCAAGATACTCCTTCTTGAAAGTATCGGAAATCCAAGGAACATAGATATAGTTTATATCCAGCAACTCTAACGTATTATGAGATTCAGCCCTCTTGCTCCACGTATAGCTCCATGAGCCGGAGAGGACATGACGGTCGAACTCCGGACGCTTCTGCGAATTGAACTTGAGGGAGAGCAAGGTCGAGGAAAGCAAGGAACGTCTCTTTTCCGGGATTATGACGGACGGGAAGCCGCCCAGCAGACGCAAGCTGGCCTCAGCACCATATTCAAAATAGTCTCCGCCTGAATAGCCGCTCAGGCCGGAAACGGCCTCATAGGCAGTAAAGAAACGTATAGACAATTGCTCAGAGCCCTTAAAAAGGTTCTTGTCGGAAAATGTTACGGCTGCAGCAGCTCCGAAGTCACCAGCCGTATTCGTACCTTCAAGTTCAAGGCCTACCGAACGGCGTTTGTTCCGGTCGTATATTATATAGCAGTCAAGCAAGTCGGTACCAGGACGCTCGACCATCCTTATTGTCGTGTATTTAAGAGATGTGAGATTGGCGAATGCATTATACGTTCTGTCAACATTGCTTTGGGAAAAAAGCTCACCATGATTTATATGTGTATTCTTTACCAGCACCGACGGACGGACAACAGGATCTTCCTCCGATATTATTATATGATTGCCATAATGCATAGTATCACACTCCGCCAGTATTGCATCATCAATCTGAAGCCCTGTACCGGAGATGTAATATATCTTGTCTATCCGATATGTTCTATGAGGCTGCGGAGCTGCACCCTGGGAGTGGATAAACATTCCGACATTCATTGTAAGACGGACATTGTTCGAATGATGAGCAGTATCTGCCACATATGTTATATACTCCTTCTGGAAGCGGTAATACCCCATATCCTTAAGCAACGATGCAATCCTGCGTCGTTCTGTCTCAAGGTTATCGACACTGAACGGCATGCCTGGACGCAAGAAGGATTCTGAGGAATTGGAAAGTATAATGGACTTCAGCGTGCTGTCCCCGGTCTCTATTTCAATGCTTTCAACGTAATATCTTTCACGCTCGTGCAAATAATAAAAGGCCTCGGCACGTTTCTTTTTTTCATTCTTCTCACATTCGAAATCCACTGTCGCATGAAGATAACCGTCATTAACCAGCATCTGCTGTATATTGGCCCTGCTTTTCTCGGAGAGTTCAGTACTGAATATCACAGGAGCTTCACCAAGCCTTTGAAGAACCTTGTTTCTCCACTTTGTTGTGTCGTTGCCCGAAAGGGAGTATGTATACAAAGGGACTTTTACAAGATTAAACCACTTTGCATTGGGCTTTTGGCGTACATACCCTTTAGCCTTGACTTCATTGCTACGATTTGTTGTGGATATAATATTGACATCATCGAGAAGATACTCACCCTCAGGAATGAATTTCTTCACCGAGCATGAGAGCAGCATGGCTATGCATACAAGAAGATATGTTATGTTTCTCAATGACATCAATATACCCGATTTAAAAGAAGTAGAGACCAGTTTCTAAAATATTCTTGCAAATATACGAAAAAAGTGAAAGATTTAAGGTAGATTTGCAGCACTTTAACGAACCTGTTTATACAATTATGCTAAGCAAAGCCCTATTGAAGCAGATAGCATCACTGGAATTGAAGAAGTACCGCAAAGAGAGCGGGCTGTTCATTGCCGAAGGAGGCAAGACCGTAACCGATCTGTTGGCAGCCGGAATAGCGGTAGAGAAGATTCTTGCTACACGGGCCTGGCTTGATTGCAACAAACTGGAATACGGAGTCAATGCAGTCGAAATCACCGAAGAGGAGATGAGGCGCGCCAGTTTCCAACGCACTCCACAGGGTATTATGGGCTTATTCAGGCAACCGTGCCACAGAACGGATTTATCGGCGCCGCAGAAAAGGCTATGCCTCGCACTTGACAATGTACAGGACCCTGGGAATCTTGGAACTATAATACGTATTGCCGACTGGTTCGGAATAGAAGAGATATTCTGCTCTAAAGGCTCAGCCGATGCATATAACCCTAAAACAATACAGGCAACAATGGGAGCCATAGCAAGAGTAAAGGTACATTACATAGACCTTGCGGAATTCATAGCATCGCTTGAAGGTAAAGCACCTGTATATGGAACATTTCTTGACGGTGAGGATTTATATAGCCACGAACTATCCCCCAACGGTTTGATTGTCATGGGGAACGAAGGAAACGGTATTAGCGAGGAGTGTGCATCAAAGATCAACAGACGCCTGCTCATACCCAACTACCCTGCCGGCAACAAGACCTCTGAATCGCTCAACGTCTCAACTGCAACTGCCATAATATGCAGCGAATTCCGACGCAGGTCCAGGCAATAGTTCACTCCAGGGCTGTCCATTCACCCGAAGCACTGCGTATATATGCATACAGCTCCGTCGCACTGCCGGAAGGAAGCTCTCTCAAGTAAATCGCAGGAACGAATCTCATGGCATGGTTTTCACATGCGAACGATGTGAAAGAAAGGACGACGCTGTCAACAGTCTCCACGACCTGCTGATGCAGGACTTCACCGGAAGGCAGATACAGTTCTGCCGTTGCATATAACATTTCAGTATGCCTTAATCTTGGTTTGAAGATGTATGTATTCTCCTTACAGACACTCTGTTCAGAAGAAGCTTGGAGCCTAGGGTTGAATCATTGTCCGAATAATATACAAAGCCGTTCATTGCCCTCAGCCTGCTGCCGGAATTCCTGGCTACCGAAAGCGAGTGCTTGCCTGACTTGGTTATCTCCATGCCTGTTCCGCTATTGGTTCCGTCATCATAGTCAAGAAGAACCGCCGCATATGCACTTTGTTCTACAGAATCCCTCTCCGATTTTATAAAATGCGCAGAGAAGGAGAACACCAGACTATCACCGGCAACAAAGGAGCTGTCATCGGGTGTATCAAAAGAGAATCTGAGCCTGTTGCACAAAGGTGTAGATGAAAGGAGTTTCGACTGCGGCCCGGTCCATAGCTCAGCTGTATCGTCGGCAAGATATGCGATATCTATTGCAACACCTTCCATAACGGCACCGGCAGAACCCTCAAGAAGTTCAACCTCCTTTTCAAGACGTTCTTCAAGATTCGAATATATCTTATGCAAATGCTTGGGATAACGGTTATACCATACCATTGCCGTATCGAACTGTTCCTTTGTTACATTATGTTTCTTGAACACATAATCGAAGAACAGTTTCTCCTTGTTGGACGAGGTGGAGTACTCTCCCGACATCGATTGCACCAGATGATAGTCGTACAGAAAAGCCTCCATCTTTTCAGGAGAAAGTATATGCTCCGGACGCTGCACTTCGCACGAAACGAGCACTAAAGCAACAAAAAGCACTATTTTACATATTCTGCGCATCTCATGGGTCTATTAGTTCAGAACATATTTGCGATAGAACAGGATTATTGCCGCAACACTGCAGCTGATACATGCATCGGCAAAATTGAATACAGGGCTGAAGAATATATCGCCACCTATAAGAGGAATCCACTCTGGCCATGTAAACAACGGGAAATAGAACATATCCACAACACGGCCTTCGAACAGAGAGCCGTATCCTTCACCCCATGGTACAAAATGCGCCACTTGACCATAGCTGGAAGAGAATATCTCCCCATAGAACACGCAATCGATGATATTGCCGACAGCACCGGCAAGAATCATAGCGACAGAGAACACAAAACCCATCGGATACCTGCCGTCGCGTACAAGCCTGAAAAGTATATATAGAAGGAATATGACTGCAACTACGCGGAATCCGGTCAGGAAGAGTTTGTTGAACAATTCCATTCCGAATGCCATTCCGTTGTTCTCTACAAAAAGTATCCGGAACCAGTTGCCAAAGACTGGAAAGCCGTCACCCAATGACATGCTTGTCTTGACCGCAATCTTTATCGCCTGATCGGCAATGATTGCAAGCATCACAGACAAGGATATAACCCAGCAACGGCTCTTCAACTTTGCTGTCATATATTATCTGTTCTTCTTAGCCTCGATGCTGAGCGTTGCATGAGGAACTGCCATAAGACGCTCCTTGGCAATAAGTTTGCCTGTCTCGCGGCAAATACCGTATGTCTTGTTTTCTATGCGCACGAGAGCTGCCTGAAGGCCCTGTATAAACTTTGCCTGACGGCCGGCTATCTGCATCTGCTCCTCAAGGTAAGCGGCATCGCTACCGTCTTCGAGGCCTTTGTATGTAGGCGAGGTATCGGCAACATCATTTGAATCTTCGTGACGCAATGCACGCATTATCTGGTCATAGTCTCTCTTCGCAAGTTCCAGCTTCTGAAGAATAACCTGGCGGAACTCCTCAAGTTCCTCATCTGAATAACGGAGTTTTTCTGACATATCTTTTAAATTTTTATTACGGTTAGTATAATGTTTGTCTTTTTAAACCTTAGCTACAGCAACCTTTACTGTTGCATTGTCAAGTTCTATTTCATCATTGCTTACTGTTGCTGAATCGACAACTAGAGTATCGGCAAGGACCTGATTGCATATATAGTCACGGAACTGTTCAACAGCAGCATCACTTGCCTCGCTGCTTGAAAGGGAAACGGCAATACGGTCGGTGATATCGAAACCGCTCTCCTTACGAAGAGCCTGAATCTTCTTTACAATCTCACGTGCAATACCCTCACGGCGCAAATCCTCGGTAACTTCAACATCAAGAGCGACTGTCAACGCACCCTCGTTGGCTACAGTCCAGCCCGGAACATCCTCGCTGAAGATTTCAACATCTGCAAGTTCAATGAGAGCATCAGTGCCCTCTACCTGCAATGTAATCGATCCGTTCTTCTCAAGCTCGGATATCTGCTCCTGCGACATTTCAGTAACAGCTGCATTAACGCTCTTCATGAGCTTGCCGAACTTCTTTCCGAGTGTACGGAAGTTGCACTTTATCTTCTTCACCAGTATTCCGTCACCCTCGACGAACACAAGTTCCTTTACATTAACCTCGCTCAGTATGAGCTGCTTGACAGCCTCTATACGCGACTTCATAACCTCGTCGGCAGCCGGTATGGCAATCTTCTGCAACGGCTGGCGAACGATAAGAGCCTCTTTCTTGCGCAGTGCAAGCACCATTGACGATATCTGCTGTGCAAGCTCCATACGGTATTCAAGCTCTGTATCGACCGAAGCCTCATCACATTCGGGGAACTTGGCCAGATGAACCGACTTGGCATTGCCACGGCCGGTAACAGAGGTCAAATCCTGATAGAGACGGTCGGCATAGAACGGAGCAATAGGAGCCATAAGACATGCGACTGTCTCAAGACATGTGTAAAGTGTCTGGTATGCCGACAATTTGTCCTCGCTCATGTCGGAGCCCCAGAAACGCTTGCGGCTCAAACGCACGAACCAGTTGCTCACGTTATCTATGACAAATTCCTGAATCAGACGACCAGCCTTTGTTGGCTCATAATCATTCAGACAGGCATTCACGTTCTTCACAAGAGAGTTGAGTTCAGAGATTATCCAACGGTCGAGTTCAGGACGCTTGTTTACCGGTATCTCCGGTTCCTCAAAAGTAAAGCCATCGACATTGGCATACATCGTAAAGAAACTGTATGTCTGGTACAGCTTTCCGAAGAATGAGCGCGTAACCTCCTTGACGCCCTCCTCATTGAAACGGAGGTTATCCCAGGGGGCAGAGTTGGTAATCATATACCAGCGCAGAGCATCACTGCCGTAGTTTTCGATAGTATTGAAAGGATCGACGGCATTGCCCAGACGCTTTGACATCTTGTCACCGTTCTTGTCAAGCACAAGGCCATTAGATATAACAGTCTTGAATGCAACGGTATCGAATACCATTGTAGCAATCGCATGCAGAGTATAGAACCAGCCACGTGTCTGGTCAACGCCCTCTGCGATGAAATCGGCTGGATATACGGTACGGTTGTCAAGTATCTCCTTGTTCTCGAAAGGATAATGTATCTGGGCATACGGCATTGCACCGGAATCGAACCATACGTCAATGAGATCGAGTTCGCGTGTCATAACCTTGCCGGTTGAAGATACAAGCTTGATATCGTCAACATAAGGACGATGCAAATCGATCTTGTCATAGTTCTCCTTGCTGTAATCACCGGGAACGAAGCCTTTATCCTTATATGGGTTGCTAACCATAACACCGGCAGCAACAGCCTTTTCTATTTCATTGTAGAGTTCCTCTACTGAACCGATACAAATAGCCTCACCGTCCTCGCTTGTCCATATCGGCAACGGTGTACCCCAATAACGGCTACGGCTGAGATTCCAGTCGTTGAGGTTCTCAAGCCATTTGCCGAAACGGCCTGTACCGGTAGATTCGGGCTTCCATGTTATCGTCTTGTTGAGCTCGCTCATGCGCTTCTTCATCTGTGAAGCACGTACGAACCAGCTGTCGAGCGGATAATAGAGCACAGGCTTGTCTGTACGCCAGCAGTGCGGATAGTTGTGTACATGCTTCTCTATCTTGAATGCCACGCCGCCCTGTTTCATTACCATGCAGAGAGCGACATCAAGAGTCTCGGCCTTTGCGGCAGCCTTCTCGTCATATCGTCCGTCAACAGTATATTGAGGGTCGTATGCATTCTTCACGTATGCACCGGCAAACTTTGAATACAGTTCCACATTCACGAACTCCTTGACAAAATTCTCGTCAAGTTCGTCTATTGTCCAGAACTTTCCGGTAAAATCGACCATAGGACGTGTCTCGCCCTTCTTGTTTACCATAAACAATGAAGGAACACCGGCAGCCTTGGCAACAAATGCGTCGTCGGCACCGAAAGTAGGTGCAATATGCACGATGCCTGTACCGTCTTCGGTAGTAACGTAATCACCGGGGATTACGCGGAATGCATCGGCCGATGCATCGACAATAGCATCACCTAACTTTGCTACAGGCTTCACCCATGGGAAGAGCTGAGCATAATGCATTCCCACCAAATCACTGCCTTTGTATTCTGCTATAACTTTATAAGGGACAACCTTGTCACCCTGCTTGTACTCGCCCAACGGCATTTCCGCACCTGCAGGATTGAAATGAGCGGCAAGCAGAGCCTTCGCCAACACAACTGTCATCGGCTCACCGGTATAGCTGTTGTATGTCTGTACAGCAACATAGTCAATCTTAGGGCCTACGCAGAGAGCTGTATTTGAAGGCAATGTCCACGGTGTTGTTGTCCACGCCATAAAGTACGGTGTACCCCACTCTGTCATTTCGGGTTTAGGGTCGAGCATACGGAACTGCGCCACTGCTGTAGTATCCTTCACGTCACGATAGCAGCCAGGCTGATTGAGTTCATGAGAGCTAAGACCTGTACCTGCAGCCGGAGAATAAGGCTGGATTGTATATCCCTTATACAGCAATCCCTTATTGTAGAGCTGCTTCAACAGCCACCAAAGAGACTCGATATAGCTGTTCTCGTATGTGATATAAGGATTGTCAAGATCGACCCAATAGCCCATCTTGCGTGTAAGATCGGTCCACTCGCGTGTATATTTCATGACCTCCTCACGGCAATTGCGGTTATAGTCGTCAACGGATATCTTCTTGCCGATATCCTCTTTTGTTATGTTCAGTTTTTTCTCGACGCCAAGCTCAACAGGCAAGCCATGGGTATCCCAACCGGCCTTACGCTTCACCTGAAAGCCTTTCATTGTCTTGAAACGGCAGAATGTATCCTTTATACTGCGCGCCATTACGTGATGTATTCCGGGCATGCCGTTTGCCGAAGGAGGACCTTCGAAGAAAACGAACGAAGGAGCGCCCTCGCGCTCTGTCATACTCTTTGAGAACAGGTCGTTCTCGTCCCACTCGCCTAAAACCTCCTTGTTTATCTGAGGCAGATTAAGTTGATTATATACAGGAAATTTCTTTTTCATCTCTATATCAAACTATAAAGTTGCGCAAAGTTACCCAAAAAAAACGAGAAGTAAAAGAAAGTTGCTCACTAATAAGAAGCAAACAGCAGAATAAATGCAACTTTTATCAAAGGTGTCAGCAGCTGGAAATGAACAAAAAGGTACCGGCGCTGCCGGTACCTGCAACTGAAGAGCAATCACTCGAACATCATCTTCATCTCTTCCAGAGTAAACTTTCCTTTAAGGATTGTCAGAGCCATCTCATTATTGTCGTCCATTGCAGCAATCACAACTTCGGTACAGACCCCTTTTTTCTTGTCAAGCTTAACGAACACTCTATTCTTCACATCATTATCGTCAAGATAATCCTCTACAAAATAACCCTCAGGCAAAATCACAGAAAGTTCCTTGTAAAACCGCTCTCTGACAGAGGGGACACACTTCTTGATAATAAGGACAGTCATTCTGTCCACCAATTTGAGGAATGCCTTTTTGTGTTCAGGCATCATAAAGCGCATTGCCGAAAGTTCCTTTCCTAACAGCTCCAACGACTCGGCACCCGGCTCCTTGGCATATTCAAGCACAATCCGGTCAAAACCCTGAGCTAGAGAAAACTGCAACGCCAGGAAAAGAAAGACAAAAAACAACAAAGCCTTTTTCATAGAGATTAAATATCATTAAAGGAAATGCGTCACTTCGGTTCAATAACATAACTGCGATTGAGCATCTTATGATCAACGACCACTTTCACATTAAACTTTTCTGCTACATGACGGGCTATATGCTCGGCACTATAGACCGAACGGTGCTGGCCGCCGGTGCACCCGCAACATACCTGTATGTGAGTAAAACCGCGTTTCTTGTAAACATCGACCATCTTATCGACCAAAGCATAGGCATTCTCAAGAAAGGCTGAAACATCACTCTCCTTTTCAAGGAATTCAATGACAGGGATGTCCATACCGGTGAGTTTTTTATACGGCTCATAACGTCCGGGATTATGTATGGCACGGCAATCGAAGACAAAGCCGCCTCCATTACCCGAATTGTCGTCGGGAATACCGCGTTTATAGGAAAAGCTAATCACATCGACAGTAAGATCCTTGACATCTTCACGGACAAACAGCGGCATTTCCCTTATCGTCGATACCGCTTCAAGAATAACAGGAAAATCATCGGCAAATTCATTCAGTACTGCATGAAGCTGTTCCAAAGCAGCCGGAATAGTTTCAACAAATGCTTTCTTTCTCTCGAACAAGCCACGATAGCCATAGGTACCAAGATTCTGCAGCAAGCGGAACACTCTGAACAACGACAGTTTCTTCATGAAGAAACCCCTATCCACGCTCCTGTACTGCGAAAGAGATTGCAGGTAAGAATCGATCATAAGCTCCACAACCTCCGGAGTATATTTCGCACGCGACTGCCCCACGAAGGAAGCCACATCATAATATATCGGGCCACGACGTCCTCCCTGAAAATCGATAAAATACGGAACACCGTTCTTGACCATCACATTACGCGACTGGAAATCACGATAAAGGAACGTATTGCTTTCATCATCCAGAAGCATTGAGCACATTTTTACGAACTCGTCTTCGAGACGGTTTTCGTTGAACTCAACGCCGACACCTTTCAGAAAACAGTACTTGAAGTAATTGAGGTCCCACATTACAGTACGCTCATTGAACTCACTGACAGGATAACATAACGAAAAATCGAAATATTCAGCAACTTTAAACTGTATGTGAGGCAACTGGGACATCACTTTGCAAAGCAAAGAGACATCACTGTCGGAGAATTCGCCTCTGTCACGAGACTCCTTCATGGAGACAAACAGCGTAGAATTACCCAAATCCTCTTGCAAATAGCACATTTTGTCTTCAGAGACGGCATATACCTCCGGTGCACATACACCGCTCTTCGCCAAAGCCTCTGAAAGAGCCACAAAAGCGCAGTTCTCCTCTACCGAGGTTCCCGCAACTGCTATCACGCTCGAATTATCCCCTGTCACCCTATAGTACGAACGGTTCGACCCGTCTCCTGTAAGTTTCACCACAGAAAGCGGCATAGAGCCGAACCGGCTGTTATACAAATCTTTAATCTTTCCAACCATTGCTTTATATCTTTGATAAGGCTGTCAACAAACTGCGAAGTTAGCACAAGTATGCGGATTTCAAAACAATATTCATTAAATAATATATAGGCAACAAACAAACACGAAAACCACTTCAAAAAGATACATTTTGTCCAACTTTGCAAGGATTTAACTAAAAATAACAATATAACAAACATCCAATCAATACATTTTTCATGTTTTTTCAAAAAAACGCTTACATTTCTTCATTTTTAGAAATGTATATATTATTTTTGCAGACAAAGCAATCAAAAAAGGCAATTATAGATTAAAAAACATACATACAATGAAAGTCGAAACCACACTAGAGAGCCTTAAGAAGAAATTCCCTAACGAGCCTGAATATTTCCAGGCTGTAGAAGAAGTATTGCACTCCATCGAGGAGGAATACAACAAGCACCCGGAATTCGAAGCGAGCAATCTCATTGAAAGGCTATGCATACCCGACCGCATATTCACATTCCGTGTAACTTGGGTCGATGACAACGGCAAGGTACACACCAACACAGGATACCGCGTACAGCACAACAATGCCATTGGACCTTATAAAGGCGGAATACGCTTTCACCCTTCAGTAAATGTAGGAATTCTCAAATACCTTGCCTTCGAGCAGACTTTCAAGAATTCGCTCACCACCCTTCCGATGGGCGGTGCAAAAGGCGGTTCCGACTTTGATCCGAAAGGCAAGAGCGACAACGAGGTAATGCGTTTCTGTCAGGCTTTCATAACAGAGTTATGGCGCAACATCGGCCCTGAGATGGATGTTCCCGCAGGAGATATCGGAGTTGGCGGACGCGAAGTAGGATATATGTTCGGAATGTACAAGAAACTCACACGTGAGTTCAACGGTGTGTTCACCGGCAAAGGACTTGAATTCGGAGGTTCGCTTATACGCCCCGAAGCTACAGGATACGGCAATATCTACTTCCTGCAGGAGATGTTGGGCACACGAGGCGAGAGCATAGAGGGAAAGACATGTCTTGTCTCAGGCTCCGGCAATGTAGCACAGTACACCGTCGAGAAAGTAATTCAGCTTGGCGGCAAGGTTGTCACCATGAGCGATTCCAACGGATACATTTATGACCCGGACGGCATTGACCGCGAAAAACTCGACTTCATCATGGAGCTTAAGAATGTACGCCGCGGACGAATCAAGGAGTACGCCGACAAGTACGGTTGCAAATATGTTGAGAATGCAAGGCCTTGGAGCGAGAAAGGCGACATAGCATTGCCTTCGGCAACACAGAACGAAATCAATGGAGAAGAAGCAAAGACACTTGTTGCAAACGGAGTCATAGCTGTATCGGAAGGCGCAAACATGCCATCTACACCTGAAGCAATACACACATTCCAGGCAGCAAGAATATTGTACGCCCCTGGCAAAGCATCTAACGCAGGAGGCGTTTCTGTTTCGGGCCTTGAAATGAGCCAGAATTCGGGCAAGCTCAACTGGAGCAGTGCAAAAGTTGACCAGATGCTGCACGAGATAATGCACAACATACACAGTGCATGCGTTAAGTACGGCACATGCGATGACGGCTACATCGACTATGTAAAGGGCGCGAACGTCGCCGGCTTCCTCAAAGTGGCAAAGGCTATGATGGCGCAAGGCATTGTATAAAATAGAGTCAAAACATACAGGGCAAAAGCAAGTTTCATTATTGGGACTTGCTTTTGCTGTTGTATGCAATTTTGAGTATCTTCGCACACATAACAAAAACAACAAACAAGATGCAGAAAAAAAGCACAAATGCCTGGCTATGGATTCCGACACTGTATTTCGCATCGGGACTTCCATACCACGCTATAACATCAATCTCAGACATAATGTACAAGGACATGGGCATAAGCAATACAGACATAGCCCTGTACACAAGCATACTGCTCATTCCCTGGACAATAAAACCATTATGGAGCCCGTTCGTAGAGATATTCGGAACACGGCGCAACTGGACTCTGCATGCACAGGTGGCACTAGCATTATGTTTTGCCATGGTAGCCCTGGCAATACCGTCAGAGAGTTTCCTGCTGTTCACCCTCGGTGCATTCATGCTCGGTGCATTTGTCTCAGCCACACACGACATAGCCCTAGACGGATTCTACATTCTGGGACTGACTCAAGAGAAACAATCTTTCTTCTCCGGCATACGCAACACCTTCTACAGAATTGCTACCGTATTCAGTTCGGGCATATTGGTAATGCTTGCCAACTGGCTAGGAAAGCACTTCGGGAACAATACCACTGCTTGGAGTGCAACTTTCGCAGCAACAGCGCTCATTATGGCAATATTGTTCATATACCACAAACGCGTACTTCCAAAGCCCGAAAAAGACATCTCACTGACCTCAAACGGCATATCGGAAGTATTCAGGAGTTTTGGAGATATTATAAGGACATACTTCGCACGCCCAGGAATTATATCTTCAATTCTATTCCTGCTCCTTTTCCGTTTTCCCGAAGCACAGTTGGGAAAAATCGGCAAGCTGTTCCTAATGGACAGCACAGCTGCCGGAGGACTCGGACTTGACAAAGGCGATATCGGTTTTGTAAATGGAGTTATCGGCATTATCGGACTCATAGCAGGAGGCATTGCCGGAGGAATATGCATTTCGCGTCAGGGCCTTAGGTTCTGGCTATGGCCCATGGTCATTGCCATTTCACTCCCCGACGCCGTATATGTATATATGAGCATGGCAATACCCGACAGCCTCACAATCATAGGCTGCTGCGTATTCATCGAACAATTGGGATACGGATTCGGTTTTACAGCATACACCTTGTATATGATATATATTGCACACGGCAAGTATCCTACTGCACATTTTGCAATATCAACAGCTTTCATGTCACTGGGAGTGATGTTGCCGGGAATGATATCAGGCAAGATACAGGAGTGGCTCGGATATGAGAATTTCTTCATTTGGGTAATGGGATGCACCGCCATAACAATCCTCGTTTCGGCATTGATAAAAATAGACCCTAAATTTGGCAGAAAATAGTTTTTTAGACTATCTTTACAAAATATTTGAGTTTTAAGAGATGATACTGATTGCTGACAGCGGTTCAACTAAGACAGACTGGGTCCTATGCGACCCGGAAAACATTGTTGTACGTATAAAGACACAAGGCCTGAACCCTACTATACAGAGTACAGAAGAGATACTAGCAGTCCTTAAGGACGAGTTGGCCGGCAAGATTGAGTCCGAAGCTCCGGACAGCATATATTTCTATGGAGCCGGATGTGCCTATGAAAATGCCAACAAAAGGATGCAGGCAGCCCTTGAAACAGTCTTCAAGACTAAGGACATTTACATACACAGTGACCTTCTGGCAGCTGCACGCGCATTATGCGGCCACGAAGAAGGCATTGCATGTATCTTGGGTACAGGCTCGAACTCATGTCTTTTCGACGGCAAGAATATTATCGAAAACACTCCCTCTTTGGGATTCATTCTCGGAGATGAAGGAAGCGGTGCACACCTAGGCCGGCAATTGGTGAGCGATTGCATCAAAAAACAATTGTCCAAAGATATCAGAGACAAGTTCTTTACAAGATACCAGATTGACAAAGCAGCCGTACTTGAAAGAGTATATCATACACCTCTGCCTAACCGATGGCTTGCCAGCTTTACTCCGTTTCTGCACGAGAACAGGAAAGAAGCCGAGATACAGGCACTGCTGAAGCATTGCTTTACACAATTTTTCCAAAGAAACACTATGGTTTACCGCAAATCGTGGCTACCGATACATATTATAGGAGGAGTAGGCATCAACTTTGCACAGGAAATCAAGGAGACTGCCGAGAGTTTAGGATTATCCATTGGCAATATTGTAGAAAGTCCGATGGAAGGATTAATCAGATTCCATAAAACCAATTAATTTTTAAGATATGAAAAAGAAATTTATTTTATTCGCTACCTGCGCTGCAACACTTCTTGCGGCATCATGCGGTTCAAACGACTACCTCACCGACCAGAAGAGAATAACCAAAGGAGACAGCTCAAAGCTTGATACACTCTCGTATGTTATTGGAACCAACATCGGAAACCATGTAATAAACGGCATTGTACCTCAAGTAAAAGCAGACTACAACACTCTGGTAGGTGTTATTGAGAATGCAATACTTGACCCGAATGAAGTCATTGAGGTATGCGGTGTAAAAATCTGCAAGGACAGCATGACCGTTCTTGGCCCTAAGTATCTTGGACAGGATTTGAACACAAAGATTATTGCTGCTGCAAAAGACTCTACAGGCAACACATCTGTTTTTGCCGACGAGAACGAGAAGAAGCTCATCTCTACGCTTATCGGAGCCAACATCGGTTATGGTTTGTCTGAGAACAAGGTACCTTTGCAGACAACATGGATTATGGCGGGTATCAACGATGTCAACAACGGCGAAAAGAAGATTGATGACAAAACAGCTGAAGCATTCATGAGAAACTACTATACAGTAGTCATCCCGAAACAGGCAAAGAAAAGAGCGCAGGAATGGTTTGCGATCATCGAAAAGAAAAGTGGCGTACAAAAGACCGAATCGGGAATTCTTTATATCATAGAGGATGCCGGCGACAGCAACGTCAAGCCAGTAAACGACGAGGATGAAGTTAAGGTTCTATACACTGGACGCGACTGTTACGGCAATGTATTCGACTCAAACCGTTGGGACGACATGACAAAGGAGCGTCAGGAGATGGCAAAGACATACGAACCGGACAAAGCAGGAAAGGACAACCCTATTGATTTCCCTCTCAACAGAGTCATCAAGGGTTGGACAGAAGGCATGAAGCTTATCGGTAAGGGCGGCAAGATCACCCTTTGGATTCCTTCGGAACTGGCATACGGTGAAAGAGGCGCAGGCCAGTTAATCGGCCCTAACTCAGCGCTCCGCTTCGACGTAGAACTGTTAGACGTCACACCTGCTGCTAAGTAATTGCACCTGTAACAGTATAAAAAAATAAGAATGCGACAGAGCCGCATTCTTATTTTTTTATACTGTTATGCAGTAATCACTTCATCACCTCTGCGATGAAAGCCTGCATCTCCGGCTGATGAGCCTCAACGCTCTGCAACAGCTTGAACTGCGCCTTTGAACGTACAAGGTTATGCTCAGGATACTGTATCTTGTAGTATGTATCACCGTTAATGTAATCGGCCAGGAAACGTACTGTCTGCATATATGGGAACAGAGCTGCTGCGTATGGCAGGTTCTCAACCTCAAGAGGAGTGATGAACGATGCAGCAGACTTCAAGTAACCCTTTGTGAATGACTTGAAGATTTCCATATTGAAGTTCACATTGTCAAGGTCCTTGTCATCCTCCTTGCCGGTGTTTGCAGCAGAGCGCAAGTAATCGCCGAAATCGGAGAATATGAAGTTAGGCATCACGGTATCGAGGTCAATAACGCAAAGCACATTATCCTGCTGGTCGAAAAGGATGTTGTCAACCTTTGTATCGCAGTGACAGATACGCTTCGGCAACTTGCCCTCACGGTGCAGACGCTCGCCCTTGCACATCTCCTCGGCACGCTTCTCAAGCTCGTCAACAAGCCACTGTACCTCTGCAAGACGGCCGGCCTTGTTCTCAGCAACAGCCTCACGCAACTGACGGAGACGGAACTCCATGTTGTGGAAATCCTTGATTGTCTCGCCGAGCTCGGCTGGAATATCGGCCAGCATAGCCTGGAAGTTACCGAATGTCTCGCCAACGATATAAGAGGTCTCTGGAGTCACCGCAGTCATAGACTTTGTATCGGGGATGAACTCCATTACACGCCAATACTTCTCACCGTCGAAATAGTAGTACTTTCCATCCTTTGCAGGAACGAACTTAAGCACCTTGCGTGCAATGTCATCTGTACCGGCAGCAACCAGCTTGCCATGAATATGCTCCGTAACAGCAACGATATTGTTCATAAGCATATCCACATCGGGGAAGATAGCGTTGTTCACATGCTGGAGAACATAGTCGGGAGCATCGCCCTCTGTCTTCACGCGATATGTAGTGTTGATAAGACCGTTGCCCAAAGGAGCCACTTCAACAACATTGCCTTGAATGTTGAACTGAGAAACAATTGTGTTCATTGGAGTAATATTTTAAAGGTTAGTATTTTCTTTCGTGACGCATAAACCTACGCCAAAGGCAAATTTATACAAAGAAAAGAGCATTGCAAAATTAAAAGAGAATTTTACGCAAAAAAATATCGGCAACAGCTGTTGCCGATATTTTATACAAAGAAATTCACCGTGTTACTTGATAAGGTACTTACGGCCGTCAACAATAACGATTCCCGATGCAGGAAGCCTGTCTAGCTTCTGACCATGCAGGTTGTATATACCTTTAGGGGCATTTTCTTCTCTTACAACGATATTTTCTATATCTGTTGACTCCCCGAACTTGATGTTAGGATTCTCAATGATATACATTACCGAGCCGTGGTCGTCCCATGTCCAGTTGCGGACAGCTGTCAGAGGCTCATTGGTAACGATACAGGCAAAATATGTAGAGCTTTCGCTGTAACTTCCACCTGCATGAAAACTGAAAGTGCCGTCACCATTGTCGCGTATCTTATCCAATGCAACCTTTTCGGCTGTAAACTTGTAGTCGCGGTTGTCACGGGTAACATACTCCTGCTTCGCAGGCTGGAACAGATAGTACTTCCCGTCTTCCTGGATAATCTGCCACGCAACGGTCGTATCAAAAGGGCTTACAGCCTCCTTATAGATACTCACTACAGCCTGATTCGATGGAAGATTGTTATAAGATGATGTTGTCAAGCCACGCAAGCTGAGATACGTATCCGAAATTGTTGTATTCCAGGCTAAATATCCCTCGCCGCTCTTGGCCTTTATATGGTAGGCCGCGTCATTGCTCAACTCGTCGAGCGAGGTTATCTGACGATATTCCAGAATCTTCTTATATTCAACATTTACCACTTTGTTCTGGGTATCCAATGAAACTTCAGCAACATATCCTTCGATATTTATAGCAGCCACATCCTCAACTGTAAAGAACTGGGTAACCTCAATGCTTTCACCCGATTTATATTCCTTGCCGGCATACACGATACCGCCTTCGTCATCAACGCCTGTAACACTTACAGTGTATTCGTATGCCTGCTGCATATCGCCCTTGATACTCACATGACTACCGCGTATATACTCGGCTGGGATTGTATATGTTCCGTCAGCAGCAATAGCTGTATGTGGAACATTCACCTCTATCCAGTTAGGGTTGCCATTTTCATCAAGCTGCTCAGCAGCGTTCACATTATATCCGTACTTCAATGCGAAACCGTACTGTATGAAGCCTGGAGCTGGGATGTCCTTCACAGTCAAAGGCTCGGCATAACCGGTTATATAGCCTTGCAGTTCGCTTTCATCCGATGCCAGCACAATGTCGCCATTGAGTTGGGAAGCACTTACAGAAACCTCGTCGCCATGTACGTCAAGCATAAGGTCCACATATCCTCCGCCGTCGGAAATGACTGTACTGCTTCCTGCAGGGTCTATGCTGTTCCAGTCAACCTTGTAGCGCATACGGTACATACCCGGTTCTGTCCCGGCAGGAACAGTAAACGAAGGCACGCCGGCACCGATAGTGTTGCCATTGCTGACTGTTGTACCGTCACTCTTGTACCATGTGTTGCCAACCTGATATGCGTTGTAGCTTACGATTTCGCTGCCTGCCGCCGGTGTTCCATTGTCGTTTATAGCATATTCGAATTTGCCGTCGTTGTTCCAATCTACATATACATAAGCACTCATCCATGAACCGGAATAGTTGAAAGTAGGCTGTACCTGAGTACCTGCCTTTGCCGAAAATACACTCAAGGTTGTGTTGTCGGTGTAAACCTTACCGGTATTTGCAGCCGAAGTATAGCTTACACCGGCCGATGTAAGACCTACGCTATTGAGAGAACGGTCTCCACGTGTTCTTGCAGCATCCTTGTCATAGGTAAGAGCATATTTGTCTGTAGAGAAACGTTTGTCAGGGTTGTTGTCAACGACAATCTCATCAAAATATGCTACCCAGTCATTCTGGTCGGCATGAGGCGAGCGTACATCGGGAACAATAACCAAAGAGTAGATATCGATACCGCTGTTGGCATTCTCTTCCTTGGAGTAAGAGAACCCCTTGAAACCTACCACAATATCCTGCCAACCATCCTTTGGAGCGACATTTACATTAGTGACTGCCCAGAACTGCTCCTCCTCACCGGTTTGCCAGTTCCAGCTCTCCTCAATTCGCTTGCCCAAGCCTATGACCATCATACGGCTGTCTGTAGGCTTGTCTTTAAGGTAAGCCATCACATGAATATACTGCAACTGCTTGGTCACACGGATAGGTTCCTTAAGATCTATTCTCACGCCAAAGGCATTGCTGCCGAAACGGCTACGTTGCAAAGCAACAACTTTTCCGGTTGAATTAGGAGCCACACCGAGCACCTCATCTACAGATACATCAGGGTTTTCCGTTACCGCAGCGTTCCCGGTGAGAACACCCTTACGGAAGGGGCTCTCCTCCCATTTATCATAAACACTTATCGATTTGTAGTCCTCGCTGTCAAATGTTATCGTTGTTTGCGCTGAAGATGTAAGGCTTAAAAACATCAACGCTGCAGAAAATAATATATTCTTTTTCATAAGTTTTCGCTTTTATAATTAGGTCGATGTTTATTAATATACGTTCAAATTAGAGAGCAAAGGACATGCACGGCTATCAAGAATTGTTATACGCAGTTTCTTTGCATTGTAGCCGCTGCCAAAGCTTTCGCTTGTCTTTCCGTTCAAAGGGATAATACGCTTGTAACCTACAGTCGTTGTCTGCATAGCCGGACAGAGTTCGGTCCACGATTCGCCATTTGAGCTGTATTCAATCTTGAAGTCCTTTATGCGCTGACCAAGGAAAACAGGCTCCTGCAATACGAGATAACGTATCACCTGTGGAGTATCCCAAGAAAGTGTTATTGTAGCAGTAAGGTTATCATCGTTTGTACCCCAATATGTCTCTTTATTACCGTCAGTAAGGTTGGCAACCTCATAATTTCCGCCTGTACGGGTCTCGCTTACCTCGATAGTCGCGCTCTTTGCGAAATCGGTTGCCTCAGTACTCTCGTCAAGGCCATATACAGGCACCGCGAGACGTTCGTGCAACATCTTTCCCAGTTTCACCAGTTCGTTGACTGTATTGTCGGGAAGTATGCCATATTGGTTTGGAGGACAGTTCAGGATTAGAGTTGCATTGCGGCCGACAGTTTCAAGATACATCTGGAAAAGACGCTCTGCACTCTTCATAGACTCGCCCTGATGCCAGAACCATCCTGCACTTGTAGCCTTGGCATCACTCTCACCGGGATTCCAGAACCAACCGTTGATATCGCCCTCTTCGCGTATAACAGACTCGGACAGATAGTCGGTCATGGCCCAGTTCGTTTCACCGGCATATCCCGACTCGTTACCAATCCAGCGTGCTTCGCCACCGACACCCCACATTACACAGTTGGGTGCGATACGGTGTACACGGGTACGCAAGTTAGGTACATCGTAGTAGATTTCCGGGTCAATATCACGTGTACCGCCCTCGCCACCGTAATAGCCGTCGCCGCCGCGTGCACCGTCGAACCACATCTCAAACTGGTCGGAGCCATATTCGGCCAACTCCTCACACTGTTTCAGGAACACCTCTGTAACGTATGTATCCTTGCCATAGTGTGCCGAGTTGCGGTCCCACGGAGAAATGTAGAAACCATACTTCATGTTATGCTTCTTGCTTGCCTCTGCAAACAGTTGAGGAATATTTGCGTTACGGCCATTTTCATTGCCGGCATTCTTGATGCTATGCTCGGTAGTTGCTGTAGGCCATAGGCAGAAACCGTCGTGATGCTTCACTACGGCAATGCCGCCGTTCATTCCGGCTGCCTTTACAGAAGTAACCCACTGTTCAGGATTCGGCAATGCCAAAGGAGCATATCTTGACTCCGCTTCATTGCCGTAACCCCACTCCGAACCGGTAAAAGTATTCATACCATAGTGGAAGAATGCATAAAACTCGGTTTCGTTCCATAAAAGCTGTCGTTCATCGGGCACAGGGTGCACCGGAGCCGGCACATTGTCGGGATTGGACAGAGCCTCATCCTTCAGCTGCAACTGCGCCGTTGCAGAGAATGGAACCAGAATTCCCAACAAGACAAAATAAGTAATAAATTTTTTCATTTAGTTAAATAAAATTGGTTAGTTAAAAAATTCTATCACAAATGAAGCAGCCTTATATACAAACGAAACCACTCCATTTTCTGCAAAGAAAAAGAAAAAAAAGGAAACGACCAAATTGTCATTTCACATATTTTAAACTTCTCTGTCTGTCCGCAAAGCAACATAGAAGACTTGTAAATGAGGGAGTAGAATCATTCCTCTTTGAAAACACTACCATACACAAATCCCTCCCCGGCAAACCAGTTCTCCATTATATTAACTCTTTGATAAAAATTCTCAAATGGAGCCAGTCCTCCATAATGCCACATCTGTTCGGCTAAAGCCAAAATACGAGGAAACAATCGCTTATCTATCATCGCTTCTGTTACCCCATAATCAGTCCATAGAGCGCATGTCATACCCCAGACCAAAGAATCATTTTCTTGAACAGCGTGATATGACGGATTATTAACGTAAGCATCCCGAATATTGAAAGTCCGATTCTCATTGTAACCCCGCCATGGCGCAACAGGGAAATTCAAATTTCGGTACTACCTGTGCCATATGCTACCTGATAAGCATATCCAAGGTCGCGCATCAGAGTAGCTACAGCATCAGCGTCCGCTTCATTGTATGTGCCGCTATAATTGTCAAGCATATTCTCCCAATCATATCTGTAACCAAGGAGTATGCTCTCACCGGTCCCGGAGTTAATCACTTTAGAAGCTGTATTTACTTACGACCGTCCGGCCAAAGGCAAGGCTCACCTGTGGATATAACAAATGGTCGCTGCGCATCTACACTACGGAGTTTATCCGACAACAGTTCACTTAGCTGTTTAACAAGCAATGGAAATGATTCTGCGATATTATCAGTCTCGCCAATATCTGTACGTATATTATAGAGTTCTTTTTTGCCATCTTCATACCAATATATCAGTTTGTAATCTCCTAGACGGATTGTACAGGTTGCCCCAATCCCATAATCCCTATTATCACCCGAAATCCAATTATTAGGCATGTTCCATATTAAAGGGCGGGAGCCATTATCACTCTTCTCGCCTTTCAGCATCGGCACAAAACTGACACCGTCAACACATTGCTTGGTGTGGTAATCACAAACCCCGGCCATTTCAAGAATAGACGGAAAAAAATCTTCTATTATCACATAATCATTGTTCGTTGTTCCCGGGACCGTAACCCCATTCCAATATACGATCATAGGCACCCGGATACCCCCTTCATAAGCAGAGCCTTTACCTGAACGCAACGGAAGGTTTTGAGTATGCAATGGAGGCGTACGTCCGTAAAGCGAGTATCCCCCATTATCAGACATAAAGATTATGACAGTGTTTTCAAGCACCTCTTTGCTCTCCAAAAAATCCATAATATCACCCAGACTTTTATCAACACCCTCTACCATTGAAGCGTAGTTGGCTTCGGATTGCGAAAGTCCTCGCTGCAGATACTTATCAACAAAGCGATTATCGGCTTGCAGGGGCACATGTACTGCATAGTGTGACATATAAAGGAAGAACGGTTCTTTCTTTTCAATAGAACTTTCAAACGCCTTTATGGCTTCAAGTGTCAGAACCTCTGTAATGGAGACATCCTCATCCCAATACTCTTCAAGTCCCGGTACAGCAAAACCGCTCACGGGCTCACCGTTTTTATTATGTCCAAAGCGTTCTTTGCCCAGATATGAAGCAAGTCCACCGGCTGCATGTCCTGCGATATTGACATTAAATCCCAAATTAACAGGATTGGCCGAAGGTGTATCAGTTGCGCCAAAATGAGCTTTACCACAATTAATCGTATTATATCCATTATCGGACAGAATAGCAGCTAATGATGTTGCAGGGAAGCTATTGGGCACCCCCTCAACAGGCTGCACACCATTGACATTCCATTGTGGCATTTTCAATGTGTCGTGCTTTTCGTCGGTAGATGTATTCTTTGTTAAAGTCCAATTGGTAACCTTGTGACGTGCAGCATTTGCACCTGTAAGCAAACTGCATCTTGAAGGAGAACTTACACTCGAAGCATATGCCTGAGTAAATTTCACCCCCATAGCTGCAAGCCGCTCCATATTGGGGGTGTTATAACGATTATTCAACGGTGTCTTCTGAATATGAAACGGGACTGATGTATCCTGCCATCCCATATCATCTACTAAAAATAGAATTATATTAGGACGCTTGTCTTCTGCTTGGGCATTTGAGACAAGTGATAAAAGAGCCATAGCTCCCAAAGTCTTAGAAAACCTCATAAAGTATGCTATTTACCATCTTTAATCCATTCTTTGTAGCCATTTTCGAGTTCAAAGACTTTAAAGCCCATAGATGAGAGTTGCTCCGCAGCTTCAGCACTTTGACGACCACCTCGGCAATATACCGCTACCGGACGTCCCTTGTCAAGCGTCCTATCGACTTGGCCACAGAAATCTCCACCGGCGAGACTTATATTTATACTTCCCTCAATATTTCCTTCAACGAACTCTTCGGCAGAGCGTACATCTACAAGTTGAACATCCGGATTCGCTATCACTTCTGCAAATTCTTTCGCAGGAATGGTCTCTATGGCATTTTTTATTTTACAACTACTGAAAGACAGCAACACAAGAGTCAAAAGAACCGTTGTTAAACATATTTTTCTCATAACTTTATTTTTTAATTTGACAAACTTTGCTTGTAGCGCAAAAATAATAAAAACCGCATTAATATTGATGAGCATACATTAAATTTTCACTAAATCAAGTTGATTCTGCTGCAGAACAATCAAGACAGATAATCAGCCAGAAGAACCAGTACCTTACAATACTCTGCCGCAGACTCTTTACGCAGGAGCACACCCTCATCGCCATGAAGGTTACCTCCAACGGGAGCACAGAGTGTAAAGCATGGAATGCCGTATTCGGCATAGCACCACGACTCATCGGGCTCTGCATTATGGGAAAAAGCGAACCGTCCGCTGTACGGTTCAAGGGATGAGACAATGCCATACCCGGTAAGAATATCGATGCAAGCATCGTTCTCTATAGTAAAAAGCGCACCTCTCTCCCACCCTACATTGGTAACATCCTGCACCAAGACAAAAGAGACATTGCAATCAAGCCTGCTAAGTGCAAGCAGAGCCTGCGCTGCCCCTTTGGAATCCTTTTCCTCGTCTCCTGTAAAGGCTACTGCCACATTGTCGGGAAGATTCCCGTTCAGCATATTCCACAGCACCGCAGCATTTCCGAAACTATTGTCGAACGTGCCCCGATAGAATTCACCGTCATCATTACAGAAACAACGGCTGTAAACGCAATCGACATGCGAAGAGACAAGCAGAACCTTGTCCTGCACGCAAAAGCCCTCCTTTGCAAAAATCAAAGCAAGCGGCTCACGCGACACAAGCCTGTAGCAAGAACCTTCGAGCAACCGTTCAATGACAGAGAGACGGTCTGCTACGACAAAGCAGTCGCCATTGTCCTTGCAGTCAACGGTAACGGCCTTGAGCAGGGAGAAGAAATCATTCATTATTGCCGGGATATTCTATTCTAAGGTCGTTCCTGCTTGCTATCACAAGCTTTTCGTAACGCTCGACAAGACGCGGAAGACGTGACAGGCGCATTGACAAGCGCACCATGCAGTCGTTGTCAAAAACCTGCTCTACCACTTTCGGTTCTTCCTCTTTCACCACGCGCAGCACATCGTTGAGCAGAGGATAGGAGAACTTCAGGATTATCTCGCCGTTTATTGTCTTCTCCACATGCTCCACCGACTCCAACGCCTCGGCAGCCGCTGCGCGGTAGGCAACTATAAGACCGCTTGTGCCGAGCTTGACACCGCCGAAGTAGCGCACCACAATCACAAGCACATTCGTAAGTTCTTTGCTATGTATCTGCCCAAGAATCGGCTTGCCGGCTGTACCCGAAGGCTCACCGTTGTCATTGGCACGTTCCTGGTCGCCGCGCTCGCCAAGACGATAGGCATAACATACGTGGCGCGCATCGTAGTACTTCTTCTGATATGCTTCGATATATTCCTTTACCTGCTCTATTGCAGTGACAGGGATAGCGAAAGCAAGGAACTTGCTTCGCTTCTCGGTATATATGGCCTCACCTTGCTGTTCTATGGTCTTGTATATATCTTCTTCGGGCATATACTACTTTTTTACATTCTTTTCAAACTCCCTCATGCAGGCTGCAAGCACCTTTGCTCCTTCAAGCGGCATTGCATTGTAGCAGGAAGCACGGAACCCGCCTACCGAACGATGCCCTTTGATTGCCACCACTCCACGCTCGGCAGCAAAAGAGACAAAAGGAGCTTCAAGCTCTTCATAGCCGGGAGACATGACAAAATCAATGTTCATATACGAACGGTCCTCCTCGACAGCCGTAGCCATAAAGAGTGAATTACGCTCTATCTCGTCATACACGACCGTTGCCCGCTCTTCGGCTCGGCGCGCCATTTCCACGACACCGCCCTGCTCTCTCACCCAACGCAAGTTACACAATACTGTATATATCGGCAATGTGGGCGGAGTATTGAACATCGAACCGTTGGCTATATGCACACCGTAGTCGAGTATCGACGGTATTGCACGCCCCGCTCTGCCTAAGGCACTCTCTTTGACAATGGCAAACGAGAGGCCCGACTGGGCAAGATTCTTCTGTGCGCCGCCGTATATGCAGTTATACTTGGAAACATCTACCGGACGCGAGAGAATATCGGACGACATGTCGGCAACAAGCGGAACAGGCGAATCGGGGTCATGACGCATCTGTGTCCCGTATATGGTATTGTTGGATGTCACATGCAGATAATCGGCATCGGCAGGAACTGCAAAATCCTTAGGTATATAGCTGAATGCCTTATCTGCCGATGATGCAACTTCCACAACCTCGCCGAAAAGCCTCGCCTCCTTTATGGCCTTCGTTGACCAAGTACCCGTATTGAGGTAGGCAGCCTTGCTTCTAAGGAAATTGAACGGCACCATGCAGAAATGCATGCTTGCACCGCCGCCGAGGAAAAGCACCTCGTAGCCGGCCGGCACATCAAGCAGCTCCTTGAGCAGCAGCCTTGCTTCGTCAAGGATAGGCTTGAATTCCGCTGAGCGGTGGCTTAGTTCCATGAGCGAAAGCCCCATACCTTCATAGTCGAGTACAGCCTGGGCTGTCTTCTCAACAACCTCACGCGGCAGCATGGAAGGACCTGCATTGAAATTATACTTTTTCATCGGCGGACAGAATTCATTATCGAGTGCGAAGTTAAGAAAAATAAAGGGAATGCAGCCCAACCGGAGAAGAAATTCATTTATCCGCAACACAATAATCATTAAAGTATCATTTCAGCAACCCAAGCACCTGGCAACCGTCACCTTATGCCGACACCGGCAGAAGAATATTCAGCAGCGAAGCGGAGGCCGACATGGTCACCGATTTGCTGAATAATGTAATAGGGCGCAAGATAGGTGCCGAGAACAGGCATTTGAGCAGAAAGCAGATAGCATTGCTTACATTGGAAGAACTCCGAAAGAACGGGCTCTATCACTACGAACCATGCGACGACGGGACATGGCGCATTGCAAAAGTGAGAATATCGGATGATGTATATGATGCTATGCGTAGAAAATTTTCCGGATTGAATGACAACGGAAGATAATGAAATGCATGTGAAACAATGCAACAAAAAGTGGTACGCGTTACCACTTTTTGTTGTTAGCTCTTGACAACGGGCTTTCAAAAAGGTATATTTGTCATAGAGTATTATAACATTCTTCTAAAACATGCCGTATTATGAAAAAATATTTGCTGTTTGTATTTTCTACTGCAATGTTGCTTTGCAGTTGTGAGCACTTGTTCGAAAGCGAGAAGGAGAGGCTGGACCGGATGGTTGGCGCACATTGGGACAAGTGGAAAAGCGAAGGAAAGGACACCACTATGTGCTTTGTCGATTTCACAGAAGTTATACCGGTAGAATGGGACACTATGGTATATATTGACTTTCACCCTCGTTATGATAAAGAAAAGGATTTTGTCAGTTACATGAACGACCGGTATTTGGTAATTAACGAAAAAGCCAAAGGATACCCAATAGAAAGACTGCACTTTTGGAAAGACAGCAAACTTGTATATGAAATATCCCTTTTAATGGCCAGTGATGATGAAAAGGGGGTTTTATTCGACACCAGAAGTAATTTCATTGTACGACCAAGGAACGATGCAAAATTCAGAATAAGAAAAATTGGGAAATACTACATAACATGGGACCATAACGAAGAGGAATAGACAACTGTGTTATACATTATTGTCATTTCGGGCAAGAGCGAAGCAACGAAAAATCCTGAAATTAAAGAGTTATCTCTTTGTAAAGGAGTATTCCAAGAATTTTATAAAACATACAGTATCATGAAAAAATATTTGCTGTTTGTATTTTCTACTGCAATGTTGCTTTGCAGTTGTGAGCACTTGTTCGAAAGCGAGAAGGAGAGGCTGGACCGGATGGTTGGCGCACATTGGGACAAGTGGAAAAGCGAGGGAAAGGACACAACTATGTGCTTTGTCGATTTCACAGAAGTCATACCTGTTGAATGGGATACTATGGTGTATCTTGACTTTGACCCCTATTATGATAATGAGAAAAAGGGAGTTGGAAGCTATATGAACGACCGTTATTGGAAAGAGAATGAAAGTTCTAGAGGATACCCTGAAGAAAGTCTGCACTTCTGGAAAGACGGTAAACTGGTATATGATATATTCCTTTTAATGGCAAGTGATGATGAAAGGGGCGTTTTATTTAATACAAGAAGTAAATTTATAGTACGCCCAAGCAGCGATGCAAAATTCAGGCTAAAGAAGGTTGGAAAATACTATAAAATACGTGACCAATACGAAGATGAATAGATGCAACAATATAGCAGTTTTACAATAACGTAGTTCGATTAAACTCAACCAAATCGCAAAACTGTTCATCCCGACAGAGCTAAGCGACGAGAGAGCTCTACACTCCCCTTGCCGGCATTACCAATGTCTTTACCCCCTTTATCTTCTCCCCTGCAACCTTTTTCAACACCTCGCGCATACGGTTCATTTTTACCGCAACATAAGAATAGTCGGGAAACACAATAATTGTACCTACTTCATCGGCACGAAGACCGCCTTTCTTCATAAAGAAACCAGCGAGGTCACCACGGCTCAGCTTGTCACGCTTACCCTTGCCCACATACAGGATTGCCCACTGAGGAGAAGGAGGCAGAACATCATGCTTAGGCAAAGCATATTCAGCCATATTGTCGGGAACAAAGTCGGGCAACTCCTTATTCTCAAACGCGAGAAGATATACTGAGCCGTCGGCATCCCAACGTGCAGTGCGTCCGTTGCGGTGTGTGAATATCTCAGCCGAAAGAGAACGCTGATAATGCACCACATGCTTCACATCCTTTATGTCGAGGCCACGCGCTGCAAGGTCGGTACACACAAGGATATTGGAGTTGCCGCATGCAAAACGGAACAGTGCCGACTCGCGGGCCTTCTGTTCAAGAGCTCCATGATAGGCAACAGAAGAGAGTGAACGCTTCGTGAGATAACGATATACTTCATCGACACTCTCGCGGAAATTGCAGAAGACTATCGCCGGCTCGCCATTGAACGAGCAGAGCAACGAAAAGAGTTTCTCAAGCCTTTTGTCCGGGGTGGCTGTTACGGTATAGTAAGAAGTTCGTGCAACGGGCTGTTTGCCTGCCAAACGGAAATCGAGACTTTCGGAAGCAACTCCGGCAAACTGCGGTATCTCTGCAGCATCCGTAGCCGAGATAAGGAAACGTGACAACACTGCCGGCAGCTTCTCCACAAGGCTTGACATCTCTTCCTGGAATCCCATCTCCAGGCACTTGTCAAACTCATCTATTACCAGCAACGAGCATTTGTCAACAGCAAAGGAACCGCGCTTCAAATGGTCGAGAAGACGCCCAGGAGTACCTACTACGACCGATGTCGATGAACCTCCGAGCGAGGCGACCTCCTGTTCCAACGGACGGCCTCCATAGAGAGCTGTCATCTGGAATGGCGTTGCCATAGCGCGCCACACCTCATATACCTGGCGTGCAAGTTCGCGGGACGGCAGTACAATAACCGCTTGTACCCCATTGCACATGACATCGAGACGTTCAAGTATCGGCAACAGGAATGCCAATGTCTTTCCGGTTCCTGTAGGAGAGAGAAGCACCATGCTCTCATTATTACGGCAATGTTCGATAGCCGTCTGCTGCATAGCGTTAAGTTCTCCTATATTGAGCTTGCACAGCGCATTGCGCTGCATTTCATTCAGTGTTCCTTTCATTGAAATTCCATAAAGTATTTTCTGTTATTACGTACTCCTTCGAGCAAGTTTTTCAAGGCATCCAGCATCGTCGGGTTCTCATCGGCAAGGTTCTTGGTTTCATCAAACTCGCCATTCACCCTCTTGAAAAGCTGCGGTTCCTTAGAGTAACCTGTCTCAATCTTAGGCCCCCAGGGAACCATTGCCGGGCCACCTTTAGGCTCAATATACTTCCAATTGAACAGAATAAGCGAAAGTGTATGGTTGGCAGCCATCTCAACTGCAAACGGACGGCCTGCACCCTCTTCGCCCATCCATGCCCCAAGCTGCGAACGGTCACCGTCGGGAGAGAACGAGCGCACACCGGGAGCTGCTTTCTTGCCCGTTATGCCCGCCATAACATCGAGAAAATCTATCTGTGACACAAGTCCTGTTCTCACCCCGCCCTTCTTTATCCTTGCCGGCCAATGAACAATGAAAGGCACACGCGTTCCGCCCTCAAATGTACTGTACTTTCCTCCTCGCAGGCCTCCTGTAGGTGAATGGCTGCCGACAAGTTCCTCTGCCTTATCGTCATATCCGTCATCCAGTACAGGACCGTTGTCGCTTGTCAGGATTATCAATGTATTCTCCAACAACCCCTGCTCTTCAAGCGCATTGACTATCTCGCCGACACACCAGTCGAACTGCGCTATGGCATCGCCGCGAAGCCCCATACTGCTTGTTCTCCTAAAGCGAGGATGCGGGAAACGCGGCACATGTATATCGTTGGCAGCAAAATAGATAAAGAACGGTTGTTCACTATTTGCTTTAATAAAATCAACAGCCTTGCATGTTATGCTGTCGGCAATATTTTCATCCTTCCAAAGAGCCGTCCCGCCACCCTTCATATAACCGATACGTCCTATTCCGTTCACAATTGACATATCGTGCCCATGAGAATGCCTGAGATTATAAAGCAGTTCGGGATTGCTGCGCCCGGTAGGTTCACCCTCGAAATTATGCTTGTAGCTCACATATATCGGTGCCATAGGGTCGTAATTGGCCACTTTCCCGTTTTCGATGAACACACACGGCACCCTGTCGGCAGTAGCTGCCATAATGTAGGAATAATCGAACCCGATATCTGCCAATGCCGGAGAGAGAACACTGTTCCAATCCTGTCTTCCGCTTTCTGCACCGAGCCCCAGATGCCATTTTCCGAATGCGGCCGTAGTATAGCCGGCCTCCTTGAACACGTCGGCAACGGTATATTGTTCAGGCGAAACAATCATAGCTGCATCACCGGCCGCTACATCTGTCCCTTGCTTGCGCCAAGGGTACTCACCGGTAAGCAGAGAGTAGCGCGAAGGTGTACTCGTTGAAGCAACAGCATGGGCATTCGTAAAGCGCAAACCATCAGATGCCAAATTATTTATATTAGGCGTTTTAACACCTATTGCACCATAACATTCCAGGTCTCCGAAACCTAAATCATCGGCATATATCATCACCACATTGGGCAACTCCTTGGAAGCACCTGCTTGCGATGCAGGATTCACCTCCTGAGCCTGTACTGCAAATGGAGAAATTGCAGCAACTGACAATATTGAAAAATTCATTCTTGACATGTAATTCAGCATTTGTTGAGCGAAGTTAACCATTCTGAATTGATAAATAAAGCGTGCTGGATAAAAAAATCAAAATCTGCCAAATTGACACCACTTGTCATGTTAACGCCACAGAAAGAGTGACGTTTTGTGCCAAAAACTGCAATGGCATGTTATTTGTTATAAACAAAACAGAAAACATATAGAGCCATGAGTAAAAAAGATAAGGAAATTTTGGAAGAAGCCGTAAACGAGAATATCAACGGCACACAGGAGGAGAATACCGAGGAGAACTGCGCCCAGCAGGAAGAGAGAGAGCTGACAGCAGAAGAGAAACTGCAGCAAGAGCTTGACGAGGCAAACGGAAAGATTGCCGTGCTTGAGGACAAGTATCTTCGTCAGGTAGCTGAGTTCGACAACTATCGCAAGCGTACTATGAAGGAAAAAGCCGAACTTATAAAGAACGGCGGCGAGCGCGCGATTGAGTCGATACTGCCGGTACTCGACGACTTTGAACGTGCGCTCAGCAACATGTCAAAGGACGAAAGTTCTGCGGAGATTATGACCGGCGTAGAGCTCATATATAACAAGTTCGTAGGTATCCTTAAGCAGAACGGACTGCAGAAGATTGAGACAGACGGTGCTGTTTTCGACACAGACTTCCATGAGGCCATTGCAATGGTACCGACACCGGACGAAAACCTAAAAGGGAAGGTACTTGATTGTATTCAAGCCGGTTATACACTGAACGATAAAGTAATACGTCACGCAAAGGTTGCTGTTGGCGAATAATATTTAGCAGTATGGCAAAAAGAGATTACTATGAAGTGCTGGGCGTAGAGAAAAACGCATCGGCAAACGACATAAAGAAGGCTTACCGCAAGCTGGCGATACAGTATCACCCCGACAAGAACCCGGACGACAAGAAAGCCGAAGAGAAGTTCAAGGAGGCTGCCGAGGCTTATAGCGTACTCAGCGACCCAGACAAGAGAGCCCGTTACGACCAGTTCGGCCACGAGGGCCTTGGAGGAGCTGCAGGAGGCGGTTTTAATGGAGCCGGCATGGACATGAACGACATTTTCTCAATGTTCGGCGACATATTCGGAGGCCGTGGAGGATTCAGCGGTTTCGGAGGGTTTGGCGGAGGCAGTGCCGGACCGCAGAAGTTCCGCGGAAGCGACCAGAGGGTAAAGGTAAAGCTCAACCTGCAGGAGATTGCCAACGGAGTTACAAAGAAGTTCAAGCTGAAGAAATATGTAAAATGTTCTCACTGTGGCGGAACCGGTGCCGAAGGAAATGCCACTGAGACATGCCCCGACTGCCACGGAACCGGCCGTGTGGTACGCACGCAGCAGAGTTTCTTCGGCATGATGCGCAGCGAGGTTGCCTGCCCGCGCTGTAACGGCGAGGGTAAGATAATCAAGAACAAGTGCCCCCACTGCAACGGCGAGGGAGTTGTCATGGGCGAAGAGGTTGTAGAAGTACAGATACCGGCCGGAGTTGTAGAGGGCATGCAGCTCTCTATGCGAGGCAAGGGAAATGCCGGAAAAAGAAACGGCATAAACGGTGACCTGCTCATTCTTATCGAAGAAGAGAAGCACCCCACCCTTGTACGCGACGAAAACGACCTTATATACAGCCTTCTGTTAGACATTCCGACAGCTGCATTAGGCGGGTTTGCCGAGATTCCGACAATAGACGGAAAGGCAAAGGTGACAATCGACCCTGGAACACAGCCGGGCAAGGTTCTCCGCCTTAGAGGAAAAGGCTTGCCCACACTGAACGGTTACGGAAAGGGAGATATCGTGGTCAACATAAGCGTATATATCCCTGAGACATTGTCAAAGGAGGAGAAAAAGACCATTGAGAACTTCAGGGAATCTGATAATTTCCGACCCAGCGAAAGCATCAAGGAAAAGATTTTCCGCCGTTTCAAGAGTTTTTTCGACTAATAACAAAACTGATACTTAGGATATGACATACGACGAGACTGTCACATATCTGTTCAACTGCGCACCGCCCTTCCAGCAAGTAGGCGGTGCAGCTTACAAAGAGGGGTTATCGACTACGGTCGCACTCGACAGGCACTTAGGTCATCCGCATAGAAAATTCCCGACAATACACATTGCCGGAACAAACGGCAAAGGCTCCACTTCGCACACCATTGCAGCCATTCTTCAGGAGAGCGGATACAAGGTCGGGCTCTATACCTCGCCCCACCTCATCGACTTCCGCGAAAGGATAAGGGTAAACGGCATCCCTGCAAGCAAGGAGTATGTCGTGGATTTTGTCGGGAAACACAAGGAGTTCTTCGAGCCTTTAAGCCCTTCATTCTTCGAGCTCACAACCGCTATGGCATTCAACTTCTTTGCCGAGCAGGAAGTCGATGTCGCCGTGATTGAGACAGGCTTGGGCGGACGGCTCGACTGTACTAACATAATCACTCCTAAACTCTCTATAATAACCAATATAAGCCTTGACCACACACAGTTTCTAGGCAACACTGTAGAGGAGATTGCAGCAGAGAAAGCCGGAATAATAAAGGCCGGAATCCCGGTTGTTATAGGAGAGGCGACAGAAGTCACAAGAACCGTATTCAAGAAAAAGGCATCCGAAGTTTGCGCACCGATTGCATTTGCCGAGGACAAGCCGGAAATCACGCATTCAGAGCCTCGCGGAAACGGCTATGAATACACAGCCGCAAGATACGGAAAACTGCATGGCGAACTTGGAGGATATTGCCAGGAGAAGAATGCCAACACCATACTTGCAGCTATAGAGAAACTGAAGGAGCAAGGGTTCGCAATCAGCGAGGACGCTTTACGAAAAGGTTTTACAAATGTGTGCTCGCTCACCGGCCTTATGGGGCGATGGCAGAAGCTCAGGGAGAACCCTAGGGCCGTTTGCGATGCAGGGCACAATATCGGCGGAATAAAGTACATAGCAGAGCAACTCGAAGCCACCCGATGCGACAGGCTGCGCATCGTGTTCGGCATGGTAAGCGACAAGGACATAACAGCCGTGCTCTCCATGATGCCGAAGAATGCCGAATACTACTTTACACAAGCAGGCATAAAACGTGCCATGCCAGCCGAAGAACTCAAAGAGAAGGCCGTACTGTTCGGGCTTGAGGGCAATGCCTACCCCACCGTTCATGCAGCATTCCGGGCAGCTTTGGCAGAGAGCGGCAATGATGACTTCATTTTTGTAGGCGGAAGCTGTTTTGTCGTAGCCGACCTGCTTGCCGCACTGCAGAAAGAACAAGGCTGAACTGGCTAATGAACAAATTTGACAACACCTAAAATTTTATAAGAGAGGCACCTGATGATGCACCGCTGAAATTTTTCGCGGTGCATCATTTTTTAACGCCCGATTCCCATACTCCGGACGGCAAAATATATTGTTAATTTTATCACGTTTTCCTTTGAGGTAATATCTTTTTTTATTTTATTTGCGGAGAAATAGCTATCTAACCATAAAAATTATGAGTTGTACCGAAAATCTCTCACAATTCAAGGCCGCCGACTTCAAAAAGGTCATTGGCGGCAAGGAAACCGCTCTTTTCGTTCTCAAGAACAAGAAAGGCAGCGAAGTTACAATAACAAACTACGGTGGAGCGATTTGCAGCATCATGGTTCCCGACAAGAACGGCAACTACGCCAATGTAATTCAGGGACATGACAGCATCGACAACCTCCTGAATAGCCCCGAACCCTTCCTCAGCACATTGGTAGGACGCTACGGCAACCGAATATGCAAAGGCAAGTTCACAATCGACGGCAAGGAGTACAATCTTGCAATCAACAACGGTCCTAACCACCTTCATGGCGGCCCTACAGGATTCCACGCAAGAGTATGGGACGCAGAGCAGACCGACAGCCAGACACTCAAGCTCCATTATCTTTCGGCCGACATGGAAGAGGGCTTCCCCGGCAATCTCGACGTGACAGTAGTCTATACATTCACCGATGACGACGAACTGAAAATCGACTACACTGCCACAACAGACAAGAAGACTATAGTTAACCTTACAAGCCACGGCTTCTTCTCACTTTCGGGCATTGCAAACCCGACCGCAACAATCGACAACCTTATTTGCGAAATCAATGCCGATTTCTTCGTTCCTATTGACGACACATCGGTTCCTTACGGTTGCATCAAGCCTGTAAAGGGCACTGCATTCGACTTTACAGTACCTACAGCAGTAGGTGCACGCATCGATGCCGACGAGGAGCAGATCAAGCATGGTGCCGGTTACGACCACTGCTATGTGCTCAACAAGAAAGAGGTCGGTGAGCTCAGCTTTGCAGCCAAGGTTACAGAGCCGGTAAGCGGCCGTACAATGGAGGTCTATACCACAGAACCGGGCGTTCAGGTATATACATCCAACTGGCATAGCGGCTTTGCCGGAGCACATGGTGCTACATTCCCCAAGCGCAGTGCCATCTGTTTCGAGGCACAGCACTTCCCCGATTCACCTAACCGCGCACACTTCCCAAGCGTTGTATTGTGCCCTGGAGAGACATACAGACAGGTGACAGTATATAAATTCGGAGTTGAAAAATAATATTATAATAATTAAAACATTTTAAAATTATGAGTCAGCAAAAGAAACAATGGGGAGCAATCATCGTCATGATCGCGCTCTTCGCAATGATTGCCTTCGTGACAAACCTCTGCTCACCTATGGCAAACATCATCAAGGCACAGGGTGACATTCCTGAAGTGCTTGCACAGATCGGTAACTACGGTAACTTCGTAGCTTATCTCGTTATGGGTATTCCTGCAGGTATGCTCATTGCAAAGTTCGGTTACAAGAAGACCGCGCTTATCGGTTTGACAGTAGGTATCATCGGTATCCTTGTACAGTGGTTCAGCGGCATGCTCGATGCTAAGGAGAGCCTCGGTCTCGTATTCGGCGTTTACCTTGTAGGTGCATTCATCGCAGGTTTCTGCATGTGTATCCTCAACTGCGTTGTTAACCCGATGCTTAACCTCCTAGGCGGTGGCGGCAACAGCGGTAACCAGCTTATCCAGCTCGGCGGTGTATTCAACTCATCTGCAGCCGTAGCCGTTTACATCATCATGGGTGCTCTCATCGGTGAGATTTCTAAGGACACAGCTATTTCTGACGCAACTCCCGCATTGATGATTGCCCTTGCAATCTTCGTTATTGCATTTGTTGTAATCCTCTTCACAAAGATCGAAGAGCCGGAGCAGGCTCCTGTTGAGGTAAGCCTCATCAAGGGTGCGCTGAAGTACCGTCACTTCACACTCGGTATCCTTGCAATATTCCTTTACATGGGTATTGAGGTAGGCGTTCCAACATACGTTAACATGTACCTCGTGAACACACCGGAACTCGGTATCTCAGCTGCAACCGCAGGCCTTATCGTTGCCGTTTACTGGTTCATGATGCTCATCGGCCGTTTTGTCGGTGCAAGTATCGGCAGCAAGGTTTCAAGCCGTGCCATGATTACAACAGTTTCTATCGCAACACTGGTACTCGTTGCATTCGGTATGTTCTCTGACCCTGCTTCAACAGTTGAGGTTCCCGGTATCGACTGGGGTACATTGACACTTATCTGGGCTGAGGTTCCTGTAGGCATCTTCGCATTCCTGCTTGTAGGTCTCTGCACATCAGTTATGTGGGGCGGTATCTTCAACATGGCTGTCGAGGGTCTCGGCAAGTACACAGCCGTTGCTTCAGGTATCTTCATGACAATGGTATTCGGTTGCGCCGTAATGCTCGCAATCCAGGCACAGGTTGCAGAAATGACAGACTACATGACAAGCTACTGGGTTGTAATGTTCTGCGCTGCATACATCCTCTTCTATGCTCTCATCGGTTCAAAACCGGCAAAGAAGTAACCAACACGAAATATAATATTTGTTCAACTACTAAATATTTAAAACTATGGATATAGAATTTGTAAGAAGCCGTTTCATCAAACACTTCGATGGTACAACAGGAAGCATCTATGCATCACCGGGCCGTATCAACCTCATAGGTGAGCACACCGACTACAACAACGGTTTTGTATTCCCAGGTGCAGTAAACAAGGGCATCATGGCAGAAATCAAGCCAAACGGTACAGACAAGGTTTGCGCATACTCTATCGACGAGAAGGACTATGTTGAGTTCGGTTTGAAGGAAGAGGATGCTCCACGCGCTGCTTGGGCAAAGTATATCTTCGGTGTATGCCGCGAGATGATCAAGCGTGGCGTTGATGTAAAGGGCTTCAACACAGCATTTGCAGGTGATGTACCCCTCGGCGCAGGAATGTCTTCTTCAGCAGCATTGGAGAGCACATTCGCTTATGCACTCAACGACCTCTTCGGCGACAACAAGATAGACAAGTTCGAGCTTGCTAAGGTCGGCCAGGCTACAGAGCACAACTATGTAGGTGTCAACTGCGGTATCATGGACCAGTTCGCAAGCGTATTCGGCAAGGCTGGCAGCCTTATCCGTCTCGACTGCCGTTCTTTGGAGTACCAGTACTTCCCATTCAAGCCACAGGGCTACAAACTCGTTCTCTTGAACACATGCGTCAAGCACGAACTTGTAGGTTCACCTTACAACGAGCGTCGTTTGAGCTGTGAGCGCGTAGCTGAGGTTATCAAGGCTAAGCACCCTGAGGTTGAATCTTTGCGTGACGCAAGCTTCGAGATGCTCGAAGAGGTTAAGGCAGAGTTGAAGCCTGAGGATTACAACCGCGCCAAGTATGTTATCGGTGAGGTAGTTCGCGTACTCGATGTATGTGACGCTCTTGAGGCCGGTGACTACGAGACTGTAGGCAAGAAGATGTACGAGACACACTTCGGTTTGAGCAAGGACTACGAGGTAAGCTGCGAGGAGCTCGACTTCCTTGTTGACGTTGCTATCGACTGCGGTGTTACCGGTTCACGTATGATGGGCGGTGGCTTCGGCGGCTGTACAATCAACCTTGTTAAGGAGGAACTCTACGAAGTCTTCATCGGTGAGGCAGAAAAGCGTTACAACGAGAAGTACGGCAAGTCACCTAAGGTATATGACGTAGTAATCGGTGACGGTTCACGCAAGATTTGCTAATATCTGCAACATAAATGAAAAAGGTGTCAGTTTTCGCTGACACCTTTTTTTATTGTAAACATAAAGACATTTTAACACTATTTAACAATCGGGGGGGGGTAAAAACAAACTTCATTCTTATATTTGTGAAAATTTTAAATTCTACACTTATGAAAAAGAGAGCATTTTTTTATTACTTGCTTATGATGTTTGGTTTAATCTGTATTACTTCATGCAGCAGTGATGATGATGAAGCAACAAACCTAAAGGTACCGAAATACGAAAAAATAAGCGCAAAATACAATGCAATAGACGATAATGCTGCAATAAAATCATTAGAACTTACCGCAAGCGGAAACTATATTGTTATAAAGAATTCAGGCAGATATTATTCTGCAGCCAATCGGACTGCAGAAAAGCACTACATATTCAACAATATATTCAAGAACAATTCAATAGCAACACGTGCTGGCAGCTACAACAATATCATTTACGGCAAATTCACAAAAATAGAAGAGAATAAATACAAGCTTGAAGGATACGGAATTGTAACAATCAGCAAAAGCAATGACGGAGTCCAGACGCTCGATATTGCTCTCGACAACGGCGATGTAATGAGCATTGGTGCCCGTAAAGAAGAACAATACAAGTCCAGCAAAGCGACCGACAACCTGTGCCGTACATGGAAAATCAAAAAATTCGGAATAGAATTCAACTACGGTAAAGAAAAGTTCGAAAAAACAGTTGACCACAACAATATGCATGAATTAGGAGAAGAACTTGCAAAATGGGCAGCAGAGATTGCTGGTGTTGAGATTAGCAAAAAAGATATTATTGAAGCTGGCGAATCTTTTGCAGAAGAATACAATGAGAATAAGCCATTATCTGTAATATTCACAAAATCTGGTTCATACATGGTTGACTACAATAATGGCAGCCTTGGCATATCTACATGGAAATGGGAAAACGAGGGAAAAGGGATCTTGCGCTACTCATGGAATGTTGATAATATCAACGACCAGAATCTTGGAGGGTTATGCAACATTTCATATTCCGGCAATATGCTAAATATCACCGAATCATTTAAATCAAAGGGGTTGGATATGAATGTTACATACGTAATGACAGAACAGAAATAACAAGTTGCAAACAGCAATAATAATAAAGCGGCTCAAAAGTTGTGCTTTTGAGCCGCTTTATTGTATCGGAGAAAAGACATTTATTGTCACTCTGCTGATTTATTTACACTCCACGCATGGAAAGGGAAATGCGTCTTCTTTTCAAATCGACCTCCACTACCCTGACCATTACCTGCTGTCCCAATTTCACCACATCGTTCGGTGATGACACGAACTTGTCGGCAAGCTGTGATATGTGGACAAGACCATCCTGATGAACACCTATATTCACAAAAGCTCCGAATGCAGTTATATTGGAAACAAGCCCTGGAAGAACCATTCCTTCGCGCAAATCCTCAAGTTCATGCACGTTAGGGTCAAAAGAGAAGGCCTTTGCTTGTTCGCGAGGGTCAAGACCACGCTTGTTCAGTGAATCCATTATATCTGTAAGTGTAGGCATACCCACCTTTTCGGTAACGTAATTCTGCAACCGGACCTTTTTGCGCAATTCGGTATCGGAAATAAACTGTTCTAGAGAGACATTCATATCCTTTGCCATTTTCACCACAATGCCATACGATTCGGGATGAACAGCTGTATTGTCAAGAGGCTCGTCACCGCCTACGACACGCAAGAAACCGGCCGACTGCTCAAAAGCCTTGTTGCCCAGACGCGGTACCTTAAGCAATTCCTTTCTGGTCCTGAAGTTGCCGTTCTCGGCACGGAACTTAACTATATTCTCAGCCAGAGCAGGACCAAGACCCGACACGTGCGTCAGTATCTGCTTTGTCGCTGTATTCAGATTGACTCCTACCTTGTTCACGCAACTCTCTACTACAACATCAAGACGCTCCTTGAGTTTTGCTTGGTCAACACTATGCTGGTACTGTCCAACTCCTATTGAGCGGGGTTCTATCTTCACCAGCTCCGACAGCGGGTCTATCAGACGACGGCCGATAGAGACAGCTCCACGCACGGTTACGTCTTCATTAGGAAACTCCTCGCGCGCAACCGGAGATGCAGAATAGACCGATGCACCGTCCTCGTTGACGGAAAAAATTTCGGCACCTGACCCTAGCTTGCGGACAAAATCCTCTGTCTCACGCCCGGCAGTACCGTTGCCTATGGCAAAGGCCTCTATTGAGTAATCCTGCACAAGTGACATAACGGTTCTTGCAGCCGATTCACGGTCGTTATGAGGCTGATGCGGATATATCACAGTGTGATTGACAAGATTGCCTTGCGAATCGAGCACTACCACCTTGCATCCGGTACGGAAGCCAGGGTCTATAGCCAACACACGCTTTTGGCCTAAAGGCGAAGACATTAGCAATTGTCTCAGATTCTCGGCAAACACAGCAATAGCCTCATCATCGGCACGCTGCTTTGCGTTTCCGCGTGTCTCATTCTCTATTGACGGAGCCAGAAGACGCTTATAGCCGTCGGCCACTGCAAGTTCCATATATTCGCGCGACGGCGAGAAGCGTTTGACAAAACGGCGACAGAGCTGCGACACAGCCTCTTCTGTATCTACAGTTATGGAGACACGCAGGTAACCTTCCTCTTCTCCACGCATAATAGCCAGAAGACGATGCGAGGAGATGCGCGAGATATTCTCCTGCCATTCGTAATAGTCGGAATATTTTATGCCGTCACCCTCTTTTCCTTTGACAACCTTGGAGACAAGCACTCCATAACGTGAGAAGATATGCCTTATTGCATTGCGTGCGCCCTCGTCTTCCGAGACACGTTCGGCAATTATGTCACATGCTCCGGCAATGGCATCTTCGGGAGCAGGCACGTCGGCACAGACAAATGCGCGCGCCCTTCCTTTCACATCGTTGCACTGCTGCAGGAATATCAGGTCGGCAAGCGGTTCAAGGCCTCGTTCCTTGGCTATAGTCGCACGCGTACGGCGTTTAGGCTTGTACGGCAAATAAATATCTTCGAGCTCAACAGAGTCAAAACAGTTGCCGATACGTTCCTTCAGCTCCTTTGTAAGTTTTCCCTGCTCCTCAATCGTTGCAATTATTTTCTCTTTCCGCTGCATGAGTGCTGTCAGTTTCTCATGCATATCCTTGATATTGCCGATAGCAACTTCATCCATAGAACCGGTCGCTTCCTTGCGGTATCGTGCAATAAACGGGACTGTAGCACCGCCTTCAAGCAGTTCTACCGTGTTTTTCACTTTTTCGGGAGCCAGAGCAAGCTCCTTGGCTATTATTCTTATAAGCATGGCAATCTTATTTTTACTCCACGAAGATAATACAAAACCGCCCAAAACAGAAAGCCGTATTGCAAAAGGGTCTTAAAACAGTTGCCGGGGGCAAAAAAACAGCTTTTGAAAAGAATATTCATCTGCAAGTATTAATTCTGTTATTGCAATTATAAATATTTATAAACAACAGGCAAATTCGTCATTCAATTATGTTCATCATTCAAACAAAAAGTATTACTTTTGTAACAAATTACGGAATGGTATATTCAGAACAACACCAAGCCGTTTTTTGGGAATTAAAAGCAATAATAACTCCACAAACTATAACTACAGATATGAACAGCAAGCAATTGATGAACAAGGCAGCAGACAACATCCGTATTCTCACAGCTGCAATGGTAGAGAAGGCAAAATCGGGACATCCCGGCGGTGCAATGGGCGGTGCCGACTTCATCAACGTCCTCTATTCAGAGTTTTTGATTCACGACCCTGAAAACCCGCTATGGGAAGGTCGTGACCGTTTCTTCCTCGACCCAGGCCACATGTCGCCGATGCTATATTCCGTACTTGCCCTATCAGGCAAATACACGATGGACGAGCTAAAGCAGCTTCGTCAATGGGGAAGCGCGACTCCTGGACACCCCGAAGTGAACTTCGAGCGCGGAATAGAGAACACATCAGGCCCTCTTGGACAGGGACACACCTACGCAGTAGGAGCAGCCATTGCTGCAAAGTTCCTTGAGGCACGTCTTGGCAATGAGGTATTCGGCCACACAATCTATGCATTTATCTCCGACGGTGGAGTTCAGGAGGAGATTTCACAAGGTGCAGGCCGCCTTGCAGGCTACCTTAAGCTAAGCAACCTTGTAATGTTCTATGATGCTAACCAGATACAGCTCTCTACACGTTGCGACGAGGTTATGTTCGAGGATACAGCCAAGAAGTACGAGGCTTGGGGCTGGAAGGTGATTACAATAGACGGAAACGACTGCGATGCAATACGCGCAGCTCTCACTGAGGCAAAGGCCGAGAACGAACGTCCTACGCTCATCATCGGCAATACCGTAATGGGCAAGGGAGCACGTCGCGCCGACGGCAGCAGCTACGAGTTCGACTGCGGCACACACGGTGCACCGCTCGGAGGCGATGCCTACGTCAACACAATAAAAAACCTTGGCGGAGATGTTGAGAATCCGTTTGTTTTCTTCCCCGAAGTAAAGGAAATGTACGACAACCGCCTTGCAGAACTCCGCAAGATTGTTGCAGAGCGCAAGCAGGCTAAGGCCGCATGGGCAGCTGCAAACCCCGAAAAGGCACAGAAGCTTGAAGACTGGTTCTCAGGCAAGCAGCCCGAAATAGACTGGAATGCCATTGAGCAGAAGGCAGATGCTCCTACACGCAACGCATCGGCAACAGTGCTTGGCATCCTCGCCGAGAACTACGGCAACATGATATGCTCGTCGGCCGATCTAAGCAACAGCGACAAGACCGACGGCTTCCTTAAGAAGACACATGCATTCACCCCCGGTGATTTCAGCGGAGCTTTCCTCCACGCCGGAGTATCGGAGCTTACAATGGCATGCGTATGTATCGGTATGGCACTGCACGGCGGTGTAATAGCTGCATGCGGTACATTCTTCGTGTTCAGCGACTACATGAAACCGGCTATCCGCATGGCGGCTCTTATGGAGCTTCCGGTCAAGTTCGTATGGTCACACGATGCATTCCGCGTCGGAGAGGATGGACCTACACACGAGCCTGTTGAACAGGAAGCACAGGTGCGCCTTATGGAAAAGGTAAAGAACCACCACGGAAAGAACTCGATGCTTGTACTCCGCCCTGCCGATGTAAACGAGGCTACACAAGCATGGAAACTTGCCATGGAGAATGACAACACACCTACCGGTCTCATATTCTCACGCCAGAATGTGAACAACCTTCCGGAGGGTACAAAATACGAAGATGCGAACAAGGGTGCATATATCATTGCAGGCAGCGATGAAGATTACGATGTAATTCTTCTCGCATCGGGTTCAGAGGTATCGACACTCGTTGAGGGCGCAAAGCTTCTCAAAGCCGACGGCATCAAGACAAGAATCGTTTCAGTTCCGTCAGAAGGTTTGTTCCGCACACAGCCTGCACAGTATCAGGAGAGCATTCTCCCTACCGGCTCTAAGATATTCGGCCTTACAGCCGGTCTTCCTGTAAACCTCGAAGGACTTGTCGGTGCAAACGGAAAGGTTTGGGGATTGGAGTCATTCGGTTTCTCGGCACCATACAAGGTTCTTGATGAGAAGCTCGGTTTCACTGCCGAGAACGTATATAACCAGGTAAAAACTATGCTATAATGAACAAGACAATAGGACTCGCAAGCGACCATGCCGGTTACCCGCTGAAAGAAATGGTAAAGGATTGGCTCAAGGCAATGGGTTACGATTTTGTTGACTTCGGTACAAACAGTACAGAGAGTTGCAACTACCCCGATTTCGCCCATGCACTTGCCGAAGCCATAGAAAAAGGAGAACTCTCTACAGGCATAGCAATATGCGGAACAGGCAACGGAATAAACATGACACTCAACCACCACGATGCTATTCGCAGCGCATTGTGCTGGATGCCTGAGATTGCAGCCTTGGCACGTCAGCACAACGATGCCAATGTCATGGTAATGCCGGGCCGTTTCATAGAAACCACACTTGCCAAAGAATGTGTAAAAGTATTCCTCAGCACACCGTTCGAAGGCGGACGCCATCAGGCACGCATCGACGCAATACCTGTAAAAAAATAGCTATTATACCTATTTATATAATTCTGCCCATAATTCAAATGGGCAGAATTATTTTTATAGAATAGCGAATATTTTGTACAATAACGTTTCATTTTATACATTTTTATAGTTAAAAGGGGGCATTCTCTTTATTGTTTTGCACAAAACAAGTACTTTTGTGCAACTTTTGTTCAAAAGGATAAAAGGGGAATATATTTAAAGTTTTATATTTATGAAAAGATTTTTTGCAAGCATTGCATTTGTTGCAATTGCAGTTTCATCTTTCGCAGGTGGTCTTTTGACAAACACAAACCAGAGTGCATCATTCGTCCGTAACCCAATGCGCTATGCATCATTGGAGACAGATGCCATCTACTTCAACCCTGCAGGTACAGCTTTCTTCAAGGAAGGTTGGGCATTCTCAGTCAACTGGCAGATGATTTGGCAAGACAGAGACATTCTTCACACAAATCATCTTGTTGAGCCAAGCGAGAAAAAACACAAAGGCGAAGTATTCGTACCATGTATGCCAACTCTTTTTGCTGCTTACAAGAAAGGCAACTGGACATTCAGCGGTTTCTTCGGAATTCCCGGCGGTGGCGGCAAGGCCGAATTCAATGACGGTCTTCCTTTGTTCAACACTCTTGGAAACGGTTTCAAGGATCTCCTTCCAATCATGACCGGTTCAGTTGCAGACGGTAACGCATACTCAGAGTTCCAGTCAACACAGTATGTATTCTCTCTTCAACTTGGTGCAGCATATAGAATCAACAACAATCTTTCTGCTTATGCCGGTCTCCGTGCAAACTACACAAGCGCGAGCTATGAGGGCAACATTGCCATGAACGGAATACACCCGACAAGCGGAAATATCAAGAACACATTATTGGCACTTGACCTTAAGCAGACCGGTGTTGCATTTGCTCCGGTAATAGGTGTCAACTACAAGATAGGCAAGGTACATCTTGCTGCAAAATATGAGTTCCGTGCTGTTACAAACATAAAGAATGACACCGACAACCTTGAAATATTCAACCAGAACTACAACAAGGGCGTTGCGGCTGCAGGAAAGACTATCGGAACAAAAACATATGCATTTGCTTATAAGGCAGCATACGAAGGAGCTGTAGCAGCTGGAATGCCAGAGGATGTTGCTGACCAGTTCGCAAAAGGCAAGGCAAACGAGGCTCTTCAGGGTGTTTCTGCAGCTGGCGACAAACTAGGTACACTATCATCACTTGAGGACGGCAAGAAGCTTCGCAGCGATGCTCCAGCCCTTCTTTCTGTAGCAGCATCTTGGGAAATCTGTCCAAGACTCCAGGTTATGGGCGGTGTGAACTACTACTTTGATAAGGACGCTAAGGTAGAGTCTCTTCTTGGTGCAACCAACAACAATGCAAAGCTCAGTCGCAACACATACGAAATTCTCGGTGGTGTTGAGTTCAAGCTCACAAAGAAGTGGCTTCTTTCTGCAGGTTTCCAGTTCAGCGACTTCGGCGTTAACGACGAGTATCTCAGCGATGTATCATTCATCAACGACTCATTCACGACTGGTATCGGTGCAAAGTACAGCATCAACGACAAGTTGGATTTGAACTTCGGCGTATGCTATGCAAACTACGCAAAGAGCAGAATTCCAGACTACGACAACCATGTAGAGACAAAGTATCTCCGCAAGACCTACAACGTTGCAGTAGGCGTTGACTTCCGCTTCTAATAGAAGAGAAACAGCAATAAAAAAGCTCATCCATTCGGGATGAGCTTTTTTATTGCTATAATACCGTATGATCAATAATCTGCAATCAGCACTCTGCTATTCCGCCCATCTTAGGCAAATTGACCTGCTCGAACTTATATCCCAGACGCTTCAGTTCAATAGCTGCGCCCAAACGGTACATCACCTTTATCGCACGTGCATATACATGAAATGCCATCGGTGACTGAGGTTCAATATTCTCACGGCGGATAAGAGTCAGGGCTGTTTCGGCCAAGCGGCGCATCATAACCTCGATATTCTTTGCCTCCTGCGATTCAAGATGAAAGCCCAGCACCTTCTGCACTATATTCTCGTCCATATCATCGAAGCCGGCAGGGCCATACAGCGACTTGTATTCATCCTTGCTATGGGCAGCCCAGTCACTGTCCCACAGATGCGCTACAGCCATACCCACATAGCCGGCCCATGCAATGGCAACTGTAGGATAATCGGCAATGTTGGGAACAGCATCAGCAACATACTCCGGTGCCATATCATGCCAACGGGCATCGATATCCTCTGTCGAAAGCAGAGTTCCTTCAAGCACTTTGTATTGGGTACATAGACGCAACAGCTCGTCCATAATGCGGCTCTCGAAGTTCTCAAGATACACCTTGTTTACCATATCTATCAGCTATTAGAACATTCGTGATGACTGCAGGCCTCGCCATTATCGTTCACCTCGCCTGCAAGATAGGCCTTGACCAGCTCATCTATATTTCCGCTGCAACCGCGTATAACCTTTATATCGTGACTCTCAAGCACATTCCTTGCACCCTCTCCCATGTTCCCGGCAAGCATGACCTGAACGCCCTTCTGACGCAGGACAAGCACTATGCCCGACTTGCATCCGCAGCCTTGCGGAGAAGGCAGAATCTCCTTCATCTTCACCTCACCGTCATTGACAGTAAATATCGTATAGTGGTCACAATGGCCAAAATGATTATCGACCACACCACCCTTTGTAGGTACCGCTATCTTCATTTCTAAATATATTTATCTATTTTCTAACTTTTCTATGGCTTTTCTTAGTTTATCCTTCATCATCTCCTCCGGCATTGTAAATACCATTCCGAAGATACCCACTGAAGTTATATGTTCCTTACCCTGCCACTCCATTTTTCCAATCGAGAGCAGACAGTAATTATCAACCGTTATAACCTCGCCGACCGAATGCTTTACAATATCCTTTCCTGTCAACCCGTCAATTAACGAGATGGCAAACTTGCCTAATCCTCTAGTCTCGTCATCTACAACATTCGATACCGTAGAAGCAATCTTCTCCACATGTTTATCCTTGGGAGGACATGTAAAGAAAGCAACTACAAGCAATGCAATCAAGAGCAGGGAAAGGCACCCTATCTTTTTCATATTCATCAATACTTTTCAAACGACACGACCTTATCCCACTCCTTGCGCACCTTATTGCGTTTAGGCTTTGCCGCATATCCCAGAGAAATTATAAGCATCAGACGCTTCTTCTGGGGAATACCGGTCAACTCCTTGATTTTCTTCTCGTCAAACCAGCCCAGGATACAGCTTCCTATGCCTTCATCCTCAGCAGCCAGAGTTATGTATGCCGAAGCTATGCCGAGGTCCATTACCGGAAAATCCTTGTCTTTAATGCCGCATCCGAGCTTCGATGTTATGTTTGTCGATTCCTGAGTAATGAGCACCAGTGCCGATGCATCCTTCACGAACTTGTTCATTCCCAGACTCGACGTAGCCTTGCCCACCTCCACCAGCAGCGACGGTTCCGTCACCACGGTGAAGTGCCACGGCTGCCCGTTGCATGCCGACGGAGCAATACGCCCCGCCTCAAGGATACGTTCCAGGACCTCACGCTCAATCACACGGCCCGGCTCATAGGCACGATCACTCTGGCGCGCCTTTGCCAATTCAAGAAAACTCCTCATCGCTTTGCTATTCTTGCTATGTACTTGCCTATGATATCGAACTCGATATTGACTTTTGTACCCACCTCTATTGTGTGGAAATTGGTATGCTCGTATGTATAAGGGATTATAGCCACGGAGAAAGAATCGTCTGCAGGCTCACACACCGTAAGGCTCACGCCGTTTACCGTAACAGAACCCTTGTCAACTGTCAGATATCCCTTTGCAGCCATCTCATCATCCTTAGGATAACGGAATGTATAATACCAACTGCCGTCCATGTCGCGTACCGACACACATTCGGCAGTCTCATCGACATGACCTTGCACTATATGGCCATCTAAGCGTCCGTTCATCATCATCGAACGCTCCACGTTCACCTTGTCGCCGACCTGAAGCAGACCGATATTGGAACGCTGCAGAGTCTCCTGCATTGCAGTGACAGTATATTCATCACCCTTTATATCGACTACTGTAAGGCACACTCCATTATGCGAAACGCTCTGGTCAATCTTCAGCTCACCCACAAACGAGCATGTAAGTGTCAGGTGCAGATTGCCCTGTTCGCGCACCAGACGGCGCACCGTAGCAAATTCCTCAACTATTCCTGAAAACATATATCTATGGTTTTTATCATTCAACAATTCAATACCCTACTGCGAAGATACGAATAAACGAGCGAGAAATATCAAGCTTGCTTGAATATTTTTCAAAGCGAGTGCAGAAGTTAGCTACACCGCAAGGTGAAGATAACAATAAACAAGCTAAAAACAAAACGAAGCCATCATGTACCCTGCATATAGGTAGAAAAAAATTGGAAAGCACTTACGCACTTTCCAATTCTATTTATAAGGCAATGCTTACTTAGCGCACTTCTCGCAAGAAAGCACCTTCCAGATACCTGCAGCAAGCAAAGCACCTACGAAAGGACCTACGATGAAAATCCACAACTGCTCAATAGCCGCACCGCCCTGGAAGAGAGCAGGACCGATTGAACGTGCCGGGTTCACTGATGTACCGGTGTAACGGATACATACGAGGTGAACAAGAACCAAAGAAAGACCGATTGCCAAGCCTGCGAAGTTGCCTGCACCCACCTTGCTGTCTGTTGTACCGAGCACAACAAGAACAAAAATCATTGTGAAGACGATTTCGGCAACAAGACCGCCAACGAGCTCAACACCCGGCTGACATGCGTTTGCACCGGTACCTACGATAGCATCACCGCTTGTAGCAGTACATAGATAAAGGACAGCTGCACCAGCAATGGCACCGATAACCTGGAATACCATGTACATGATAGCATCCTTAGCGCCCATGCGGCCGCTTGCCCACACACCGAGTGTGATAGCCGGGTTAATGTGGCAACCGCTTATGCCGCCGATAGTGTAGGCCATAGCTACAACTGCAAGACCGAAAGCCAAAGCAGTACCTACAACTGTAGAAGCCAAAGCAGGCTCATTTGATGTACAACCGAGGCTAACGGCAACACCGCAACCCATAAGCACCAGCACCATAGTACCGATAGCTTCTGCCAAATACTTTTTCATAAATGTAGTGTTTTAAATTGTTTGTATTAAAAAAAGAACTTTAATCGTATAACAGATACAAACGTACGAATTAAGATTCAATAATAAAAATTATGTCGCACATTTTTACCATACGGGCAACACACATGCCCGCTGCGGTCACATTCAGACAATGAACAGCAGTTCCCTGTACTTAGGCAGAGTCCACAACTCGTTGTCAACAACCAGTTCGAGCTGGTCGATATGGCCGCGTATCTCTTCGAGCATAGGAGCCACGGTATCGTGGTAAGCAATAGCCTTATCGCGCTCCGACGATATGCGGTTCGCTACCTTGCGACGCTCCACGAGCTCGGCAACCAGGCGGCGTATCTCTGCCACATGCTGCGCCATCTGCTTCACCAGGCTTATATTCTCGGCCGACAGCATATCGCCCTCCTCCTTGCCTATCACCTGTTCCATCTTGATGACATTGTCGAGCAGAGAACTCTGGTACTTTGTCGCAGTAGGTATTATATGGTTCAGCGCAAGATCGCCAAGCACACGCGCCTCAATCTGAATCTTCTTCGTGTACATCTCCCACTTTATTTCGTTGCGCGCACGCAGCTCCGTCTCGGTCATCACATCCATGTCGCGGAACATCTTCACGCTCTCCTTGTCGAGATAACGGTCGAAGACAATCGGGGCACTCGCCTCGCAGTCAAGCCCTCTATGCGCTGCCTCACGACGCCACTCGTCGCTATAACCGTTGCCGTCGAAGCGTACAGGCTTGCTGTATCTGATATACTTGCGTATTATCCTCACAAGCGCATCCTCCTTTGCCATGCCGTTCTCTATCAATGCATCGACCTCACGCTTGAATATCGTCAGCTGTTCGGCCATTGCCGTGTTCAGTGCAATCATTGCCGAAGCGCAGTTGGCCTCAGAACCTACGGCACGGAACTCGAAACGGTTTCCGGTGAAAGCAAAAGGCGACGTACGGTTACGGTCGGTATTGTCAATCATCAGTTCCGGAATCGAAGGTATATTCAGTCGCAGTTCGCGCTTGCTTAGTATCTTCACCACATCATCCGTTGTCTCCATGTGGTCGAGAACCGAAGAGAGGTGAGAGCCGAGGAAGCTTGAAATTATCGCAGGGGGTGCCTCTGCCGCACCAAGACGGTGTGCATTTGCAGCCGACATTATGCTCGCTTTAAGCAATCCGTTATGACGGTATATCGCAGCAAGTGTATTGACTACGAATGTAATGAAACGCAAGTTGTCCTTGTCGTTCTTTCCCGGTGCCATGAGCAGCACGCCCGTGTCGGTTCCAAGCGACCAGTTGTTATGCTTTCCCGAACCGTTCACGCCCTTGAATGGCTTCTCATGCAGCAGCACGCGGAAACCGTGCCTGCGCGCAACCTCCTTCATAAGTGCCATTATCAGCATGTTATGATCGACAGCCAAGTTGCACTCTTCGTATATCGGCGCAAGCTCGAACTGGTTGGGAGCTGCCTCGTTATGGCATGTCTTTGCCGGGATGCCCAGCTTCATTGCCTCAATCTCAAGTTCCTTCATGAATGCTGCCACACGCTTCGGAATAGAGCCGAAGTAATGGTCTTCGAGCTGTTGGTTCTTCGCGCTGTCATGCCCCATTAGAGTGCGCCCGGTGAGCAGCAGGTCGGGACGTGCCAGCAGCATCCCCTCATCGACGAGGAAGTACTCCTGTTCCCAGCCCAGATATGTAGTAACCTTCTTTACATTCTTGTCGAAGTAACGGCAAACATCGGTAGCCGCCTTATCCACGGCTCTCAGCGACTTCAGCAATGGAGCCTTGTAGTCGAGAGCCTCGCCTGTATATGAAATGAAGACAGTAGGCACACACAATGTGTCATCGATGAGGAAAGCCGGAGATGTCGGGTCCCACGCGCTGTATCCTCGCGCCTCGAACGTACTTCTTATTCCTCCGTTGGGGAACGACGAAGCATCGGGCTCCTGCTGCACAAGCAGCTTGCCAGAGAACTCTTCGAGTACTCCGCCCTTGCCGTCATGCTCGATAAAGGCATCGTGTTTCTCGGCAGTTGTCTCCGTGAGAGGATGAAACCAATGGGTGTAATGCGTAGCACCGTTCTCCACAGCCCAACGCTTCATACCCTCGGCAACACTGTCGGCAATGGAGCTGTCAAGCGGAGCATCGTTGTCGATGACATCGATAAGCTTGTTATAAACCTCCTTAGGAAGATACTTGAACATCTTTTCCCTGTTGAACACCTTGACCCCGTAATAGTCGGACGGACGCAGTTCGCAATTGGGAACATCGACCGCATTCTTGCCGAATGCTGCGGTTATTACCTCAAATCGTAGTTTTGACATATAGTTTCGTGTTATATTTCTCTACAAAAGCGGTTTTGACTGACATTGCAAAAGGCGGCAAAGTGTTTACTTTTTGCAAAAGCCGAAACACCGTACAAATATAACAGCATACATCTACAACTCAAAGATTTTTCACAAAAACGAACTGTTTTTAAGGCACCAAAGCCGAAAAACAGAGTACAAAAACAAAAAAGGAAGCAAAAATCGGGTAAAAACCCTAAAACCGCACTGTATTTTCGAAAATACACCGCTTCAGACATATCAAACAAAAAGAAAGCAAATTCAACAATATTGCTTGCATTTTGTCACGCACACAACAAATCATCCATAGCAGTAAAATAACCTCAAGCAAGATGTTTCAACAAACATCCACTCACCTGCAAAAATAAATAATTCGTAGCACTGTTAAAAAAAATCAACCAAAAGCATACATAGATAAATTATTTGAATAACTTTGTAGGGAATTGTGCCCAGGCGCGTGGCAAGAATCTACGCACACCGTCCACACCACTGAAGAAAACACATATAATCAACCATAACAATATTATGCTTAAGCAAATTATCAATGCCAAGATTCTGACTCCTCAGGGCTGGCTGAAGGACGGATCTGTTATCATACGTGATAACAAGATTCTTGAGGTTACAAACTGCGACCTCGCAGTAATAGGCGCAGAAGTAGTTGATGCCAAGGGTATGTACGTTGTTCCCGGCGGTGTTGAAATACACATTCACGGAGGTGGCGGCTGCGACTTTATGGAAGGAACAGAAGAGGCTTTCCGCGGTGCAATCAAGGCACACATGAAGCATGGTACAACAAGTATCTTCCCTACTCTATCTTCATCTACAGTACCTATGATTGAGGCTGCAGCCGAGACATGTACAAAACTCATGGCAGAACCTAACAGCCCGGTGCTCGGTCTTCACCTCGAAGGACACTACCTGAACATGGCTATGGCAGGCGGACAGCTCCCTGAGAACATCAAGGACCCCGACCCGAACGAGTACATCCCTCTCGTCGAGAAGTGGAACTGCATCAAGCGTTGGGATGCTGCTCCGGAACTCCCCGGTGCAATGCAGTTCGGCAAGTACATCACATCAAAGGGCATTCTGGCATCTGTAGCACACACACAGGCCGAGTATGACGACATTCATGCAGCACGCAAGAACGGCTACACACACGCCACACACTTCTACAACGCGATGCCAGGATTCCACAAACGCCGCGAGTACAAGTACGAGGGTACAGTGGAGAGCATCTACCTGCACGAGGACATGACAGTCGAGGTTGTTGCCGACGGCATACACGTGCCTCCCACAATCCTTCGCCTCATACACCACATCAAGGGCGTTGAGCGCGCATGTGTCATCACCGACGCTCTTGCATGCGCAGCAAGCGACAGCACAACAGCATTCGACCCTCGCGTAATCATCGAGGACGGTGTCTGCAAGCTCGCCGACCGTACCGCTCTTGCAGGCTCGGTAGCAACTATGGACCGTTTGATACGTACATTGGTACAGAAAGCCGAAATTCCATTGGACGATGCTGTACGCATGGCTTCTGAGACACCGGCAAAGATCATGAACGTATATGACCGCAAGGGTTCATTGCAGAAGGACAAGGATGCCGACGTAATGATACTCGACGACGACCTGAACATACGCGCCGTATGGGCAATGGGCCAGCTCGTTGAGGGTACATATAATCTTTAATACAAGACCTTATAAGACAATCAAGGGCCTCGCAACGTGATGTGAGGCCCTTGATTGTCTTATTATGGTATCAGTTCTCATCCGCAATGGAAGAACCGCCTTACCAGTGTCATCATCTTCTCCTTGTCGTCACCTGTATCGGCACGCAATGTACGGTCGTCATACGAACGCAGACGACGCAGAATACCGTCTATCATGGCAGGGCTGAATACATTGTACTCCTCAAAGACAGCACGCTGCCTTTCAAGGCAGTCGGCCGAAGCAGCACAGCTATCGGGCAGCTGTTCAAGAGCCGCAAGCCTGTCTTCATTCTCCTTCTGGTGAATATTCACATTGACGTATGTACGCTCGGCAATCTCCAGCGCATCCGGCAGCTCGAATCCGTAACGGCAAGCCACGGCAAGGCCGGCAATGAGCTGGTATATATCGGCAGAACCGTCGGGAGAACGCATCTCCACTGTCTGTTTTTGAGTAGTATCATAGTTGCTGTCACCCTCATGAGGATTGGCAAGACGGCACATATCCGACTTTGCAGCCCAGCCAAGAGGAACACGCACAAGCACCGAACGGTTACGGTCGCCCCAGCAGATGTTTGTAGGAGCCTCCTGATGCGGAACAAGACGGAAATAGGATGTCGGGTTAGTGTTTCCGAATGCCGTTATCGAAGGAGCAAGCAGCATCATTCCGGCAATAGCGCGCCTTGCGTCAGCAGAGAGCGCACCGCCATCAAGCATGCAGTTGGCCCCGCCGTCCATTATGCGCATGTGTATATGCAGACCCGAACCGGCCTTGCCGGCAGTAATCTTAGGAGCAAATGTTATATCGTAGCCGTTCCTGTATGCCAGATTACGTATTATCCATTTGGCAATCATAAGCTGGTCGGCAGCCTCATCGGCAGCAACAGGCAGGAACTCAATCTCGTTCTGCTCATACACCATTCCGTCTATAGCGAAGTTGCCGACCTCGGAATGGCCATATTTAATCTGTCCGCCTGCCTGTGCGATATATGCCATACACTGGGTGCGGAATTCATTGAACTTGGCGTAGGGAGCCGACTCATGATAGCCCTTCTGGTCGGTAGCCGGGAACATGCCGCTGTCGGGAGCTATGACATAGTACTCCAGCTCACCCATAGCCTGGAACTCCTTTCCCGTAACCTCGCGGAATGCCTTGCATGCCTTTCTCAAAGTATTCTCCGGAGAGCTCTCAAGCGGCTCGCCGTCCTTATTGAAATAGGAGCAGAGCATGGAGAGCGTCGGAATCTCGGCAAACGGGTCTAGAAATGCAGTTCTGAAACGCGGCAACACATAAAGGTCACTGCTGCCCGCCTCTATGAACGGGAAGAGCGACGAACCATCGACACGTTCTCCGCATGTAAGTATGGTATCGAGGTAGGCTGCACTGTTGATGACAAAATTGAGTGTCTTCAGCCTGCCGTCACCAGCCGGATACATGAAATTCACCATGCGGATATTGTTCTCCTTGATGTACTGCACAATATCGGCCTTTGTAAACTCACTGCAAGGCTTTGCCAGGAAAGCCACCACCCTGTTAGGGCACATCTCCAAAGAGGTATTCATAACTTATTGTTTTAAAGATGCGACAAAAGCAACCGTCACGTTCTATATCATATAACGCAGAACTTCGCTTTTTATTCACTCCACCATTGCAAAGTTATTCTTTTTATCATCAGAACAAACATGCAGCAAGAGAAAACTCAAAAGCATTTCAGCAAAAGCCGTAATAAAGTTCAAAGTTCTATCTCGCCCTATTGATGATATATATTCCCGACATGGCAAGCACTGCAGCCACAGCATACTTCAAGTAGAAAGGCTCCCCCAGACACATGCACGAAGTAACCGCACCCACAACAGGAATTAGCGAATTGAAAATTGCAACCTTGCCGACAGGGTTGCAGGTCAGCAGCTTATTATAAAGAGCAAACCCCATAGCCGATATACACACAAGCAAGAGCAATATAGCCACACCGCCCGGAGTGACATGCGGCAGAGAGCCGCCCATAAGCAAGCCCGGCACAACAAGCATCACACCGCCGAAGAAAAGGCTATATCCGGTGCCCACAAAAACATCCACACGCTTTCCCAGGCCTCGCGTCATAAGACCGGCAAGAGCTGAGCATACTGCATTCAGAACAATCATTCCGTCACCCATAAATGTAAATTCTCCGCTATCCTCATCGCCCACGTTCAGCGTAATTATGCCAATGAAGCCAATGACACAGCCAAGCAGCTTGTTTACAGTCAGTTTGTCACTCTTGAAGAAGATGCACGCAAGCAGCACAAGCATGAACGTGCCGAGCGAGTTTATTATGGCAGCCCGTGCACCGGGGCTGTACGAAAGCCCCACATAGAAGAAATAATAGTGCAAGCCGGTGTTCAGCAACGCGAACAGAAGCACATACAGCCATCCGTTGAAGCCGGCCACCGCAAAGCGACGACGCGTGGTACCGGCAATTGCAAGCACCGCCATACCGGCCATACAGAAACGTACGCCGGCAAACAGCATCTTGCTTCCGGTCATGGACTGGATTATGCCGAACTCCTCAAAGCCCAGCTTGATAAGCGGATAGGCCCATCCCCACGCTATTGCTGCAGAGAGCGCGAAGAGCACCACCCATACAGGCCTCTCGAAAAGCGAGAGCTTTTTTGTATCGTTATTTTTCATCGGTTACGGATTAATCCGCGCGAAGATAGTGAAATAACCTCACACCGGCAAAAGCCAAGCAGCCCGAACCGTCTTAGAAAAACAAGCATTCAGGCATTTTAATATCTTGCACATTATTGGGTATAACCGGATAAATCCCGAATATTTTCTGCACACACGGTGAAAAATATCGAAGCAGGCTTCACATTTCTCGCTCGTTTGTTACTATATTTGCATTTCAGACACAAAACAAAAGCAATCTACAGCCACAAATCAAACGGTTTATGCAGACAATAAAGATTTTTGTAGCAGGCTCCAAGCGACTGTCGGACGAAAGAGCACTATTCAGAGTCATCGCCAGCGAACTGCAATCGGAATACAGCAAGATAGGCAAGAACATCAACATCCAGATAGAGACATTCGAGACATTCGACTCTTTCTTCAGTGACAGCAGGAAACAGGAAGCATACAACGAATTTATCAAGAAAGAAGCAGACATCGTCTATTTTATACTTGACAGCGAAATCGGCGGTGTTACCGAAGAGGAGTTCAACACTGCATATTCATCGTTCAGCAGCAGAAGAAGGCCCAAGATATGCGTCTTTTCAAAGAAGAGCGACAAAGACAATGACGAGATAAAAAAGGTACGCGAAAAGATTACACTCATTGGTCAATACTACAACGAATACACCGACAGCAGCGACCTTAAAAGCCGAATTGAAAAGAGCCTTCACTTCTTCATAAACCGTGCCCTACACCCCAAGAACAGCATACGCAGCACACTGCAGAAGTTTATTCTTGCAGCAATTGCCGTAGCTGCAGGCTTCTTTCTGCTGCACTACGTAGCAGGAAGAGAAAAGAGCGAAAACGGAAAAGGGAAAGATACCGGCAATCCTCTTGAAGAAGGCAGCATAAAGACTGAAAAGCAGAACACTATAGAGTGCATAGTAAACGGCGTATCATTCAGAATGATTGAGGTACCAGCCGGCTCATTTGTAATGGGAGGACATGACGAGGATGCAAGGATGCACGATGTAACCATTTCCGACACCTTCTATATTGGAAGCACCGAGGTAACACAAGAGTTATGGAATGCACTCATGCCCGAAAACCCGTCGATTTTTCCAGGCGACAGCCTGCCGGCAAACAACTTATCGTGGAACGACTGCATGCAGTTCATCGACAGTCTCAACGCAAAAACGGGAGAACACTACCGCATGCCAACCGAAGCCGAATGGGAATATGCAGCACAATTCGGAGAGAAACATCTCTATAGCGGACACGCTCTTCCAAACGAAGTATCGTGGTTCATAGGCAACAGCGACGAACATGTACATGCAGTGGGAACAAAGAAGCCCAATGCCATAGGAGTACACGACATGAGCGGAAATGTATGGGAATGGTGTTCCGACTATTATGGCGAATACAACGCCAATGACTCACAAGACCCCCAAGGACCGCGACAAGGAAGCTTGAGAGTTCGCCGTGGGGGAAGCTACATGGACAACTCAAGATGTTGTCAAATCACATTCCGAAGCCGCAACACGCCCGACTCCAGACGAAAGAACCAAGGCCTGAGACTGGTCAAGGAAAAGCACCAGCCAAAGTAGGCTAACAGCAAAAAAAATAGATAAACAACACAAAAAATACTGTCCCTATTTTTAAAGAGGGACGGCAACGCGGGGGAGCGTTGCTTGCGACGACTGAACCTTTAGGTTTACGAAGGAGTGCCGTATGGCTAAGCGGCAGCTTCGGAGGGAGTTCCTGCCAGCATCTCTCATCTCGAAACGGAGTTTGCCTCCCAAAGGCAACGTATGTGAGAGATCTCTAATTTCGTGATATTTTTGAGATTTCTCCTCCCAATGAGCATCACGCCAAGCTTGCTTTGCCGAACGGGAGCAAGTTCGCAAAAGCATAGTCGTTTTTCTTTTGCCTCCAACATCCTAATGATTACAGCAATCATTAGGAAAGATGTAAAATACATCTCTAAAAGGTATTAAAACCACTTTTAATAATACTTTTTGACTTAAACATGCGTTTAATTGAAAATTAATCAGTAGATTTGCATTGTAAATATCAATATAATGAACATAAAACTTGTATTACATATTTAATTATCGGCATAATGATAGATAGGATTATATGAAAGATTTGTTTGAATACTCTACTCCAGAACTGGTACGCATGTTGGGTACTCGTTTTAAAGAATATCGTATGCGGTGCAATCTGACACAAAAAGAGGTGTCGGAACTATCAGGTGTTGGCCTTACAACTATACACAAGTTTGAGAATGGTACGGCAGGCAATCTTTCATTATCGACTTTTCTTCTCTTATTGAAGGTAGTTGGACAGATAAATTCTTTAGACGATCTTTTACCTGAATTACCGGAATCGCCTTATCTTATTCGCAAAGACGAGAAAAAAGCACAACGGATCAGACACACCAAATAAGCTACAGATATGATAAAGTCATTGAAAATAATACTTTGGGATGAAGAAATAGGTCGTTTGGCTTGGGATGAACGTCGTCATCTCTCTTATTTCACATATAATCCCGATTTTATCAAAAAGGGATTAAACATATCTCCTTTGGTTGCGCCAATTGACGGAACCAGAGGGTTATTGCCTGTTTGGGGTGAGGATGCTAAGATTTATCAGAAACTTCCGGCATTTGTTGCAGATTCATTGCCTGATGCTTGGGGTAACCAGTTGTTTGATTTATGGCGTCAACAACAAAAATTATCTAACTCGGAGATAAATCCATTGGATAAGCTCTCGTTTATCGGCCGAAGAGGAATGGGGGCATTAGAATTTATTCCAGAAGCAAACAGAGAGCGCAGAGCAGGAAGGATAGATGTCAAGTCATTGGCCGACTTGGCTGAACGCATTTTCATGGAAAGAGAGAATGCCCGTATCATGCCAGAGGAATCCATTACCTTGCAATCATTGTTGACTGTAGGTACCTCCGCTGGTGGACGTCAGCCAAAGGCGATTATTGCTATAAATAGAGAAACTGGAGAAATACGAAGCGGTCAGATTGCTGGCTTGGAAGGTTACGAGTATTACCTTCTTAAATTCGGCAACTCGGAATATTGTTCTGCTGAATTGGAAATAACCTATTATAAGTTGGCTACTTTGGCAGGTATCAATATGATGCCCTCCGAATTATATCCCGTGGATGGAAACAATCACTTTTTGACCAAACGATTCGACCGGGACGGCGAAAAGAAGATACATACACAGACCTTGGCTGCCATATATCCCGATGCCGAGAGCTACGAGCAATTGATTACTGTTTGCCGTAAACTTCGTCTTCCCGAAGCTGATTGTCAGGAGGTATTCCGTAGAATGGTATTCAATATATTGTCGAATAACACCGATGACCATAACAAGAACTTCTCATTCGTTATGAATGAAGATGGCTCTTGGCGTCTTGCTCCAGCCTATGATATTACTTACATCATAGATAGCGGTGGTTATTTGCCGAACAGGGATCATTGCATGTATATACGGGCCAAACTGCATGAAATTACACGCTCCGATGTTATTGAATTTGCTCGTGATAATGGCATTCGTCGTCCCGATGCTATCATAAGGGATGTTGTTTCTGCATTGAAACAATTCCGTACAATAGCTACCGATAATGGAGTTTCTGAATCATGGATAGGTCGAGTTGAATCAACCATCATCGAACACTTGAAAGCATGGGGCGAATGGGAGTACGAAGCAGCTGATGCTTCAATAGACATCAATGGGCATACTGTTAGCAATATGCATATTGAGCAAACTTATAAAGGGAACTATCATTTGCTGGCAAAGATAGATGGGACAGAACGAAAATTTGTTATCAGTAAAAACAAGGAAGAGTTTGCATCTATAGAACAAATCGGATTGGCAAACCTAACAACCGACTATCTGAAAGCAATGGTTGCAAAGTACTTCAATCTATAGGTTTGATGATTAACGTCAGTTCGATATAAACTCGTTCAAATTGCGAACCTGTCATATCGATGGAGCGTAGCGACGAAAGCCGCAGGTTTAAATAATGCTGGTAGTAAATGGTCACGCGAAGCACAGACGAAGTTTGTGCCGCGTGGGTTACGGCAAGGCAGCATTATCAATGAATCTCAAAAACATTGCAAAAAATGAGAGATATCATTATGCCGAGCGAGGAGGAGGAGGAAGACGAAGTCAAATGTTCACTAAGGCCGAAGGGCGGATTATGTTGATGATATAAAAAATAATATCTTCATGTTTAAAGATAAAGTAATCATAGTAACTGGCGGTGCAAACGGAATTGGCCGATGCATTGCCGATGAGTTCCGCAATCAGGGAGCCACCGTATATGTGATTGACAAGCAAGAGGGCAATCACTTTGTTGGAGACATTTCAAAGAAAGAGGTGCTGGAGGCATTTGTAGCCGAGGTCTTGAGCAAGCATGATAAAGTGGATATCATCGTCAACAACGCCCTGCCATTGATGAAAGGAATTGATGATTGTTCCTACGAGGAGTTCCAATATGCGCTGAGTGTGGGAGTAACCGCACCGTTCTATCTGGCCAAGCTCTTTATGCCAAATTTGGCAAAAGAAGCCTCCATCATCAACATCTCCTCTTCGCGCGACCGCATGAGCCAGCCACAAACCGAGAGCTACACAGCAGCCAAAGGCGGAATTGCCGCACTCACTCACGCATTGGCCGTAAGCCTGTCGGGGAAAGCAAGGGTAAACTCCATTTCTCCCGGTTGGATAGATACGGCATACACCGTTTACGAAGGCCCCGATGCAACGCAGCAACCAGCCGGCAGAGTGGGTAACCCAATGGACATAGCCAATATGGTGCTGTTCCTTTGCAGCGACAAGGCAGGCTTTATCACCGGTGAGAATATCTGCATCGACGGCGGAATGTCCAAGCAGATGATTTATCATGGAGATTGTGGATGGAAGCTGGAAGAATAATAACTGTAAAAATATAATATGAAAACGGAAATAGCTCCTCATGAAACCACACGCGCCGAAGCCTTCTCGCTTTGGATGACTTCTCCGATGCCGATGGTCACATTGACCAAGACATTCAATGTAACCAGGTTGCTCAGGGCAAGCAAGAGGCGTGGTATCAAATTCAATGCCCTGCTATGTTGGTGTATTGGAAAGGCTGCAAGCAACATAAAAGAGTTCTATATTCTACCCGAAAAAGAGAAGCTCTTCAAATATGACAGTATTGCTATAAACATAATTGTAAACAACAGCAAAGGGGGAATCAATTCTTGCGACATTGCATACACCGACAATGCCGAACAATTTGCCAAGGAATACAATCGGCTGACAACACAGGTTGCCACGCAGTGCAAGAGCTCATTCCTTGAGGATTGTATGATTGTTGGAACATCGGCAATGATAGAGACCGAACTCGACTGCATTGTAAACCAATATACCGACAAGTTCTGCAACCCGATGCTCATGTGGGGCAAGTATCGCCGCAATTGGCTCAGTACCACATTACCCATATCGTTTCAGTTTCACCATGTGCAGATGGACGGTGGGCACGGTTCCGGTTTCTTAGAGCACCTCCAGCAAGTGATTAATGAATTATAGCCGTTCCGTAAACAGAGAAACCATGCAAGCACCACTAATTGGAAACTCCACCAAAGAGGAACGCCGGGCCTACGTGCTCGACGCCTGGAAATGCCTGAACGATTGCGAGGCTTGTGGCAAGTGCCGCATCCTTAAAGGCCGCGACGCCGAAACACTATATGCCGACTACATCAACGACAAACGCAGCTATATGGATATCACTTTGGAGATAAGGAAATAATAATAAATATAAAGACATAAGTACACAAGGAGTCCGTAAGGAGTGTTTTAAAATTAAACTTCAACAATACAGACAAAAACACTGTCCCTATTTTTAAAGAGGGACGAGCGGAACATCGTGCAGCGGAGGGAGTTCCTGCATATATCCATGCTATCCATAGCCCCTTAGTGAAACTCAGCAAGCAAACATACTTTTAAATCCACCGAAAGCACCAATATTCACGTGTCGGCCCCAAACTGCGTTTTTGTTATTTTGTCAAAACTTAAAACTTTGTTCTGACATTTCAATTGCAGCTTAGAATATTCTCTATCTCTTGTAGTTCTTCAGCTGTAAAGGCCGGGCTGTGGAGTGCCATTAGGTTCTTCTGCATCTGGGTTACTGAGCTGGAGCCTATGATTACGCTGGTGACTCTTTCGTCGTTCAGTATCCACGCGAGGGACATTTCGGCAAGTGTCTGGCCACGGCGTTGGGCTATGCGGTTGAGGGCCTGTATCTGCTGCAGGCGTTTTTCGGTCAGGGCCTCTTTCTTCAGATGTCCGCCGTGGGCTATGCGCGAGTCGGCCGGTATGCCGTCAAGGTATCGGCCGGCGAGCAGGCCCTGCGCCAGGGGCGAGAAGACGATGAAGCCGGATCCGTTCTCCTTTGACTGCTCTATGATGCCGGTTTCTTCGGGTTCGCGGTCGATGAGATTGTACCGACCTTGGTATATGAGGCATGGCACATCGCGTTCGGCAAGGTAGCTGTATGCCACTTGAGCAGCCTCTCTGGGCCATCGTGATATGCCTACATAGAGTGCCTTGCCACTGCGTACTATATCCACAAGTGCCTGCAAGGTCTCTTCGAGCGGTGTGCAGGGGTCGTAACGGTGGCTGTAGAAGAGATCGACATACTCCAGATTCATGCGCCTCAGGCTTTGGTCGAGGCTTGCCATGAGGTTCTTGCGCGAGCACCAGCTGCCATAGGGCCCCGGCCACATATCGTAACCGGCCTTGGTGGAGATGAACAGCTCGTCGCGGAACGGCTGAAGAGAGCTCTTCATAAGAGTGCCCAGTGTCTTCTCGGCCGAGCCTGCCGAAGGGCCGTAGTTATTGGCAAGGTCGAAATGGCACACTCCGTGGTCGAACGCATAATGCACCATAGCCCTGGCATTCTCGAAGGAATCGACATCACCGAAGTTATGCCAGAATCCCAATGATATCTCAGGCAGCATGATACCGCTCTTCCCGCACCTGCGGTACTTCATCCCATTCACATAACGTCCCTCATCGGGAACATATCCGCACTTTTCCATACACTCAAATATTTTCCGCCTCTAAGATAACAAATATATCGACAACTCCACTACCCTGCAACTGTTTTGAAAACATTCCAACAGCTCAACCAAACCAACAAACAAATATACCCCAAAGCACAATAGCACTATTGAGATATATTATTATTTTACTTATCAAGCATTTACTATCCTATAAGTGAACGGAAAGAAAGTTCACTTGCTTGCCTGAACGCAGGCAATTTATCTAAAAACTTGCAAAAAATCGCATTTTTACCCCGAAAAGGTACAAAAACGGCTCTGAAACCGAGGTTGGTGTCAGAGCCGTAATTTTTAGTAGTGATACTAATCCTCTAAATATAAAGTGTGTGAAAATTTGCTCAGATTTTAAAAGCTAAGTATTATAATAACTTACAGGTCTGTTGAGCGTTTATAATATTTTTCCAATGCATTTTCAACATGCATGGGAGTATGAATAATATCCATGTGTAAGGGCTCAAATTTGTATAAATCAGATTGAGATATTGGAATATGTATATTTAAGTCTCGTAACTCAGATGTTAGACGCGTTACATCATTAGCATCTAACCTTGGATCAAGTGAAATTTCCTCAATCAATTCTGTTGGGTCTATTTTTAAGTTTAGGAAATCTCCATCATTGTATTGAAATCCGTCAACACCTTCTGTTTGAATAATAAATCTTACTTCTTTTTCATGAGAGAACTGTTCTCTTTTGTAGAATAGAGAATCTGACATCATTTCAAAAAACTTGCCCGAACCATCTTTCTCTATTTGGCGTAAATATTCTTTGATAAATTTTATATCTACATATTTAACTAATCCAAATACTGGAGCGGTCCAGTTCATACCTCTTGTTTGCTCCAATACTTGAATCATTTTACCAATGGTGGTTTTTATGCGTACTCCTTTTTTCTTTGAGGAGTATATGCGCCACATAGCATCCGTATCTTTATTTAGGCTCCAACATTGACCATATAGTTTTTTATCGTAATCATTTATATGAAAAGGGGTTCCTTCTATAAAGATATTTTGTTTAAAAAGGAATAATTCATACGGATCTTCCCAATACTTAAAAACATTATTAAACCTAAGCACTCTGTTCTGTAATATTGATATCGCATATTCAAGAGGTAATATCTGATAAATAGGTGTGTAAAAATATTTCTCTTGTTCTTCTTCGTTAACATTGCGGATATCCCCTAATTCTAATCTATTATATAAGTCCATAATATATTTATTACATATCTGTCATCGACAAGCCTCTTTGCGATACAGTATAGTCTTTAAACTTGCCTGTGGCGCGAGTAAAGACATCCACTTTCTCATTAAGAGCGA
>JAZNSN010000031.1:0-6756 GCA_045591315.1 Bacteroidaceae bacterium
CATTTCTGCAGGATGATAAAAATATAGCTATTCCTTTGATAAACATCGGAATAGCTATTGTTTGTTTGGAGAATATTTACTATCTTTATACTACCACATAAAAAGTTAATAACCTAGTCCCAAACAACATGACAAAGATAATGCATAAAAATTACAATCAAAACGATTCTCTCCTGCTTCCTCCCTCTTTGGGCGAATTAATTTCCTTGACTCACCCGGTACGTATTGTAAGCGACATTCTGGACAAGTTCGACATCAGTGATATCGAAGCTACTTACAAGGGTGGCGGAACCAGCAGTTACCATCCCCGTATGCTTCTCAAGGTAGTGGTGTATGCTTACCTTTGCAATGTGTATTCCGGCAGGAAGATGGAAAAGCTATTACACGAGAATATCCATTTCATGTGGCTCAGCGGCATGAACAGGCCCGATTTCCGTACAATCAACCGTTTCCGCAGCGAACGGCTATCCGGCGGTCGCCTTGAGGGCGTGTTTACCAAGGTGGTGGAACTGCTGAACAGCGAGGGGCTTGTCTCCCTGAACGTCCAGTACATCGACGGCACCAAGATAGAATCCGTAGCAAACAAGTACACCTTTGTATGGAAAGGCAGCGTTGAGAAGAACAAAGCCAAGCTGATAAACAAGGTGCGTGAAGTACTGTCTGCCGCAGAGAGGGAACTTGCGATTGAAGAATCCTCTGAAGCCCCCGAAGAACTGCCACAGGAGGAGTTTGAGCGCAGAGCAGACAGGATACTTTCCAAGATGGACAGCATGGGGATAAGCAAGGGCAAGCAGCGCAGACTTGTCGAAAAGACCGTAAGCGATGCGTCGGTCAAGCTTGATGAGTATGAGCGTCACCTTGAAGTCCTTGGCGAGCGCAACAGCTACAGCAAGACCGATCCCGATGCCACCTTCATGCGCATGAAAGAGGATGCGATGAACAACGGACAGACAAAACCCGGATACAATGTGCAGATATCTACAGAAAACCAGTTTATCACCAATTACGGCATATATTGGCGTCCTACAGATACGGGAACCCTTATTGATTATTTGGAGTCATTCAACGACAGATACGGCAGACAAAGCACAGAGATTGTAGCAGACTCCGGTTATGGCAGTGAGCAGAACTACAAATACATGTTTGACGACGGGATGATACCTTATGTAAAGTACAACATGTTCCACGCAGAGATGAAAAGGAAATACAAGAACAATCCCTTTCTGCCGGGTAATATGTTCTACAATGCAGAAAAGGATTTCTATGTATGTCCTATGGGACAACACATGGATTTCGCTTATTATAAAAAAGAAAAATCAGACCTTGGTTACATATCCACTAAAAGCGTATATATTGCAAAGGACTGCTCAAGATGTCCGCTACGTGGAATGTGTTACAAAGGAAATGCTGACAGGCGAACCATTGAAGTCAACCACAGGAACAACGCATACAGGGCAAAGGCAAGAGAACTGCTTATGAGCGAAGAGGGACTGATGCATAGAAGCAAAAGACCGATAGAGCCTGAAGCGGTCTTCGGGAACATAAAGTTCAATCACGGATTCAAGCGTTTCAGACTGAAATCGGCAGAAAAGGTCTCTGTCGAATGGGGACTTGTGGCCATTGCCCACAATCTTAGGAAGTATATTGCCCGAAAAACGGAAAACAGCAACCGGCAAAGACGTTTTATTGCCAATATTGGAGCATATTGGGAATGTTGTCGGGCGGCATGAAGGATTTATGCGTACAAAAATGATATTTTTTCGAATTTGCAGGCAAAAACGGAAAAATCACCGAAAAACAGAGACCGAGCCAAAATTACTTTTGACTCGGCCTCCTGATTGTATGTTATCCTGTATTTTTCATTCGTACAGGAAGAACTGCGGACGGCCGTAGAGGCGGAAATCCTTTATGCAGCCGGGGAGCTCTACATCGCGCATGCAGATGCGGAATCCTTTTGCAGTACGTATGTTGCCAAGGTCAACAATTATCTGGTGAGGCAAAGGCTTCACATCCGTCTTCCATGCCGAGTGCCAGTATGTAGCCTCGTCACCGTCAATCATATCTTCGGCAATGCCTTCACCGAGAGCCTCGGTGTTAGTATGCACGATATTCCACTTCTTCTTGTTTATGGCATTGCCGTTCTCGTCGAGCAGCTCAATCTCACAGATGCAAGAGTTCTGTCCGTCGTAAGTGCTGCGGATATCAATGCAGAGGTGGCGCAAGGTCTTCATTCCGTCGAATGCAAACTCCTGCCAGCCGCTCTTCTTCTCTACCTTGCCCTTGAATATTCCGTCATACTCGTCGAGTACCGGAACACGGTCATATACACGTGATGTCTTGAACGAATTCTTGTCGGGACCGAGAGTGTTAAGTATAGGCTTGTCAACGCCATGCAAGGTACGCTTGCCGGTAGCCTCCATCTCGAACACGACGATTTCGTTCTCGCCCTCCTTCATCCACGGAGCAGGGAGATACATTGTCTGCTGAGGACCGATGCCCCAGAACTTGCCGAGAGACTTGCCGTTTACCCATACAGCACCCTTGCCCCAGCCTGTCATGTCGATGAATGTATCACCAATCTTCTCTATAGTGAAAGTTCCGCGGTAGAAGCCCGGCTGATTGCCTTCGTGACGCAAGCGAGGGAATACAAACTCTGTAACGTCGGCACGATGCAGAGGCAACGATGTTATTACCCAGCCCGTAAGCTCTTCGCCGGCCAGAGTAACGCCCTTTGTTATACCCTTGAGGTTGTTCACAAGGTCTTTTCCGTAGTTTACGCGGCCTCCGTTCTCAACAAGTATCTCAAGCACTGAATTCGGCTCCTTCACATCGAGCTGCAACGCATTCTGGCGGAAACGTCTGTCGAGACTGCCTACAACCTCACCGTTGAGAAGCACTACAGCATAGTCGCGGAGTTCGTCAATGACAAGCTTGCCGGTTACAGGCTCTGCGATAACGGTCTCATAATGGATATAGCCGTAATCCTGATTCATATCCTCCATAGTCATTGTCTTTTCCGACTTCACCCTCTCGCCGAACGCAACAGATAGAGGAGCCCACTCTGTCAGCTCAACCTCGGCAAACGTAGTTGTAGGATTGTCGGCCGGAACAGGAGGCAGCACTACACCTTCGGGAAGGTTACGCTGTATCACCTCGCGGAACGCATGGTACTTCGGATAGGCATTTCCGAACTCTCCGAGCGGAGCGTCGTAGTCGTAGCTTGTCGGCTGCGGCTCATACGAACCGTTATTGGTGTTGGCGCCGTTGGTATAGTGGAAGTTCGTTCCGCCATGGAACATGTAAATGCTCACCGAAACGTCGTTCTTCAGCATCCAGTCGAGCTGTTCTGCCGGTCTCTGATAATCGACAGCAGAGTGAGGCAGGCCCCACACATCGAACCATGCAGGATAGAACTCAGCCACAAAGTAAGGGCCGCCCGGATAGAAACGGTCGATAGAGGTCATTATATCCTCGCCTACAGCACCGTTCACAGTTGGTAGGATGCCGGGGATATATCCGTTAGGCATCTGGCCCGAACCGTCGCATGTCATAAGAGGAACATTGAATCCTGCATTCTTTATCATTTCGGCAAGCTTGCCAAGATATACCTTGTCGTCGCTGTAGGAACCGTACTCGTTCTCTACCTGAACCATGATGATATTGCCGCCATTGGTTACAGTGTGCGGAGCAAGCTCCTTGCCTAACGCATTGAGGTAACGCTCGCATGCTGCAAGGAAAGCAGGATTGTCGCTGCGCCATTTCATTGTACTGTCCTTCTGCAGCCAATAGGGATAGCCGCCGAAGTCAAACTCTGCACATACGTATGGACCGGGACGCAGAAGCACATATAGCCCCTCCTCTTCGGCAATTTCCACAAAGCGTGCAATGTCGGCCTGCCCCTCGAAATTGAACTCACCCGGCTGAGGTTCATGTACAGCCCAGAAGACATAGGCCGAAATGGTGTTAAGACCCATCGCTTTGGCACGCTGCATACGGTCGCGCCAATACTCAACCGGAATACGCGGATAATGCATCTCACCGCATATCAGCTGCACCTTCTTGCCGTCGTAGAGGAACTTGCCATCCTTTATCTCAAAGGTATGCGGCTTCTTGCCGCAACCGGTCAGGAGAAATGCCACTGCGAGCAGAAGGAAAAAGATACTTTTTCTCATAGTCGTGTTGTATTATTATAATTAGGTATAAGTTGTGTACTGCATACGGGAGCCATGTCGCAAGACAAAAGACATCGGAATGTGCAACATTCATATAATTTTTATAAAGGTAATGATTTATCCATAGAAAACAACGGGTATGGGGACAAAAAAAGCGGGCTCCTTACGGAACCCGCCTTATAATAACGTTTAACGGATTAAGCGTTAACAGTTGCCATGTGAGCGATGAGGTCGAGAACCTTGTTAGAGTAACCGATCTCGTTGTCATACCAAGAAACAACCTTAACGAATGTATCTGTCAAAGCGATACCTGCCTTAGCGTCGAAGATAGAAGTGCGTGTGTCACCCAAGAAGTCTGAAGAAACAACTGCATCCTCTGTGTAACCGAGTACACCCTTCAACTCGCCCTCAGCTGCCTCCTTCATAGCTGCACAGATCTCAGCGTATGTAGCCGGCTTAGCCAAGTTAACTGTCAAGTCAACAACAGAAACGTCCAATGTAGGAACGCGCATTGACATACCTGTCAACTTGCCGTTCAATGCAGGGATAACCTTACCTACAGCCTTAGCAGCACCTGTAGAAGAAGGGATGATGTTGCCTGCAGCAGCACGACCGCCTCTCCAGTCTTTCAAAGAAGGACCGTCAACAGTCTTCTGTGTAGCTGTTGTAGAGTGAACAGTAGTCATCAAACCGTCTGTGATACCCCACTTGTCGTTCAATACCTTAGCGATAGGAGCAAGACAGTTGGTTGTACAAGAAGCGTTAGAAACGAACTGTGTACCCTTAACATAAGTCTTCTCGTTTACACCGCAAACGAACATTGGAGTGTCGTCCTTTGAAGGAGCAGACATAACAACATACTTAGCACCAGCCTCGATGTGAGCCTGAGCCTTGTCCTTAGAAAGGAAGAGACCTGTTGACTCAACAACGTACTCAGCACCTACCTCGTCCCACTTCAAGTCAGCCGGGTTGCGCTCTGCAGTTACGCGGATAGCCTTACCGTTAACGATAAGCTTGCTGTTCTCAACATCAGCCTCGATAGTGCCATCGAAGATACCGTGCATTGTGTCATACTTGAGCATGTAAGCCAAGTAGTCAACTGGGCAAAGGTCGTTGATACCTACAATCTCGATGTCGTTTCTTGTCTGAGCGGCACGGAAAACGAAACGGCCGATACGGCCAAAACCGTTAATACCTACTTTTGTCATATTAGTTTATAAATTTAAAAGGTTAAAAAAATTCCTTTGTTTAGTTATCCACAATTGCAATATTCAGCAGACCTGCACGCTGCAACCGCAAGTGCCATAATCATTACCGCAAACAATACCTTAGCTGTTTTCATAATCTCTGCCGAACACCATAGCAAAGACAGCGCACACAAGCGGAATGAAAAGCCTGTCGGCATTCCACAGCAAGCACAGCCCTCTTCGCCGAGTTTACCTCGGCAAATTTAACAAAATGTTTTAACATACAAAGCATCCGACGCTGTTAAATAATAAAAAAGTTGCAATAAAAATCTCTTTTCACATTGTCCGATACCAAAACCTCGCCTATTGATGTGTAAAATCAAGGCTTGATGTACATTTTTTTACCGTCAACGATGTATAGACCCGGAGCAGCCACACGGTCTACGCGACGACCGAAGAGGTCATATATGCCCCTCTTCCCATAGTCCACATCGACTGCAACATCATCTATCGCTGTGGCGCCAAGCTCGCACCTCTCAACCGCAAACCTTGCACCATCGGCCGAAGCATCATCGACGAAACCGAGCCTGCGGGCAGCCTCGTCGGGACGGCCCAACACAAGCGAGGTGGCATATACCGGCACAAAGACAAACTCCCCTCCATCGAGTAGCTCAATCTTCCACTCGGTTACATAGCCTTGTGCGCTCCTGTCGACACACCACACCCTGCTCTCGCCGGTCTGCATCACCTGCGGCCACGCAGGGTTAGTGCCAAGAACCTTTTCATCGCCCTGTTTGGGGCATATATAGTAGTGACCCACATCAGTGCCACGCATAAAGTACCAGGCCTGCCCAAGCTCGTTGTCATCATTATCGGCAAACGACACAAGATTCAATGGGGGCGCCGCAGTGTCGTACATATTAGTAGTTGCGTCTATCTCATACTCGAGAGGAGAATTGCCAAGCGCCGAAACAATGCGATAGAATACCGGACTGTTGACATCGGGAGTAAGTTCCACCGGAAGAGGTGTATTCAATGCTCGTCTAAGCAGTTCTATCATCTGCTGCACTTCCTTGATACAGGTATTAAACTGTGCAACGGAAACCGACTGTTCCAACATCCTCTCCGCATTATTCACAAGCGCCATTGCATCATTCACATACAACGGGAACCAGGTTCCTTCAGGTTCTATACAATCGATTTTTGTAATTCCGAATTCCGACATACTGAAGAAATATTCCCCATTATATTTCATCTGTTCTGCGGTACAAGTATGGGAATTCACAAAACAAGCCGATTCTGTAACCGTGAAACGCAAATAACGGTAGTTTCTGCCACAAACAATTGTATCAGAGATGAAAGACGGGTTCAATGATGTATCGGCACCGTCACTGACA
>JAZNSN010000032.1:0-24178 GCA_045591315.1 Bacteroidaceae bacterium
AAATATTCTCCAAACAAACAATAGCTATTCCGATGTTTATCAAAGGAATAGCTATATTTTTATCATCCTGCAGAAATGTAGGAGCTGAACTAATAATAAGCAAGAGGGCAACCCAATCTTACTTTTGGGTCACCCTCATGTCACTTATTGGCTACCGTCGTTAATTGTAAGTCAGAAATCCACTAAATTCTCAAAACATTTCCAATTAATACTTGTCCCTTCGAATGTGCTAAGTGTAAGCGGGTCATAACTTAATTGGCCTGTCAACACAATGGTCTCTCCTCCTCTTTTAATAGTGTATTTAGTCTTGGGGTTATGAAGCGGCGACTTGTATTTGCCAACTCTTATCCCCTTTGCTTTTGTGACAGGGTCGCATAGATTACATTCGACTAACCATATATTAACATTACTAGCTGTATTGAGTTTGGTGTTATTTTTATTATATATTGTTGTGATTTCTGAAATTTCAGAGCAACGTATTTTGGGGTTGAATTCAAGGTGAGTGCCGGCGCTCATGGTAATTTTGAAACTTTTGTTCCCGTTAACTTTCGTGATTATGTCACCCTTTCTCAGTCCAAGACGGTCGGCATTGCTGCCCGGAACCACCTCCGATGCAACGATTGCGGAATTTTCGTCATATGGTTTAAATCTAGCTCCGCACATTGCAAAGGAATAGCAGCACAGAGTCTGCGGCTGGGTAAATGGAAATGTGTTGTTTCTGGCAACCTGCATATAAATGTCAACAATCTGCGACTCTCTGTTCGTGATGTTCTGCGAGTACTTCATTTGCCATAGAATAGGGGCGGTCTTTTGGCCGGGGGCATTCAGCTTCTTTGCATCGAGAACCGTAATCTCAAGATTGATATTGGAGTTCGTTGTTGTTTGGGTGTAGCCTTCGGTACGCTTTTCCCGGTTATGTTGTTTTATTACATAGGAGGTGGAGCGTGTGATGTAGTTGTAGACAGGCTGTACGAAACTGCCTTCGTTGACTACTTGTGTGGTTGGCGGGACATAAGTGCTCGAAATGGACTCTTCGGCCGACCTTGCAAGACATACTATAAGGTCGGGGTTCTCCTCGTCCCGCTGATAACGTGAAAATAACCCCGATTTGCAGAATGTTTCAAGAATATTCTTGTCCACCAGCGGGTCGTCCCCTGTTACCATAATGTCGTATGTATAATAGTTCTGGAAATCCACTTCGCTGTCGCAGAAAATACGTATTGCATCTTGAAATTCCTTGTTGTTCATTTTTGCATCATGCGATATGTTCGACATCTGACGAATTGCCTTAAGGTCGCCATAACCGTTCAAGTTGTTCTTCTGCCTGATTTTTATTTTATAAACCCAGTCTCCCTTGTCGTATTTGCGCACAACATCCAGTTCCAGTTCTTCTGATTGAGCGCACAGTTCCTTGAATGCATCGTGTCCCATTCCCATGACGGCGGTTCCGTTGACGCCTGCAATTACGTCCATCAACCCCAATCTCGGACCGTCGGGCTCGTTTAGGTTATCATAGAAGTAACCATTGAACAGGTCGGTCACGATTGGTAATCCGTTATAGAATTTTGACGAGTATTGTACCTCGAACGGGAGTACATATTCGGCTCTTGCCACATTTGAAAGTACAATAACCATAAGGAGTGTACAAATGAGTCTTTTCATATCATACGTGTTTTATATAATGTCTCCTACTCACTTTACGGCTTTTCGGTTACTCCGTAGTACCTTGATGTTCCGGGGTTGTACGCACAAAAAACGCGGTACTTTCAGTGTATCCGCATTTCGAGGTGTTTGGCGTAACCTACCGACAGAATAACCGAAAGCCCGCGCTAATATGCACGAGCATTCCTGCAGTATTCTTGTCGGTATTCATTAGTCGCCAAACTCTCGAAATGAACAGAATAAAGCTAAAACGCTTTTTTATATGTCTGTTTTGTGCGTATTGATTATACGCGATGTTTCATAGGCATTGGTTTTAATGTTTTCACAATGGAGTATATTGATTCTGTCTGTTTACATCCGCTGTTATTCGCGTATGGTGTATTGTATTTAGTCGTTATTCATCTCCTTTATATCGACTTCGCTCTCCTTTGCTTCGCCCAGCAGATGCTTGCTGAAGAAATCGGCCATTTTCCAGAAGAAGTATTCGTCCTTTGTTTCAAAGCCGTGGCGGTCGCCGGGCAATATGAGCATCTCGAACCGTTTATTGGCGTTTATGAGGGCATCTACAACGCGTGTGGTGTTTGCCGGGTGAACATTGTTGTCCATATCACCGGTAACAAGCAACAGATGTCCTTTCAGGCGGCTTGCGAGTTCCTGGTTGGTGCTGATGTTGTAAGAGAATGTAGTGTCGCACTCGATAACGCCGTCCTTGTTTGTCTTCTCCTTGATGTTCTCCTTTATGCCGTGGTGCTTCTCGCTCCACCAGTTGTTGTAGATGCGGTTGTCGTGGTTACCTGCACATGAAACTGCTGCCTTGAAGAAATCGTTGTAGGTGAGTATGGCGGCTGTTGACATGAATCCTCCGCCGGAGTGTCCGTGTATGCCAACATTGTTGCCGTCGATGAAGCTGTGGCGTGCGATGAGCTGCTGTGCGGCAACCTTCTTGTCGGCAAGGCCGTAGTCGCGCAAATTGCCGTAACCGAAGTTATGGTACCACTTAGAACGGTTGGGGTGTCCGCCGCGGTTGCCTATTGTGATTACTACGAATCCCATCTGGGCAAGGCGATCAATACGGTTCATGCCGCTCGACCAGCTCTCGTTGACGGCTTCGGTCTGCGGGCCCGGATACACATACTCTATAAGAGGATAACACTTTGTGGAGTCGAAGTCGAAAGGCTTGTACATCACTCCATAAAGGTCGGTAATGCCGTCGGCTGCCTTTACCTTGAAACGTTCGGGATATTTGTATCCTGCTGCGAACAGCTGTGACAGGTCGGCCTTTCCGAGCTCAACACTCTTCTTGCCCTGTTTGCTGTAAACATAGTTCACCGGTGCTGTGTCAACGCGTGATGCTGTGACAACGAATGCCTCGCCGTTATCGGCAACCGAATAGTTGCTGATGTTCATGTCGGTATCGTCTATCTGCTTGAGGCCGCTGCCGTCGAAGTTTATGCAGAACAGGTGCATGTAGTAGGGGTTCTCCTCCTTGTTGTATCCGCATGCGGTGAAGTATATCTTCTTCTCTTTTTCGTTAACGGCAACGATGCTTTCTACATGGTAGGCTCCGTCGGTGATTGCATTCACCAGTGTTCCGTCGGCATTGTACAGGTAGAGCATTGCCCAGCCGGTACGCTCCGACCACTGTATGAACTGCTTGCCACCATTAATTAGACGTATCTGCTTGCTCTCGATGCTTGTGTTCATCTCCTCGCGTAGAATAGTCTTTGCGGTATCGCAGTCGAGCGATACGTAGCATACCTCAATCTTCTTCATATCGCGGCTTATGCGCTCGAAGTAGAAGCCGTTGTTGTCGCCCAGCCAGATACTCTTGCGCGGGTTGTCGTAGCGTGTGGCATGTGTTCCGGGTTTGCTGAACAGCCCTAAACGCTGCTGCTTGAACTGTGACACGTCAATCATGCGGCTTGTCTTCTTTTCGAAGTCGAAGAGCTCCATTGTTGTCACCGGAGTCTCCTCGCCCGGCATCTGATAGTAATATGTTTCCAGTTTTGGGCGCGGATTGCTCAGTGAGTTTATCACCCACATTTTCGATAATATCGAGTCGGCACGGTGTGTCATTACAAAGTGGCGTGAGTCGGGGCTCCATAATGCATATACACGGAAACGCATTGTGCTGTCGGGCTTCTCGTCCAGCGAGTGGCGCGCGTAGCATCGGTTGGGGGTGCCCCCAAAAGTGAGCTGATGTTCTACGATTGTGCTGTCCTTTTCCCATATACGCAGCTTGTCAAGGTCCTCCATTGACATGTACCATAGGTTGTAGTTCTTTTCATAAATTGCGAACTTGCCATCGGGGGAAACATTCGCCCAGCTGGGGTAGTTGGGGTAGAGGTCGTCAATTTCGTCCTTTGTGCGCTCAAGAAGGTCTCCTGTCTTTATGTCATACTCGAAATAGAACGTCTTGTTCATCTTCTTTCCCTTGTTCTCCTTTATCTTTGTGCTGTCGTTGCGCTCATGACGAGGAAGCTCTTTGGGAACCTCCTTCTTCGAAGCGACATCGAAACGTACATAGCGGCCTTCGCGTATTGTGCGGTTGATGCTTATCGGCGCATGCTGTGCATCGTACGGGTCACCGGTGCGCAGAGTAATCTCCTTTGCCATTCGGTCCATGTCCCATAGTTCGCGTTTTGTGCCTTTAACAGCATCAACAATGTAGTACTTTGTACCTTCGGTATCTTTCCATGAATAGATGAACTGCTTTCCGTCGGCAAACCATACAGGCTGCACCCTTGTCTGCTTCACCATTCTTGAAATCTTGTTCGGCGAGAACCTCTCGGCAAGCGCGTAGTTAGGCTTTACCATGTTCCCGTTCTGTGCATTGCTCTTTGCAGCTGCAAACAACAGCGGCAGAGCCAAAAGCAATAGTAGTCTTCTCATTATTTATATTGTCTTGTTCCGGTTCCTGTATTCCAAAGGCCTATTCCTTTTTCTTTGTAATGTGCAATGTGTCGAGGATTTTGCGGAATCCTCTACGCTTGCTTATGTCGATTTTTGCTATTCCGCCTGTCGATGTCTCCTTGTAGAGGCTCGGCAAGTCGTGGCCGGTCTCTTTCATTACCTCAATTATACGGTCGTAGTCTATCTTGTGCTTGCCGTCGGAGAGTGCAGAATATGTGCATGCGTCGAGAGCGCGTGATGCGGCAATGGCATTGCGCTCTATGCAAGGCACCTGCACAAGGCCGCACAGCGGGTCGCATGTGAGTCCTAAATGATGCTCAAGTCCCATTTCGGCTGCATATTCAATCTGGTTAATTGTCCCTCCAAAGAGCTGGCATGCCGCAGCCGCGGCCATTGCGCATGCTACGCCAATCTCGCCCTGGCAGCCTACGTCGGCACCCGAAATCGATGCATGTTCCTTGGCTACGTTTCCGAAGAGTCCAGCTGTTGCAAGTGCGCGCAGAATGCGTGTGTCGGAACAGTTGTGAGAGGTGTGCAGATGGTACAGCACTGCCGGCAATACACCGCTTGAACCGCATGTTGGTGCGGTGACAATGGTGCTGCCGCTTGCGTTCTCTTCCGATGTGGCAAGCGCGTAGGCATATACCTTTGCCTTGCTGCTGACAGCGGCACTGTATGACAGTGACTTGTTGAGGTAGGTGTTGGCCTTTCGCTGCAGCCCCAATCCTCCCGGCAATACTCCTTCGTTTTCAAGTCCACGCCTGATAGTGCTTTTCATCGTCTCCCAAACCTCAGAGAGAAAATCCCAAATGCCTGGGCCCTCGTATTTCTCTACGTACTCCCAAAAGCTGCATCCGGTCTCGTCGCACCAGTCCATGACTTCATGTATGGTCGTCAGCGGGTATATGTCCTCCTCGTTCTTCGTAGTTCCTTCGTTGGCAAGCTCACCGCCGCCGATGCTGTATATGGTCCACTCCTCTATTGTCTTGCCGTCCTTTATGCCTTCGAACTTCATGCCGTTGGGGTGGAACGGCAGGAATGTGTCGGGCTTCCATACAAGTTCTGTCTTGGCAATAGGTTCAAGAACCGATAATATAGCTTTGTCGGTCATGTGGCCCTCGCCGGTTGCGGCAAGGCTGCCGTAAAGTGTTACGCGGTATGAATCGGCATTAGAACATCGCTCTGCAAAGATATTTGCCGCACGGTTCGGGCCCATTGTGTGGCTGCTCGACGGACCAAGACCGATTCTGAAGAGTGAACGTAGTGATTTCATTTGTTTATGGTTCTTTTTGTTTTCCGGTTAGGGAACCGGCAGGGTGTTCTGTTCTCTGTCTGTTCCAGATGCGAAAATAATGCTTAAAAGTGAATTTGTCTAATCTTTGCCACGGTTTATTTGCCAATAAATTATATGCTTTTGAGTTTTTTAAGAGTCACTCTCTGTGGTGTTTCTTGAATAAAGGTTCCAGCAAGTCCGGTATGTCGAATTTGTGAACCTTGATTCTTTCAAGACGTGATTTCCCCTCTTTTGTCAGTGACAAGTATATTTTACGCTTATCCTGTTTGCCTAATTGGCGTTCAACAAGTCTTTCTCTTTCTAATGCTCCAATCACTTTCGAGGTATGCGATGGCAGCATGCCTGTTCTGTTGGCAATGTCTGATGCTGTCACATGCTCATTGCCTAAGGCACATAGTATCATGGCTTCGTTTAAAGTGACTCCATGTGTATCTATCAATTCTTTCTCAAGGCATGAGAGAGCTGCAAACAGCTCCCTCATGACGCATATGCATGTTATATTTTCCATCATGTATTACTTATATGAATAAATTGACATTGGCTTGTTCGGCTCTATCCATGTATGTGGCAACACCGCCAACTACTACATTGTCGAGCAGTTCATCACGATCTATTCCCATGACATCCATTGACATCTGGCAGGCAATGAATTCTACCCCGTTTTCAATAGCTTGCACTCTAAGTTCCTCTAATGAAGCAGCATTTTTCTTTCTCATCAGGTAACGCATTATTTTAGCGCCAAAACCCATCATGCTCATCTTGGAAAGAGACAGCTTTGTTGAGTCGGAGGGAAGTGCCCAGCCAAACATTTTGCCAAAAACGTCTTTTTTTACTTTGGGCTTTTTAGCCTTTTTTATAGCATTCAGCCCCCAGAAGGTAAAGAAAATGGATACTTTCTTGCCTGTAGCTGCGGCTCCGTTTGCAAGTACAAAGGTTGCTATGGCTTTGTCAAGGTCGTCGCTGAACAGGATGAGTGTCTTGCCTTTCTCTTCCTTGTTGACATTGTCTGTTTCTCTCGCTCCGGTATTGGATTTCTCTATTACAACATGGTGTATGCCATTTTCGGAATGCTTGTCGATAAAAATGTTGCCGGTTGTGTGACACCATGCTTCCGCATCCCTTGGAAAACCGCTATCGGTTGCACTGATTTCAATACGCTCTCCAGCTTTAACGGTTTCAATAGTTTTTTTCAACTTAAGGATGGGGCCGGGGCATTGGATTCCGCAAGCATCGACTTTTATTGTTGTGGCCTGGCATGAATGGGGTGCCTGATTCTCTCCGGCTTTATTGTTGTCCGGTGTTGTAGCAGGGAGCAGTTGCATTGTTGACGTGTCGTAAGTTTTTAGTCCACCGATAAGATTGCGTACATCCCTATAGCCATTGTCTTTTAGAATGTTTGAAGCCAAGTAGCCTCTTAAGCCTACACTGCAGAACAGATATACCGGACGTTCCATAGGCAGCTCTTTCATGCGTTCACGCAGTTCTTCCAGAGGTATATTGATTGCTCCGGGAATAGTTCCCAATTCAAATTCTTCCCTTGTGCGTACATCAACCAATGTGATGCGTGAGATGTCGGTTTCGGATAGTTCTCTCCAGTAGAGCGGTGTCATCTTGCCGCTCAGTATGTTGCCGGCAATATATCCGGTAATTGCAACGGGGTCTTTTGCCGAGGAGTAAGGAGGAGCGTAGGCTTGCTCCAATAAGGTCAGTTCCTCTGTTGTGCCCCCTTTCTTTATGAACAGAGCATATTGGTCGATTCGCTTATCTACTCCGTCATATCCGACAATCTGCGCTCCATATAAACGTCCATCGGTAGGAGAAAATGTTATTTTTATGCTCATTGGCAGTGCTCCGGGGTAATAGCTTGCATGCGAGCTTGCGTGTGTAGTGGCTGATAGGTACGGAATTCCCATCTGTTTGAGCCTTTTGCCGGGCAGACCGGTGCTCGCTACTGTAATGTCAAAGACTTTGGCTATAGATGTTCCTATAGAGCCTTCGTAGCTCAAGACATTGCCAAACACCATATTGTCGGCTGCAATACGTGCTTGGCGGTTCGCCGGACCGGCAAGAAAGTTTAACCATGGTTTCCCTGTGGTTGGATGAGGATATTCAATAGCATCACCGACTGCATAAATGTTTTCGTCAGACGTCTGCATGTGTTTGTTGACATATATTCCTTGCATCTCTCCTAATCTAAGTCCTGCTTTTCGGGCAAGTGTGGTTTCGGCTTTTACTCCGATTGAAAGCAGGACCAGGTCTGATTCTAATTTTATGCCCGATTTAAGATGCACTGTCACTTTTCCGCTATTATCGGTGAATGACTCTACAGTTTGCCCTAAGAATAACAGTATGCCTTTTTCCTGCAGTTGCTTGTGGACAAGTGATGCCATGGAGAAATCGATAGGGCTCATTACTTGATGCCCCATTTCTACAATGCTGACCCGAATCCCTCTATGATGCAGATTCTCTGCCATTTCCAGACCGATGAATCCGCCGCCCACTATCACTGCATTCTTTACCTCTTTTTGTTGCATGTAGCTTTTGATCCTGTCTGTGTCGGTCACGTTCCGCAGAGTGAATATTCCTTCGCTGTCTATGCCTGGTAAAGGGGGACGTACAGGAGAAGCTCCCGGTGAAAGCAAAAGCTTGTCGTAGCTTTCTGTGTATTCGCGTCCGTCCGAAGTGCGGATATGTACTTGCTTTTCTATGGTGTCAATGCCAATGACTTCGCTATTTACACGCACATCAATGTTGAACCGTTTGCCGAAACTCTCAGGGGTTTGTACGAAAAGGCGTTCGCGTTCTTCAATTACGCCTCCGAGATAATAAGGTAAACCGCAATTGGCGTAAGAAATGTGTTCTCCTTTCTCAAAAAGGATGATTTCTGCCTGTTCTGTGTTGCGGCGAATTCGCGCTGCGGCTGTTGCACCGCCTGCAACACCGCCAATAATGATGAATTTGGAGTTTGTCTTTGTTTTCATTTCTGATGTTTTTTCTAAGCTGTTTAAGTAATATTTTATGTATTTCGTCGTTTCGTGGCAGTTTAAATTGCTTCCGGAAAGATGTATATATTAGGCTGAAAGTTACAGCCGTCTTTAGGCTCTTTCCCCTTGTATCTCTTTGAGGTTTGTTCAGTCTTTATATTCAATCGTGCAGTCCCTGGTATTATAAATGCAGTAAGATAAAACTCAAAATCGGTTCGAACTGATTTCCGGGACCTCCATTGCTTGTTTGTGCACTGCAAATATTGTGAAAGTTTTTTGCAGTATAAAATTTCCAATGGAAAATATTTCCTGTGTTAACTTTTTTTATAATCGAGATTCCTGAACAGTTTGACTTTTAATTGCCTTAATATGCCATTTATTAATAATACCTTGCTTATGAACTGGCTTATGAACTGGTCAGTTACAACCGGTATTTTCTGTTGTAATCGCAGAAAAAACAAACTGTATGCAATTTGTGAAAAAAAGTTTCTGTTAACATAAATTATGTAGATGTAATAATATAGTGTTAAAACCGCAAGTTATTTTTGTATAAAACTAAGAAAAACTTAATTAATCAATGATCATTAATCTGAAAAAAGTCCTTACGGCTATTCTTGTAGCCGGTTCTTTGCATGGAGTGGCTTTTTCTCAAGCCATATTGCCTGCCGACACAATGACAACATTTGTCAAACAACAAAAATACGATCCTTATTTTCAGGAGCCCCTGCCTTTAAGTGCTCCTGTATGGATGCAAAGAATTGCAGAAAACCCGTCAGGTGTCAATTTTTACGAGATGCAAGAGCTTTTCAACGAGTGGAAGGCGAGTGACGTAAATGTCCGTGTAAAGACTGTTGACCATAAGCCGGCATACAATTTCTATCGCCGTTGGATGGCGGCGTACCGTGATTTTGTTGCCGGGGACGGCTCAATTGAACTGCCGGATATTAACGTATATGCAGCAAAAGTCGATGCAATGAACAGGCGTGCCGCGTCGGTCAATGCTTCAAGGGCTGCCGGCGAAAGACCTGTTTGGCGCAATATCGGGCCGAACCGCACCTATGAGCATAAGAACGGCGAGGTAAAACGCAAGGACTCTCAGGTATGCGTCTATCGCATAGCAGTGAGTCTGAGCGACAGTGCTACGCTGTATTGTGGTACTGAGGCCGGTGTGGTTTTCAAGACTGCCAATCATGGTATGACTTGGCAACCCTGCGCTCCGCAACATTACTTCGGTGGTCCGATATACAGCATTGCCATTGACCCGGTTGACAAGAATATTGTTTATGTGGGCGGTGGTCCATGGCTTTGGAAGAGTGTTGATGGAGGTGATACATGGGTACGTTGTGGCGGCATAGCAAGTCGAGTGAATTCCATACGCATAAATCCTGAAAACAGACTGATTATCACGGCTTCGGCAGGAAGCAAGCATGAAGACAGGTCGGGAAGCGGTTTTTATATTTCCGAGGATGGAGGCGAGAATTTTGTGTGTACAATGAGCGGAATATGTTTTGACCATGAGCTTCAACCTGGTAACTCTAAACGAATCTATCTTGTTCGACGCGAGACAGTAGGCGTATGGGCCGGAATATATGTGTCGGAAGATGGTGGCTACAGCTGGCAGCAAAAGGAGTTGCCGGTGTCGATGATGATATGCGGCCGTTTGGCGGTGAGTCAGGCTGCCGGTGGTGAGAATTATTTATATGCACTTGTTACTTGTGATTCGTGGGGATACGATTCCGGTCCTCAAGGCGGCAAGGGGGAACCGTTCATATTGCTGTCGAAAGATGCCGGCGAGAGTTGGGAAGACAAGACCGTGAACAAGGGCAGTTGGCATTGGAGCAATACATTTTCTCCGATTATGGACGAAACCGGTGGTCAAGGCTATTTCGATATGATGATAGGTGCGTCGGCAACAAATCCTGCACATGTGCTTTTCGGTCTCACTTCTCTATACCGCTCTACCGAAGAAGGTACATGCAACTACCGTGATCATGGCATAGGAGGTTATCAGCGCAGTGATTGGATGCATTGTGATATACAGGATATTGCAATACACCCGTGCGGCGATACTTGGATTTGCAATGATGGAGGTATAAAGTATTCACGCGACTTCTTCGAGACTAAAGGCGAGGATCGCTATGATGGTATTTATGCTTCTGATTATCAAGGATTGGGCGTAGGATGGAATGAGGATGTCATGGCAGCCGGTCGGTGGCACAATGGTGATGTTGTCCATGCATCTACTTATGGTGAAGGAAATTCGTTGCATGTCGGCGGTGTGGAAATTGCAACCGGTTATGTAATGAAGAGTAATCCCTGGAAAGTATATTTTACCGATGCCTCTACACGTATAATGCCCCGTGAAATGGATGGAACTGTCGGTGAGGATTACCGTACCTGGTTCAGTGAAAAAAAACCTTATGAGGCTTTGCGTATTAATGGCGAGATAGCAACAGATCCGCGTTATGCACTGAAGGTTTTTCTTCAGGATATGACCAATCCGCAAGAGGGATATATATCATACGATGAAGGTGCATCGTTCCAAAAAACGTTCGACAGTGAAGGTGAGGACTTTTACAGTTATGAGTTTGCGCGCACAGACCCTGATCGTGTATATATATCGGGAACATGGAATGTTTGGCGATCTGATGATGGCGGACTGACATTCAGCGAGTGTGGCTCCCGTCCATTTCCTGATCTTGATGGAAATATGCATTTTACACGTGTTGTGGTCGATCCTAATGATGAGGATCATCTGCTTGTCATCTGCAACGATCTTCGTGGAATGGTGGCAGAGAGCTTTGATGGCGGAAAGAACTGGTCACGTTATGATTTGGCGAATATCTCCGGGATACGCGTGCATCAAATAATACTTGTTGGTGATGAGTTTGATAGCTGTTATATAACAAGCTATGATGGTGCAAATGTTTATTTCCGTGATAATACCATGAATGAATTCATTGACTATTCAACCGGTCTTAATCCCGGTGCCCGAATTTCAAAGGTTGTGCCTTTCTACAAGAATGGAGTTTTGCGTATGGCTACAGATCAGGGGCTCTGGGAGGCACCGCTGTATCATCAGGATTTTGTTGCAGTGGCACAGCCTATGGCTTTAAATCTTGGCAGTGGGGATTTAACGCTCAGCCCATACAAAGAGGTCCAGTTCGACAGCTATAGCATTGTACGTCAGGATGAGAATACCAGGTGGCAATGGAGCTTCTCTCCGCAGCCGGAGTATGTGAGTGACGCTTCGGCGCGTAATCCGCGTGTCGTATTCGGGAATCCAGGCAGCTACGATGTTACTCTCACCGTGACTACTCCGGCTGGAACATCATCGCGCACAATCAAGAATATGATTACAATCGAAGGCTCTACAGGCATCGATGAGGCCAGGATTGGCGAGGTAGGTGTCAGGAAGGCTCTCCTTGAACGAGGCGAGAATATTTCCCTTGTTACTACCGGCCTTGATTCCGAGGCTGTATTCACAGTGCATGGAATGAGAGGACAGTTATTGCTAACGAAGGTAATCGATGCTGCGGACAACAGTGTTGAGGTCGATTTGGGCAGCATGCCGCCGGGTGTATATATATATTCCATAAATTGTTCATCACAGAAATACTTCGGTCAATTCATAATCAAATAAACAACTATGAAATTCAAGGAAATAATAATTTCATCACTTTTAATCATTACGTTTGCAGTCATGCAGGCGAGTGTCTTAGAGAAGAGTGATTCGCTTTTCACTCCATATAAGTTGAACTATCTTCCAGCCGGCTCTCCTCCCTGGATGGCGCAGCTGGCCAATCCTCATGGGCTCGACTATAAGGCTATGACTGATAGTTTTGAGGTCTATCTAAAGGAGACACCGGGAGCACGTTACAAGTCGCGTGATACAAAACAGGTAGTAAACCACTTTCGTCGTTTTCAGAAGGCGTATCTTCCTTTTGTACAGTCCGACGGCATCATAAGGCTCCCTTCTGCATCGCTTTATCATAATGACGTGAAGAAGGCCGCAACCGAAGTACGGATGGCGCGTGCAAAGCGTGCGCGTGCAGCTGCAACCGGAGCAAGTGAACAACGGGAATGGAAAGTGATATCTCCGATAGTGACATACGACTATCAGCATAAGAAAATGTCTCCGGCACAGTCGAACATACAGCGTTTCAAGGCTTCTCGTTCGAACCCGGATATAATATATTGCGGTTCGGAGACAGGTCTTGTCTTTCGTACTGATGACAAGGGCGAGACATGGACTCCGTGCAACGATGGCGAATGGATGGCCGGTGAAATAACGACGGTCGATGTAAGTTCATATAATCCCGACCGCGTGCTCGTAGGCGCAGGCGGAGTTTTCTGGATAAGTAGCGACGGCGGAAAGAACTGGGATGACATAACACCAGAAAGGGCGACCTATGCCCGTACGAACTCTGCGCTGTTTCATCCGCAGGACGACAATATAATCCTTGCCGGTGACCGTGCCCAACTATGGCGTTCTGCCGACGGCGGTGCATCGTGGCAGCGGATGCTCGCAGGAATGGTGTTCGATATAAAGTTCTCTGTTCAGAACCCGGATGTCTGCTATGTGGCAATAGAACAGGACTATACGGTAAAACTCTATAAGAGTGCCGACGGCGGTGCATCGTGGAATTTGCTCGAACTTGACGGACAGCCGCTTATAAGCGCACGCATAGGTCTCAGCGAAGCTCCATCCGGTGCTGATTATGTGTATCTGTGGGCATGTCGCAGAAATCATCTTTCTCAACCGGGCCCCCTATATTTTAGTGGCCCGCCTTTGCTATACAAAAGTACCGATGGGGGTGCATCATTTATTGTAATCGATCCGGTTGAGCAAATGGAAACAGTTGACAAGAATGGCGGTCAGGGCTATTACGACCTGGTATGTACGGCATCTGCGACCGATCCCGAACTGTTGCTTGTAGGAATCATTCAGCTGTACCGCTCAAGCGACGGCGGAAAAACATTGGAGAATGTGGGCGGTTATTACGGCCGTTTCGACCTTCATTGCGATATGCAGTGCGTGCAGACAAACGGTGTTGGCGATACCTGGCTTTCAACCGATGGCGGCATGATATACAGCAACGACTTCTTCCTTGCCGATGCCCAACCCAAGCTGCATGGCCTGTATGCTTCTGAGATGTGGGGATTTGACCAGGGCTGGAACGAGGATGTGATGGTGGGCGGCCGTAACCACAACGGAAATATGTCTCAGCTCGACCGTTACAACGGAGTCACTCTCTCTATGCGCGGTTCGGAGCGTCCTACAGGATATGTGTTCCTCTCCAATCCGCGCAAGGTGGCATTCAGCGATTCGGAGAATGTTGTCATGCCCGATGACTGGCGCGATGAATTCGTGCCGTTCCTCGACTATTGGACTTACCCTAAGGAGTCCTCGCAGCATGGTATGGGACTGGAGTTTGACCCTCGTTATGCACAATGCTTCTATATTGTGCGTGGAACATATGATGAAGAATATAGAACATTGTGGCGTACCCGCGATGATGGCGCGTCATTTTCGTCGGTTTATACGTTCGATTATCCAATAACAGCTTTTGCTCTTTCACGTGCTAATCCCGACAAAATTGTGGTGATGACATGGGGTACCCTTTATTTCAGTACTGATGCAGGCGAGACATTCACAATGATTTCGCTTCCCGAAGAAATGAAGCAGAGTGTGAATTACAAGCTTGCGTTGAGTCCTGTAGATGAGAACGAAATATGGGTGAGTGATAGTAATCCAGGCGGACTATGGCGTACAACGGACAATGGCGCTACATGGGAGAAACTTGACAATGGGCTCGCTTTCCCTAATTGGGAAGGCAATGTTGAGGCGCATAGCATCGGCCGTTTCTTTCTTACAGGCAATGAGAAGAATGCTGCTTATGCAATTGCATATACAATGGGTTACCTCAATGAGAGTTACACGACTCCACGAGGACGAGTGCTTTATCGTGATGACACGACCAATGGATGGATGCCGTTCAGCGAAGGGCTTCCTAAGGTGGTGAACCTTAATCGCATGCTTCCTTTCTATAAGGAGGGTGTCATACGTCTTGCAACTAATAATGGAATATGGGAACGCGAGCTTGTCGATAAGGTGTTCAAGCCGGTTGCTCAGCCAATAATTCTCAATGCCGGTTCCTGCGACAACACACTGCCGGACTATCCACGTACCATACAGCTCGACAGCTATAGTATTGTAAACCATAACGGAGCTGAATGGAAATGGGAAATAACGCCTTCTCCGTTGTCGATATCGGCCGATAATGTACGTAATCCGGTGATAACGATAGAGTCCGATCAGACATACGACATTTCGTTGACGGTAACAACACCAGGTGGAACCGATACAAGAAAAATCAAGGGCATGATAAAGGGAAGCAAGCCGGTGCCGGATACCGAAACCGGTATCGGCAACAGCCCGGTTCTTGGCAAGGAACTGCTTCTGCCAAGCGGCAATGTTGCGAAGGCCGGAGAGAACTTTGTCTTCGAGGCGCGCGAACTTGCTGGGAGTGTCACTCTCGTTGTCTATGATTCAAGCGGAGCAGTCATGTTCAGATCATCTGCAGGTGAACGCATATCAGTACCTACAAACGGTTTTCCGGCAGGAGTTTATTTCTATATGGGAACGGATGAGGGAGGTTACTGCAAAGCCGGCAAGCTCCTTGTCAAATGACAACCGTTTGAGGTATTGCTATGAAACAGATACTTTTCTCTTTTTTTCTTTCGCTTATGCCGTTGGCGTTACAGGCGCAGGACAGCCTTTCGGTACATCTGGGCGAGATTGTGGTCTCTTCGAGCCGGTGGTGTCAGGAGCGCGAGTCGCAGCCTGTAAAAATATCACGCATTTCCTTCGAAGAAGCCAATGCGTATAATCCTCAGACCGCAGCCGACCTGTTGGGGCTGACAGGAGAGGTATTCATCCAGAAGAGCCAGTATGGCGGAGGCAGCCCTATGATACGTGGCTTTGCAACCAACAGACTGCTTTACAGTATCGACGGGGTGCGTATGAACAGTGCCATTTTCCGTTCCGGCAACATACAGAATGTGATTTCGCTCGATCCTTTTGCCATTGAAAGCAGCGAAGTGCTTTTCGGGCCCGGTGCGGTGAGCTACGGAAGCGATGCCATTGGCGGTGCAATGGTCTTCAGAACTCTCGCTCCACGGCTCGCAAAAGGGAAAAGCCCTGTCGCATACGGCTCGGCTACAATGCGTACGGCAACAGCTTCGAATGAACTGACAGCGCATCTGCATGCCGGGATAGGGTGGAGGCGTTGGGCTCTCCTCACCAGCTTCACGGCATCTTCGTTCGACGACCTGGAACAGGGCAGGCATGGCCCCGAAAAGTATGTGATGCCCTACATTGTTGTACCTGGTTACAACAAGGACGGTGTGTTTGACGAGGTTGTAGTGAACAACGACAAACGCAAGCAGGCTCCAAGCGGATATTCGCAAATAAACTTCATGCAGAAGGTGCGCTATGCCCCTTCTGTCAACTGGAACCTTGAATATGCGTTCCATTATAGCCGCACTTCGGACTATGCCCGTTACGACCGTCATCAGCGCATGCGTGATGGCAAGCCGCGTTATGCCGAATGGGATTACGGCCCGCAGAAATGGATGATGAACCATCTTATGGCAGAGCATGCCGGCGACAATTTTCTTTACGACTCCCTGCGTGTGAATGTAGCCCTGCAACGTTTTAAGGAGAGCCGTATCAGCCGTTCTTTGGGCAAGGCTGGCCGCGAGATACAGAGCGAGAAGGTCGATGCCTGGAGTGTGAATACCGATTTTCTTAAGAAAGTGTCAAAGGATATCGTTATCTCCTATGGAGCCGAGTATGTGCAGAACAATGTGCGTTCGGCAGGTGTATGTACAGATGTCGTTACAGGCGAGAACTCTCCCATGGCGGCGCGTTATCCCAAGGCTGAATGGTACAGTGCCGGAATATACGCGCAAGGCGAATGGCATCTCACCCGCAGGCTTAATCTTGCAGCCGGGTTGCGTTACAACCATTACCGCATAGACAACGACTTCTCGAAAGCCGGGTATGAGATTCCTTTTGAACCTAAGCAGAGTGCCGATGCCGGAAGCGTCAGCGGAAACATCGGAATCAACTGGCGGCCTTCATACGGCTGGCTGTTCCGCTTGAACTATGCACGTGGCTTCAGAGCTCCTAACGTCGATGACATGGGCAAACTGTTCGACAGTGTCGATGGCTGCGTTACAGTGCCTAACCCGTCACTGAAACCGGAATATGCCGACAATGTCGAAATTGGCATTGCAAAGCGTTTCGGCAATAAGTTTGAAGCAAGTGTTACAGCCTATTATACCCGTCTCGACAATGCCATTGTTCGCCGTGATTTCACCTTCAACGGCAGTGATGTTATGATATATCAAGGCAATGAATGCCGTGTGCAGGCATTGCAGAATGCGGCTGTTGCAAGAGTATGGGGCGTGCAGGGGACACTGGATGCCAAGTTTGCAAAGCAATTCTATGCTCTGGCACGTGTCAGCTGGCAGCGTGGCCACGAAGAGCTCGACAACGGAGAGATATCGCCCTCTCGTCATGCTGCACCGCTTTTCGGAAAAGTTACGTTCGGGTTCGATAACGGCCGATTCTGTGCGGAAGCGTTCACTCAGTTTCAAGCGGAGTGCAGTGCCGAGGATATGCCCGAAGAGGAAAAGGAAAAAACCGAATTCTACGCCCTTGATGCTGCAGGGAATGTATATTCTCCGGCATGGGTAACATTTAACTTGCGCGCATCGTACAAACTTACAAAAGGTCTTTCTCTCAATGCAACCTTTGAGAATATCACCGACCGCCGCTACCGCCCCTACAGCTGCGGCATAAGTGCCCCCGGCAGGAACGTTACGATAAGTGTGACATATACTCTTTGATTCCATATAGCTAAACATTTAAAGAATGTTCTTGTGTAAACTTGTTTATTGGGTATCATTTTATATCTTTGCCTATAAGCATAGAATAATATGCATAAATAGATTTATGTGTTCCTTCTTTGAATTGGATATTTAATTTAAAAAAAAGTAATAAACTGATGGCATTATACAAGGAAATAATAAATGATATATGTGGTAGAATACATACCGATGTCATCGATTTTTCAAAGCCACGTAGTGAAGTGTCAATGCCGACTCAAGCATCATCAGAGTTTATAACAAATAAACAACAAGGTGATTGGGCGGAGGATGTTATTTTTAGAGCAGTCAACAATCATTCAAAAAATATAGTTGCTGTAAAGTATGGAAAATCAGATGATTTGGTAGCTGGGGATGTTGGATTCGAAGAATTTTTCTGTAATTATCAGAATGAGTTAGATACAATAGGTAAAAGACCTGACATTCTTCTTTTTAAGAGAGACGATTTTGATGAGAATTTAGGTTTTGATATTAGTGCAATTGATAATAAAGTTATAAGTGGTTACGTTTCAAAAGCAATAGCTGCTATAGAGGTTCGTTCGAGTGCATTTCTTATTAATAGGTATGCAGAGGAGACAAACAGAATAGTTACTGAGAATATTAGAAAGGCTATTGAAATAAAAAATGTAGTCTTAAAAGACTATTTTGACTTGCTAGAACAAAAGCGACCTGAATTCATTCAGATACTTAGACAACTTAATGAAACCTCAGTCAGATCCTTGGATTATAGGGTGCCTTCATGGCGCTCATCGCAACGGTTATGCGAACTTTCAAATCTGTTATCTGAAATCAAAAAATGTCTTAAGGTTATCCAAAAACGCAATTCTTTATCAATTACTCCCAAAGTTGAAGATCTGAAGGTTGTTCATAAATGGATTATGACATATAATGTTCCTCATTTTTATGTGCAAGTGTTTTTTGATATGGTTTATGGTGTGTCATTTCAACATATATTAGAACTTGTGGCAAATCCGGATTTGGAAGAAGATAAGTTTTTTATAGAACAAGATACAAAGAATCAGAACAAGACAACTATAAAGATACCATCTCAAGATGGCATCTGCTTAGCACGTGTACTAAATGAACCGGCGCATCATAGTGTGAGAAAAGAATTAAATAAAGGACGTTTACTGTTCTATGTAAAGTTTGACGGTGGAGAGGCTTTCCTTGATAAAGAAAATTTTGATACCTTGTTCGATTGCAGTTTATGATAACTGAGAAACAATATGTAAAAATAACAGATGTTTTGCATAGAAGAAAATTCGCTCAGTACTTTACTCCCGAATTCATATCGGATTTTATGGCGAGATGGGTTTTGTGCGATCTTTGTAGTTGTGCAAAAATACTTGAACCAGCATATGGATTGGGCGTGTTTAGTAGATCAATGTTTGATTTACGTGATGATATTAAAGTTGTTGGATATGATGTTGATGATAGAATATTTAAATATGCAAAATCAAATTTGTTAGAAATTAATAAAGATATTTCATTAAATAATGAGGATTATCTGACTTCATCATGGGAAAAAAAATATGATGGGGTAATTTGTAATCCTCCATATCTGAAATTTCATGATTATGATAATTCAACATACATTTCTTTAATAAACACTCGCCTTAATGTAAATCTTAATGGTTTTACAAATATTTATACTCTTTTCCTATTAAAATCAATACATCAGTTGAAAGATGGAGGACGTCTTGCTTATATAATCCCTTCTGAATTTCTTAATTCAGATTATGGTGTAGAAGTTAAGCGAATCTTATTGCAAAGTGGTGTACTTCGTCATGTGATAATAATCGATTTTAACAAAAGTGTTTTTGATGATGTTTTGACAACAGCCTGCATTTTACTTTGTCATAAGAACGGGAATTCAGATGTTGTTAAGTTTTCGAGTATTGATAATATAGAAAAACTTTCAAATTCAATATCAGAATATAACGCAATTGAAACAAGGCTTTTAGATCCTAAACAGAAATGGAAGCAATTTTATGAGAATACTAATGCCTCTAATTATAATCATTTAGTCCCATTTTCAACATTTGCAAAAGTTTCAAGAGGAATAGCCACTGGTGCAAATGACTATTTTACATTTAATATTTCAAAAAAAGACCGTTACAACATACCAGACTCTTGTCTTCGACCATGTATATGCCATGCAGTAGATATTAAAAGTAATGTTTTTACTCTTAATGACTTTGAATTATTGCTTAGACAGGATAAAACTGTTATGCTTTTTAACGGAATGTCAGAAGAGAATAATATAAATGTTCGAAATTATCTTTGTTTAGGTATAGAGAAAGGCATTGATAAAAAATACCTTACTTCTAGCCGTAAGGTGTGGTATGCCCTTGAAAACAGAGAACCTTCTCCTATATGGGTCTCTGTTTTTAATAGAAAAGGATTACGATTTGTAAGAAACGTAGCTGATGTATATAATCTTACTACATTTCATTGTGTATATAACGTAGGTGATATAAATACGGATGTCTTGTTTGCTTATTTAATTACAGATGTTGCAAAAGAAATATTTCTTGATAACTCGCGACAGTATGGAAATGGTTTGGTTAAATTCGAACCGAATGATTTAAATAATGGGCTAGTCGTGGACCTCAGACTATTGACAGTTGAAGAAACGAGTTTTATTCATCAAACTTATAAAGAGCTTCAATATTATGGTTCTGTAAGTGATAAATGCATTGAACTGCTTAATGACTTCTTTATTGCTAAATATAAATATAAAAGTGTAGATATATGCAATTTCGTAGAACAACTGGATTTGATTAAGGAAGATGCGCGTTTTTCAAACCCTTATAGTGTAAAGATTAAGCGTATTCGTCAACTGAATTTCTTAGATCTTTTTTATAAATTCGACTATAACCCCATTGTTAAAAATGATGTTGCTCATGAAACTGATATAAATGATTATAATAATATAAGATTTGACAAATCGGTTGTAAATACCTCTCGTAATGTGCTTATTTCTCTTGTAAAGAGGGATAATGAAGCTGTTTTTTTAGACAGAACTGCTACGATTTATTATACTGGCAAGAAGTTCCCAACTACAGTGTTGCTTAACAAACTATATTATTTTATGCCTTATATTAAGGGAAAAGGTGTACGTGACCTTTGGATTATAAAAGTAGTTCGTCTTGGCTGTAGAAAAGAAGGGGCAGTAGAAGAGAATAAAGATGACTTACGCTTGGTTTTTGAAATAGAGTTTGTAAAGCAAATATATGATGATTATAAGCATGTAGAACTCAAAATATGGCGTACATTCACAGATACAAATATTAATGAACTTATTGAAATCTAATTGGACAGTGTGATTTTATTAAATGCCTTATTGCGTTATAAATTACAGCTTCTTGATAAAATTCTTCCGTAATCTGTTGGTGGGGGAAACAATGAGTTGAAAAATAGGTATATGATTATTGGTATTTCGGGAAATGAAAATAAAAGTACCCAAGAATCTATGCTAAATACTCAAGAATCACACTCTGGTACGCAATAAACGAAAGCTGAACGAATAATGGAAGAAATACGTATGCATACTTTCACAACAAGGGAACAGCTTGCAAAAGTAATTGGTATAACACCTGATGGTATCAAGAAATAATTGGATAAGCTTAAAAAAGCAGAAAAGATTTGTCATGTAGGGGTAACCAAGAAGGGCTATTGGGAAATAATTGATAGTGAAAACAACAAATAGCATACCATGCAAAGGATACTGGTAACAGGAGCAAGCGGCTTTGTGGGGAGCCGTTTTGTCGAGAGGTGGAGATATGATTTTTCTCTGCTCATGCCGTCGCATGCCGAACTTGACATAACCGATGAGGCTTCGGTGGATAGCTATTTGCTGCATAACACACCCGATGTTGTGCTGCATCTTGCTGCATTGTCCAATACATGGTACTGCGAACAGCACCCCGAAGAGAGCTATAAGGTGAATGTTGAGGGGACTTGTAATCTTGCACGGGCTGCGATGCTTCATGGTGCAAAGTTCGTTTTCTTTTCAAGCGACCAGATATATAACGGGAACCTGGAGTGTGGCCCACTAAGTGAGGATGTGCCCGTAATGCCCGAAAATGTATATGGCAAGCATAAGCTCGAAGCAGAGCGAAGGGCTATGGAACTTAACCCCGCTACTGTGGCCCTGCGTGCAACGTGGATGTACGATAAACCGCGTGAAGGCATGCCGTTGCACAATAACTTTGTGCAGCTTATTGCAGCTTCGGTAAATGAGCGTCGCCCCATCATGTTCCCGGTGCGCGAATATCGCGGCATAACATGGGTAAAGGAGGCAGTGGAGTTCTTGCCGGCAACGTTCGGGTTGCCGGGTGGCGTGTACAACTATGGTGCTGGGAATTCGATGAATACGTATGAGACTGCATGCTGTTATTGCGAGATGCTTGCCGGGTTGCAGTCGGGAGCCCTCTTGCAACCCGACTATGAACGCTATCCCGGCCACGAACGCAACCTTTCGATGTCAACCGACAAGATTTTCCGCGCTTCGGGCGGTACTGTATTTTTCAGCACAACTATGGACGGATTGAGGCTCTTCCATTCAATGCTGTAGCCTACCAGAACTTATTGTATTTCTCGCTATATTCGAACCCGGCCTGCAGGAGTTTCTCTTCAAGTTCCTTGCGGTTGATGTCGAGGTCTGAGCAAAGTTCGTCGAGCGACCGGTAACGGTCGCGCAGGTACATGTTTACGGTGCTGAACAGCATCATGGGATCATTTGGCAGTTCCATAAAAGAATTCTTTCGGCGAAGATAACGAAATTTTGGCTCGGAATCAATCCTTCTTTTCTATCGGTATTGTTTTTTGAAATAAAAACAGCCCCTAAACTTAAAATAAGGACTTGTCGCCCTGCGTGAAGGAAAGAGTCACGGCAACGGAACTATTGGTTATAATCGTAAAACTCATTAACATATCTCCATGATAATACGAACTCCTCAGTCATATCACGGATAATATAAAACTTGCGTTTTTTTACTACATGGAACTTTGCATCATTGCGGGCACGTTTTATTAAATTCTTTTCACTGCAGAAATATGAACCTTTTTCATCGTCGCTTGCCATAAGCAAGGAAATCTTGTAAACAAGTTTCCCGTCTTTCCAGAAATGTATGCTTTCTTCATCATATTTTCTAAGGTCCACCTCTTTAAGCCAATAACAACTTTTTATGTAATTATAAGCATCTATGTTTTTATCGGACAAGTAGTAATCAACATAAACCATTGTATCCCACTCGATAGGCACAACCTCGGCAAAGTCAACGACGCAGTTCGTGGTGTCCTTGCCGGCACTTTTCCAGTTTTCCCAGTGGATTCCCATCATGCGGTCCAGCCTCTCCTTTTCACTCTCGAACAGACGGTTGCATCCGCATAAAAGCATCATCGATGCAAAAACAAAAACCAATCCTTTTTTCATTATCTTCCGTTATTGTCTAAACCTATAAATTTATTATACATGGCATTGTAAACATCATCAGATATTCTCCTCTTTACAACATGCCACATACCATCGTTGCCTTTCTCGTAAGTGAAAAGCCCGTTTTGCCAATACTCTCTTAAGGCAATCAAGGCAATTCCCTTTCTGTCAAGACGTTTGTTGTTTGTTCCAATCCTTCTCCCTATCTCGTTGTTCAACAAGTCTGTAACCATATCGGCGTCAGTTTCATTGGCAAAAGACCTTCTGTCGATATTGGTATATGGCCTTGTTTCATGCGACATTGCAGCGTCGTATGCCACTTGAGGATTGTACTGCGATGCAAGCACTGCCTGCCATATCGTATGTCTCATGGCATTTCCAGATTGACTAATATACGATATATTTTTGTAATTTTTACTTGCGTTTCTAAAATATTCATCAACTTCTCCTGCAAATCTGTTCGAAACGCTCGAAAGATTGTTGCTGTCGTTTATTCCCGGCCCAATATCAATTGCAGCAGCCATGTGTACAGGGCTCTTGAATGGGAATGCCAACTCTCTCAGTATCTTATAGTCCATGAGTTTTTCATATGCTTTGGCAAAAGGCGAGGTCAAGGAGTTCCTATTCCCTTTTTCTTCTCCTGCTGAGCTTTCTGCCACGGATTTGTGCTTTCGGAGTTTAGCTTGCTTGTTGCCTTTGCAAGTTCACAGCGTTCCTTCTTCTCGTTCATGTGGCTTGTCTCCAAACCGGTATTGCCCGGTTATATATCTGCTGTGTAAAAATCACAAGAGGCCGAGTCAAAAGTAATTTTGGCTCGGTCTCAGTTTTTCGGTGATTTTTCCGTTTTTGCCTGCAAATTCGAAAAAATATCATTTTTGTACGCATAAATCCTTCATGCCGCCCGACAACATTCCCAATATGCTCCAA
>JAZNSN010000033.1:0-4649 GCA_045591315.1 Bacteroidaceae bacterium
TTATTAACAATTTTAAAACAAAAAAACAAAAATGAAAAGAGAACTTATTTTTATGTTTGCGTGTATAGTATCTGTTATGACAACGTTCATGTCGTGTACAAACGAAGACTGTGACGATTGTATGCCTGTTGCAGAGATGCAGAAGAGTGCAAAGACAAGGTCTGTTGGTGGAATGACAAAGGAAGAGGTTCTGGCAAGACTTGATGAACTTGGCGAAAAGTACGGTATAGATGTAAATATGCTTTATGTAAGGGACTATTCTAAGTTTACAAAAAGTACCTTTGATGAGATTGAAAATAGGATAATAAGCAAATTTTATACAAATGATGCAGAGGTTTGCACTATTCAAACCGGTATACTAATAGAGGATAATATTGTTGACGAATATGATGTGGCTTCAACTAGTAGTGTAATTGAGGATAATCCCTTAGGGCCTGTTAATGAATATAATTGTGACTTTCAGATGGAATATGGAGGATACGTATATGATTACAATATGGATATAAAATGTGATATAACAGAGTGTCATAATACTGCTAAAGTGTATTTTACAGATAATAGTTCACACAATAAACCATCGTCATGTCATCAATTCTCTACAGCCGGAGTCTTCTCGACAAACAATAGTACCTATTTTTATTTTTCATTCTATATTAGTGTATCATATCCAACGAGAAAGACATTCCTTGTAGAAGGAAAATATGATAACGGTATATCATACATGTATGCTCCTAATCTGAAAATAATAAGATAAGAATTAGGAATGTTGAGAAAATCAATATTAATAGTATTTGTTATAACATCAATATTCTTGAGAGCTCAGACACCTACCGACAGTGCCGCCTTGCGTGCGCTGCTGGTGGGGCGTGCATTGCCACAGGAGCGAGTGTATCTGCACTTTGATAACACTGCATATTACCTTGGTGAGACAATCTGGTTCAAGGCATTCGTTACAAGCCACAGCGACAACAACCCCACGGTGTTGAGCCGTGTGCTCTATGTGGAGCTTATGAGCCCCGAGGGGTATGTCGTGAAGACTGATAAGTACAGAATTGATGATAACGGAACATGCCACGGTGGAATATACCTTGACCCGCTTTATCTGTCGGGCTTCTTCGAGGTGCGCGCATACACCCGTTATATGCTCAATTGGGGTGGCGAGGGCATCTTCGGTCGCGTGTTCCCCGTATATGACAAAGTGAACAATGGCGACTGGGGGTTCCGCAACATACGCGACAGGAGTCAGGGTCTTTTTGCCAACAAAACGTTCAAAAAGAAGATTGTGCCCGAGATCCGTTTCTATCCCGAGAGCGGGCATCTTGTCGACGGCATTGAAAGCAGGGTTGTATATGAATTGACAGGATTCGATGGCGTCGACCTTTATGATGAGATCACCATTTTCGCCGACAACAGGCCTCTGTTGAGAACCACTCCGGAACATTTGGGCAAGGGAAGTTTTATCCTGACCCCTGATTTGGAGACGGAATATACTGCCAAGGTAAACATCACGGATGAGAAGGGGAAAAAGAAGGAATATAAGTTCGGATTGCCCCGCATTGAACAGAGAGGATGCGTAGTGTCGGTAACAGAAAAAAACGATAGTGTGAACTTCAATGTTATCCATAGTTTTGCTGATGATAGTACCATTGCTTTCGCTATACTGCACCGCAATAAATTGGGATTCTATCATGAGATTGAACGTGACAGTTACACAATGTCAATAAACAAGAAATATTTACCTGAAGGAGTAAACCGCGCAATAGTGTTTCATGGTAGGCAACCTCTTGCTGAGCGACTCTTCTTTGTGCAGCACGACAGCCTGCAGGCCGGTGACCACCAGACGGTAAAGTTGCGCGTTAGCGCAAATGATGATCCCCTTCATAAGTTGAGGCTACTACCACATGACAAAATAACCTTAACTGTAGAGCGCGAGGATGGCAATCCTCTGGATAATGAGACGGAATTTGCGTTGTCTGTCAGCGACCAGTCGGGAGTGCAGACAACATCCTGGGGATATAACCTGTATACATATCTGTTGTTGGGCTCCGAACTCAAGGGTTACATCCCTGATGCCTACCAATATTTTGACCCTAAGAATCCCAAGCGCAAGGAACATCTCGACCTTGTGATGCTCACTAACGGTTGGACTGCATACGAATGGGCAGAACTGACGGTTGGAAACTTCAGCGATATCGTGCCTCCCGAAGAGGGTATTGTGGTAAAGGGTGACTTTGTGTTCAAGGTGAGGAGCAGAAAGTTTGGAAATTTGGGGAGCTACAATGTAATCCCACAGCCTTATAGGCCTGTAAGGATTGACTTCACGGCCAATGACAGCACCATCAAGGCACTGGTTTTCCGCACAGACAGTGCTGGCAAGTTCAGCATTGTACTTGACGATTTCACTGGCAAACAGTCCGTAGCGCTTTCTCCGGAAACATATTTAAAGCACAGCGATAGAATCAACTATGCTTTTTACATGGACAAATACTTCTCGCCCAAGCCACGCAGGTATAGCTTCTGGCAAGAAAATGTCGGGAGCAGTATAAGATCCCAAGAAAAGAGTAATGGCGGAATCAAGAAGGTGGGTGCAAGTGAATATTTGTTAGACGAAATTAGCGTAGAAGCTAACCTGAAACGCAAACTGACAACGACTTCACCTATCAGTGAGCTACGTCTTGATTATCTTGAAGAGTGGGAGTATGCAACGGATGTAACCTACAGGAATGGAGTGTATGATATGCCTGTGGAGCTATATCGGTACAATGACGATACCAGTGATGTAAATGAGACGCAGGAATCTGATAATGAAGAGGAGCAAACTGTTCTTGAGCAAGAGGTTGCCGCACCGGAATGTGACAATAATGATGTCTTAAGATCAGAGGTACGACACTTTATGCGCGACTATGCATATATGTATAAAGATGTGCTTACTGTCTTGAATGTCTTGACGAGTATATATAAACGATACGATCTGGGATGGCAAAATTGGGTGCAACCTGTTGTGATAAAAGGAAACTACAATTATGACAGTATACCGGTACCCGACACTGAATACACACATGGCATAGATGTTGAAAATATGACCAATTTCAGTGAAGTGATAATAACAAGTGATCAAAAGAAGTTGAAGAGTGTTGATGGCAGTCCTGGAATTTGGGAACGTAGAGCAGCTGTTTATCAAAATAAACATCCGTATAGTTTCTTTTATGATGGTTTTCTCTCACAAACAGGCATAGTATACAGATTGTCTGAAGATGATGTCAGAATATACGATCCGGAGTCTATTGACGAACTGTACCTTTCATTGGACAGGCTGTGGAGGCTGAATGAAGAACTTCATATTTTTGAGAATATGGAGCATCCCAACAACATCGCATACCTTATACCGGACAGGCGTGACAACAAGTCGCTGATAAGGAATGATCTGAGCGTATCCGGCAGTACACGCCGTTACACATCTGTTCAGGGCTATACGGTGGCAAAGCAGTTCTACTCTCCCGATTATAGTACTATGGTGCCCGACGACAATGACTACCGCCGTACCCTGCTGTGGAACCCGTCGGTAAAGAGTGTGGACGGCAAGTTGCAGGTAGAGTTATACAACAGCAGTATCTGCAATACCGTAGCGGTTGACGTGATTGGTTATGACGGCAATGCTGTTTTTAGCAATGATGATGCTATTGTCACAAGAGAGGACAGTTGCATTAAGAGGAGTAACCGTGTCAGAACAGAAAGGGTTGACAATTTGTTGCAGGATTCCATTTTCTTTGCGCAATGTGAGCATGAATTCGATATCGCCGAGATCTACTACAACAAGAAGAACTACAAGAAAGCACTCTCAATATACATGGAGCTGTCACAATATAACTTTCCTCCGGCTTTTTGCAGGATAGGCGAGTTCTATCTGAAAGGCATTAACCTGAAGACACGATATGACCTTGCGGCACGTTTCTTTGAACGTGGTGCAGAGTTAGGAGTCCCTGGTTGCTACTATGAACTGTCCCAGATGCACAGACAAGGTCTCTACTACGGGCGGGATAGAGTAAAGGAAGTCGAACTATTGGAATTTGCCACCGAACTTCATGAGCCACGCGCTTTACTTCAGTTTGGACAATATCTGCTCATAGGCGAGGTCGTTGAGAAGGATACACTGCGTGCTACCGGACTTCTGCGTGAGTGTGCACTGGCAGACAATCCTGAAGCTATGTATGAGTATGCAAGACTGATGATGGCATTGGAATGTGAAAAAGATTCCGTATTTGGTACTCCATTGCAATGTATGGAATCTGCAGCAGAACACGGCTCAAAGGATGCTATGGCGTGGATGGTAGAGCATGTGGAGGACAACGGTAACTATGAATTGGTGTACCGCTATGCAAGAGAACTTTATGTGCTTGGTGATAAGCGTGCTACAAAGGTGCTTGCCGATTGCTACTACCACGGCCGTGGCGTGAAACGCAGTAAGCGCCTTGCAAAGGATTTATACCTTGAGGCTGCTGCAGCAGGCAATAAGGAGGCAAGGAGAATGCTCGAAGATTTATAGCGGAGTTTCCGATGTATATTATTATACCTTGCAGTGCCCCCTAAGATTACTATTGTTAACCCTCAAACCTTTAAATTTTGTTGAAACAATCTGAAACAGCGCACAA
>JAZNSN010000034.1:0-15878 GCA_045591315.1 Bacteroidaceae bacterium
AGCCTCAATATCTACAATGCCCTGCGGGTAAATCGTGTAGTCGATTCTTGTATCGCAGATAGAACCCTTGCGCGTTGTCTTAACAACAGTGTTGCCATTCTCTTCAACGACTTTTATCTCGCCATTTGCCTCAAGGCCGTCATTTGTCTGTGCATGTTCCTTGCCGGAGTCCGGGCCGTAGTAATCGTAACCCTGACGGTCGTTCTCAATCCAGCGGTGGTTGCTGTAGATGAATCCCTGTCCGTCGGTTATGATGTTTCTGCCGTTAAGCACAAGATCGGTCAACTGCGCAGTCTCATTGTTGAACTTCAGCTGTATCTTGTCATTGCCGATAATTGTCTCGTGCAATGAAGATGTTGACAGGAGTGCCTTGCCCTTGCCCTTCACTGTTGCAAGAGGCGCTCGCTCTGCGAGAGTGAACTGCTGCAATGCGACCTCATGGCCGGCAGGAGCGAAAATCTGTGCGTCGCGGTGCTTAAGACGAATAGTAATCAAGAGCTCGTCTCCGTTCTTCATGGCTCTGCCGATATTGGCTTTCCTTACGGTAAACCAAACCTTGCCGCTCTCGCCGCTCTTTGCGCTGGGAGCCGGAGCCATTCCGGTATATACAACCTTACCGTTCTTTACGATGTCGTATTCTACATTGAATTCGTTCAGATTCGTGAAGTTGTACTTGTTCTTTATCTCGATTGTTACAATTCCGTATTCGTAGTTTATCTCCGGCATGGTAATCTCAGCGAACTGGTGTGCAGCCTTTACCTCCTTGAGCTTTCCGCCCTCCTGACGCAACGGCGATACAACACCGTTGGAACAGAAGTTGCCCTGGTGCGGTCCCGGATAGTCATATCCGGTGTGTATGCGGTAAATGCCCTGCTTCATCTCCTGCGGGTCATAGATAGCCTGGTCAACCCAGTCCCAGATACAGCCTCCGATGCAAGAGTTCGATGCCTCAATCTTCTGCCAATATTCTTTGAGGTTGCCGATGGCGTTACCCATAGCATGGGCATACTCGCAAATGAACATAGGCTTGTCAAGGTTGTTGGTGTTCTTGTTCATCCAAGCCTGTCCGGGGTACATCTTAGAATAGAAGTCGCTGAAACGCCCACCACCGTAGTCGTTGCCTGAACGTGTTCCTTCGTAGTGGACAGGACGGCTGTCAAGGCGTTTTGCCTCATCGTAGCACGGGCCGAAGTTGTTTCCGTTGCCGGCCTCGTTACCCAAGCTCCACATTACAACGCTGGCATGGTTGCGGTCGCGAAGTACCATGCGGTTGATGCGGTCAACGAATGACGGAATCCATGACGGACGGTCCGAAATGGTCTGGTTGGCATGGTCTTCCAGGTCGGCCTCGTCGCAGCAGTAAAGTCCGTAATGGTCGAACATTGCGTACATCTTTGCAGCATTGGGGTAGTGGCTGGTACGTATTGTGTTGATGTTGTTCTGCTTCATAAGGAGCACGTCCTTCAACATGGATTCGGTTGTAACGGCACGTCCTCTTACAGGGTCGGTGTCGTGACGGTTAACACCTTTGAAGAATACCCTTTCGCCATTGATATAAACAAGGGAATTCTTTATTTCGATATCGCGGAAACCGTACTTTGTAGAGAATGCCATCTCTTCGTTGCCGTTCTCGTCATACTGTGTTATGCGAACGGTGTAGAGGTTCGGCTTCTCTGCGCTCCATAGCTTGATGTCGCTTATGTTGAGCTTGATGTCGCCGTTCAACGCTGCTATGCGTGCTGCGGTGTTCAATGTAAGCGTGTCGTAAGCAAGGAGCTTGCCGCTGTTGTCATAGATTGCAGCCTTTACGCTCTTCTTGCCGGGAATGCAATCGCGGTTGTCAAGCTCGAAGTTCACGTTTATGTCTGCGCTGTAGCGGTCGTGCGACAGCTTGCTGGTGATATAGTGGTCGCGAACCGATACCTTAGGCACGTTGTAGAGATATACATCACGGAAGATACCGCTCATGCGGAACATGTCCTGACACTCAAGGTATGAGCCGTCGCACCAGCGGAATACCTGAACGGCAAGCTTGTTCTCGCCTTTCTTCAGGAACTTGGTGATATCGAACTCTGCAACGTTGTTTGAACCTTGTGTGTAGCCCACATATTCTCCGTTGAGCCAAACGAAAGCTGCTGAATAGATACCGCCGAAGTGTATGAATGTGCGTCGGCCGTCCCAATCTTCGGGTACAGCGAATGTACGTACGTATGAACCGACAGGGTTGATGCCATAGTTCTTGCCACCGTCGTTGTGTACGGGACGTGCATTGATGAACGGAGGAGTGTCTGAGTGAGGATACGCAACGTTGTTGTAGATAGGCTTGTCATATCCGTGCATTTCCCAGTTTGATGGTACTGGAATCTCGTCCCATGCACTAACATCAAAGCCGTTCTCGAAGAATGTCATCGGACGCTGTGAGGGCTCACTCACAAGGTTGAATTTCCATGTGCCGTTAAGCGTCATGTATCGGCTGTTCACCGGCTCAGTCCAGGGTGTTGCGTAATATGCTGTGTCGGCAAGCATCTCCGCCTCGCTGTTGTATGGCATGTACGTAGCAACGCCACGCTCCTTGTTCTCGGCAAAAACAGTCTCGTCCTCCCATTTGGGAGATGCAATCTTGGGCTTCTCCACCTGCTCGACAGTGAACCAGGCTGTGCTGTCTGCAGGGTTTTTCTCAACTCTCATCATGCGGCCTTCCTTAAGTGCATACATCGTGCCCTCCTTTCCTGCGGATGTGATAATATATATGCCGTTCTTGCCCTCAACCGGCTCGAAACGGAACTTCGCATTGTTCCAGATGCCTGCTACGGCCGGCCACTGCAACAGATAATCAATGCTTGCATTGCCGCCGCCGTCGTCGAAATTCTGCCCGTAGAATGCATTCTCGACTGCGAATGTGTATAGGTCAATTGTCTTTACATTCCAGTACTGTCCTCTGTTGCCGGCATCGGCCTTTTCGGCTACGATACGTGAGTTGTTCTCGCCTGAATCGCCGTTGCCTAATACAATCTCCGGATTTGTCGCGGTGCGTATGAGATAAGTGAGGTTGTCGTCAAAACCTGCATATTTCGATACCTCGAAGCGGAACTGTGCAGCCTTGAGGCCGGCGGCCTTCTCCTTGCTTATAAGTACCAGTCCGTTCTTTGATTTCGCAACGGCAACCGACGGGGTGTTAGACGGAATGAGAAGCCCGTTCTCATATTTCCATAGCTGTGCCTCGTCCGAACCGTTGTTCTCACCAACCTCTACACGGTTGCCGTTTACACGCAGTGCATGGTCGGTAACAGGGTTGATGATGCGCCAGCTGCCCGAAAGTTCCGAAATCTTCCAGTACTGTGCTGCATTCTTCTCTTCGTAGTCGCTGAGGCCTACTGCGTTGTCCTTCATTTCGTAAACGACATTCCCTTTGTCGCCCGATGCGTAGATGTGGTACAGCTTGCCTTTCTCGAATGTTCCCTGTGCGAAACTTCCCAATGTACAGAACAGTGCGGCTGTACATAGTGTCAGGGCTTTTTTCAAGTTGTTGATAGACATAGTGTTTTATTTTTATGGTTAATTATATACAATATTGCAAATATAGCCATATTATTTGTAAAACACCACTTGTGGCACTGTTTAATAGGTGAAAAATAGGAAAATTTAAAATATATTCATGAATGGTAATCTCTTCTTGCGGAGTGACGGGCCTCACACTTTTACAACGATGATATCGTCCCAGTCTGTAGTGTACTGCGGAGAGAGATGTTCGCGGTTCGTGTGTCCGGTAATGCTTCCTTGTGAAACGAGTTTTACGCTATCATGCCCTATGCCGCTGTTTATGCGGTCTATGGCTTCCATAAGTTTCTTGTGCTTCGGGCGGTCGATGGTGTCGAACAATGCTCCTTGCACAGCCTTGGACGGTGTTATGTGCGAGAGTCTTACTCCGCTCTTCTTGTATCCGTAGCCGCGGCGGTAAATCCTGTTCAGCTCCTCTGTGGCTGCCTTTACAATCTCCAATGTACTGTCGGTCGGAGTCTCAAAATGGACCTGGTCGCATTCGTAGTGCTGCGGCTGGTCGTCACGGTGGCGGTTGGTGATGATGAACACCTGCATCTCCTGTGCAACACTGTTCTGCTTGCGTAGTTTTTCAGCGGCTATGCCTGCGAATGTAGTGATTGTCTCATGCAGTTCCTGAATGCTGTACAACTCCTTTGAGAATGAACGCGATACCATTATGGATTGCCTGTCGGCCTCTTCGTGGCTGAATTCGATACAGGGCTTCCCGTGCAGTTCGAGCCAAGTCCGCACACCAGTTATACCCATACGGTTCTGCACCCATTTCTCGCTTAGTGCTGCAAAGTCGGCTGCAGTGGCGATACGGCATTCGCCAAGCATCCTGTTGTGCTTTCGTCCGATGCCCCACACGTCTCCTATGGCAAAGTTTCCCAGAACTTTCTCAATATCCTCATCGCGCTGCATAAGGCATGCATTGTTCAGCTTTGGGTATCTCTTGCATAGCTTGCTTGCTATTTTAGCCAGGGTTTTTGTGTGCGATATGCCTATGCTGACCGGTATTCCGGTGTTGCGCTTGACTGTCCTTGCCAGTTCCTCGCCGAAATGTTTGAGTTTTTCGGCCGGGTAGTCGTCGAGCAGGAGGAATGCTTCGTCTATGGAATATATTTCTATGGCTGGAGAGAATTGTCTTAATGTTGCCATGACACGTTGTGACATGTCGCCGTACAGCCTATAGTTGCTTGAACAGACCTTTACATTATGCTTCTTTATGAAATCGCGTATCTGGTACAACGGCTGCCCCATCTTGATGCCAAGTGCCTTTGCCTCGTTGCTTCGTGACACGACGCATCCGTCGTTGTTGCTGAGCACAACAACAGGCATTCCGTCCAGCGTCGGGTTAAATACCCTTTCGCATGATACGAAGAAATTGTTGCAGTCGCAGAGCCCGAACATGAGAAGTTGAAAGTTGAAAGATGAAAGTTGAAATGTGAAAGGTAAAGATTGTTCCTTTTTGTCATACTTTCTTTATCAAGTATGTTACTACACCCCAGATGCAGAAATCGTTGTCGGCAGTGACTTTTATTGCCTTGAACTCCTTGTTTGCCGGAACAAGCAATCCGTAACCGTCGTGTTTCTCGAATCTCTTGAGTGTGAACTCTCCGTCGATGAAACATACGGCCAGGCAGCCGTCGTAAGGCTCTATGCTCTTGTCTATGACAAGCAGGTCGCCGTCATTTATTCCTTCGTCAACCATTGATAGGCCGCTTACTCTTGCATAGAAAGTGGATGCAGGGTTCTTGATAAGTTTCCTGTTAAGGTCGAGTCCTTGTGTCGTGAACTCTTCGGCAGGCGAAGGAAATCCGGCTGCCACACGTTCGCCCGACAACGGAATCTCAATGCAGTTTCCGTCGTCTGGGGTGAATATGTCGATATTGTTGCTCATATATCAAGGCTACTATGTAATAAACGGCTATTTGTAGAAACGGTTCAGTTCTATAATCTTATCGTTGAGCTTCTTGTGGTCGTACTTGTAATTGTCAATAGGATTGACAAGGCTGTCATATACCTCGACAAAACCTGAATGTTCCTTTTCAAGGACACGCATGTCGCTGTCTATTACAAATGCATAGTTGCCATAGTCGCCTACATAATGCCAGTCTCTGTTGCAGCTGTCTGTAATAAGATGTCCTATTCCCAACTCCTCAATAGGGTTCTTTACTCCAAGATACTCTTTGAGCAGTGTGGGAGCAACGTCGTAGTGTGTTGTGCGGTGCCGGTATATCTGCTTTGCCTTGTCTGCATCGAAAATCATGAACGGAATACGTATCTGTACCGGTGAGAAGTTGCTTCCATGCCCCCAATAGTTCTTCTTGTTTTCATTGAATTCCTGGCCATGGTCACCGGTAATGATGACAACGGTCTTCTCCAGCAGGTTTTTCTCCTCCAGTTTTGTCAGCACTCTTCCTACAAGTGAGTCTATTTGGAATAGGGAGTTGCGGTATAGGTTCCAGAATGGAGTTGGGTCCATATCATTGTTCAGCTTTAGGTAATCGGGGTAGTCCCATGCCGGTTTGAACGGATGGTTCCTTTCTGCAGGCATCTCGCATCCGTGTGCGAGGTCGTAAAAAAGGAATGAGAAGAATGGCTTATCTTCTTCCTTGTTGTCGATATAGCTGATGAAATCATTGGTGATGTCGCAGTCGCGGTCATAAACGGTGTTACCTTCCGATTCAATACGCAGGTTCGGGACATTGGAGAACATCATGCGCCCGAATGGCGGATGTACAAGCGATGCACTGGCAAAAACCCCAATGTTATAACCGTTTGCAATAAGCTGGTTCACCAGCAAAGGCTGCGTGCCCGAAATGTCAAGGTCGTCCTTGTAGCTTGCTGGAAGGCTGAAGAACATTCCTATGAGACTTCCTGTAGTGCCGTTACCGCTGCTTAAGTGGTCTTCGAATTCGGAACACCGCTCAGAAAACTTCCATATATTCGGTGAGACTTCTCCGTTCCATGCATTCTTGTTCCATGAATCAATGGCTATGAGTACTATGTTCTTTTGAATGGAATCGGGCTGGGCTTCAATTGGTGACAAAGGGTATTTGAGTCCCGAATTCTCGCCTCCGCCGATGTTCAATGTCATGTCCTGTTTCGAGATTACACCCATCTTCAGCATCAGTCTGTTTGCTGTCAACGGTGCATTGTACGGTATTGCCAATGCGCTGCGTATTACTCCCGGAATCTTGGCTGCGGCCGAATAGGCATGGAACAGATGCGAGAAGAGCAGTGAAAGGAACAGCACTGTTATTATAGGCTTTGCTGCAACATAGTTGAACCTGTTGAATATCCGACGGCAAAGGAACCAGACTGCAATCATTGCAGCTGCAAGCAACAGTATCTCCATTCCTACTTTTGCATATAATGCGGTATCGAACTGGAATACATCTCCCGCAGCACCGCCGAAGAGCATGTCCAGGACGAACTCATTGATGTGGAAACGGTAAAGCGAATAGACTTTTCCGTTTGCTACGAAGAATATCAGCAGGATTGCCGAGAGTGTTATAAGTACAGGGGCATACAGAGCCTTACGTTTGCCTATAAACAGGAACGGCAAAGAAAGCAGGAACGGGACAAGCGCAAGAAGTGCAGCATGCGACAGCGCACTCGGTACAAAGTATAACCATCCGCTGAACCCCATTGAACCGGCCAATGGGGTATCCCAAATGTATGATACGAATACAATTGCCAATGACAGTGTTACAAAACCGTAGTACAGGAATCCTGTCTTGAAAATCTCTAATTTGCCTTTTTCGCCCATGTTTTTTTCATTTTATGGGTACAAAGGTAATAAATAATTGAAAAGATTTTCTTTTTGGAGTATGTTATATTCTTTCCCGATTCTGTATGTCACTGCTTTATGAATCTTGCAATGCTATCAATTAGTTCACTCTTAATCGGAAGTTCCGGGTCCTGGTATGTTGTCATCTGGATGAGCATGTCCGTGCTTTCACAATGTTTGAGCACGTGGTTCATGTTTTCTACAATCAGGAACGAAGAAAAAAGCCTTGCTGCATACAGCTTTTCGGCATCGGCAACAGCAACCTGTATATCCTTGTCGCCTTGAGCAATGAGTACAGGCACTTTTATTTTCTTTATCTCTTCGGTGGGGCTGTAGCGGAACCATGATATGAGGTACGGCTGTACACTCTTGCGGTATAGTGCTGCAAGGTAGGCCGGTATCTCTTCAACCTGCCGGCCTTCGCGAAGCTCCTTGTTTATCGCGGAGGCCTCGCGCTGTATCTGTTCCGGCTGCCGCATGAGCTGCTCTTCTATTAGCTCGTATGCAGGTCGTCCAGCACCGGCAATGGAAATGAACGCATCGACATCCTTGCTTCTTGCTGTTGCAACCATTCCTATAAGCGACCCTTCGCTATGCCCGGCAATCACAATCTTGCTGAACCTCTTGTCGTCTCTGAGCATTGCAGCCCATGAAATGGCATCTTCTATGTAGTGTTCGAAACGCAGTTCCTCCTCCTTGAACCCGGCCTGAGTGCTTTCTCCTATGCCTCTCTTGTCGTATCTGACACTGGCTATACCTTTTGCAGCAAGCCCTTCGGCAAGCATCCTAATAGAGTTGTTCTTCAGCTCGGTACCGATAGTGTTTCCGTTCATGTCGGTAGGTCCGCTTCCGGCAATTATAAGTACAATGGGGCATGGCGCATCGCTCCGTGGCAGAATTATCCTGCCTTTGATCTCTCCGGTAGCAGTTTTCAGGGTGATATGCTCTTCGGCTGCATACAGGGCTGCCGGGATTATTAACGTCAAAAGTGCAAAGATGTATCTTCTCATGGTTCGTATATGTAAAAAGAACGGTACGCATCCAGTGTTCAAGCGTACCGTTCTTCAATTGTTCGTGTATCAGAATTTTCCGCCTGTCTTGCAGCCGAGCTTTCCTCCGGTCTTCGCGCCTCCGGCACTCTTCGCCGCGAAGATGTTCTCGCCGTAGTTTACTGCCTTGAAACCGGCATCCTGCTTGCGGCGGAACGCAATCTCTATCAGTCTGTCAACAAGAGCAGTGAAGCTTATTCCGCTATACTCCCAAAGGTAGAAAGACAATGAACCGGGGATAGTGTTTATCTCATTGACAAAAATCTCGTCTGTAGCCTCGTCGATAATGAAGTCGATACGTGCCACACCGTCGCATGAGAGTGCACGGAACGTGTCGCATGCTGCTTTCTGAATAAATTCCGTACTCTCTTTCGGCAGGTTGGCCGGTATCTCGCGCACTGTAGAACGCATGCCTTGAGACTGCTTGCCTCCTCCTCCGCTCATGTACTTGTCCTGGTACGAAAGGATTTCGCCGCTTCTTACCGGCACTTCGCATACCGAAGGCTCGCACTCGTAGTAGTTGCCAAGCACTGCGCAGTTAACCTCCTTGAGCTTCTGCACATATTTCTCTACAATGACACGGCTTGTGAACGAGATTGCATACTCGACAGCATTGATGAACTCCTCACGGTTGTGTGCAGCGCGTATTCCGACACTTGAACCGCTGTTGGCCGGCTTTACAATAACCGGGAAACTGAGCTTCTCCTCAACCTTGGCTGTTGTCTCCTCCTGCTTCTCGGCCCACTCCTTGTCGCTGAACCAGCAGTAATCGATGACCGGAATGCCGCACTCCTTCAGAATCATCTTCATGGTAATCTTGTCCATGCCGTTTGCCGATGCAAGAGTATTGCAACCGGTATATGGTATGCCGGAGAACTCCATTACTCCCTGGAATGTGCCGTCCTCGCAGTTTGTGCCATGAAGAGCCGGCAGCATTACATCGAGCCTTTTTACAACATCTTTCTGGAAGAGGCCTTTTTTGGTGCGGTAGAGGTTCGTGTCGCCATAGACCGGTTTCATATAAACCTCTTCGCACATGCTCAGAAGCTTCTTTGTGTCGCGGTAGTTCGCTACATTCAGGAGTGCTTCACCCGTGAACCATTTTCCCTCTTTGGCTATATATATCGGAGTTATATCATACTTCTCCTTGTCCATTGCAGCCATTGCCTGGTTGGCTGTGATTACTGAAATTTCGTTCTCGACGGAGCGTCCGCCAAAAACAACGCCTACATTTGTCTTCATTTTATATTGGTGTTTTATATTTTAAATCTCTAAAGCAGCTTAGGCTGAAATAGCTTGCCTGACAAACTATTTGAAGTTGTCTTAATCATTGACTCGCTTTGCTTTCGCTGTCCGCACGGCATCAATTTTATCGGTGCTGCGTGTGACCAATCGCTGCAAAGCTCGTCTATAACTTACATGACAATTTATTTGAAATTATCAGGTAAGTCATTTTCATAAAGGACGACGTCGCCCGGTCGTATTATCCGTGCCAGCTGTTCATGCGCATGGTTCAGCGAGTCGGCAAGGAAATATTTCTCTTCGGCAAGACCTCCTTCAATGATACCGCTTCTTATTGCATCGCGGTTAGTGGCATTGACTACTATTGCATAGTCGCAACTTGTTGCGATAATGCGTCCGAGTTCCTTGTTCGCCTCGGCCTGACGGCTTCCCATCTCAACGAATCCTGGAGTTATAACAATACGCTTGTTGCCTTCACCTGTCTTGAAGTTCTTGAGGACTTCAAGTCCCATTCTGGCACCCTGAGGGTTGGAGTTGTATGCATCGTCAAGAACGGTTATGCCGTTGGCAACCTTCATCGAGAGACGGTGCTCTACGGGTTGCAGGCGGGCTATTGCGTTATGCTGCTTGTTCGGCGACACGCCAAGGCGGTCGGCTACGGCTATCGATGCAAGGATGTTGAGCAGATTGCCGGTACCAAGCAGGCGGGTAGTGTACCTCTGGCCATCGTTGATAGTAAACGATACTCCGCTTGCTCCGTAATTTACATCCGATGCCTTGTATTCGCCTTCATTCTCCACTGCATATCTGATGATACGGCATCGGCTTGCAATCCCTTTATAGTTTCTTATGTACTCCGAGTCGTTGTTTATTACTCCCAATCCGCCGGCCGGCAGGGAGTTTATGAGCTCGAACTTGGTGTCCTGTATGTTCTCAATGCTTTTGAATGTCTCAAGATGCATCTCTCCTACAGCGGTTACAATGCCGATAGTAGGGTGTACCAGGTCGCATATCTCCTTGATGTCGTTCTTCTGTTTTGCTCCCATCTCCACAATGAATACCTGATGATAGGGGCGGAGCTGCTCACGGATTGTGCGTACCACTCCAAGCAGGGTGTTGAAGTTACCGGGGGTTACAAGAACATTGTATTTCTCGGCAAGCACGCTTGCAAGGTAGTTCTTTGTGCTTGTCTTTCCGAAACTGCCTGTTACGCCTATGATGATGAGCCCCTTGTGCGATTCGATGATTCGTTTAGCATCGTTGTAGTAGTGTCGGTTGATTGCCTTCTCGATAGGAGTGTTGAGCATGTTGGCAAGCAGCATGAGCATGTTCGAGAAGAGCAGTTCTGCACCGATGATTGCAATTGCCCATTTGCCGGCAAAGAGAATTGCCAATGCGGCTATTGCAACGAAGAGCAGTATGTTTGTCGCAAGCAGCCGCTTTACTCTCATTGTATATACCAACGGTGTCTTGAACTTTTCGTTCAAGGCTGCGGCCCATGCGCCTCCTGTGATTCCGGTAGCAAAACCTACTCCCAAATAGTTGGGGAAGATTGCCGGCAGAAGCATCAGAAGTGCTAAGATTCTGTTTCTTGAAACGATGTTCCCCGGAACAAGCCAACGGAAATAGCGGCTGTAACGGTAGGAACTGAGCTGGAACATGTGGATGTCGTATCGGGCTATCATAAGGAAGAAAACAGCTGCTACGATAGGATATATTACAAGAGTTCCCATATTCTGTTATTTAATGTTGAAAAAGTTCTTTATTACGGCAGTGAACAGCCCTGGGCTTTCAAGGAACGAGAAATGTCCGGTTCCGTGTGCTACTACAAGCCCGGCATCGGGTATAAGCTTCTCCATTGTTTTGGCATCGCTCAGCGGAGTTGCCGTGTCCATGTTGCCCCAGAATAGAAGGGCTGGTGCCTTTATCTTGGGCATAAGGTGCTTGAGGTCTTCGTTCACAACCTTTGACAATATCGCACGCATCATCGGCGATGCATTGCTGTAGTCGCTTGAGCCGGCTCCTTTGCGGCGTTTCTCTATTATGGCCAGTGCCTTGGCCTTTGGCAGGAATGTGTTGCAAAGCCATTTCATGGTCTTGAACGTATATACCTTCCAATAGTACCTTAACGGTCGCTTTGGCTTTATTCCGGCTGCATCGACAAGAACTACGCGGCTCACATCGTTGCGCGAAGCGAAGACGATGCTTACCCTGCCTCCGAAAGAGTGTCCCATGAGTGCCGGCCTTTCGATGCCGTTCTCCTTTACGAAAGCCTCGACCATGCGTGTGTATTCCTCTACGCCCCATACCTCCGACGGTTCTCCCGAAGCACCGAAGCCTGGGAAATCGAAGCTGTATGTCCTGTATGCTGTGGCAAGCACGGTCTGGATATCCTTGAATATCTCTCCGGTGCAGCCCCAGCCATGAAGAAGCAGAATCGGCTCTCCCTCTCCGGCTACGTTTATGTTTATGTCGATATTGTCGTAACGGAATGTCATTGTCGAAATGTAATTTCTTGCGAAGATAGTGATTTCTATCAGAATATTACCGATTGTAGCGGCATAAATATCATATAAAAGCGGCTAAAATTGCCGAAAAAACAGAATTTTCGGGAATAACAGCCGTTGTTGGACCGTGTTGAACATTTTTTGATGTATCTTCGCACTCCGAAATGCAAGAACGATGATATATCCGCAGAATTTTGAAACGAGAATAGAGTTTGATGCAATACGCCGGATGCTCAAGGAGCAGTGCTTGTGCCCGCTCGGCAGGGAACGTGTCGATGAGATGCAGTTTCTTACCGATTATGGTGCCATTGAGACACGGCTGAACGAGGTTGTCGAGTTCATGCTCATGATGCAGGTCGAAGGCAACTTTCCTACAGACTCCTATTACGATGTGCGTGAGCCGTTGCAGCGCATACGCATCGAAGGCATGTACATGGGTGCAGAGGAACTCTTTTCGCTGCGCCGTTCGCTCGACACCATAGGGCGTATACTCTCAATCCTGCATAAGCAAGGCGGTGACTCGGCCGATGGCGAGGATAATCCGCTATATCCTTCCTTGCGCGCTCTTGCAGGCGAAGTGGAGGCCTTTCCTGCAATCATAAGAGGCATTGACGCAATCATTGACAAGTTCGGTGCTGTAAAGGACAGCGCATCTCCTGCATTGGCGCGGATACGTGGCGAACTTGTACGCACCTCAGGCAGCATTTCACGAACATTGAACAGTATTCTGCGCCGTGCCCAGGCCGACGGCCTTGTGGAGAAGGATGCCGCTCCTACCATGCGTGACGGCCGTCTGGTGATTCCTGTAGCCCCTGCTCTCAAACGCAAAATGGGCGGTATCGTACACGATGAATCGGCAAGCGGAAAGACTGTCTTTATAGAGCCGGCAGAGGTCGTTGAGGCCAACAACCGCATACGTGAGCTTGAGGCAGAGGAGAAACGCGAGATAATAGCGATACTGTCGGCTTTCTCGGCAGAATTGAGGCCGCTTGTTCCTCAGCTGCTGCTGTCGTATGACTTTATGGGCGAAATGGACTTCATCCGTGCAAAGGCTGAATTCGCTGTGCATATCAATGCTGTTAAGCCGTCGTTGCTCGACCGTCCGATGATGGACTGGGGCACAGCATATCATCCTCTTCTTGAACTTTCGCTGCGCAAGCACGGGAGACGTATGTCGCCACTCGACATTGAACTTGACGGTGAGCGTCGCATACTGCTTATCTCCGGCCCTAATGCCGGCGGAAAGTCGGTCTGTCTCAAGACTGCCGGCCTTCTGCAATACATGCTGCAGTGCGGTCTGCTCATTCCGGTGCATGAACGTAGCCGTGCCGGCATATTCCAGAGCCTTTTCATAGATATCGGCGACCAGCAGAGCATTGAAGACGACTTGAGTACATACTCAAGCCACCTGCTCAACATGAAGCACACTCTAAAGAACTGCGACGGTAAATCGCTCATTCTCATAGACGAGTTCGGCGGCGGTACAGAACCGCTGATAGGTGCGGCGATAGCCGAGGCTTTGCTGAAGCGTTTCAACGAGCGCGGTTCGTTCGGCATAATAACCACACATTACCAGAATCTCAAGCATTTTGCCGATTCCACTCCTGGTATTGTAAACGGCGCAATGCTATACGATAGAGGCGAGATGCGTCCTCTCTTCCAGTTGCAGATAGGCAACCCCGGTTCATCTTTTGCGGTTGAGATAGCACGTAAGATAGGCCTTCCCGAAGAGGTTATAAGCGATGCTTCGCAGATAGTGGGAAGCGACTATATACAGTCGGACAAATACCTTCAGGATATTGTGCGTGACAAACGCTATTGGGAGAGCAAACGCAAGAGTGTGCATCAGAAGGAGAAGGAGCTCGACGAGATGTTGGGCAAGGTGCAGGAATCGACCGATGAACTTAAGAAGAGCCGTAAACAGATTCTGAAGGATGCACGTGAAGAGGCCGAACGTCTGTTGCGCGATGCCAATGCTAAGATAGAGAACACTATACGCACTATTGTAGAGGCCAAGGCCGAAAAGGAGCGTACCCGTCAGGCACGTCAGGAACTGAGCGATTTCAGCAAACAGCTCGAAGAGATTGCAAAGCAGAAGCAGCAGATGCAGACTGACCGCGAAATGGCAAAGATTCTTGCGCGCCAGGAGCGCAAGAAGAACGGCAAGAAGGATAAAGGTACTCAGCTGCAGGGCAAGCAAGGCGAGCAATCGGGCAGCAAACCGGTTCTTCACAAGATAGAACCGGGCATGCATGTACGTCTCATGGGGCAGCAGGCAGTAGGAGAGGTCATGTCGGTGAACAAATCCGGTGCGGTAGTTCGCTTCGGTGCAATAAAATCGACTGTGCCGGTCGAGAGACTGCAGCCTTGCGAGGCACCGAAGGAAGAGGTACGCAAGGTCTCTTTCCTCACCTCAGAGACGCAGGAACAGCTTCACCGCAAGAGACTTGAGTTCAAATCCGATATCGATATACGCGGTATGCGTGGCGAGGAAGCCGTACAGGCCATAAGTTATTTTGTAGATGATGCAGTAGTGTGCAATGTGCATCAGCTTCGCATTCTGCACGGTACAGGCAACGGCATACTGCGTACAATGGTACGCCAGTATCTCAGTACCTTGCCTTTTGTAAAGCATTTCCACGACGAACATGTACAGTTCGGCGGTGCCGGTATCACCATCGTGGAACTGGAGTGATTGTTATTGCCTGCTAAGTTGTGATTTGCTTTCAATTTAGTATCTTTGCCTTTGGCGAAGATGTTCTTGGCTCGTTGCAAAAAGCCAAATCAAGCTTTGTTTTTCACTCGTATTTGCACATCTTTGAAATATAGCCGAGCTTTTCTCGCAGCGCGCTGCGAGAAAATGCACATCTCAATCAAATAGTTAACCGCTCTAAAAAGTGTCAACCTTTTCTATGGATAGTCAGGAATAGGGATAGTCAAAAGCTGCTACATATTTCTTTGGATTTTTGCAAAATATTGAAATTTATTTCTTTGGATTTTTGTGAAAAATGGCGGTTTATTTGTTTGGATAATTTTGATTTGCTATTTTTGCAGACAGAGACAAAGCGTATTTTTAATATGTATTGCAAAAGAATTATCGACAAATATCTTTTGGAGTGGGCATCAAGAGATATCCACAAGCCATTGTTGCTTAGAGGTGCCAGACAGGTGGGAAAATCCACAGCTGTTCAAGAGCTATCTAAAAAGTTTGATACTTTTGTTGAGATAAACTTTGAAAAGCAGCCTAAATACAAGGCTCTATTCAAATATGACTTGGATGTTAAGCGTATTGTACCACAAATATCTGCAATGCATGGAACATCTATTAAGCCAGGTCAAACACTTCTATTCCTTGATGAAATTCAGGAGTGTCCTCAGGCTATTATGGCTTTACGCTTTTTCAAAGAGGATATGCCGGAACTTCATGTCATTGCTGCCGGTTCTCTCCTTGAGTTTGCATTAAAAGAACTTCCTACTTTCGGAGTAGGAAGAATACACTCAATGTTCATGTATCCTATGACCTTTGATGAATTTCTTGAAGCAAATGGTCAACAACTACTTATTGAGGCTCGCAATCAAGCTTCAATAGATAATCCTCTACCAGAACCTTTGCATGATAAATTGGTAGAACTTCTCCGTACATACATGCTTGTCGGAGGAATGCCTGAAGCTGTCAAGACTTGGGTTGAGTTTCACGATTATGTAAGATGTCAAGAAGTTCAAGATGACATTGTTGTTACATAT
>JAZNSN010000035.1:0-27154 GCA_045591315.1 Bacteroidaceae bacterium
ATCGACTTCATTGACCGTCATTATGATTATGTACACACACAATCATTCCAATCCATGATATCCGATATAAGTGAATATTGCCATAGGAAAGGAGGGGAACTGATATGATTTTATACCACGGAACAAATATAGCGTTTGACACAATTGATTTAAAGAAGTCAAAGCCAAACAAAGATTTTGGTCAAGGTTTTTATTTATCGGCTGACTATGAACAAGCTATGGCTATGGCTAAAACTAAAGTCGAACAACTGGAATATGGAACTCCGATTGTTTTAGCATTTGAAGTAGATGAAACCCTCATGGGAAAATTGAACATCAAAATGTTTAATGAGTATTCCGAAGAATGGGCAGAATTCATTCTACTCAATCGTAGAAACTGCGATGCTGCTCCTGCACACAATTATGATATTGTATTTGGACCAATAGCAAATGACCGTGTTGGTGTGCAATTATGGAAATATGAGACACAAAGTATTGACCTTCCAACCTTAGTGCGAAATTTAAAACACATGAAAGGTATCACTTACCAATATTTCTTTGGCACAGAAGCCGCTATTAAACTGCTGAAAAAGATATGAGTATAGAAGAACAAATGAAATTGGATATGACAAAAGAACTTGCTGTATTGTTGATGGATGATTATCTGGACATGACAATGGAGCAAGCACTATTTACCGTATTAAATTCAGATACCTACACCAAATTACTTAATGATAAAACGTGCTTTTACTATCAAAGCCCAAGATATGTTTACGATTTTCTCAAGAATGAATTAAAGACAGGTAAAATATCATAATTTACGGGACTAACAAGGGTGGATAATCGGTCGCAAGACATCTTTATCCACCCTTATTCGTTTAAATTCAACTTATCTTCCTTATAATCATCGCCACTTCGCGGTCCATGGGCGGAATGGGAACGACACGATATGTAGGGAGTTCGGGATGAAGCACAACAAGATTCATGCGGCTGATCTTTATTCCGTAGTTCTTCTCCAGCATATAACGGTAGAGATTCTGCTGCAGACAGTAGTGGCTATAGGCAGTGTCGGTAAGATGTTCAAGGCCGTTCATTCCGTTAGCCCAAGGATTGCGCTCGGTAGGGTCAATCTTGTTGCTGCGCTTCCAGTCGTATATCTCGTATGTACCGTCGCTGCACTCGCACACGAAATCGAGCGTGCCGGCCATACGTGCATCGGCATCATATATGCGCCACTCGGTACGGAAAGGGACAAAGTCGGTATTCCTCTCAAAGGACTTGAAATAGCTCCATTCACGCGAGATATCTATGCGCTCCTTTAGCCTTACATAACACCCTTCGTACGATACATCGCACAGGAGGTCGGGCACTTGCTTGCCGTTCAGATAATCCTCAATCTGCTTATGCATGAATGTGCCGGCCTGGCTTGCGATTGCACCTTTACTCTCCCATGCCTCACGGAGCCTTGCAGCCTCAATTTCGTCTCCTCCGCATTTGCGCAGGCTTATGCTCACTGCGTCGAACTCGCGGAAGAACATGGCTACGATGTTGCTCACAGACTTGAATTCACCAACTCCGTCGAGCGAATAGCGGTGCTCTTCCTCATTGAAAGAGAGCTTTCCGTCCTGATGGAACGTTATATCCGAACCGTTTAGATTTATATTTGTCATTCTGCTTTTCATTTATTGGGATAATTCCATGCCGTACGCATCAATGCAGTATCTTGTACAGCAGCTCGCGCATTATCTCACCGTCGGGAGTCTGCGGCCCTTCGGCACCTTTCGACTGCGCGTCGGCAAGGCGGATGAGATGCAGAATCTCCATCACATGCATGGCGCGGTAGTTCCTCATCGACTTGATGTAGTCACCCACACCCCACGCACTTCTCAAGCCGAGGAACTCGGCCACTCCCCTCTCGCTCTTGTCGGGAGCATAGTAGCTCATCATCACATTGGAGAAGAAGCTGAAGAGTAGTGCCAGAGTCATCTGTATCGGGTTTTTCTTCGGGTTCTGCGCGAAATAGTTTATTATCTTGTTCGCCTTGTATATATCCTTGTTCACAATGGCATTCTGCAGCTCGAAGTTATTATACTCCTTGCTTATGCCTATATGCTCTTCAACAAGGTCGGGAGTGACTGTTGCCGAACCGGCCGGTAGAGCTATGGCAAGCTTGTCAATCTCTCCAGCAATGCGGGCAAGGTCGGCACCGATTGACTCGCGTATCATAAGCACCGACTTGTTGTCGGCCGTGAGTCCTTTTTCGCGCATATATCCGGTAATGAAAGCCGGCAGCTGGTCGTCGCGCAGCTTCTTCGAGTCGAGCACAACGCCCGTACGTTCAAGCTCCGCAGCAACCTTCTTGCGCTTGTCGAGAGAACCGTTCTTGTGGGCAAAGAGGAGAACCGTTGTAGGCTGCGGTGCCTGCAGATAGTAGAGCAAGGCATCGGTATTCTTTATCATCTGGGCCTCCTTTACGATGATGACCTGTCTTTCGGCCATCATTGGAAAACGCTTTGCAGCTGTAACCACATTGTCCATAGTCGTCTCAAGACCATAGAAGACAGTGAGGTTGAAGTCGCGCTCCATTTCGGTGAGAGCATTCTCCATTACATAGTCGGTAATCTTGTCGGTGAAATATCCCTCCTCGCCCATGAGGTAATACACGGGCCGGTAAGTACCGCTCTTGAGTTCCGACATTATGGATTCGTATGTATGTTTTGCCATATTATTATTGTAAAAATGCAAAGATTAAGACACACATATTGCAACAGGCAAGGAGTTTTTGTATCTTCGCAATAAATTGCAAATATATAAAATGTCGGCGTTAAACCTACCACCGTACGAAACAAAAATAACAGAGCATGACGGAAAACATCAGATTTTCGACATGCTCCGCAAATGCTACGTGGCACTGACTCCCGAAGAGTGGGTACGCCAGCACTTCGTGCACTACCTTGCCGAGCACAAGGGCTACCCGGCCTCGCTCATGGCAAACGAGGTATCGATAACGCTCAACGGCATGAACCGCAGATGCGACACTGTAATATATGACAAGGCACTGCGCCCTCGCGTCATAATCGAATACAAGGCACCGACAGTTAAGATAACAAAGGAGGTCTTTGCGCAGATTTCGCGCTACAACCTCACACTGCGTGTCGATTATCTGATAATAAGCAACGGAGTGCAGCACTACTGCTGCAGAATGGATTACGGAAAGCAAAGCTTCACTTTCCTTCAGGATATTCCGGAATACTCAAGGATTATTGAGTGACAGAGCCCGGCTTGTGTCATTTGTTCAACTGCGCCATTACCCTCATCTTGGCAATCATCTCGTCGTCGAGCTCCGCAGTAGCACTGCCCTGACGGCGTGAACGGCACTTCGACAATGTCATGCCGTAAGGGTTAAGTATTACGCTATGCCCTTTGTATGTACCGAACTCGTCGGCCCCCACTCTGTTGCTTGCCGCAACATAGCAGATGTTCTCTATTGCGCGGGCACGTACAAGCGTATCCCATGCAAGGAGACGGCTGTCGGGGAAATTGGCTGCAATGAGCAGAAGGTCATATTCGGCCCTGTTGTAAAGAAACACCGTAAAGCGGAGGTCGTAGCAGATTGCCGGTCGTATGCGTATTCCGCGCCACTCCCAGATTACCTTGCCCTCGCCTGGAACAAAGACCTTGTCCTCACCGCTGTACTCGAACAGGTTATGCTTGTCGTATTTTCCCATCACACCCTCAGGAGTAATGAAATACATTCTGTTATAGTATCTGCCGTTCTCGTGTGTCATCACCGGTACAGCCATAGCTGCATCATACTCTACAGCCAGCCTCTTCATTGCCTGTACAGTAGCCCCTTCCGCCTCTTCGGCAACCCCTTCGGGCTGCATGCAGAAGCCTGTCGAGCACATTTCGGGGAACAGGTACAAGTCGGAACGCTCGGCCGATGCCACGAGCCTTTCAAGCCTTTTGATGTTTGTCGGGATATCCTTCCACGCGATATCCTGCTGTATGACGGTAATTTTCATGATTTCTCTTTTTGCAGTGCAAAGATACCGCTTTTTAAAGTCATGGCAAAACAGGCATATACATAAATAAGGATGACCGTTTGGTCATCCTTATTTTTATGGAGATATCAATTGTACATGAATCGTCTTATACTCTGCTTCGGAGTCTTCTCGAACTGCTCCTTGCGGATTTCGGTATAACCGATCTTGCTGTATCCAGCGAGCTCCGAGTTCAACGCAAGCACGTTCTCATTGACAACCTTGTTGACCTCCTCTTCGCTCAATCCGGCCTTCTTGCCGGCCTCGTAATCGGCAACGACAAGAGCGACAATAGCATTCTTGCGGCCTACTACAAGCGACTCGATAACGTAAGGCAGGTTGTTTATCTTGTCCTCAATCTCCTCAGGGTAGATGTTCTGCCCGCTTCCTGTAAGAATCATATTCTTGCAACGGCCCTTGATATAAAGGTTATCCCTGTTGTCGAGAACACCCATATCACCGGTCCTTAACCAGCCGTCCTTTGTGAACGCAGCCTTTGTAGCCTCTTCGTTGTTGTAGTAGCCGAGCATTACGGCATCGCCCTTCACCTGAATCTCGCCGAGCACGCGACGAGGATTGGCCGAATCGATGCGCAACTCAATAGGTTTTGCCTTTGTACCGCATGAGTATTTCACATACTCGCTCTTATCGCGATAGGATATGAGCGGACCGCACTCTGTCATGCCGTAGCCCACTGTGTAAGGGAACTTCATTCGTTTCAGAAGATTCTCCACCTCGCGGTTCAGTGCAGCACCACCGATGATTACACCTACGGTGAAATTGTTGCCGAAAGCATTCAGAAGAGATTTCTTTATCTTGTTCAACACAATTCTGTCAAGTCCCGGAATCTTAAGCAACAGCTTTGCAGGGAACTTGCGTGTTGCTGGAAAAACCTTTGACTTGAAAATCTTCTCTATAACCAACGGAACAGTCAGGAACATGAAAGGCCTTACTACAGCAAGACCTCCCAAGAGGCGTGCCGGAGTCGGCTTGCCCGGCATAACGAACACATGACATCCGCTCGACAACGGGAAAAGCACATCAAAAGCCTGACCGAACATGTGGGCCATAGGCAATATTGCAAATATATGTCCGCCGACAGCAGAAGGCACTACACGGAAACCGAATTCAAGGTTCACCGACAACGAACGCGCCGGCAGAATTACACCTTTCGAAGTCGCGCTTGTCGTTCCCGAAGTAAAACTTATCTCAGCGGCATCTTCCAACCCGAAGCTGTCGTTGTAATAGTTCACCATTTCGGGAGATAGACCCGAAGGATACTGCGAATTATAGAGAGAATCGAGTTTGCTCCTAACATTCGCCAAAGTATCGCCATTAGCATGTACAACACTGATATCCTTAACGTTAAGCACTCCCACAAAACCATTTACCTTGTCAAGTACGGCATAATTGTCTTCACTCTCCTCGAACGCCTTGACAGCAATGTCGTCTGCTATAAGAAGCTTGCACTCCGAGAATGAACTGAGCTCAGCAACCGCACTTGCAAGAAAGTCGGGAAGGAAGGGAACTGTTACTGCGCCATAAGTCAATGTAGCATAATAGGCAATGACCCACTCTGCCGAGTTACGTGCATAGAGGGCAACCTTGTCACCCTTTGCTATACCAACCTCCTTAAAGAGGATATGGTATCTGGCAATGCCTTCGGCCACCTGGGAATATTTATATGTCTCCTTACCGAAATTTGTAACGGCAGGCAAATCCCAATGATTCTTGACCGAATCGTTGAAATAACTTATAAAGTGTCTCATTAAAAGATAGTGTGATTGATTTTCCGGCTGCAAATTTCCACTTTTTTTTTGAATCTGCAATAGCTTTTGCACAGAACAGTGTAAGATGTGCAATTTTTATACGTTTTTCGCTATTTTTACGAATTATTTTAATATATTTTCACATTTACATTCATTAATCAACACATAAAATCCATAAACGACAAGGAGGAACTTCAAAATGAAGTTCCTCCTTGTCGTTTATATTCTCTATTGAAACAGATCATGAATACATAAAGCGTCTTATGCTCTGCTTCGGAGTCTTTTCGAACGGTTCGCGACGTGTCTCCACATAACCGATCTTGCTATATGCAGCAAGCTCCGAGTTCAACGCAAGCACACTCTCGTTTATACTCTGCTCTATCTGCTCATCGTTAAGACCGGCCTTGTTGCCGCCTTCATAGTCGGCAACTACAAGAGCAACAACAGCATTCTTGCGGCCTACCACAAGCGATTCAATAACATACGGCAGATTGTTTATCTTGTCCTCAATCTCCTCAGGATAGATATTCTGTCCGCTGCCTGTAAGAATCATATTCTTGCAACGTCCCTTTATAAAGAGGTTCTCCTTGCTGTCAACGACACCCATGTCACCGGTCTTTAGCCAGCCGTCCTTGGTGAACGCAGCCTTTGTAGCCTCCTCGTTCTTGTAGTAGCCGAGCATTACGGCATCGCCCTTCACCTGAATCTCGCCGAGCACGCGACGTGGATTGGCCGAATCGATGCGGAGCTCAATCGGATGCGCCTTTGTACCGCATGAGTATTTCACATACTCGCTCTTGTCGCGATAAGATATGAGCGGGCCGCACTCTGTCATGCCGTAGCCTACCACATACGGGAAGTTCATACGCTTGAGCAGGTCCTCTACCTCACGGTTCAATGCCGCACCGCCTATGATGAGACCTGTTGTAAAACCGTTTCCGAATGCAGCAAGCAATGCTCTCTTTATCTTGTTCAGGACAATCTTGTCAAGCTCAGGAACCTTAAGCAGGAACTTTGCAGGGAATTTGCGTGTTGCGGGGAACACCTTTGACTTGAATATTTTCTCCACTACCATAGGCACTGTGAGGAACATGAACGGCTTTACAGCACCAAGGCCTCCCAGCAAGCGTGCCGGTGTCGGCTTTCCTGGCATCACATACACATGGCAACCGCTTGACAACGGGAAAAGCACGTCAAATGTCTGTCCGAACATGTGCGCCATAGGAAGTATTGCAAAGATATGGCCGCCCACAGCAACCGGAATCTCACGCTTTGCAAAATCGAGATTCACGCTCAAAGAACGTGCCGGCAGGACAACACCCTTTGATGTGGCACTGGTAGTACCGGAAGTAAAGCTGATTTCAACAATCGCTTCCGGGTCTCTCTCCTCTTTGTAATAGTTCGCGTCAGCGGCACTCATTCCCGACGGATAGAGCGACTTGAATGTATCCTCTATTGAATCGTGAGCCCTCTCAAGAGCCTTGTCACATGCTGTATCTACAGATATATCCTTTACGTTTATTATTCCTGCAAAACCGGCACTCTTTTCAAGACGGCTGATATTCTCCTTGTTCTCCTTAAGGCCCGAAATGGCTATGTCATCGGCAATAATGAGCTTGCACTCCGAGAACTCGCCCAACTCGGCCACAGCAGCCGGGAGGAAATCGGGAAGAAACGGAACAGTAACAGCCTCGTATGTCAATGTCGCAAAGTAGGCAATGACCCATTCTGCCGAGTTGCGTGCATAAAGGGCAACCTTATCACCCTTTTTTATACCGGCTCCCTCAAAAAGGATATGGTACTTTGCCATGCCTTCGGCCAACTGGGCATAGGTATATGTAACTCCGCCGAAATTCGAAACTGCAGGAAGGTCCCAATGTTTTTTTACAGACTCATTAAAAATACTAACAAAATGTCTCATACTTAATATGTTTTCTTGTTTACAAACATTTGTGCCGAACCTGGATTCGACTTTACAAATGTCCTCGTTTTTTTCTGAAAGTGTTAATATTTTCCGCAGATTAACACAAATCGAACATTGAATTATCAAAGATTGTACATTTATTTCTCGATTTTAACATATTTTTACTCAACTATAAAAGAATACTAGGGCAAGCAACACGCTTGTTGCTTGCCCTAGCGGATAAAATCAATCAACTATCTAAAGTATTCTATGTTACTTGTACATGAAACGCTTAATACTTAGCTTGGGAGTCTTTGCAAAAGGCTCATTCTGAAGTTCACATATTGTAAGCTTGCTATATGCAGGCAGTTTGTCATTCAATGCAAAGAGATTCTCTTCAATAGCCTTCTTGAGTTCCTCGCCCTTGATGCCGGCGGCCTCTGCCTCCTCCACGTTAGGCACCACAAGAGCAGCCAGTCCATGCTTGCGGCCTACGACCAATGATTCGGCCACCATAGGCAGCTGGTTGATAAGGTCCTCAATCTCCTCAGGATATACATTCTGTCCGTTGGCAGTAAGAATCATATTCTTGCAACGGCCCTTGATGAATATGTTCTCGTCCTTGTCCATGAGACCCATATCGCCGGTCTTGAGCCAGCCGTCTTCGGTGAATGTGGCCTTGGTAGCCTCTTCGTTCTTGTAGTAACCCACCATTACCGAATCGCCCTTGGCCTGTATCTCGCCGGGAACATTCGCCGGATCTTCGGAGTCGATGCGGATATCCACGCCCGGATGCGCTACAACTCCGCATGAACGCATCACGAACTTCTCCCAGCATTGGTAGCTGAGCAACGGACCGCACTCTGTCATTCCGTAGCCTACTGTATAAGGAAGTTTCATTCTCTTCATTAATGCCTCAACCTCCTTGTTCAACGCAGCACCACCGAGAATTATACCGCCTTTCACGACATTGCCTCCGAATGTTGCAATCAGCTTGTCGCATACTTTCTTATAGATAACATTATTAAGCCCAGGGATGCAGAGCAATACGCGCATCAGAGGAGTCTTCAGCTGAGGCATTACTCTTCCACGGAAAATCTTCTCTATCAGCAGAGGAACTGTAAGGAACATATAAGGCTTCACATCAGCCAATGCCTTAAGCAAACGGGCCGGAATAGGCTTTTCGGTGAAGATATTTATGTGACAGCCGCATGTAAATGGATATACAAAGTCGAATATCTGTCCGAAGATATGTGCCAAAGGCAGGATTGACAATATCTTGTCATCATTCTTTGCCGGAATGTGAGTACGTGCGAACTGTACATTCGATGACAATGAACGCGAAGTAAGCATTACGCCCTTTGGCGAGCTGCTCGTACCCGATGTATAGCTTATAACAGCAAGATTATCAAGATTTGTCCTTGAATAATCGACACGCTTGGCAGTTACGCCATTAGGAAAACGTGTTGCAAACGTCTTCTCAACCTCCTCGTTTATACCGTCGAGAGAACCGTTGCAGTTCTCGTGCACTTCAAGGCCTACAACATCTACCAGGCCACAGAAGTTATCGAATTCCGAGAACTGGGGAACAATATTGTCACGTTTGAGGTTTCCGAGTATAATCTTGTCAAGAAGAAGGATACGGCTGTCGGACAGACGAGTCAAGTCGGCGATGTTCTGTGGAAGGAAATCGGGCAGAAGAGGCACGCAAACAGCATCGTATGTAACGACAGCAAGATATGCGACACACCATTCGGCGCAATTCTTGGCACATATTGCCACCTTATCGCCTTTAGCAATACCACACTTCTCGAAAAAGATATGCATCTTCTCTATTTCAGATGCAACAACACCATAAGTCAATGTGTTCGCTCCGTAGTTGCTCAAAGCAGGACGATTCCAATTGGCTTTGATTGATTCATCAATGTAAGACAAATAGTGCTTCATAACTTACTATAACTATCAAATATTGAATTAATTATACATAAATCGTTTAATGCTTAGCTTAGGTGTTTTCTCAAACTGCTCACGACGCAGTTCACAACGGCCTATCTGGCTGTATGCAGGCAGTTTAGCATTCAGCGCGAATATGCTGTCCTCCAACACTTTCTGCAATTCATTCTCGTTTATGCCATCTTTCTTTGCAGTTTCGTAATCGGCAACAACCAGAGCCACCAGAGCATGCTTACGACCTACAACCAGCGATTCAAGAACATACTGCTGCTGGTTTATGAGGTCCTCAATCTCTTCGGGGTAGATGTTCTGTCCGCTGCCGGTAAGAATCATATTCTTGCAACGGCCCTTGATATATACAGTACCGTTACGGTCCTGAGTACCCATATCACCGGTCTTCAGCCAGCCGTCGCTTGTAAATGAAGCCTTTGTCGCCTCCTCGTTCTTGTAATAACCGGTTGTAACGACATCACCGCGTACCTGGATTTCACCGGGGAGCTTAGCAGGCTTGTCCGAATCGATACGCAACTCGATTGTGGGCTTCGCCACACCGCCGATATCATCGATTGACGGATGCCATGATGCTACATAGCTGATAAGCGGACCGCATTCAGTCATGCCATAGCCTACAGCGTAAGGTATTCTTATCTTCTTCATCACCTTATCGACATCATTGCTGATAGCAGCACCCCCGATAAAGAATCCTGCCTTGCCTAGGTTACCGCCGAATGTATCGAGTATTGTAGAACGCACCTTATTGAATATAAGCCTCCTGACTCCCGGTATAGAGGTAAGCACCTTCATTACAGGCTTGCGCAATACGGGAATTACCTTAGAACGGAAAATCTTCTCTACCAACAGCGGCACTGTAAGGAATATGAACGGCTTTACATCAGCCAGCGCCTTGAGCAAACGTGCGGGCGCAGGCTTCTCGGTAAATATGTTTATGTGACAAGCGCAAGAAAAGAGGAAAAGGAAGTCGAAAGCAAGACCGAAGATATGTGCCAAAGGAAGAATAGACAACGAATTGCCCGGTTCTTCAACAGCAATAGGAACAAGCTTTCTCGCAATCTCCACATTTCCCGACAGAGAACGCGCCGGCAACATTACACCTTTAGGCGAACTGCTGGTACCCGATGTATAGCTTATAAGCACCAAATCGTCAAGGGCACCGTGAGAGAGCTTGAAACCGGCAGCGTTCAAACCGGCAGGATAGAGCCTGGAGTATTCGGCTTCAACATCAACTACGGCATCATAACCTTCTACAGACTTGAAGTTTACAATATCTACCATGCTGACAAAACCTTCTACATCGGCAAACGCTCCTGTCAGGTTCTCCTTCTTCAATGCATTAAGGATATTGTTGTCAACAAGCATCAGCTTGCTGTCGGAAAGTTTCGTGAGATTCACCATGTTCTCAGGCAAGAAGTCGGGCAAAAGAGGAACTGCAACAGCCTCGTATGATGTAATTGCAAGGAAAGCCATGCACCACTCCGCCGAATTTCGCGAGCAGATAGTAATGTGGTCGCCCTTCTTTATTCCGCACTTCTCAAAAAGGATATGCCATTTGCATATACCCTCGGCAATGCCAGAGAAATTATATGTTTTTGCACCATAGTTCGAAATGGAAGGCTTTGTCCAGTTTTCCTTAATGGCAGTCTCTACGTACTCAATAAAATGTTTCATATCAGATATAATAATGTTCAAATGTTACCGGGAGCACTCCACGCCCCTTTTCGAGTGCAAATTTCGCAAATGATTCAATACGTTTTCAATTTTATCGATACAGAGGAGAGTGTCTTGGCGAACTTCTAAAATACGTGGTTAAATCATGTATTTAGTGGTGAAATATTAATTTTAAAAATCATAAATCACATCTGAATTTTATATATTCACCCCAATTTACTTATATACATGTATATTTTGAACAGTAAAACAACCCTGCAAACAACAAGCTCCAATTACCTGGAAAAGCGAAAGAAGGCAACCGTAAAATATCACAAAAAAAAGAAAAAGCAGAAGAACAGACAAAAAAAACAGTAAAAATTAGGTTATATGAATAAAGTCGTTAACTTTGCCATAAAGAAAATGCACCCGACAGGTGCCATAACAAACAACAAACATATAATAGGATATGGGAAGAGAGATTAAATTCAGTCTTGTCTATCGCGACATGTATCAGTCATCAGGCAAATTCCAACCATTGGCCGACCAGCTCGAAAGAATAGCCCCGGTAATCATCGAAATGGGATGTTTTGCACGCGTGGAAACCAACGGAGGCGCATTCGAGCAAGTAAACCTCATGGCAGGAGAGAATCCCAACCAGGCTGTAAGGCGTTTTACAAAAGCCTTCAACAATGCCGGCATACAGACACACATGCTCGACAGAGCACTCAATGCGTTGAGAATGTTCCCGGTACCAGCCGATGTAAGACGATTGATGTATAAGGTAAAGAAGGCGCAGGGCGTTGATATAACACGCATTTTCTGCGGCTTGAACGATACAAGAAATATAATACCGTCAATCAAATACGCGCTTGAGGCAGGAATGATACCGCAGGCAACCCTGTGTATCACCTCCTCCCCTATCCACACCGTTGAGTACTACAGCAATATCGCCGACGAGCTTATCGCTGCCGGAGCAACAGAAATATGCCTCAAAGACATGGCCGGCATCGGACGCCCCGATTTCCTTGGCCGCCTTACCAGAAGCATAAAGGAGAAACACCCCGAAATAATAATACAGTACCACGGGCATAGCGGTCCGGGGCTCTCCATGGCTTCTATTCTCGAAGTATGCAAGAACGGCTGCGACATAATAGACACAGCAATAGAGCCTCTTTCATGGGGCAAGGTTCACCCGGACATCATAAGCGTTCAAGCAATGCTTAAAGATGCGGGGTTCAACGTGCCGGAAATCAACATGAACGCATACATGAAAGCGCGCAGCCTTACTCAGGAATTCATCGACGACTGGTTAGGCATTTTCATGGACAAGAACAACAAGCTCATGAGCTCCCTCCTGCTTACCAGCGGATTGCCGGGCGGCATGATGGGTTCCATGATGTCCGACCTTGCCGGTGTACATAAAGGCATCAACGGCATCCTGCAGAGCAAAGGCAAGCCGACATACACACTCGACGAGCTTATGGTCGAGCTCTTCAATGAAGTCGCTTATGTTTGGCCACGCGTCGGCTATCCCCCACTCGTTACTCCATTCAGCCAATATGTAAAGAACATCGCACTAATGAACCTGCTCTCACAGGCTCAGGACGAACCGCGATTCAGTCGCATGGACGAAAGCATGTGGGGAATGATTCTCGGCAAGAGCGGACGCCTGCCAGGCGATGTTGCACCGGAGATAAAGGAACTTGCTAAGGAAAAAGGATATGAGTTCACCACAGCCGACCCGCAAAGCTTCTACCCCGACGCCTTGGAGGGATTCCGCAAGGAGATGCAGGAGCTCGGCTGGGATGCCGGACAGGACGATGAAGAGCTATGGGAGTTTGCAATGCACGAACGCCAATACCGTGACTATAAGAGCGGCGTTGCCAAAGAGCGTTTCCTTGCCGACATAGAAAAGGCCAAGGATGCCGAAATGGCAAGCAAGGGTGTCAGCCTTGAGGAGATAAAGGCTATAAAACATGCTAAGGCCGACCCTATTGTGGCACCCGAAAAGGGACAGATTGTATGGGAAGTTGCCGTTGAAGGCGAATCCATGCCTCCAGCAATTGGCAGCCATGTCGATGCCGACGAGATGTTCTGCACCATAATAACGCCGTGGGGCCAGTTGCAGCCGGTTGCCACAGGCTTAGGAGGCCGCGTGATAGAGATATGCGCAAAGCAAGGTGACAGAGTCAACCGCGGAGAGGTTATAGCATACATTCAACGGGACGAGCTTTTCAATTGAAAAACCAAGCAGTTAACAAAATGAGGATGACCACAAAGTCATCCTCATTTTGCATGATTAGATATATTGCACCGGTTTTGCCGACATAACCATACCATACTCTTCGGCATACTTCAAGAACCATTTTACCACATAATTCAAGGCAATCTTCCTCTCCTCTGCCTTTTGCATACGATGCCCATTAAGAAGCAAAGCAGTATAATGACACGACGTGCCCTTGTTGTCAGTAAAAACAAAAGGATGCTCTTCATACTCACCGTCCAACAACACCCTACTCGGAAGAATCTCCACAACACCTCCTGTGGGAGTGTGCATCATCACCATTCTGTCAATCATCTGTTCCAGCTCCTCACCACAGAACGAAGCAGCTGTCAAAGTAACGATTTTAGGAAGTTCCGGCTTAAAAGTGTACCTTTCCATAAATAAATCAGATTAAGGATTCAGAAAACGGCGGTACACGAATTGAAAGGATACAAAAGAAGCGTGAAGCCTACATATACCCACTCCACGAACCAGGCACTAGCAAAGCCCCGCAAACAGAATGAGTAATGCGGAGCCTCACGCCGATATTATAACATCCTAATCCAACCATTGTTGAAACAAGATGAACAACATCACGTAAGGGCATCCACAATACCTTGTCTCCGGTTTGCTTAAATTGCTAGTTTAGGTTCGACGGAAAACAAAGCGTGTAAACGCCTTTAACAATAAAACAAGTCATGCGATGTGACAACACCACACAACATTGCAAATTTACTAAAAATAAAAGCCTTAATCAAGAGAAAAGGTAAAAAATGTAAGACAGCGTCACGGAGAGCTAAGGGCAGGAGTATAACCGATAAGCAATAACCTCCCCTACTGTTTCCTTGCTGTTATATGGAAACAAGCCTGTTTTATTTCATACTTCACATAGCAACGGCCGGCGTTCTTCAAGTCGCGGAGGACTTCGGCCAGAACGGCTTTCAAGTCAACCTCACGGGCATCGGGGCCTTCATCGTCATGCTTCTCAAAACGTCGGTAGGAGATATCTACGGTAGTACCGTAACAATGCACCGAACGCTTTGAGGCATTCACGTTCCTGCGCGAAAGGCTCTTTACATCGGCATCAGTTCTCAACACCGAAGAGACAATCACGCTGTATGCCGGCAGATTTTTCCTTTTCAGCGAATCCTGAAAATTCTTTCCGATATCGTGAAGAAGATCATAAGCCTCCTTTACAAGAAATGGGCTTGAATGAACAAGTTCATCAACAACAAAAGGCTCATTATAACGCATTGGGCCTCCGATAAGATACAGCTTCTTAGAAGCCGTTGGAATACCGTTGCGTGATGTGAGCGGCTTTATCCCAATTTTCTGGGCCGCAGCAAGATGAGTGTCATTAAGGTCTTTAAAAGCTCTGTTTGAATTTATATAAGTAATCTTGTTGGGCTTGCCGGCAACGGTATCGGAAGAGATAGATGCGGTATCCTCTACAACAACATCATTTCCGCAAGAGAGGATAAAGAAAAAAAGTGATATATAACAATATATTTTCATAGCAATCTTATGGGAACAGGATAGAAACTGCAGCCCTTTTACACCATTGCAAAGATAGTCAAAGCTGAATGCAGAACAAAACAAGCCCGGTTATTTTTTCAAATGAAGCCATTTATGAATATTCTATTTGCTGTATATTATTTTTAAATATTATATTTGCAGAGAAAATGTTAACATCATAAGAAATATTCTAAATTATTAATTTAAATAAATTTGTGACATGAAAAAGACATTACTTCTTTTGTCGTGCATGCTTGCAGGCTTGGCCGGCTCATTTGCGCAAGGATTCCCGACAATAAGCAACGGTGAGAGCACAAAATGGTATCTCATCCAGTTCATGAACGGCGGGAACGCACTCACTGCCGAAACGGCAGGAGCGCAGATTACCACTGCTACAGCAACCGGCAGCGATGCACAGTTATGGAAAATCACAGGTGATGCGACCAACGGCTACACATTCACCAACAAGAAAGGGAACATCCTTTATGTGAGTTCAGCTGCCAAGAACCAAATGGTAAAATCGGCTGCCACAGAAACCGGTGTAAGCCAGTTCTTTATCAACGCGACCGCCAACAGCACATACAGTGGCGGTTATGAGATTCAGCCGAAAGGCAATACCGCAATTTCAATGAACCTTTGGGGCGGACCCTCGGAGAACCGTGGCGTAGGTCTTTGGGACAAGGCAGACCAGAACAACCCTGTACAGTTCGTAGAACATTCCGTATTCGAGAACCTTGGCAACATTTCAATCATCCCCTACCCTGCAGAAATCACAGTCGGAGAGGGTAACCTTGCCGTAGAATCGCTCAAGGCTATCACATACCCCAATGACGACACACAGAAGTATGTCAGCGATTTTGCTTCAATGCTTGCAAAGACATCGGGAACCTCGCTCGCTGTCAAGGAGAGTGGAACTGCGGCTGAGGAGGGCGAAATATGGCTCGCAGTTGAAGCTTCACTGCCGGCGGAGGGTTACACTCTCAACGTAAACGAGAAAGGCATTGAAATCAAGGCAGCCACAAAGACCGGCTTCTTCTATGCAATACAGACATTGAAGCAGTTGCTCCCACGCGACCTCTTCGGCGAGGAACTCAACAGTGAGGCAAAATGGGAGATACCTTTCGTGACCATTGCCGACCAGCCACAGTTCGGTCATCGTGGTTTCATGATGGATGTCGCACGTCACTTCTTCGACAAGGACGAAGTGAAGAAGGTGCTCGACATTATGGCACTCTACAAGATGAACCGCTTGCACTGGCACCTCACCGATGACCAGGGCTGGCGCATCGAGATTCCCGAATACCCGTTGCTTACAGAAGTAGGCGCAATACGTTCCGGTTCGTTTACAAGCCCAGGTGACGGCAGCAAGTTCTTTGACGACACAGAGTATGGCCGTGGAATGTATTTCACACAGAAAGACCTGCGTGAGATTGTGGCATACGCAGCCGAGCGCAACATCGACATCATGCCTGAGATTGACCTGCCCGGACACATGGTGGCAGCCGTAACATCTTATCCCGAACTTAGTTGCGACCCGACAAAAGAGTATTCTGTACGAATCGACGGTGGTATATCGAAGGATGTCCTGAACATCGGCAAGGACGAGACCATCGATTTCCTAAAGTGCGTACTCGACAATGTTGCGGAAATATTCCCCTTCCCATATATACACATTGGCGGTGACGAATGCCCCACCGACCAATGGCAGACAAACGAGGATTGCTTGCGCCGCGTACAGGAAGAAGGTCTTGCCGGTGTACACGAGTTGCAGTCATGGCTTGTAGAGGAATTGGGTACATACCTCAAGGACAAGCACGGAAAGGATATTGTAGTATGGGACGAGTTGCTTTCGCACTGGACAAGCGACAATGCAGTAAAACCAGTCATCATGGCATGGAACAGCCTTGGAAAGACAGCCGAGGCTGCCAACAAAGGTTTCAAGAGCATCGCCACCCCATATTCACATGTATATATCGACTTCATGCAGGTGGGCCCGGACAAGACAATCATTGACGAGCCATACTACGGAGGCTGGAGCGATACAAATACAAACACATTGGAAGATGCATACTCACTGAACCCGGCCGGTTCGCTCAGCGGACGCGAGGAGTACTGCATGGGCGTTCAGTGCAACCTTTGGGCAGAGACTCTAAACGACAATACAGAGCTTGAGTACCAGCTGTTGCCACGTATGATAGCTGTTGCCGAGACCGGCTGGCTCCCCAGCAGCAAGAAGAATTGGAGCGGTTTCTACAAGAGACTGCAGAGCCATGACGAGATTCTCGACCTTCTTGGATATACATACGCGAAGCACTACATTGAACCAAAGGAATACACCGCTGCCGAAACAGCAGTCATGGAGGCCGAAGAGATTCTTGCAGGCAGCATACGCGGAGGCGTTGGCTACCCTGCTGCCGAACTGTACGATGCATTGCAGACAGCACTTGACGCAGTAAACGGTGACGATGTCACAGAACTGACAACAGCTATCAATAATTACAAGAACGCTCCTGTTCTGCAGCCCGAAGCCGGAAAAACATACCAGATTGTTTCTGCGTCCACTTACTACAAGCGTCAGTATGCAGGCTCTACAATGTATCAAAGCGGCAACGGCATACGTTTCCACTACACTCCACAGGTTGAGCCGGAGGAGTTGTGGCAGTTCGAGACAACCGACGGCGGTTATATAATGAGAAATCTCTACAGCGGCAAGGCCATAACAATGCCAAGCTACAATACAGCAGTTACAACAACCGACAACGGAACAGCGGTAAGAATCGACAAGGCAACCATTGCTACACGCGATGTCACATACATACCGGGGGCAGTGACAATATCAGCTGTAAGCGGTTACAATGCAGCAATGACCGGCAGCGTCAAGCGTTTGAGTGCAGAGCCATCTGGCGATGTATATGTAAAGGACGAAGCTGCACTCTGCTACAACGGTACCTGGAAGTTTGTCGAAGTGACAGACTTTACAGCCCAGCTTGCAGGCCTTGTAAAGAAATGCGAACTCATCGCCCTGAATGCAAAACCGGGCAAGGTTGGAGAGCCTACGGAAGAGGCTCTTGAGTACCTCTTGAACAACGTGACAACTCCGGCTGGAGCAGCAGTTGCAGAAGGCGGCGTTACCGAGCAGCAGTACAATGCATACGTTGCACTCTACCACCAGTTCATGATGATGCCACGCGCAACTATGGCCGATGCCATTGACACCGGCGCATACTACTACATACGCAATGCATACTTTACAAACTACTATGCAGCATACAGCAACAACCGTGTAGAGCCAAAGACCAAAGGCACAACCGACAACTTCCTATGGAGCTTTACAAAGAACAGCGACGGCACTGTAAACATCTACAACAAGGCTAACGGCCAGGCTGCATACATAAGCAGCAATGCTATTGACCAGACTCTTAATGTAGGTCGCGACTACGCTTGGACTCTAAAGGAGACCACAACCGATACCGGCAACAAGGGCATTGCCATTGTTGCAGGCGACGGCGAGCACGGCTGGTACACCAACCCCGATGCATGGGGCTACATACTCACAAAGCCTTATACATGGGGTGCAAGCGTATGGACACTGGAGAAATCGGCTGTTGAAGTAGAGACAGGGATAGAAGAGATAACAGAGCAAGGAGCAAATAGCAAAGGTACATACGACCTGCAAGGCCGAAAAGTAGAAACCCCGACCAGAGGTATATACATTGTCGATGACAAAAAGATATTTATAAAGTAAATACCGAAACCATTAACAGTTCATTATGAAAAAATATTTTTCTATTCTATTACTCAGTTGCCTATTTGCTTATGCATCACAGGCCGCAGCAATCCCCAAGGACGGCGACGTATTTCGTCTTGTGAACATTGCTACCGGAAAGGCAATAACAAATGGTGACATCGCAGCACACAACACATACCTGAGTATTGCCGATGTCAACAATGAATCAAAAGGACAAGAGTGGACATTTGTATCACTTTCGGCCAAAGAGCCTCTTTTTACGCTCTATAACGACAATTACGGCCAGGCTATTGACATGACAAGCGACCCAGGCAGACTATTGCAGTGGGAAGGAACTTGCAGCGATAATCAGGCTTTCTATGTCAACACTGTGAACGAAACCGAAGGCATTGTGCAGCTGTTAAGCAAGAACGACCATTCATTCGTGATGCAGGTGCAGGATAACGCTTCAATTGAAATGGTGAAAGAGGCAAGCGGTGAATCCACATATTTCCGCATCGAATACATCAAGAATAACAAGATTGAGAATCTTCCTGTAATGGGACGTTATTTCATTATTCGCGAGAAATCGAGCGGAATGTCACTGAACACCCGTGGTAACAATATAAATGATGCCAGAATATATCTCGATGAATACAATGAGAACAGCAATGCCGATTTCGTATGGCAACTGCGCCGCAACACAAACGGAGTAGAACATTGCCAGTTCTACAATCCTTATTCCGGCAAAGCCATTGACGTATCGATTGGCGGCAAGAACTACCCTCTTCTTTGGGATCCTTCATACAGCAACACGAACCAGCAGTTGCAGTTTATCCCCGTAGAGGGCGAAAAGGGAGTGTTCCGCATCAATGCAAAGACAACCACAACCTGGTATGGCATGAAAGCCAGTGGCCAGAGCCTGTCAATGGCCAATGGATATGACAGCGGTTCTCTGTTCGAACTTGTACAGGTATATCCCGATGACATTCCCATGCCCAATGTATGGGAGGATGAGACCTTCTTCGGAGAGAACAAGGAGGATGGACATGCTACATACATGCCGTATGCTTCGGTTGAAAAGATGAAAGCCGATGAGCGTTATAATCTCCCCTGGATAGAGCCGGAAAATGCAGAATACCTTAGCCTCAACGGCACATGGAGTCTCAACTGGGTCAAGACCGTTGCCGAGCGTCCCGGCAAGGACACATTCTGGGGCGATGATGTTGACGTATCTTCATGGGACAAGATAACCGTTCCGTCGTGCCTTGAGATGAACGGCTATGGCGACCCATTGTACATCAATGTGGAATATGCGTTCAACAACAATCCTCCGATGATTGAAATGAAGAGTGGCCTGATAAATTCAGTTGCATCATACCGTCGCGACTTTGAGCTTCCTGCTGAATGGAACAGCAAGCGTCTGTTCCTCCATTTTGACGGAATCTATGGAGCGGCATTCATTTGGATGAACGGCAAATACGTAGGCTACACTCAGAGCGGAAACAACGATGCTGAATTTGATATTACAGAGCATGCACGCGAAGGCAAGAACAATGTATGTGTTCAGGTTATCCGTTGGAGCGATGCATCATATCTCGAAGGTCAGGACATGTGGCACATGAGCGGCATACACCGCGATGTGTATCTCTTTGCCACACCGAAGACATTTGTTCGCGACCACTATATAACCTCTTCTTTGGATGCGGCAAGCGGTTACACTGCCGGTTCAATGAATGTTGCAGTTGAAATGGATAACCGCGACGGTGCGGCTGCAAGCAAGAGTGTTGATGTTTCTCTTGTTGCTCTGGACGGCAGTGAGGTGGCAAAAAAGAGCATTACGTTCGATTTTGCAGAGGGAGAAACATCAAAAGCTGCCGACGTTGCCTTTGACGGGTTGTCAGATCTCCTTGCATGGACAGCAGAAACACCCAACCTCTATACAGTAGTAGTTGTACAGAAAGATGAAGACGGTAACGAAGAGCATGTATTCTCTACTAAATATGGTTTCCGTGATATTGCCATTAAAGACGGACTAGTGTACATTAATGGTGAAAAAGTTCTTTTCAAGGGTGCAAACCTTCAGGACACACATCCTGTAACAGGCCGTACTGTGGACATTGAAACAATGCTTAACGATGTAAAGATGTTCAAGCAGGCAAACATGAACACTGTGCGCACAAGCCACTACCCCCGTCAGGCGAAGATGAATGCAATGTTCGACTACTACGGTCTCTACTGTATGGACGAGGCCGACCTTGAGTGTCATTACAGTTGGGAGAAGGGCAAGGAAACTGGCGGCATAACCAATGAGGACAGCTGGAGAGCACAGTATATTGACCGAACCGTGCGCATGGTCTATCGCGACCGCAACTTCCCTTCAATTATCTTCTGGTCACTCGGAAATGAGAGCGGCGGAGGAAAGAACTTCCAGTACACATACGCAGCTGTACGTGCCCTCGACAACCGCATAATACATTACGAAGGAGCTTCACGTGCAGGTACTGCACATACCGACATCTGGTCCGAGATGTATCCTACCTTGTCAGATGTGGACAAGCATGCCAACAACAACTCAAAAGGACAGCCCTATTTCATGTGCGAATATGCTCATGCAATGGGTAATGCTGTCGGCAACCTGCAGGAGTATTGGGATATGATAGAAAGCAGCAGATACGGCATCGGTGGCTGTATCTGGGACTGGGCAGACCAGTCAATCTACGATGCCGAGGATATAAAGAACGGTAATTTCAAGGTTAATGGCATGAACAAATACCGTACCGGTTTCGACTATCCCGGTCCTCATCAAGGGAACTTCGTAAACAACGGCCTTGTTACAGCCGAGCGTACATGGAGCCCCGAACTGACTAATGTAAAATACGTATATCAATATGTAAAGTTCCTTGCTTATGACGTTGCAAGCCGTAATCTGACAATAAAGAACGACTACGACTTTATCTCTTTGGACAAATTCTACCTGGAGTATTCAGTGCTTATAGAGGGTGAGGTTGTTGAGAACGGCAGAGTTGAGATTCCGGCTGTTTCTCCTGGCTCAGAGACAACTTTGAACATCCCTTACATGACAGAACCCGTAAGCGGCAAGGAAATGCTATTAAACATAGAATTGCGCTACAAGGATGAGCAATCGTGGGCCGACGCCGGTTACTGCATAGCAACAGAGCAATACACACTTGCAGAGCGTGACACTGCTGCTTTTGTCATGAACCCGGATGAGGAACTTGCTCTTGACGAAACCTCACAGGGTTATTCTATAAAGAGTTCAAGAATGGAAATGACGTTCAAAGCAGACGGTACAATGCTCTCTTGGGTTGTTGATGACAACAAGCTGATGGAGGTTGGGCCGGAGTATGGCAACTACCGCTGGGTTGAGAATGACAAGCCAACAGAAACTCTCAGCCAGTATGCTGTAGGCCCTGGCATAAAGTCAAAATCGGCAACATTCAGATTGAGCGAAGATAAGAAACAAGCTATTGTTGAGGTGAATGCCTCAACATGGTGCAGTGACTACAAGTTCATCTACACCATTACAGCCGACGGTGCAATGCTTATTGATGCATCATATACAGCAACAGTATCCGATGCACGCCGTATTGGTATGACAATGGAGTTCCCTGCTCATTTTGAACAGATTGAATATTATGCATACGGACCTTTCGAGAACTATGTTGACCGTCGCGGCGGTTCATTGCTAGGCCGTTACTACACCACTGTAAGCGATATGTTTGAGCCTTATCCAATGCCACAGAGTATGGGTAACCGCGAGGGATTGAGAGACCTGCTGCTCTTCAGTGAGGAAGAGGGAATCGGTGTCAGAGTACAGACCCGTGGCAATGTAGCGTTCTCTCTGCTGCATTACAGCGACGAGCACTTGAAAAGGACCGACCATATTTGGGAACTTGAAAAAGGAAATGTATATGCCCATTTCGATTGCTACCAGAAAGGAATAGGCAATGGAAGTTGCGGCGAGGTAGTAACCTTAGACAAGTATCTCATCAATAACGGTGCGGAATATAACTGTTCACTGCTCTTTACTCCGGTCATGGATATTGAGACTGGCATTGAAGAGGTGATTGATGATGCAAAAGGTCAAAACGCAAAAGTAAAAGGTGTTTACGACCTGACCGGAAGAAAAGTAGAAACCCCGACCAGAGGTATATACATTATCAATGGCAAAAAGATATTTATAAAATAAGAAGCTGTTAAAAAATAGAAATGCAGAGTGGCTCAGTTCAAGCCACTCTGCATTTCTATTTTTTAACAGGAGTTCGATATAATAATCTGATTACCTGAGTTATATCGAATTCACATTTATACTCGGTTTCTGACAAACCGCATTATAACACGCTCCGCCTCTTCTGGGGAATCGGTCAGCGAAAGCATAAGATTCCTGTAGCAGCCTTTCTCATGCAATCCCTCAAGCAAAGGATATACCGGAAATTTCTCACTCCAATACTCAATACCGAGAAAAACCATCGGGCTCGCATAACCGCAAGTAAGATAATGGTTCTGAGCAGCATCCTGAAAAATCTCCTGCATAGTCCCTGCACTGCCGGGAGAATAGACCACACCACCCTTCGCTATAGCCAACAGACCGTCCTCGCGTATGCTGTTATCGAAATATTTTGCAATATGCGTAGCAAACGGAGTTGCCGGCTCATGTCCATAGAACCATGTAGGAATACCAACGCTGCTGCAATCGCTCACACGCGGCATGCGCTCCATAAGAGCAAAAGCCGACGGAAGCCAATCGCAATCCTTGTACGAAGGGGCCAAAGCCAGCATAGCCAAAGCCACGTCCACCTCATTGTCAGCACGTCCTGCAAGCCAAGCACCCAAATGGGCAGCCTCCATAGCCCCTGGGCCACCGCCGGTAACCATCAGACAACCATTCTCGGCAAGATGCTTGCTTAACAGAACAACCTTACGGTACATATCATCGGTGCGCAACAAGGCATGCCCGCCCATTACTGCTACAACACGGCGTTCGTCATAGCCGGCAAGGAAATCGTGCAAAGCATCGCTTATAGAATGGTCGTGAAGTGAACGTGCAGCAGTCTCTGCTATATCATCGGCCAGCTTGCCTTCCGAAACATAATGCCTGTATATACGGGTATCGTAACACTGCGCAAAAGTATCGGGAAAACGATAGTCGTATCCGGCATACAGTTCCGCAGCTGAATACAGTTTAGCCCGGAACATATTGAAAGGAACAGAAAGCCTTGGAAAGAGAATGCAGTCGGGCGAGAGTTCCTGTCTCATCACATCGGGCATCGTGCAACCGAAGAATATGCAATCCTTGAAACGGCATTGCACTGCATTGCGCCCGAATTCAATGTTCTGGAAAGCATAATGTTCAAGCAGGGCACCCGGCACAATGAGCTGCGACAAATCGTCATAATTCTCTATTTCGGTATATTGTTTCATAGCATAGGTTCACATTTATATCACAATAATAGCATTGTCGCGTCCTGATTATAACGCGACATGGTTACACTACACGGTAATCCTGTCAATTATACCGCTTAGCGTTGCTATTGCAATTCCATAATTCGTAATCGGCACACCCTGTGCCTTAGCCTGACGAACACGCGACATCACCGCCCTGCGGTTGAACATGCATGCCCCGCAATGTATTACAAGGTCATAGCCGGCAAGGTCATCGGGGAAATCATTGCCTGATACTATATCAATCGAAATGCCCTCACCCAGCTTGGCACGCAACATGCGCGGGAGCTTTACACGGCCGATATCCTCATTCTGCGGAACATGAGAACATGCCTCCGCTATAAGTATCCGGGCATCGGGTCCCAATGAACGAAGCACTTCGGCCCCCTTAAGAAAAGCATCGATATCCCCTTTGTGACGAGCCATAAGAACCGAGAAGGAGGTTAATTTTGTTCCGGGCGGGGTAACCCTCTCAACCTCGGCAAAGAGCTGCGAATCGGTTATTACAAGCTGCGGAGGAGCTGTTAATGAGCCCAGTAATTGAGAGAACTCTTCCGGAGCACAGCAAAGGGGTATGCAGTGCTTGTCGAGCAGATTACGGAGCGTCAACACCTGAGGCTGTATAAGACGTCCTTTAGGCGCGGAGCTGTCCTGCGGCATTACAAGAACCACGATATCGCCACTCCTTACAAGGGTATATGTAATATCATCATAATCGTCATCGTTCCTGTAGCAGCGGGCCATCCTATCAATCAACGACGTGAGTCCCTCACCGGTAATGGCAGAAAACGGAATCACATTATCGTCTAACACATCCTGCCACTCCTTAAGCCGCACCTCACTACCCTCTGCATCACACTTGTTCATGATAAGCATAAAGGGAATTCCGTGTGCCTTTATTGCCTTTATCCACTCATTTTCAAAGGAGGCATCATGAGGGTCATCGCCGAGCAGCAGAAGAGCAATATCCGTACATGAAAGAACCTTCCTTGAAGCGGCGACACGCATCTCACCGACAATGCCGGTATCGTCAAAGCCGGCTGTATCCCCTATCACGGCAGCACCTATGCCCGGCAGTTCTATGTTCTTCCATACGACATCGGTTGTCGTGCCGGCAACAGACGACACAATGGATACATCCTGCCCGGCAAGACGGTTCAGCAGTGATGATTTTCCGGCATTCCTGCGACCGAATATAGCTATGTGACAACGGTTGGAACGTGAAGTCTCTGTCATTCTGCAAACATTATAAAAAACTGTTCTTATGCAAATTTACATCCATAAACAGAAAAAACAAATTATGAAGCTGTTTGAATTTGATTTAAAGCATATATCTATAATTCACAAAGTCTGTTTCGGTCGATTTGCATCTGTTTTAGTATGGAATTAATACAAAAAAGCGGCGTGTCAAGGTCTTCTGTTTTGACACGCCGCTTAGCGGTTATAATATAGCTTTGCTAAAGCATATCATTCTATACCTTAAGGAAAAGCCTGTGCTTGTACATAAGTTTTAAAATAAAGAATATCACCATGCTGTTGCATGCGGTAAGGAGCACCTGATACCAGCCTCCAAAATACTGTTCTGTTCCATGGAGCAACGACGCTGCTATGCAGCGAAAATTCACTAGCTCGCCGATAAGATATGCTGTTATGGCATTGCATCCGTAGCAGAGCAGCCATCCCCACCCCTTTGTGTGTCCTTTCACATCTATCCACCAATAGAACAATGCAAGCAACAGATAGCACCAGCCTGCACTATAAAGCACCATGCTTGCACTCCATATACGCTTTACTATAGGCTGAACCATTCCCGACAGACATCCGAGCAACAACAGCACAACGGCAATAACAAAAAGCCTCTTTGCCGTTGCAGCACGGTTCGCATTGCCGTTCTTTGTCAGATGCCCGGCAAAGCTTCCGAGAGCGACAGTGCAGCAGAAGGTAATGCTGCTCCATATCCATGTATAGTCGTACCACAAAGCGAACTCTACAGTTCCATCAGCAGCTACCGTACTGCCATCCCTGAAACGGCCTAACAGAACCTTGTCAACGATAGATGCGAAGTTCCCTTGCGGGCTCCAGTCACCGAACATGTGCATCGGTATTGAATATATAATAAGGAGAAGCGCGACAGCAAGCAACTGCGCTCCAGGCTTCAGATAAAGCACCAATGGCGCGGAAAGCAGATAACCCACTGCTATTGCCTGCAGAGTATTGCTGTATATGTATATTCTATCAGGGGCGAGAGAGAGTATATTTCCTTGTACAAGCATGCCAAGAAGGAAAAGCAAGAGAAATCGTTTAATAACACGCTTCCACACTGCACTGTTTCCGTTCTTCGCTCTATACTTAGGAAGAGAGTACGGCATTGTCACACCCGACATGAAAAGAAAAAGAGGCATGACAAGGTCCCATACACGCAAACCCTCCCATTCGGCATGGTCGAGCTGATAAAGCAGGGTCTCGTTCAGTGCCTGGCAGTCAAGCTCTATCAGTGCATGACGCAGTACAGGCTGCAAGCCCACAAGCAGCATCAGGTCAAGACCTCTCAAGACATCAAGCGAGAGCAATCGTCCATTATTATTGTTCATTTGATTTTAATTTTCTTACCATTAACAATATAAAAACCCGGAGCTACCGCTTTATCGAATCTGCGACCGGCAAAGTCATATATGACTTTCATATTCCCTTTTTCGGTTTTCACCTCGTTGATACCAGTTTCAGGACTACCAACAACAAGTAAGACATCAACAATGGCTCCACCGTTTTCTTTAAAATCACCGAACTTGCCGTCGGCGTCACCGGCCGGGTCAATATTACACCAGTCTTGCTTGATACGCATACGGTAAACACCCTCCTTGCCAGGAA
>JAZNSN010000036.1:0-10624 GCA_045591315.1 Bacteroidaceae bacterium
AAATAACAAAAAGGGGCTCACCTGCAAAAGTTGTCCTCTCCCCGCTGTTTGAACGAAAAGTTGTTTGAGACACCATTGCGAATGAGCAATGTTTGCGACGACGGAACATTTATGTTCCCAAAGGAGTGTGCTTCAGCACCCAGCCGGCCGAAGAATGTTGCCTGCAACTTGTGAGCAGAAGGCTGTTGTGACTAATTTTTACGCGTGACGGGCGTTTTTTGATTACTTTTTCACGAGAGAAAAAGTAATGATAGAAAGCTCTTCGTTTGGTAACAACCTACAGTTTAAGGTTGAGAACTGCATAAGAATATAATGACGAGCGTATAAATCCAAATTACTTTGCTGTATATCTATTTTCTTTCTCAACCCACACCTTTTTGCTATTGAGCCCATTAATGACCTCGAAAGATGCATTGGGCTATAGCTCGGCTTTACTTCCAATTCTTTGGAAATTAGATTGTTGATTTTGAAAAATCTTTTTTTATTTAGCTGTTTTTGATAATTTTTTGTATTTTTGCCAAAATATACGCTGCTTTGAGGTGTCATTTGCATTCTTTGTAAAGAATATTCAAAGAGTACACTGTACAATGGTAAATATTGAAAATAAACTATAAAACAGATGAAAACAAGAATCTTATCTTTATGCTTGCTCTTTCTGGTGTTGGGAACTGCAACAGCATGGGCTGACAAGTACTACAAGGCAAGGTACAGCTACAGCTCGAAGCATCGTGTCTCCGAGTTGAAGACCGATGGTACAAAGTACATGATTTACAACACGACCTTCAACAACAACACAGCACAGAAAAAGGTCGAGGACTTTACCGGTTTTTTGTACCAGAACAATACCGGTATGGGTCTGTGGAAGTCAAAGGACAGCGGTATATACATCTACAACCAGTGTTTTGTATTTACTCTTGAGAATGCCGGTGACGACGACCCTGCAACATACTATGTAAAGTCGGAGAATGGCGTTTATGTTGACGTAGAGGGTAATCCGAGCGTTGACCCTGTAAAACTTTATTTCTATAATTGGGACGATGCAACACATTATCAAACCATCATCAACGAAAAGGATACTATTGTTTCGGAATATTCAGTGGATGGTAACGGTGCCGTTAACCTCAATGAAAAAAATGGTATCGAACAGGCTTTCGTGCGTTCCGAGCATGAGGATTACACTGTTATTCCTGAACATCAGATTACTTTCAAAGACAACAAGGTTTTCGTAATCTGCAACGAGGACACAACGAAATACTGGAGCGGTAATCAGAACAGTTTCTTTCAATGGGAGACCGGACAGCCTTTTGCTTTCTATGAAACCGACGAGGTGACCTCAATGAGCAGCTTCGATATCAAGGACCTTCATATCTTCAGCCGTTGCGACATCTATTCGGCACAGAAGATTTACGGTTATGTACAGGATGCCGGCAAGTACTCTACTAACCACCAGTCAACTACAGAGGGTTCATTGGCTGCATTGCTCGATGATGACTATACTTCATATTTCCATAGTGCATATGAGGCGGATTATGACGACGTACACTATCTGCAGGCCGATTTGGGCACAACAACCGATGCGTTCCACATCTTCTACAAGAAGCGCATGCAGAACAACGACAACCGCCCGACAAGCATCGTTGTCTATGGTACAAATACACCTGATAACGAAGCTTCATGGGTTCAGATTAAAGAACTTACCGGGCTGCCTACTGACGCAGGTGATGTGGAATATTTCTCTGATGTCATTGAGAGCGTTACTGCATACCAGCACCTGCGTTTTGCGGTGACAGCAACAAATAACAGTACTGAATTCTTTACATTCTCAGAGTTCTATGTGCTTCCAAATGAGGACGCTATTGTAAACGCAAGAGCCTATCTGGATGCTTCATTGCCATTGGTTGCTACCGAGGCCGATTTCAAGGCAAAAATCGATGAGTACAATATGAACGCTTCGGCTGTGAAGCTCCTTTCCGGTGTGCCCATTCCCGGTAACAAATACCGTTTCTATGCCGATACATATTCCGGTGATGCATACGTGTCACGCGATGTGAGCATTGCTGTTGCAGATGATGTATATAGCCTTGTAGCAAACACAAACTATCACACAGCAGCTGCTGCTGACAAGGCTCTTTTCGAGTGGTATTGCGAGGAGACATCCAACGGCAAGCTGGTGTTCCGCAACGTGAAGTATCCTACCAAGTACCTTGCAAATGGCACAGTGAGCGATACTCCTTATGAATGGGTATTCAACACCAACTATACACAGCACCACGGTGTTCCTTTGAGTGACAATAACGGAAAATATCTTACACTTTTGAACGACGGAACAAAATGGGTAGAGGAAATCGGCTGGATACAGAACCAGAAGAGTACTGCCAACTGTACCGATTTCGTGTTCCTTCCTGTTGACGTTACAGGCAACGAAAAGAGAATTACAATTATTGCCACCGAACTTGCAACACGTAATGCAAGGCTTACACTCAGCAATGATAATACAAAAGAGTATGAAATTCCATTCTCGCGTATCTTCAGTTCTGCAACAGACCTGCCGGTGTTGGTATCAATGGCAGGTGAGTATCACACATTTGCAGGTTTCTTCAAGAAGGGCTCTGAAAACACCCCTGAAAATAATTTAGGTCCAGTAATCGATGAAACCGTTTACAACAATATTGTCAGTGGAGATACTCTTGAGGCACGTTTCACTGTCAAGTCTCCGTTTGTGAAGTCAACCGACGGCGATATTAAACTGTACCGTATAAAGAGCAGACGCCCGAAGCAGGTTGCTACACAGCAGGCAAGGCCGAACCGGGCAAACATCAACATTGAGGAAGGCGGTCAGGTAGGCTCTAGCGATGGCGTATCATTGTATGCTAAGTTTGCGACAAAAGATTCTAATCTCGAACTTGTCTATGCCGATGACCTTGCATCTGCAAACACGCTCTTCTACTTTACAAATGTTGTCAGTTATGAAGACGAAGCTGTCAATGTCTTTATAAACAGTGCAATAACAACCAGGAAGTTCAAGGAAGCGAATGAGTGGACCGATGCCGGAAAACTCTATTTTGTGCAGCCGAACCTGGTTAACGGCGGCTATACAGGTTACACAATCTCCGGAACCAAGCTCGATGCAACAAATAATCCCGGCGGTGCATGGTACGGCGACCACAATACCAATACAGTTACATTCGGTAAAGCCGAGGATGAAGGCGCTGCATGGGATTTTGAGCCTGTTGGTGATGATGAAGCAAAGCAACTCCTGAAAGAATATATCAATTCTTTGGCTACGGGTATTATGGACGACCTGTTGGCAAAGAAAGACTCCTCAGAGTTTTACGATGCCGATAGGGTGCAGAGTGCAATAGACTTCATTGAAACATACGTTGGTACATATACTCCGGGTGCCAACCCCGGCGAGGGCACGTTTACAGGTGGCACTTTGGATGATATAACCATTTCGGCTCTTGTGGAGAAGTCGCAGGACTTCCACATGCTTGAACATGAGCTCGCTTATGCATTGCAGAGACTTCCCGATTATACAAAGACGGACGATGATGTTGATACAGATAAAGAAATTGAAGCTGAGGATATCTTTGAGCCGGCTTGGTACTATGTGAAGAATGTCTATGGAACAGCCGAGGCAGAGACAAAGGGGGAACCGATGTATGCAAGGCATAACGGTGCCAACAATCATATGAAGCTCCACAAAGGTGCGACTTCACTTGCAAACCTCTTCTATTTTGCAGGTACAAAGAAGAGAAATGCCAACGAAGAGTACAATGATGACTTTCTCGATGTTCACGTGCATAACTTCATGGCACAGAACCTTGCTTCAAACACCAATGCCGATGACAGCACACTTGTAAGTGACAACAATACAATCTTCAATATTGCAAATTTTGAAGGTATAGGCCAGGAGAACCAGGTGATTGCCAATGTGCCGGAAATTAGCAAGGATATCGCTTGGGAGATTACGGCAGAGTTTGACAATGCGACAGGTACATTCTCTAACGGTTGGGGTACATCATTGCTCGCAACCGGCGAGAAGAGTAACAGCGGTGCTTATCCTAGCGGTTTCCAGGTATTCTTGAAGGTTGACGGCAGTCTTGTAATCAAAGCCGGTGACTCCGGTAACTACGATAAATATAGGTTTACACATACCCAGAATGCATATTCACATCTAAAGGTAGTGCTTTCGTATGCCGAGAAGAGACTAAAGGTGTATATTACCAACTCTCAGGGCCTTACACAGAGTGTTAAGGATATAAGAAATGACGGTCTTGACTATATTCCCTGTGAGCAAATGGCCGATATTACCCAGATGTGTGCCTTTATGCCTAAGGGCGTATTTATCGAGAAACTTGCAGCCGATGCGGTAAGTGCCATGAAGTGGAACAAGCACAGCAACAATGCCGTCGGTTTTGCACAGTGGTTCATACATCCTTCATCTAATACAACATATCTTGGACATAGCATTACAGTAGATGGACCGGATGACCTCAATATGGGTTGGGCAAATGCCGACGGTGAGCACGACGAAGTGTTCGTTGACATGGGTACTTCGAACTATGCGACATGGCAGTTCGAGAAGGTTACCGATTTCGATGCGCACATCAAAGAGTTCATCGAACTTTGCGACATAAAGCAGTGTGTAATATATAATAAGAAGTATGTGGCTCTTTATAATCTCATAATGGCCAAGAAAGCAGATATTGAGGCTCAACCTAATGGAGCCAATGAAGAGATTGACTTCAATGCTGCAGTCAAGGCCTTCAGAGATTACAGAGCCGACAATGGCCCCGACCCGAAAACACTCAAGGCACCGGCTTCCGATAAGCTCTACACCATACACCATGTTCCGGCATCAATGCCTAATGACTTCAAGGTCAGCGACCGGAATGTTGTTATGATTAACGAGGATGTGAACGTTGGTGACGATTTTGACAGCCGCGGTGTATGGTGTTTCGAGGGCACCGAGGGTACTGACGGGCTTATTGCTCTTGATGAGAATCTCAAGCTCAAGAGCCTTCATACACAGAGCTGGGTTAACGGAACCGGTTTTACCGACGCCTCTTTGACACTGTGCGATGAATCAAATGCTGCAGTTACAATTGATAAGGTCGGTGTTGCAAATGTACGCCTTAAGGTGAACAACAATTACTTGTCAACGAATGGCGACAACATTGTAGCAAAAGCCGATACTGTGGCAAGCAATTATGTCGGAACAACATTCAGTCACGAGAATGGTGCAAACATTCAGGCAAGCAGTGCCAAGTATGACAATCTTGCAGTGCCTACGGCATTTGGGTTTGCAGGTGAAATGAATGGCAATCCTATAACAACATTCAAGACCGGTGGCAGTATAACAAGTTCAATATTGTGTCCGGCTCAGCGTGCCAGTGACACAGAAGCGCCTGAATTTACATTTACACTCACCTATTCAAGCCTGCCAGCAAATGCTACTTACAATAATGTAGCACTCGATATTCACGCATTCAATGGCAGTGGCGAATATCAGGAGCATAGTGATAATCCTGTCCGCCAGTGGAATGTTGTGGTAAAGAACGATAGCGATACAGAACTTGGCAAGCTTGCCGACATTGATATTGCAAAGGGCGTCAACCCCAGTGGTGATAGGCACAAGGTATGGGATGTCGTTTTGGAAACTCCTGCACAGGCCGATGCCGATGGCAACCTTACAGTCAAGATTATAGTAAGCAAGGGTACTACCAATAACGGCTGCTTCTTCGGTTTGTCAAGCGTTGCTCTTTCGACAGCCGGTGAAGGCCATGACCAGTGGTACATCGAGGAAGTTGAGAATCCCGAAGAGAAGGTTTACTACAACGTACCGTCACTCTCTTCGGCAACAAAGCCCGATGGCAGAGCCTATGCAAGTCTCTATCTGGGATTCAATGCAAAGGTTCCTACAGGTGTTGATGCTTGGATTGTGAATGACATTAACGAGATTGACCAGCTTCAAATGGTGGATATGAAAGGCATTGTTCCTGCCAATGAAGGTGTTATATTAACCAGTGCAAGCCCAATGAGTAATCAGAAGTTCTATTATAGCGCAGCTGCTCCAACTGTAGATACTAGTGAAAATAAACTTTTAGGAACAGCATATACAACACTTGTTGAATGTGGAAATATTTATAACATCTATATGCTTGGCAAGAAGAACGACCGCATAGCAATGTACTGGGCATATGAGAACCGTGATGATAGCGGCAATAAGGTGACTGACGCTAATGGATCTACCAACAATAATGAAGGAGGTTACGTGCAGTGCAATGCCAACAAGTCGTATCTGATGATTGAAGAGGAGAACAGCCAGAGCGCTCCGGCAATGCTCAGCTTCAACTTCGACGGTAGCACTACCGATATTGACGATATAAACGATGCCGATGCTGTTGTCAACGAAAACAATAGCGGTGTATATGACCTGCAGGGCCGCAAGCTCGAAAGAGTAACCGAACCGGGAATATATATCGTGAACGGCAAGAAGGTGTTCGTAAGAGAGATTGAGTAACATTAGGGGATTCTAAAAGATTAAGAATATGAAGACTGAAAAGAAAGAATATATATCACCGATTTCCGAAATTGTCGAGATTGGTACCTTGAATGTGCTTGCATTGAGCACGGATGATGACCAGATGGACAGTGATGACCAGATGAGTAAGGAGAACGACCGTATTGGTGGCGACTGGGATAACATTTGGGGAAATATGTAAATAACTATAATATGAAAAAGAACTTATTATTGACATTAATGCTGTTGGCTGTTGCGCTGTTTACAGTGCAGCCAACAGCAGCACAGGCACCGGTGGCAACGGCCGAAGAGGCTATCACCGGATTGCTTAACCGTATTGGTGGCAACGGCGCTGCCGACAAGTTCGAGATTGTGATTGATGCAAACCTCGCCGAGAATGGCAAGGATGTATTCGTCATTACATCGCAGAACGGCAAGCCTTGCATCAAGGGTAACACACAGTTGTCGGTGGCAACAGGTATCAACTGGTACTTGAACCACTATGCACACATCAACCTCACTTGGAACAACCTTACAACCGACCTCTCGGCTGTGGAACTTCCGCTCCCTGCCAGTGAGGACAAGCATGTTTGTAACACAACCTACCGTTACGACTTCAACACCTGTACATTCTCCTACTCAATGGCCTTTTGGACATGGGAGCGTTGGCAGAAGGAGATTGACTGGATGGCTCTTCACGGTATCAACGCACCGCTTAACCTTGTGGGCTTGGATGTTGTAACACGTAATTTCCTCAAGGAACTTGGCATGAGCGATACCGATATTGCCGCATACATTGCCGGCCCAGGCTTCATCGCCTGGTTTGCAATGAACAACCTTGAGGGGTGGGGCGGAACAATCAACTCGGCATCAACAGGCGTTAGTATGAGCGGTAACCCCGACTGGTGGTACACACGCCAGGAGCAGCTTTGTAAGAATATGCTCCAGCGTATGCGTGAGCTTGGTATGCAGCCGGTAATCCCCGGTTTCAGCGGCCAGATACCCAATAGCCTCTCAAATTACTCAATCACGGGTTTCAGCAGTGGCGATGTAATCAATGGCGGAACTTGGGCAGGCGGTTATACTCGCCCCGATATTCTCCACCCCAATAGCAGCAGCTATGCAACCCTTGCACCCATCTACTACAAGCACCTTGAGGCTATAATGGGTGTGTCGGAGTTTTATAGTATGGACCCCTTCCACGAGGGTGGCCTTCCCAGTGCCGTGACAAACGCAACTTGTTACCCCCCGATAATGGCGGCACTCGACACCTACCACAATGCAGTTGATGATGCAACAAAAACAAGTTACAATGTAGGTACAGATGATAATCAGGCAAAATGGATTATCCAGTACTGGCAGAATATTCCACAAAGCGGTGCTTTCAGCGCAATGAGCAGCTATGGCGACCGCTTCATCGGCCTTGATCTATTCTCAGATAACATCTATGCCGGCAATGCTGCAAAATGGCGCGACACCGGCAACAATTGCTACTATCAGGGCCGCCCCTACATCTACTGTATGCTCCACAACTTCGGTGGCCGCAGCGGCTTGCACGGTCGTTTGGAAACGACAATGGACGGCTACTTCCAGGCACTTGCAAACAACAATAACTGCCAGGGTATAGGTGCGACACCTGAGGGTACCGAAACCAACCCAATCCTCTACGATATGTTGTTCGAACTTCCTTGGATGGATGTCAACAGCCGTCCGACAGCCGATGAGTGGCTTGAGGATTATGCCTATTCACGTTATGGCGTGAGCGCAACAGATGCTCCCAACGGCCTTGCTGCTTTGCAGAACCTCAAGAAATCTGTTTGGGACTGTAAAGTAAACCAGCAGGGAACATCAGAGGCTGTTATTCTTGCCCGTCCGGCTTGGGCCGTTAATAACGTTTCTTCTTGGAGTACATCGGCTATCTATTGGGATACACAGGATGTGCGCCTTGCAGCCGACCAGTTGATTTCAATAGCCGACCTTGTAACCGAAAATGGCGGCAAATCAGGTGTTGCCAACTACAACTACGATGCCATCGACGTTATACGCCAGGCTATGGTGGACTATGCTGCTGAATTGTTGCCGCTTATTAATGCGTCTCGCAGTGACAATGCAGAATATACACGTCTTTATACCCTCTATCTGGATTTGATGCTCGACCTCGATGAGATGCTCTCATACGACGAGAACTTCAAACTCGAACGTTGGACAAGCCTTGCACGCAACATTGCCGACGAGGTAACCGGTACAACCGAGAACGACCGCAACTGGCTTGAGTGGAATGCCCGTACACAGGTGACTGTCTGGTCAAATGGCAACACCGACTTGCACGATTACTCTAACCGTTGTTGGGCCGGTCTTATAAAGGACTTCCACTATTGGCGTTGGAAATACTTCTTCGAGAATAACGGAAATGCCCCCAGCGGCGGATGGTTCAGCGGCTTTGAGTATCCCTGGACTGTTGACTTCAACGAAGTTTACAGCTATGCAGGCGACTATTCAGAGGTGGTTATCCCTACAGACATGACCGCAACAGAGAAGGCTGCTGAGACATTCGGCAACTACTTCGGTCGCGTAAAGGGCGCTACAAAGAACTTCATCTTCCCGATGGGCATTACAACCAACGGCACGAAGAGCGATGTAATCCCTGAGGTTTATCGCGGAAAAACCGTTGAACTTCCTCTCATCATCGGCAAGGATGTCACTATTACAAGCGTATGGATTGACCTTAACGCTGACGGTGCAGCAGGTGCTGCTGAGAACCTCGCAGCCGATGGCATGAACGTTACAATTCCTGCCGATGCAGCTATTGGCAAGACAAAGGCAACCGTTGTGTTCAGCGACGGCACAAACATCTCGTTCAACATTGCCCTTATTGAGGACATAACCGAGAATCGTACCGTTACAGCTGCTACTGCTGATGCAAATATGGGTACAGTAGCCATTGAGGGTACAAGCGAGTTGACTATTACCAACATGGAGGCTGTAAAAATCACTGCTACAGCCAACACCGGTTACAACTTCAAGGATTGGACAATTGAATATGCCGATACAACAGTAGTAAGCAATGACAACCCATACATTTACTATGGCAAGGATGCAGCAAGCTTCACAGCTAACTTCATCCAGGACAAATGGGGTGTGGTTGCCGACAATAACTATACAAGCGAGCTTGGTACTATAAATCAATATAAGTCGTATGTGCATAATATGACTTTTGCCTATTACAACCGTGATGCAGAAACGATTTATGAAGCAACTGCTGCTCCAACGAGCGTATTTACCACAATACCGCAGATTATAAACGTGCCGCAGGGCGCAAGTTTTGATGTTTACTACGACGATGGTGATGGTACGGGTTTGCAATATTGTTACTTCCGCGCATATATTGACCTTAATGCCGACGGAGACTTCGACGATGATGGCGAACAGCTGAAAGAAGTAGGTACACAAGGCGCAGAAAATACAGCTGTATGTTCAAACAAGATAAATGTGCTTCTTCCCTATGATGCGCCCTTGGGCATCACTCATATGCGCTTGCGCTTTGACGGTGCTTATAGTAACAGCAAAAAGCCTGCGGATTTGGGGGCGAAGGATGGCTCTAACCGTCCCGTATATGAGATTGTTCTCAATATCACGGACAAGAGCGACAAGGCAGCGCACATTACCGTAAAGACAAACAGCGACGAGTGGGGAACTGCCGAGGTATGGACCGATGAGACACCCGACGGCTCTACAGGTACCGAATGGGATGTAAGTTCAAACATTCCTCTCTACTTGCGTGCAACAAAAGGCAGTGCCGATACCGAGTTCCTCGGCTGGTACGACCACTATGGCCGCTTGCTCACAACAGAACTTGAATATACAATGTACGCACGCGAAGACGCTACTTACACTGCCAAGTTCCGTCGCTTCATTGAAATTGACGGCTGGCAGATAGAGTACCGTACAGAGCCAGGTACAGAGATAAAGACCACAAAGTTGGCTAATGGCGTTAAGCCGGAGAACGGCAAAATGTATTATATATATGCACCTACACGCCCTACCAACGATGGCGATTACGTGAACCGTTACCTCTACAACAACAGTGGTACACTCTCG
>JAZNSN010000037.1:0-18615 GCA_045591315.1 Bacteroidaceae bacterium
AGTAAATATTCTCCAAACAAACAATAGCTATTCCGATGTTTATCAAAGGAATAGCTATATTTTTATCATCCTGCAGAAATGTAGGAGCTGAACTAATAATAAGCAAGAGGGCAACCCAATCTTACTTTTGGGTCACCCTCCTGATTGTGTCTTCGGTTACTTTATCTCTACGATTCTGTTCACCTTGGTCTCTTTCGAGGTGGCTTTCTTAGGGATGTTGATGCATAGCACTCCGTCACATACCTTTGCATCGATATTGGCAGTGTCGGCATCGTCGGGCATGATGAGTGTCTGCTGGAACTTCGTGTAGGAGAACTCACGGCGCAGATAGCGTCCTCTCTCCTCGCATCTCTCGTCCTTGCACTCTGTTTCCTTTGCCTCTTCCTTGCCGTCGCAGCATTTGCCATCCTTCTTCTCACAGTTGCAGTTCTTCTCCATTGTTATGGTAAGGTCGTTCTCGCTGTCAATGTGTATCTTGAAGTCCTCTTTTCTCATTCCTGCGGCAGCAACCTCTACTTTGTACTCCTTTTCGGTCTCGAATACGTTTATCGCAGGCGCAGTGCTGCTGTTGCGTACAAGAATGTCGCTGTTGAAGAAATCGTTGAAAATACTTGGGATCCAGTGCTGGCCTCCACGTTTCATAAGCATGCTCATAATGGTAAATTTAATTTGTTATACATAAAACGGACTGCTGCCGTGCCGGGTAATAACGGCCCCGATTTGATGCAGGTGTTGGCCGGGCCGCAGTCTCTCGCTTGAGTGACTTATTGAATGCCCGCCGGCAGCAGTGCCGTTCTCAATGGTATAATGCCTTGCTGCATGCTTTGGTTCGTTCTGGGGAGTGGATTTTATGATAAATTATTATATAGCAAGAAAGGTTGCCGCAAAAAACGGCAACCTTTCTTGGTGTATTGTATCTCTGGTTTAGAGTCCTCTGTTGCGTAACAGCGCATCAATCTTGGGCTCACGTCCACGGAAGTTCATGTACATTGTCATTCCGTCGTCAATGCCGCCCGGTGTAAGTATGTACTTGCGGAACTTGGCTGCAACCTCCTGGTTGAATATGTCGCCTGTCTCCTTGAATGCATCGAAAGCGTCGGCATCGAGCACCTCGGCCCACATGTAGCTGTAGTAGCCGGCTGTGTAGCCGCCGCCCATGGTGTGGCTGAAGTTGGTCATGCGGTAACGTGGCAGAATCTGTGACGGTATGCCTCTTTCGGCAAGTTTCTCAGCCTCGAAGTCCATTACGTTAAGGCCTTCGGGTATCTCCTTCAGGACATGAAGGTCCATATCGCTGTACGATGCAGCAAGGTACTCTACGGTAGCAAAGCCCTGGCCGTACTTGTCGCTCTCCTGTATCTTCTCTACAAGCTCCATTGGAATGACCTCGCCTGTCTGGTAATGTTTTGCATAGACTGCAAGCACCTCCGGCTCAAGTGCCCAATGTTCGTTTATCTGCGACGGAAGCTCCACGAAGTCGCGCTCGACACCGCTTGCTCCGCTGTACTGTACATCGCGCATGAAGTTATGCAATGCGTGTCCGAACTCGTGGAACATTGTCTTAACATTGTCTATGCTCTGCAGTGCAGGGGTGTTGTCGGTGGCGGCTGTCATGTTGCAGCTGTTCACTACAACAGGAATAATGCGCTTGCCGTTCTCGTAACTCTGCGGACGGAACGATGTGCACCATGCTCCGGCACGCTTGCTCTCACGTGGGAAGTTATCGCTGTAGAATATCGCAAGGGTAGTGCCGTCGCGGTCAACTACCTCGTATGCCTTAGCTGTTGGCTCGTATGCCGGAACCTCGGCTGTAATCTCTTTGAAGGTGATGCCGTAGAGCTTGTTTGCCACGTGGAATATACCTTTCATCACGTTGCTCTCTTCCATGTATTTGCGTATCTCCTGCTCGTCAACAGAGTACTTTGCCTTCTTTGCCTTGTCGAGGTAGAACATGTAGTCCCAGCCTGCCGGCTCGAAGTTCTTGCCCTCCTTGCGAATTTCGGCGCGTATGTCGTCAAGTTCCTCTTTCGCCTTTGCTACGGCAGGTGCCCACACCTGGTCGAGCAACTCGAATACAGCCTCAGGTGTCTTGGCCATGCGCTCCTCAAGAACCATCTGGGCATAGTTCTCATAGCCCATAAGCCTTGCCTTTTCAAGGCGTAGGGTTACAATTCTGGCACATACTTCTTTGCTGTCGTAGTCGTTCTCCTGGTTTCCTCTGTTGTAGTATGCCTTATATACCTTCTCGCGCAGTTCGCGGTTCTCGCAGTACTGCAGTACGGGGTTGCAGCTCGGACGCTGCATGTTGAACATCCATTTGCCCGGCTGACCGTTGTCGGCTGCCATCTTTGCTGCCGCGTCGATGTTTGCCTGCGGCAATCCCTTCAGCTCTTCTATGCTGTTTGCCGTAACGAATGTGTTGTTGGTCTCGTGCAGAAGGTTCTGCGAGAATGTGAGCTGGAGCATGGAGAGTTCCTTGTTTATCTCGCGCAACTTGTTCTTCTCCTCTTCGCCGAGATTCGCTCCGCTGTTAACGAAACGCTTGTATATGTTCTCAAGTATCTTGCCCTGTTCAGGAGTGAGTGTCAGCGACTCCCGGCTGTCATATACAGCCTTTACACGTGCAAACAGCTTGTCGTTGAGGTATATGTCGTCGTTGTGCGAAGAGAAGAGGGGCGACATCTCCTTCTGAAGTGCGCGCATCTCTTCTGTTGAGTTGCTGCTCGACAGCGGGCTGAAGGTTCCGCGTACCTTGCGTAGCAGCTTGCCGCACTGGTCGAGTGCTGCTATGGTGTTCTCGAAGGTGGGAGCCTCGCTGTTGTCTGTTATTGCCTCTACTTCGGCTTTCTGCTCTTCCATGCCGAGCATCATGCCTTCGCGGTAGTTGCCGATGGTGATGCTTGGGAACGGTGCAATGCCATGAGGCGTGTCGAAGTTGCCCAACAGTGGGTTTTCGGGCTTGTCGGGCCCGCATCCGCATGCGGCTAAAGCTACTGCCGCTGCCAATACTTGTTTCATGATTTTCATATCGGTTATTATGGTTTGATTTTGTTTGTGTGCGATTTCTCCGGCAGCATCAGATATGTGCAATGCCCTCTATCTCTACAAGCAGTTCGGGACGGCAGATGTCGGCAACAAGGAAGAGTTTGTCAATTGAAGGGTAGTGTGCTTCCATATATGCCTTTACCTCTCCCAGGCTGTCGGCGTTCTTTACATATACACGTAGCAGAGTGTAGCGCGAACCGTCGTTCTCTGCAGGAATGTTGTCCTTTGCCACAAGCCTGTCCATTATTTCCATTGTCTCTGCGGTCTGTACTGTTGCATCGTCACTGGAGTTGCTCTGTTCGCCTTTTATTGCAGCTGTTCCCGAAATATATATGGTATCTCCGAGGATACGCGCACGCTCGAACTTTGGAGTTGTCTTTTCGGTGAGCACATCTATGACTTTGCCGTCAAGCACCTTCTGGGAATAGTTGTGCGCCGCAATCTGCAACGGGTTGTCGATTGCCTTGTTTGTCGCTTCACTGCCTTTTATTGCATACAGCTCGACCATTACGCCTCCGGCACTGGTGCCAATGCCTGTTGCAGCCGGGTATCCGTTGCTCCAGTTGCTGTTGCTGTAGAAGATTGAACGCGCGTCATTGAACTCCTGATAGTTCTGACCGCCGTCTTTGCCCGATGTTATGTGCTGGATATAATTCCACTGACGGTATATATTGCTCGCGTCGAAACCGTTGCTCTGCAGTATGTCGTTTAGAACAGAAAATATTTCGGACGATTGTTCAAAAGCGGAAACAGATACATCGTGAGGAACAATGCCGCATGTAATTATCTCCTTGGAATCTCCCCTTGAGAGTAAAACGTAATTGTCGTGCCTTTCGATGCCGATGCCGCAGTCGTCAAGGTATGTTATCTCTGCAGCCAACTTGTCGCATTCTGTGCCCTGTGCAATATAGCTCATCAGCGGAGTGTTGCATGGAATCGTCTCCTTTACAGTTGCATGCAGTGTATCGAGTGTGTCAAGATATTCCTTGTCGCATGAGACATGGTAGAAGAATGAGACCTTGAGCACTCTTTCTTTCTCTTTGATGTGTAACAGAATATCACGACACATCTCTTTTAATGTGTCTTTCTCTCTTGCCGTGATTATTGACCGTGACTTATTGAACATTAATGCAGTATTCCTTTTTGGGATGCAAAAATATCAGGCTTGCATGAGTGTTTTTAAAGCAAGCGCACTCAATCTTTGCGCTTTGGCGCAAAGATACAAACAAACGAGTAAGAAATATGAAGTTTACTTCAATATTTTTCAAAGCGAGTGCAGTGTATTTTCGGGGTTTTCCTCAAAGATACACAAAAAACATCAAAAAGGTGCTGTTTCCTGTAATTTGTTGTCAAGCCAGTTTGAAGCGCAAACGTAATGTGCCGTTCTCAAAAGAGTGGCTTATTATACGGAACGTGCCTATCTCGCTTGTGTTGCCTACGTGTGCGCCAATGCATGCGCATGTGTCGTAATCGCCTACACGTACTATGCGCAGCGTGTCGCTTGCGTCGGCAGGAAGCTTCCCTAAGTCAACACCTTGAGGTACGTTGTCGCGTGTGACGAACTCTACCGTCACCGGCAACTGTCGGGAAATAACCTCGTTGACACGTCTTTCAATCTCCGCAATCTGCTCTTCTGTAGGCTGGCAGGGCAGGTTGTAGTCGCACTTGCTCTTCTTGCGCTCGATGTGTGCATTGCGGCTGCGCTCACATCCGAACATACGCACCATAGTCTGGTTAAGTATATGCTCGCAAGTGTGCATAGGCGGGTACTCCTGTTTATTATGGTCGTTAAGCATCGGTGTTTCGGTGGTCATAAGTCAATATGAGTAATATGCAAGATGTGCATAAATGTTATTTTAGTAGCAAAAGTAATCTTGATTATCGGTATGTGCAAACTTTGCCATTCGCTTGCACAATTTTTGCCCGTTTTTTTGTATCTTCACTTAAGTGGAGTTACTTTCTGCAGTCGCTGTGAAAATATTGAAGCAAGTTTCATATTTTCGCTTGTTTATTCGTATCTTCGAAGTAAATAACAAACATATTTGTAAAACATAAATAATAAGCACGAATATGAGCAGAAAAAGACTGTTTTTTGACATGGACGGGGTTATCGTTGATTTCCAGTCCGGTGTTTCAAAGCTGAGTGAGGAGACTAAGAAACTTTATGAGGGTCGTATGGATGAGACTCCTGGGCTGTTTGCACTCATGGAGCCGGTGCCGGGTGCAATAGAGACAGTACAGCTTCTGGCAAAGCATTACGATGTGTATATTCTCTCTACTTCTCCCTGGAACAATCCTACGGCTGCAAGCGACAAGATAGAATGGGTGAAGAAGTATCTGAACGGGGTGTTCCACAAAAGAGTGATCCTGACTCACCATAAGGAACTGCTGCAGGGCGATTACCTTATCGACGACAGAGGCAAGAACGGTGCCAGTGAGTTCCGGGGCGAGTGGATTCATTTCGGCTCGGAGAGATTCCCCGATTGGGATGCGGTACTGGAGTACTTGCTGATGTGATGAAACCGGATAACTGCTGACGGTTATTCAAAAATGCGCACGGGCGACCGGATTTATTCCAGTTGCCCGTGTGTTGTCCTATTCTTCGATTTTCTTGTGGAGATTCGTCTTCTCGATATATTTCATGTTCTTTATTATAGCAGCCTGTTTCTTGAGTATGTATCTCGACGGTTTCTTAGAACTGAACTTTCTGGGGTTTGGCAGTGTAGCTGCAATTAGAGCACACTCCTTTCGGGTGAGCTTGTCCGGTGTCTTCTTGAAGTTGGCTTCGGCTACAGCCGTTACGCCATAGAGTCCTTCGCCCATCTCTATGCTGTTGAGATAGACTTCCATTATCCTCTCCTTGTTCCACAAGAGTTCAATGAGCATTGTGAAGTATGCTTCAAGCCCTTTGCGCAGCCATGAACGTCCGTTCCATAGAAAGACATTCTTTGCGGTCTGTTGGCTTATGGTGCTTGCCCCACGCAGTTTCTTTCCTTTCTTGGCATCGGCCTGAGCCTTTTCAATCTGTTCCCAATCGAAGCCGCTATGCTGCATGAAGTAGCTGTCCTCGGCTGCAATGACTGCCAGCTGCATGTCGGGCGCAATTTTTTCAAGTGGCGTCCATTCGTGTTTTACAGGAATATCTTCTGTAATGTTGCGTATGAGCATGAGCGGTGTGCCTGGAACGGGCATGAAACGGTAGGCTGTCACCCACAGTACAGACACTGCCACAAAGATGATTAAGGCAATGAACAACCACTTGAAAATCCTTCGTATCATGCAGAGTCAGTTCTTGTGTATTATATAATAAAGGTGTGCAAGTACTGCACACCTTTGTTGTTCTTACTTGTTCTTTGATGCATGTTTCAGGAAGAGCTCAAAATCGAAGTATATTCGTCTTGAGGGGAACTCCTCGGAGGGCTCAACAAGTATTATGTTGCATAGAGATTCCTTGTCGAACTCACGCGTGATTTCTTTCTTGATGTTGAGCATGCCATACATGACGTAATCCTGGTCCTCTGGGGTGATGATTGCGAACGGTGTCTTGCTGCTCTTGCCGTCGCCGTACTGTGTTATCATGTCCATGATGCCGTAGAATTTCTTCACATATGTCTCGAACTCATCTTTTGTACGGGCAAGTGCCTGAGAGGTCTTGATCATCTTGAACAATGCGTTGAGGCTGACCGGGTTGTACTCCAGAATCTTCTGTGCGAGCTCGTAGGCCTCGATATGCTTGCCTTCGTCATAAAGCCTGTTCAGTTCCTTCTCGTTGTTGTCGGTACCTGGCTTGTAGTTGGGGCTGAACGTCTGTCCGTAGTAGAGCAGGGCTATGTCATCGACACGCAGGTAGGGGTCGTCACTCTTGTAAAGTGCTAGAATGTCATTGTAGTACTGTTTCTCGTTCTTTACAATTTCTTCGATTGTTGTAATGTCAAGCTTGACTTGTGCATTTGCTGCTATTGAGACAAGTAGCAGCAGGGTTGTCATAAACTTTTTCATTTTTATATTATTTTATTCTTATTATCACTCCGTTGTTAGCCGGTACGGTTATTGCAACCTTGTCGTGCGGATTGGCGAAGATTTCAATGCTCTTGCCGCTTATGAGCTCCTTGACCTTGTGAGTCTCGTTGTCGTAGGCTGCTCCGAAGAAGGCAAAAGCCTCTTCGGATATTGTTAACTCGCACTCCTTGTCGTTGCCGCTGAAGTTGGCTACGACAAGCAACAGCTCATTCTCTGTTCCGCGAAGATAGGAGAAGATATGGTTGCTGTCGTATTTGTCACAGTGGGGATTGGCATACTGGAGCCCGTAGAACTGTCCTTCTGAAAGAGCCTTTTCGCTGTTGCAGAGGTTAAGCAGATGCGAGTAGTACGACTGCAGGCTCTTCTCCTGTTCTGTCAACAGCTCTCCGCTATAGCTGCCGTCGCCTTTCCAGCGTCTGAGGGTATCCACACTCCAGTAGTCGAATATTGTTGTACGGCCATCTACACCGCTGTAGCCTTCCTTGTCCATTCCGCGCTCTCCCAGTTCCTGTCCTGCATAAAGCATGAAAGGCTGGGTGTCTATCGTTGCCGATACGATAAGTGCTGCGAGTGCGCGCTCTGCGTTGGCAGCGAAGAAGTCAGAAGCAATGCGCTGTTCATCGTGGTTTTCGAGGAATGTGAGCATGTGGCTGCGTATGTCGGCTGTGCTCTGCAGCGTGCAGCTGATGTTGTTTGCCGATGCCTGTCCGCTCATCACCCCTTTCAAGGTGTCGTATAGCCCGACCTTATCATATAAATAGTCGAAGCCTCCTTCCTTGATGAAAGAACGGTATATATGAGGCTGGTATATCTCTCCTATGAATACAATTCCGGGGAACTCCTCCTTTATTTTTGTGACCGCCCAGCTCCAGAACTCGACAGGTGTCATCTCTACCATGTCGCAACGGAATCCGTCAATGCCCTGCGATGCCCAATAACGGAGTATCTTCAGCATCTTGACCCATGTGTTGGGTACGGGTGAGAACTGGCGGTTGCCGGTGCGGTAGTCTATTCCGTAGTTAAGCTTTACGGTGTCGTACCAGTCGTTGCGCGAGGGAGAACCGAAGCAGTCGTTTCCTGTAGCGCGCAACGGTGTCTCGCTGTATTCCTTCTCGGCGCAGTCCTTTGCGTCGATATTGCAGCCGTATGACTGGTTGCCGAGGTAGTAGAAGTTGTTGTGTCCGGCAAAGAACAGGTTGTTCTCGTCGTGCTCGCCGAAGCTGTATGTGCCTTCAGGCATGTTGTCGCTATGGTAGTGACGTGCCACATGGTTGGGGATAAAGTCCATGATTACTTTAAGCCCGGCCTTGTGGGTGCGGTCAACAAGTGCCTTGAACTCTTCGCGGCGTTTGCCTACATTGACTGCCAGGTCAGGGTCGTTGTCGTAATAGTCCTTTATGGCGTAAGGCGAGCCGGCTTCGCCCTTTACTGTTGCTGGGTGGTCGGCCGGGATGCCGTATGTCTCGTAGCTTGTCCGTGTGGTGTGTTCAATTACTCCCGTGTACCATACGTGTGTGGCACCGAGGTTGCGTATTGCACGCAATGCCTTTGGAGTGATGTCATTGAATTTTCCGCAACCGTTCTGTTCGATTGTACCGCCTGCGACACATCTTTCGGTACTGTTGCCGAACAGTCGTGGCAGAAGCTGATAGATGATTATCTTTGACATAGTACTTGCAGTTTCTTTGTTTATTCGCCTAAAGCGGCCTTTATCTTCTTTATTAATCCTTGCTGTACATTGCCCGGCCCGCACTCTACGAATTCCTGAGCACCGGCATTTATAATGTTTGTTATCGTGGCTGTCCAGCGGACCGGTGCAGTCAACTGCGCAATGAGGTTTGCCTTAATCTCTTCGGGATTGGTGTGAGGCTTTGCATCGACGTTCTGGAATACCGGGCAGCACGGTGTGCTGAACTTTGTCTCCATTATAGCCGCTTCTAGCTCCTCCTTTGCCGGCTGCATGATAGGGGAGTGGAATGCTCCGCTGACGCTCAACGGCAATGCTCTCTTGGCGCCGGCCGCCTTGAGTGCTTCGCATGCTTCGCTGACTCCTTCTATACTTCCCGAAATGACAATCTGTCCGGGGCAGTTGTAGTTTGCCGCAACCACAATGTTGCCTTTTGCATTGATCTCCTCACATATCTCCTCGACTGTCTTGTCGTCAAGCCCTAGTATTGCAGCCATTGTCGATTCCTGCATTTCACATGCCTTCTGCATGGCAAGGGCACGCTTGTAAACAAGCTTGAGCCCGTCCTCGAATGTAAGTGCGCCGGCTGCTGTCAATGCCGAGAACTCGCCCAGCGAGTGTCCTGCAACCATGTCGGGCCTGAAGCTGTCGCCCATTGTCAATGCCGATACGACTGAGTGTATGAACACTGCCGGCTGGGTTACTCTTGTCTGCTTCAGTTCTTCGTCGCTGCCGTTGAACATAATGTCGGTTATGCGGAAACCGAGAATTGCGTTTGCTCTTTCAAAATATTCTTTTGCAACAGGGTTGTTATCATACAGTTCCTTGCCCATTCCGCTGAACTGCGCTCCCTGTCCTGTAAATACAAATGCTTTCATTTAGAATATCAGTTCTCTAAGTTGTTTGTACATAGTGTGTTGATTGCAAAAGGTCCAATCGCCGAAAGTGACGGGTGTACTCTCTTCCGTGTCACATACGATTGTCGCCTACTATTGCAATAAAATGCAAAGATAGTGCTTTTTTCATTATTATCCTTTCTTTTCTGCAAAAGTATATTCAATAACGTATTGCCGAAGGTTCTTGTTTTTGCAATCTATCGTTAAATACGATACCAACTATCGTAAAAACAAATGGATTCGTAATGTGAAAGAAGATTATAGATAGTAAATTTGTGCAAAATTTCATAATTAGGCATTTTAGGGAAATAATATATATCATCAATAAATTAACCAATTATGTTTAAGAATTTTACGGGATACAAGATCCTGGAGAAAATCCAGAAGAAAAAATCCCACAAGAGAGAGAGAAAACTTCCTCTTAATGCAATCAAGCTGCTTTTCATAGTAGCTCTTTCTTTGGTAGTGGCACTTGTTCCTGCCGAGTCGTTCGGAATCGAAGGATTGACCGACATTCACCAGCGCATCATCGCATTGTTCGTCTTTGCAGCCCTCATGTGGCTTACCGAAACAATGCCTTCGTGGGTGACATCAATGATTGTCGTAACAGTGATGCTGTTCACCGTATCGACAAGTGCATTCAGTTTCCTGCGTCCAGAGGACGGAGTAGGCCTTGTTCCTTTCAAGAGCATCTTTGCATGTTTCTCTAACCCGACAATTATGCTCTTTATCGGTGGTTTCGTGCTTGCAATCGGCTTGACAAAGGTTAAACTTGACGTTGCTCTCGCCCGTGTCCTTCTCAAGCCTTTCGGCACACGTTCTGAGATTGTGCTTCTTGGTTTCATCCTCGTTACAGCCATATTCTCGGCTTTCGTGAGCAACACTGCTACGGCTGCCATGATGCTTGCATTCCTTACACCGGTACTGCGTTCTCTTCCTGCCGATGGAAAGGGCCGTATAGCTCTTGCGCTTGCAATTCCTGTAGGCGCTAACCTCGGAGGTATGATTACTCCTATCGGTACGCCTCCTAACATGATTGCACTCGACTACCTTGCTTCACAGGGCATGGGAATCAGCTTCGTTGACTGGACAATAAAGATGGCTCCGTTTGTTATCGTGCTTCTTGTGCTCGCATGGATTCTTCTGCGTATTCTCTTCCCGTTCAAGCAGAAGAACATAAAGATTGAGATTGAGGGTACTATCCGTTGGGACTACAAGACATGGTCGGTAGTCGTTGCCTTTGTGCTGACAATCTTCATGTGGATGTTCGGTACAGATATGTGGGGAATCGATACAAACGTTGTTGCAATGATTCCTATCGCAATATTCTGTGCTACAGGTATCCTTACACGCCGTGACCTTGAGGAAATCAACTGGAGCGTTCTATGGATGGTTGCCGGCGGCTTCGCACTCGGTGTTGCGCTCAACTATAAGGGTGAGGGCTCAGCAAGCCTTAGCAGCCTTATCGTCCAGTCAGTGCCATTCGACAACTTCTCTCCGATTGCAGTGATGATTCTTGCAGGTCTCATCTGCTTCGGTTTCTCTAACTTCATCTCTCACTCGGCTGCAACATCGTTGCTTGTTCCGGTGCTTGGTGTGGTTGCAAGCGGTCTTGGTACTGCGCTTGACGGTGTAGGCGGTCCTCAGGCAATGTTGGTAGGTATTGCAATAGCATCATCAGTTTCAATGATTCTGCCTATCAGTACACCTCCTAATGCCATCGCTCACTCAACCGGTTTCATCGAGCAGAAGGATATGATGAAGGTTGGTTTCGTTGTTGGTATCTTGGGTATCGTACTCGGTTACGCAATGCTTATTTTCATAGGTTTCTGATAACCTGATATATCATATTTTCCGCCACGCAGCCCTCTTTTTAAAGAAGAATAGAGGTTTTGTGTGGCGGATTTCTTATATTCGCACTCGCGAACATTGTATTATAATATGGAACTTCGACAATTAAAATATTTTGTAAAGAGTGCCGAATATCTCAACTTCTCTGTAGCTGCAAAGCACCTGTATATTACACAGAGTACACTTTCGCAGCAGATAAAGCAACTGGAGTATGAATTGGGCTTCGAACTCTTCCTGCGCAATAGCCGGCATATATCGCTTACCGAAGCCGGAGAAGAATTCCTTCCGTTTGCGCGCAAGACTATACTTGATGCCGAGGACGGCGTGCAGCGTCTGCACGACCTGCAGCACGTTAAGACAGGCACATTGCGTGTAGGTGTCACGTACAGCCTGAGCACTGTTCTTACAGAGGGTCTGATAAGTTTTATGAAGACATTTCCCGGCATAAAGCTGGAGATATTCTATAAGACCGTTGACGAACTCCTGGTGCTGTTGCGTGAGCATAAGGTCGATTTTATCCTATCGTACAAGCCGCTTTCCGATGCTCCCGACGTGGATTCCATGCCGCTTTTCGAGAATACATTAGCCCTTGTCGTTTCAAAGGAGCATCCTTTGGCTTCGTGCAAGAAGATAAAACTCAGCGAACTGTCGGGCAAGCCGCTTATTCTCCCGTCAAAAGGGCTTCAGGCACGTACCATGCTCGACAAGCTTGTTGACGGAAAGAATATAGAACTTGTGTATAAGCTCGAACTCAACGAAACGAATATCCTTTTGCAGATGGTCGCTACAGGAAACTACGCTACGATACTCTCAACTTCGGCTGTTTTCGGCAAGACGCGTTTTAAGGCCATTCCTCTGGATGAGCCTGGCAATGTAATGGAAGCATCGCTCTTGCGTCTCGAAGGTGCATACCAGAAGAGTGCGGCAAAGGAGTTTATCGATATATTGCTGAATACCGAGGCTGTAAAGCGAAGGCTTATGAATCTGTTTGAATAACATATAAATACTTCTTAATAATGAAAAAAATCTTGACTATTCTGTTTTTCGGCTCATTGGCGGCTGTTCCGTCGGGTGCTCAGGAGATTATTGACTCGCAACGAGAACAGGAAATTTATGACAGTTTCGTTTCGGCATTGGATGGCGGCGAGGCCGGCGATGTTACCGATGCTGTGCTTTCCCACAACGACATATCATCAGTGAGAGAGAAGGTGTGGGGTATATGGAAAAGTGCTGTAGAGAATTATGAAGAGGAGAAGTTGATAGAACTGGATATCCTTGAAAACCGCAAAAGCGGTTCATGGGTTCTCCCCTCTTCACTTGAACCGAACGCAACTATGCCATATTACTACGGTTGTAATGAATACCCGTCATTCGATTCGGAAAAGAGATATCCTCTTTTTCTATATATGCATGGTTCCGGCGACAAGGCTCAGGAGTGGGAGACCGGTATAGGTCTTTCTCTACGCCGTTTCTACTCTCCTGCCATATACTTTGTACCGCAGATACCCAATGCATACGGCGAGTACTACCGCTGGGCTATCCAGAGCAAACAGTGGGCATGGGAGAAATTGTTGCGTCTGGCCTTCCTGAGCAAGAATATCGACCCTAACAAGATATATTTCTTCGGAATATCCGAGGGTGCATACGGCAGTCAGCGCCTGGCATCATTCTATGCCGACTATCTTGCTGGTGCAGGCCCTATGGCTGGTGGCGAGCCGCTCAAGAATGCTCCTATGGAGAATGTTGCTAACATTGCATTCTCATTGCGTACAGGTGCTTTGGATGACGGCTTCGGAAGAAACATTCTCACTCAGAAGGCTCTTGAGGTAGCCGATGAACTCGAAACTGCGCATCCTGGTTACTATAACCATAATATAGAGGTTATTGAAGGTTATGGCCATAGCATTGACTATAAACCTACTACACCATGGCTTGCACAGTTCACCCGTGATGCACATCCCGACTATGTATATTGGGAGAATTATGCCATGTACGGGCGCTATCGCGAGGCCTTCTATAATATTAAGGTCATTGCTAATTCTACAACAAGCTCTATTGCACGTGCATGTTATGAACTGAAGAGAGATGGCAATACGATTGAACTGAATGCAAATATTGTCAACTATTCAACGACATATACTCAGGGGGGTATAGAAATGTTCTTCAACAAGAAGTATTCCAAAGCAAGTAAGGGTGTTTTGAGAATATATCTTAATGAGAATGAGTATGACCTGTCGCAGCCTGTAAGGATTATCCTTAACGGCACAGAGATTTTCAATGGCATGGTAGAGCCTACACTTGAGACTATGGTCGAGAGCTGCGCGTTGTTCTATGATCCGGAGCGTTTGTTCCCTGCAGCAGTGGATGTTGATATTAAGGCCAAGAGTGCAGTTCCTACATCTATTGATACTGTATATGACACTGCTGATGACAATGCTGTTCAAAAAGGTATCTATGACTTGCAGGGACGCAAGATTGAGAATCCTACGAAAGGCATTTATATTATTGACGGTGAAAAGGTAATTCTCAAGTAGGGTAGAACCTATATACAAAACAGGCCACGGAAATGCCGTGGCCTGTTTTGTATATAATAATAGGATGTTTTCTTACTCTTCAATCTCGATGGCTTCGTTCTCCTTTACTTCCTTTGGCATAATCTCGCCCTTAAGGTAGAGTTTTGTCATCTCATTTACAGCGTTGCTGTGTATCGTGATGCTTGTCCTGAATCTGCGTGGAGACTTGTTCTCGGCATTGTATGTTACAAAGATCGTGTCTGTTGCCCCAGGCTTTATAGCGTGAGTCGGGTATTTTCGGCCCGTACAGCTGCACGATGTAATTATCTGGTGGATGTACAGGTCGGCATTGCCGGTATTGGTGAATGTGAAGTAACACTCCTTTATCGGTGACTCATTTGTTATCTGTCCAAGATCGATAGTTGTCTTGTCGAATTTCATATCGGCTTTTTTCTTGCCGTCTGCCTGGATGCCAATGGCAAACGTAACGGCCAAAAGCAATAATAATGTCTTTTTCATAACTGCATGTTTTTCCTTAATACACTTGCAAATTTACTCATTTTTGCAGCATATAGCCTAAAATATACCTTTTTTAACCTCTCTTTACCTGTTTTACACCTTTTACTCCTTCTATTTTGGCAATGAGCTTGTTGAGTTTCATGTTGCCGTTTATCAGCAGAGAAAGCGTGCCGGAGAATAGCGTGTCGTGCGATTCTATGTTTATGCCTCGCATTGTAACATCCTTCTCCTGAGAGATAAGCGATGTCAGGTTGTTCACAACGCCAATGTCGTCGTGCCCTACAATGCGCAACGTCACCGGGAAAAGGGTGCTGTTGTTGTCCATGTCGCTCCAGCGTGCCTCAATTACACGGTAGGGGTAGCGTTCAATGAGCTGTCTTGCGTTGGTGCAGTCCTTGCGGTGTATCGATATGCCTCCGTTTATGGTTACGAAACCGAATATCTCGTCACCGAAGATAGGGGAGCAGCAACGTGCCAGCTTGTAATCGACACCTTTGAGGTTGCGTTCGATGACAAGCACGTCGGACGAGCCTTTTGAATCCTTGTCGCCGATGAATGTGAAGCCGTCGGCACTGCGCGGCTGTTCTCCGTTCTCACTTTCAGGGTTGAGCAGGGCCTGGTATCTCTTTAGTATATCGGCCATGTCAATGGTGCCGTCCGCAACATTCTGGTAGAAGTCGGTAAGCCTCTTGAAGCCCATCTTGCGTATGAGGTGGTCCATGATGGACTCGTCAAAATCTATCTTGTGATTCTTGAGCTTGCGCACGACCGCTTCACGTCCCATGTCGGCCTGACGGGCAATGATTTCTTTCATTGCCTGGCGAATCTTGCTTCTTGCCCTTCCGGTCTGTGCAATGTTGAGCCAAGCCTGTTTGGGAGTCTGGCTGTTCGATGTAATGATCTCTACCTGGTCGCCATTGTTCAAGGCATGCCTTATAGGCACATTGCGCCCGTTTACAAGCGCACCTGTACACTTGCATCCAAGCCCGGTGTGTATGCTGAAAGCAAAATCGAGCACAGTAGCCCCTTTCGGGAGCCTGTAGAGATCGCCGCGTGGAGTAAAAATGAAAATCTCATCCTTGTACAGCTCCATCTTGAACTTGCTGTCGGTGAGGTTCTCCTCGCTCATGTTCTCCAGTGTGTCGCGTATCGAAGCCAACAGATTGTCAAGCCCCTTTTCGCTCTGTATGCCTTTGTATCGCCAGTGTGCCGCCAGTCCATGCTCGGCAACGGCATCCATGCGCTCGGTACGTATCTGTACCTCGACCCAGCGTCCTTCGGGGCCCATTACTGTTGTGTGCAACGATTCGTAACCGTTGCTTTTTGGTACCGACAGCCAGTCGCGCAGACGGTGTGGGTTGGGGGTGTACATGTCGGCAACAATGGAATATACCTGCCAGCATTCGCTCTTCTCGTTCTTTGGCTCGCTGTCGATGATTATTCTAATGGCAAATAGGTCGTATATCTGCTCGAACGGCCTATGCTGTTTCTTCATCTTCTGCCAGATGGAGTTGATTGACTTTGTGCGTCCTTTTATGCGATACTTTATGTGAGGCATCATCTTAAGCTGCCTCTCTATCGGCTTTATGAATGATGCCATGTAGTCTTCGCGCGATGCCGCTGTCTCCTCAAGCTTGCGGCTAAGTTCGGCATAGACCTCGCTTTCGGTATATCGCATGGCAAGGTCCTCCATCTCCGACTTCAGCTTGTAGAAACCAAGCTTGTGCGCGAGCGGAATGTACAGCTTCGAAGCTTCGCGGGCAACCATGATGCGTGCATCTGTGTCTTCGTGGCTGAACAGCGCGCGGAGCAGTACCAGACGGCTTGCAATCATAATGAGTATGACTCGCATGTCGTTGGTGAAGGAGAGCAGCAGATTCCTGAAATTCTCGGTCTCTATTGTAGGGCTCTTTGCATAAAGGGAATTTATCTGCGCAAGGTTGGTGAGTATCTTTGCAGCATTCTCCCCGAACTGCCCCCTTACCTCATCAATGCTTACACAGCCTGCCTGAACGCAACGGTTGAGCAGAATGCTGGTGACTATCTCGTGCTGGAATCCGATTTCCTGCCCAACAAGGGATGCTGTCTGCATGTCGGTCACGACGGGATTGAAGCCAAGCGTGTCACGCACAATCCTGCCTTCGGAAATGGCTGTTCCTATCTTGCCTCTGATGAACTCGTAGTCAGCATCCGGAATACCGCCGTCTATGTTGTCCCTGAACTTTTTTTCAAGCTCCAGAACCTCTCTCCTCTCTTCGTCAGTAAAAATCAGAATCTCCTCCATAATCATCTGTCTTGCTGTTATTCCGCGAAGTTAGCTTTTCTATTTTAAAAAACTGCTTTTTTTTGCCATTTATGGAAAATATTTCTATTTTCGCAGTAATTAGAGAGAAAAAACTTAATCCATAATATTATGATCAGTAAAGCAGACCAGGCGCTTTTGAGCAAAAAGGGCATTTCGGCAGAGCAGGTTGCCGAGCAGTTGAAAACATTCAAGACCGGTTTCCCTTTCCTTAAACTGGAGGGAGCGGCTACTATCGGCAAGGGTGTGCTTAACCCTTCGCAGGAGGAGATTGAAGAGTATCTTAAGGGCTGGGACAACTATTGTGCCGGTGGCAATGCTATTCTGAAGTTCGTTCCGGCTTCGGGTGCGGCAAGCCGTATGTTCAAGGACCTGTTTGCGTTCTTAAGTGCCGACTACGATGTGCCGACTACCGATTTCGAGAAGAAGTTCTTCGATAATGTCGAGAAGTTCGCTTTCTACGGTGACCTCAACGAAATGTGCATCAAGAACAACAAGCTTTCTGTAAAGGAACTTGTTGAGAAGGGCCAGTACAAGAGCGTTGTCTTCAACCTTCTCGATTTCACAGGCATGAACTACGGTTCATTGCCTAAGGGATTGCTCAAGTTCCACACCTACGACGGTGATGCACGTACATCGGCCGAAGAGCATTTCGTCGAGGGTGCGCTCTATGCTGCTACAAATGGGGTAGTGAAGCTGCATTTTACCGTGTCTCCTAACCATAAGGCTCTCTTCGAAGAGCTTGTTGCCGAGCGCAAGGCCTATTACGAGAATCTTTTCAACGTGAAGTATGATATTACATTCTCGGAGCAGAAACAGAGTACGGATACCATTGCTGCCGATGCCGACAATGCTCCTTTCCGCGAGAACGGTGCTCTTGTGTTCCGTCCGGGCGGTCATGGCGCGCTCATTGAAAACCTCAACGACATCAATGCCGATGTAATATTCATAAAGAATATCGACAACGTAGTTCCCGACCGCTTGAAGCCCGATACCGTTACATACAAGAAGCTGCTTGCCGGCATTCTTGTGAAGGCTCAGCAGAAGGTGTTCGAGTATCTGCAGCTTATCGACAGCGGCAAATACACACATGAGCAGATTGAGGAGATGATACGCTTCCTGCAGCAGGATTTGCAGTGCCGCAATTCCGATATAAAGGATATGGAGGATTGCGACCTTGTTCTCTATCTGCGCAAGAAGTTCAACCGCCCGATGCGCGTGTGCGGTATGGTGAAGAATGTAGGCGAGCCGGGTGGCGGTCCGTTCCTTGCATACAACCAGGACGGTACAGTATCGCTGCAGATTCTTGAGAGCTCTCAGATAGATATGTCGAATGCCGATGCGAAGTCTATGTTCGAGAACGGCACACACTTCAACCCTGTTGACCTTGTGTGTGCTGTAAAGAACTACAAAGGCGAGAAGTTCGACCTTCCCAAGTATGTTGACAAGAACACCGGTTTCATCTCCCATAAGTCAAAGAATGGCCGTGAGCTGAAGGCTATGGAGCTTCCCGGTTTGTGGAACGGTGCAATGAGTGACTGGAATACTCTCTTCGTTGAGGTTCCTCTTGTTACCTTCAACCCTGTAAAGACGGTGAACGACCTTTTGCGTGAGGTTCACCAGTAATGTGATATCCTGGATAAAGAGGCCGAGTCAAAAGTAATTTTGGCTCGGTCTCTGTTTTTCGGTGATTTTTCCGTTTTTGCCTGCAAATTCGAAAAAATATCATTTTTGTACGCATAAATCCTTCATGCCGCCCGACAACATTCCCAATATGCTCCA
>JAZNSN010000038.1:0-11283 GCA_045591315.1 Bacteroidaceae bacterium
AGCGCCATTAGCTTCATACCCATTACACTCTCCTCTTCTTGCAGGAATATGTCCATGGCCTGTGAAAGCTGTTTGTATCCCTCAGGACCTGTAGCCGTAAATTGTCGCATGCTTCTTATTGATGTCAACTGCAAGGGGATATCATTCAACTCACCATCTGCCCCCAGCATATTGAACATCTGTCTGAACATGCTTGACGAGATATATGCGTAATCAATCTCACCGGACTTTATTTTTGCCACTTTCTTTATATACAACTCGGCCTCGCTTTTTCCATCATTTTGCGGTATATGCCCTGTGGCAAAGGCAGAACCGGCAAAAAGCACAAGTGCAAACAATGTTGTTAAAATATACCGTTTCATAATTCTATTATTGAATGTTTATTTTTATCATATTTTTATACGGAGCAACAGCCTTGTTCAAGTTGTTCTCCATTTTGCGTGTATTTTTGTGTGTTGTATTTACTACAAGCATCATATTTTCAAATGCGCCCTTGAAACACTCCATTGCATCCTTGGGATTGTCGAAAGTATCCTCCTCGGCAAACTCGGCAACAACAGTTTGCTGCTTTTCATGCGACTGAACATTCTCATCCATAAATATATAACCCACAGCCAACAGAGCAACAGCTGCCGCACCATGCCACACAAGTCGAGGAATCTTAAAAATGCGTCTTCTTGCCCCACCGGCATCACATTCATCGGGTACATCAGGCACCTCTTCCTCGACAAGATTGTCAAGCATTGCCTCAAGACACGCCTCTGCACCTGAGGGCAACACGGCCTCACGCTCCTCGCCGCAAAGTGCGATGATAGCCTCCTTATCCTTACGGAGTCCGGCAGGAACATCATGCTCGCGCAGGTAGCAGCATAGTTCGCGCTCCTCCTCAACAGACAGTTCGGCATTGAAGAACCGCTCTATCATTATGTCCAGTTTCTCTTTTTCCATAGTCAAACTCCTTTATAGGTTATCGTAAAACTCTCTGAATCTTTTTCTTACCCTTGATACAATTACCCTGATATTGGCTTGCGAAAGCCCGGTAACACCCTCAATCTCCTCGAAGCTACAGCCGTTCATCCTCATCTGCATCACACGGCTGTAATGTTGAGGGAGGCTGGCAAGGAATCTCTCAAGACACTCATCGGCCTCGCGCCGTTCAATCTCAGGCGGCGAATTTCCGGCCACATCATCGGCAGACTTCTCCCCCACCTCATCATGGTTCCTTATCACTCTCCAGCGGTCTACACATATATTCTTCAACAAGGTGCGGCAATAAGCCCCGGGAGCCACGACATCTTTCAGTTCATCCTTCCTCTCCCACAACTTGAGATAGAGATTCTGCACAGCATCCTCTGCCTCAAAGCTGTCGCAAAGCATTCTGAACGCTTCGCGATAGAGCATCTTCTGCAACGGCAAGAACCGCCTTTTGAATTCTGTGTTTGTCATTTATCTCAATGTTTGCGTAAACCGCGAACATAGCCTGCACTCGCTGTGAAAAACATTAAAGCAAGCTTAATGTTTATCGCTCGTTTGTTGCTATATTTGAGCTAACGCTCGAATATTTTCTGCACTCGCTGTGAAAAACATTAAAGCAAGCTTAATGTTTCTCGCTCGTTTGTTGCTATATTTGTGGTTCTCGGAAATGTCCGTTTAAAATCCTTTCCACCTATAAGACGGAGAATATGCGGATTTGTTACAACGTGGAACAAAAAAATTAAATAAAAATGAATTTGATAAAGAAAATCTTATAGACACACACAATAGCCCTGAAGAAAACAAGACTATTAAAAACAAGAAACTCCTGCTACGCAGTGTTGCAGGGGTCTCTAAACTTGTTGTCTAAGATTACAGTGCTTCTATAAGGTTTTCAAAAGCACCAAGGTTACGAGGGTCGGCATTGACATCGAGCAAATTTCCGTTGCGGTCGGATCTTGCCGTTGTCGGTAATATTATACTCCATAACGTGCATTGCCTTGTAACTCCTCTTCAATACGTATCAGTCTATTATACTTGGCAGTGCGGTCGCTGCGGCTCATCGAACCGGTCTTTATCTGCCCTGCATTTACAGCAACGGCAATATCTGCAATTGTAGTATCTTCGGTCTCGCCCGAACGATGGCTGATGATGGCGGTGTAGCCATTACGGCGTGCCAGTTCAATAGTGTCGAGAGTCTCGGTGAGTGTCCCAATCTGGTTAACCTTAACAAGTACGCTATTGGCACAATTCCGTTCTATGCCTTTGCCAAGGTACTTGACGTTGGTTACAAAAAGGTCATCGCCAACAAGCTGGCAACGGCTGCCGATACGCTGGGTGAGCATACTCCACCCCTCCCAATCATTCTCGCCCATTCCGTCCTCAATTGAGTCGATAGGATATCTTCCGATAAGATGTTCAAGATAATCGGCCTGTTCTCGGGATGTACGCTTGTGCCCTTTTGGACCTTCAAAAAGCGTATAGTCGTACACCCCGTCGCGATGGTATTCCGATGCCGCGCAGTCAAGAGCCAATGTGATGTCGCGTCCCGGAGTATAGCCGGCAGTCTTGATAGCATGAACCAATATATCCAAAGCCTCTTCCGCCCCTTTGAGTCCCGGAGCAAAACCACCCTCGTCGCCAACTCCTGTACTATAACCGTCCTTCTTCAGCACGCTCTTGAGTGCGCTGAAAACCTCGGCACCCATCTGTACGGCCTGACGTATGCTGCCGGCACCTATAGGGCGTATCATAAACTCCTGAAATGCAATAGGTGCGTCAGAGTGACGTCCTCCATTGAGCAGGTTCATCATAGGAACAGGCAGCACGTGGGCGTTGACACCGCCGATATAACGATACAGAGGCATGCCGCAAGCCTTTGCCGCAGCGCGCGAAATAGCCAATGACACTCCCAATATGGCATTTGCCCCAAGAGTGCTTTTGGCTGGTGTGCCGTCAAGCTCAATCATCTTGAGGTCCAGGCCCCGCTGGTCATATACATTACATCCGCGCAACACTGGTGCTATGCGTTCGCCTATGTTGGCTACTGCTTTTGACACTCCCTTACCATTATAGCGGGATTTGTCGCCGTCACGCAACTCCAATGCCTCGTTTTCACCGGTAGACGCACCCGACGGTACAGAAGCACGCCCTCTCACACCATTCTCCAGTACAACCTCGGCCTCTACTGTGGGGTTTCCACGTGAGTCAAGGATTTCTCTTCCTCTAATTTCTGATATCTTCATAACTATAGTCTTTTAACGTAAGTTTGATATAACAATTTGTACTGTAATCTAGCGTATTTGTTCATTTCGGACGAACCTTAATGAAAAAATCAAAAGAGGTTTTCGATGAACTTGCTTCACTTCGTTCCAGCATGACAGGTTCTATTGTCTTGTCATTATTTGCACTGTCATTGACTCGTTTTGCTTTTCGCAACCCAAACGGCATAACCTGCGGCTATGCTACGTTTGACCTGTTGCTGCAAAACTCGTCGATAACAAAAAAAGGTCATTGACTCGTTTTGCTCTTCGCAACCCAAACGGCATAACCTGCGGCTATGCTGCGTTTGACCTGTTGCTGCAAAACTCGTCGATAACAAAAAGGTCATTGGCTCGTTTTGCTTTTAGCCACCCGCGTGGCATAAACTTCGTCTATGCTTCACGCGACTAATGGCTGCAAAACTTGCCGATAACAAAACGTTGTTTTGTCATTTTTCGGGCAAAGCCCTCAACAACACGTCTGAGCAAAGCGAAGAATCTCTGTCCTCTGCGGTTTTTGAGGTTCCACGCCGTTTTTTGGTCGGACACGTCGGTACCACCTTTACAACCGGGATGACAGTTTCGCGATTTGGCTCAGTTTATATCGAACTCAGGTTCTTTTTACTATGCAATACTGAAATACAAACGCTTGGGAAGAAAGTTTGTTGTACTGACACTATAAAAAAGTTTCTTACCTCCTAAGCAAAGAGTTTATTTGCAGCAGCAAGCCTTCTCTTGAGGATGGCGATTGGACATCCGTGGTTACCAGCCGGCCCTCCTTGTCATACAATATATATGTGGGATATGCAGTCACATTCCATAATTCATTGAGCAGCAGCTACTGTTCCATTGGCAGGTTGTAGTGATATACATTGTCGCCTGTTATGTTGTTCTCTTTGATTACATTCTTCCACGATACTTCATCGGAACTGTAGGCAAAATAGAGAAATACCACATCCTTGTCTTTCAGAGCCTCCTTTATTGCAGGGGCGTGTTTCATCTCTTCCCTGCACGGTCCGCACCAGGTGCCCCATACATCAATGTATATTACCTTGCCTTTATGCGGAGCAAGAATAGCATTCAACAGCGAATCGGTCTCGGAAATCTCGCCTACTTCAGGTTTGTTTACTGCGAGTTTCTCCTCGGATATACGTCTGTAATGTTCCATCCGCTTCTCTATCAGTTCAATGAAGAAACGGTTCTCAATATTCTCTTTCACAACATTCCACCCATCAGGGCACTGCATCCCCGATGTATTGTCCAAGTAATACATTATGTAGGATGCGTTGATGAAATCCTTCTCGCTCTTTGGAATTGGATACGCATCGGTATATTCACAATTAAGACGGAAACTCAGTGTCATCATAAGGTTCATTGCGCTGTCGGGCTGTTGCTCCACTAAGGATTCAAGTTTGTTAGCCTCGACAATGGAATCAGTAAAGGCTAAGTCCTCTTGGTATGGAGCGAGGAATGTCTCGGCCTGCTCTTCGGTAGCACCGTTGCTCTTCTTTGCGAGTGCTCCGGCGCGGGCTGTCCAGGCACGCCTGAAGGAGTGGCTTCTTTCGGCCAGGACATCAATGAGTCCCCTGCACCTCAACTCCTCGGCAATCAAATATAAAGGAGTGGGAGTCCAAGGCATATAAGGATAAAGATTCTCAACTTGCATGCATTGGTCAATATCCACATAACGGTCTATCCACAAAGTGTATGGTGGCAGGCTCGCTTTCCACATCTCATCAATGAAAGCGAAATACTCCGCTGTAGGCGGTTCGGGAGTATTGTTGCAACAGTAAAGAGCAGAATAGTAAAGGGCAAGCGATGTTATGTAACCGCGCATCAAGGGATATATTTGTCGCTTCAGCGGAGTAGTTCCACTGAGCAGACTGTCGAGCGTAGCCACTGAACCGTTGTAGAACTCCCTGCAACGACGCAGATGTTCCTGCGGTTCCATTGTGTCATGAATGGGGTGAAGGCGTAAAGCGCGTGATTCCACTTCCCACCCGGTGATGAAAGTTTCGTAACGGGCAAGTCCGTTGTTTATTGGAGCATTGTCGCCGTCAAAAGTGACGCTTGCACCATCGCACACCACCTGTAGTGTATCGCCACCGTTGGCAATCATCTTGAATTTGCGTCCTCCAATATACAGGTCGAGCAGCGTAGCATTATATACAGGGAGTGTGAATGAAAAATAACCCTGCTCATCAGGCTCAAAGAAAATCTTGTCATACTCGCACATATCCTTTAAATAGCCCACATACGCCTCACGGTCGGTGTCATGGAATTTCTTTACCGTTCCCTTCACGTGTACACTATCCAAGGTGTACTCATTCTTTATAAACGAATCCGTTCCTGTCTTCAATGAAGCACATGATGCAAGCAATGCCACTGCCGGCAGCAAAAGTGATTTTAAAATCCTATTCATCTGTATTTTCGCATAATTGTCCATTACTCCAAACATTTATTTATTTCATTAATCAATGCATCTAAATGTTGTGGGAACGGAGCATCGGAACTGACCAGCTTCCCGTTCTTGTCAAAGAGCATGAATGTAGGGAACCTTGTGACTCCCAACAGTCGCTCAATAGACTCCTGCTGCTCATAAGGCAGATTATAATGGAATATATTATCACCGTAAAGCCCCAGTTTCTTTACAATCACCTGGCGGACATCTTCGGGGGTATTGTTCGCAAAATAGAGATAGACGACCTCCTTGCCTTTAAGTTCATCCTTGACCGCTTGCATATGTTTCAGCTGTTCCTTGCACGGTCCGCACCACGAGCCCCAGAAATCGGCATATACTACCTTCCCGCGGTGTGGCTCAAGAATTGTTGCAAGCAATGAATCGGCAACAAGTGTCTCAGGAGTAAGGTCGGCATAATTACGCAAATACCTTACTTCAAGTTCTCCGGCTTCCAAGCGACGGAGATAATTGTTCTGTTCAACAATCACCTGTGCAGGAGCGAAATCTTCAAGCCCCTCCATTGCTGCCGATATTATGGTATCATTTACAGACTTCTCTTCCGATGCAAGCTGATTATACGTAAGCAAAGAAATTGCATATTTGCAATCCTCGGCAGGCAGGTGCAAATCCTCAACGACGCGACGAGTCTTCATAATATCGCCAATCAACATACAGTTCTGCTTATTCCACAAAGGCAGAGTATCGACCTTGTACTTTTCGCATATCTGTGTATAGCGTTTGTCCACAGACTCAAGCCTTTCCACTCTTTTCTTCGCGCTTATGGTATCGCAGACTTTATTCATCGCCAAAGCCAGTTTCAGACTTGTAAGGTATTCGTACTCATCTAAAGTTCTTTTCTCTTTTTTGCTCAGGTTGATGACACCCAACCGGTCCAGTTCAAGCAATGCGGCTTTGTCGGGCCAATTGATCCGTACTCCCAAGCCGTTGTCATCGCAATAACTCACATAACTTTTTAACATATATGTAGTGTACCTTCCCAATGTAAGCGGGTCAGGGATATCGGTTGACAGTTCTTTTACAAGTATAATCAAGTCTTCGGGAGCTTCTTCCAGTTTGCGTCTCCTGAGCATACTCCACATTGCATCCAATTGCTCTGCCTTTATATTGGTCCTGTAAAAATATGCAGCCCTTTCATCAAAGCCCGGGTGCTCTTCGATATATTTCTGCAGGCGTATAAGATGGCGTTTTAGAGTACCTTCGGTATATTTATAAAAAAGACTGAGTGGCGACAGATTATATGAAACCGGCGAATCATATATTCCGTTCTCTCTGTCATAGCTGTAATATTCCATAATACTCTTCTGCAAGACAGTATCACTCACCATTATTTCAGGCACGCTATTGTTGCCGTCATAAATGACCTTTACAGTATCACCGGGCCAAGCCAGCACAGGATATGCTTTTCTACCGGCCTTAAGGTAGAAACATGTAGCATTGAATACAGGGAATGTGTATGTGAAATCATCTGTGAATTCGCAATCCCTATCCTCAAAACCGTATGGATTGAAGAGAACAACAGGATCGTTGCTGTTTCTAATTTCACACTCCACCCTTATGCTGTCATGTACGTAATTACCAATAAAGGGCGATTGTGTCATCTTGCCCCATTTCTTGTCTTTACCGATTACCTCTTTCAGGCTGTATTCTTTCAAAGATACACCTTTCAGGTTCCAACCGCTCTTGCCACCGTCGAAATCAAAAGAGAGGTCTTCCTTGTCCAACGGTTCAAAAATGAGGACACCTTTCATAAAGCCACATTCAGGCAGGTTTGTTACGTGCCCAATCTCTACGCCCTCGCTACGCAATAGCTTATAGTGCTTGCCAGTCGTGTTACCGGCAAGCATGGTATTCGCATCAACGGTTATATTCTCTACTGCATAAAAATAGACTTCGAGAACGGTAGCTTCTTTATCGGCAATAACCTTTGAAATATCAAAGACTCGGGTATTGATAGTCTCGTAGTAGGGATATTCCACCGTTATGCTCTCCTGAGCAAAGCCACATACTGTGGCAAATGCAACGATTAAGGTTAAAAATAGTTTTTTCATTATGTATTCACTTACTTATTTTGCAACAGTTCTCCACTTATAAAATTATCGTTCAAAAAGATTCTTCCGTTTTTCTCGTACATAGTACCATCTTTCAACAGAATCTCCATGTGGGGAATACCTGTGAATTGGAATTGATAACTCAGAATTTTCCACATATCGGCACTTACACGCAAGTTCTCGCCTTTGATATTGTTTCCGGTAAAAAACTCCGTTACTGCATCTTCGGGGTTGTCATCTTCGTTACATACATAGACAAAGCGTACCTTGCCTGCATATTTCTCAACCAAATCGCGATGCGTGAGCATTGCTGAACGGCAAGGACCGCATCCAAGCCCCCAAAAATCTATTATTATCTGCTCGCCCTGGTACTTATCATTCAGAGCCTGTAACCATTTCGCAGCCTCGGGATTCATCTGATTTGCAATGGCACCACCCTCTTTTTCTGCTACCAGCTTACGGAATTTCATCAAAGCATTTGTTGCAATAAGAGGATTTGTCAGTAGAGGCATCTTGCCTATAAGGTCTTCCATCATCTCTTCAACATCCTCATCGTTGCCAATTTCAACCATCGCTCTTTGCAACAACATGCAGTTACCAATGCCAAGCCTTTCTTCTATTTTATTTAAAGCAGAACGATAGATATAACCTTTTGATGGTATTGAATCGTAACCAACAGCAGAGGCTGCATCTATAATTTTCTCATTATACTTGGCGGTATAGTGCGGACCATAGCTCAGTTGCATAAGAACACCACTCAGTTCTCTGTCCGTTTCGTAGCCTTCAAACTCAGGACGTGCCCGGAATGTACTATTCGTATAATCGTTAACGAAATGAACATAATAAACAAAATATACGTCAAAAGCAAAGCGGTTAAACACAACCCAATTCTGTCTGTGGCAGAAAAGATAATTATTATCGAGGATATATTTTCGGAGAAGTTCGTCTTTGAGGAAAGAGTAATATCGTGGCAATGATATTGATGCTTCGCAATACGATGAGATGTCCATAATATCTATAAACAGATTGTTTACAACATTTGTGACTATGATATCCTTTGCTATAGGTGATAGTGGATATTTGGCAAGAATGTCGGGAGCCTGTTCACAGATGGTTGCGAAATATGGTGTTGCCTTCTCGGCAAAAGCATAGGCTGTACTATCCGTAGCACTATGTTTTTTATAATTATCGGCATCGAGTTCTGCCAGCCCAACCTCTCGTTCAAATTCCTGTTCCAACAACCCAGACCAACGTGTCAATTGTGCCGACAAACTATTGCTCAACACTGTTGGAGCATATCCCGTGTATATGCTACGCTCACCCTCTACAACATCACAACACATAACAACGGTGTCACCCGGCACAACAAAAACGGTCGAGTTTATCGGTTCCTGGAACCAAATATATTGCGGATGAGGAATGTCCAATTCTGCTTGAAAAGTTCCGTCACGATTAATTGTAACCAATTCGGGAGTTCCTGTATCTTTTCCAAAATTATTATATACCAGAACTTTAATCAGTTTTTCCTCTTTGGTATCTACCATCTTGTTCACCACCGCACCCTTCACAACCACTTTGCCTGGAGTAAAGAAGAACGGTGTTGCACGGTCAGGGTTAAATGCATACTCTACCGGTTCCACAGCCTGCTGTTTGCGTGTAAGCATTATGCCCTTGCCTTTTCTTTCGCTCTTCAAAAGCAGAATTCCATCTTTCTTATACACGGCAAACAGTTGTCGTGTTTTACCGGTAGCCTTGATGTTTATTGTAATGTCATTGCCTCGCTTTTCGATATTGTATTTCCACACTTCACCATCGTAAAGCATTTTATCACGGATAAAGGCAACAACTACATTACCGGGATTGCCGACCTCCTCCCAACTGCCATTAAGTAAATTTGCATCGGGCCGCAGGGAGATACCACATATCTCGAAAGGTTTACTTTCAACACCTTCGTAAAAATCAATGCTTGTATCTTCATTGCTTACCGGCTCAAAATAGAGTTTGAAATCCAAACGGTTGCTTATGGGCATGAATGTCTCCTTGTCCATTTCAATACCATCGGCACGCAAGAATTTATAAACCTTGCCCGTATTGTTGCCCTTGAGATAACAGCTGCTGCATATCTTTACCCAATAGTTATGCATGTACCAAAAAGAGGCAGAAACAACAGTTTCGCTCTTATTTACCTCAATTCGGGTAAATTCAATAGATGATGTGTTTGTACTTTCATAATTGGGATTTTCCACAATGCGTGGTTTCTGTGCAAAGCCACACACGGTGGCAAATGCAACGATTAAGGTTAAAATTAGTTTTTTCATAACCATTTTATGCTTACAAATTATAATCTTTCTTTTAGTATCTGTTCTACCTCCTCGGCGGTTGCTCCTATTACAAGAATAGTTCCGTCTTTATCTACAAGGAACACCTCTCCGCCACCCCTAATGCCGTACCGTTCCCAAATATTGTCCACACCTCGCAGTGCCAACAGGTTGAGCCAAGGATAACCGTCTTTCTCCACGGCAAGCCTCATATCTTCGCTTTCCAATTCGCTTGCCACTCCAACGACAGTGAATCCCTTATCCTTGTATTTGTTGTACAATGGAATAAAGCTCATCGATTGACGTCTGCAGGGACCGCACCAGGATGCCCAAAAGTCAATAATTGCGATCTTGCCCTCAATCTCTTTCGAGAGCGTGTGGTTTTCTCCATTGAGGTCAGGAAGAGTAAAGTCAATTACTCGTGAGCCTACACGCACATCCATCGATGACACCCAATTCCGCAAGGCTATTGCCATATTATTTGTGGGATACCTGGCATCATACACACGCTTGAACACATCCACGTATGGCTGTTTGGTGGCATTGTCCTTGTTATAAAGCCTGTATCTTACCTGGTTGAGCAGATAAAGTCCTACCAGGTTCGGGTTGTTCGTGATGTAGTCAAGTTCATATGCATACTCCTCTTTTCTTAACTCTTCTCCTTTCGCCATAAATACCTTGTACTCCGGCGTATAAAGGCGGTTTTCTTTCTCTAACAGCTCTATTTTCTCGCTAAGGCTATTTAACGAATCGCGGTCTTCACATTCATCGTACAGTTTCTTGAGTGCTGCCCCTTCAGCTGTTAAAAGTTTTCCTGCTTTCTCCAAAGCAGCCTCCTCCTGTCTCATAGGCAAGTAGAACCTTTCTTCAATGTCTTTATTGTAGGCTATCAGCTCTTTGTTGAGCGGTGTCTCGGAACGCATAGCTGGAAGCGGAGCATCGTCTATTGCATAGCCATAGAACGTCGCATGAATATCTCCCTCCTCGGCAAAGAAATCCAGCGGCATCCAACAACCATTGTTGTAATCCTCACAAGCAAACAGCTGATAGAATTCAGGAGCGTCGATATAAAGGTCATGAGAGAAATGCCCATCCTTTACCAAGATGGTATCTACGGGCACTACCCTTGGGTCGCCATCACCAATAATGAGCAATATCCGAGTGAAAGAACTCTCCTTTACCTCTCCCTCAATGTGGCAATG
>JAZNSN010000039.1:0-5740 GCA_045591315.1 Bacteroidaceae bacterium
ATGAGAAAGTGGATGTGTTTACTCGCGCCACAGGTAAGTTTAAGGACTACATTGTGTCGCAAAAAGGATTGTCGATGACAGATATGTAATACACAATGAAATATAGCAAAAGGGATATAATAGAGTATATTATTGCCTTGGTAAACGAATTTTCCAAGCGATATGGCTTGACTGAAAAACAAGCCTACCGTTATATTCGCATACATAAGGGTATTGCTTTCATTGAAGAGCATTATGATATAATGCACACTCTCAGTTTTGAGGATGCTGTAGATGGAGTTGCTTTATATTGTAGAAAATCAGGAGGAATTTTATGATTCTAAACTGTGAGTATAGGATAAAACGGCAAAAATAACCGATAGCGTCATTGAGACAATGAACGAACTATGTTCTTGTGTTTGAGGATAAGCAACAGGACAAGTTGCAGGACAAGGTTATGTGGACACTTTCAATGAATATACAAAAGAGAATATTGCACGTTCGAAGGTGCTGAAACCACTACCTCGACCTGCAAGCGACATCTATCTGTCTGGCTCAGGTCAACGGATGCGTAGCGAGATTTTCGACAACCTCCGATGGCTCAGCATAGATTTCGACATACCTACAGCAGGCAATCATACCGTTAAAGTTGTTATGATAGACCCGGAAATCGTAGTTGAAAAATTAGTCATTAATCCTGATAATGAACATCCATCCTATCACGGCAAAGAATAAACAATTATGAAGAAACTATTTATCACATTACAATTCGCGCTTGCACTAACTTGCGCTTATGCACAAAAAGTATATACCCTCCAAGATTGGAACATAAAGGATTATGAACCAGGCAAGGAGTTACGTCTGAATGTCAGCGAATACAAGATTGACGACAAGAATCCACTCTTCTATCAAGATATGCAGAAAGAGTGGCGATTGAAGGCGGAGGTGAAATGCGGAACTTTGGGCACGGAACAGGTCTTTGTCTGCAAAGAGGGGAAAGGCAGTTTTCTGATAGGCAAGAATTCGCTAACAGGCGACATTTCCCTCGGTTTTGACAATACGGCTCAACGTTTCTTCGTGGAAGTTATTGACAAGAATGAGCAAGGCCATCGTCTCTGGGCTGGTAATAAGGTGGTCAAGGACCGCTGGTACACACTGGAAGCTAAGGCTACATACGATACGAAGAAAAAGCAATCGGTACTTTCGCTGAACGTTGACGGACAAACAGAAACACTCACTTATCCTGGGAAGGCATTGCGGCATAATGCCTCAAATTGGGTTGTGGGCCACGGATTCCCTGGTGGTTTCCCCAATGCGCTACAGGTACGCGAAGGCGCTATCCGCAACCTTGAAATCTCAGGTTCTCCACTTGAACGTGTGGAAGGACAGAATCCCCTGTTTACAGACAGATTCACCGCCGATCCGGCTTTTACCATAGTAGGCAACACGGTCTATGCCTACGTAGGTGAAGATGCCACAGGAGTTGGAGGATGGTTCTATATGCCTCGTTGGTTCTGCTATTCAAGCACAGACATGATTCACTGGAAGTCACACGGTCCCGTTCTCTATGCTGCTGATTTCCCCTATGCCCAGCCTGGTGGCTCGTGGGCCGGTCAGGTGGTAGAGGCAAATGGCAAGTTCTATTATTATGTGACACTTGACCGCAAGGATAATCGTCAGCACACAATTGACGTAGCAGTCAGCGATTTGCCAACAGGCCCTTTCAAACCGGCACGTGCGGATGGCACACCTCTTATCACCGATGATATGACGCCCGACTCACATCGTGGCAATGCAGATATTGACCCGACTGTTCTTATTGATGATGACGGAACTCCTTGGATGGCCTGGGGCAATGGTGACTGCTACATGGTTCGCCTGAAAAAGAACATGATTGAACTAGATGGAGAAATCAAGAAGGTGCCATTGCGCAACTATTCCGAAGGACCTTGGCTCTTCAAACGTGGCAATCTTTATTATAATGTATATGCAAGTGATGCACCAGGCGTACAGACAGAGCAGATGGCATATTCGTATGCCACAAGCATCGAAGGTCCTTGGACATACGGCGGGTTTGTAAGTACATCGGCCAATTATGGATTCACCATTCATCCTTCTGTCATTCAGTTCAAGAACCAGTGGTACTACATCTATCATGACGGTTCATACATGCAGAACGGGGAACCTGGTGGACAATGTCGTCGAAGTGTTTGTGCGGAATATCTTTATTTCGATAAGGATGGAAAGATTAAGTTCGTTCCTCTTACCCAAGAGGGTTTAAGTGAAAAGAAAGCAAGATGAAGAAACTATTATTCACAATCTCTATCGCTGTTATAGCGTCTTTGAACATTCTGGCTCAGGGCTATCGCAACCCTGTGCTTCCCGGCTTTCATGCCGACCCAAGTGTTTGTACAAACGGAAAGGACTTCTACCTTGTCAACAGCACGTTCCAGTATTTTCCAGGAGTACCTGTGTTTCACAGCAAAGACCTGATACATTGGGAACAGGTAGGTAATTGCCTCTCGCGCAAGTCGCAGCTTGACCTCTCGGGGCTTTACACACAAAACCAGCCGGAACTGGGTTGGACTAATGCGGGCATATATGCTCCAACCATCCGCTATCATGAGGGGCGCTATTACATGGTGACCACCATTTTCCCATCTCGTCGCCATTTCTACGTCTGGACAGACGACCCATCTAAAGAATGGTCCGACCCCGTATTCATTGACTTTGCCATCGGCAGTTGCGACCCTACCCTCTTTTGGGACGAAGGGAAGTGCTATTTCTTATGGAAGGCTGCAGCAGACGAAACACGCCCAGGAATCAAGCCGGGTGAAATCAACATCTGCGAAATTGACATTCTTACTGGTCGGCGTATAGGCGATGTTCATCACTTGGGAACGGGACTCGGCGGACGTTATCCTGAAGGTCCACACATATACAAGAAAGACGGCTACTACTATATGATGCTTGCTGAAGGGGGCACGGAACATGGTCACCACGTCAACATCTTGCGAAGCCGTTCTCTGTTCGGGCCGTATGAATCGAATCCTGCCAACCCCATTCTCACGCATTTCAGCATGAAGATGCAGAACAGCAATATTCAAGGGCTCGGACATGCTGACCTCATACAAGCACCCGACTCCTCATGGTGGATGATTTGCCTGGGTTATCGCACAAGCGGTTACCTCCTGCATGTGATGGGGCGCGAGACGATGCTTGCACCTGTACGTTGGGACAAGAATGCTTGGCCTGTGGTCAATGGTGACGGCACTTTGGCCATCAATATGAAATGTCAGACCTTACCTCAAGTTCCAATGCCCCTTGACCCTGTTCGCGAAGAGTTCAATTTCGTCAAGCGCGATGTACCAGCCGACAGCTACAGCAATATTGGATTGCCTTGGGGATGGATGAGTATCGGTAATCCCGATTATTCCCGCTACTCTCTTACTGAGCGGGAGGGCTGGTTGCGTCTGCGTCCCACTTCTACTTCTCTCGATGCAGCCACGTCGCCAACTATCGTGGCAAGACGTCAGACTGAGCTACGTTTCAACGCCACCGCACTCATTGACGCATCCCATATGGCAGAAGGCTCTCAGGCAGGAATCACGGCCTATGCAGCGCCTCTGAATCATTATGATGTGATAATAGAACGAAAGAACGGAAAACTATTTGCCAGGTCAAACATACGTCTAGGCGAACTCAGCCATTCCGGCCAACCCATTGAACTGAAAAACGCTCAGACTTACATACGCATCAGTTCCGACAAGGACTATTACTATATGCAAGTTTCTGCCGATGGCAAATCATTCACCACACTCAGCAAGATGGACTACCGCTACCTATCCACTGAGGTGATAGGCGGGTTCACAGGCGTGACGCTTGGCTTGTTTGCCCAGAGTGATGGCGGAGACGGATTTGCTGATTTTGATTGGTTTGAATATACAACAGAATAAAGCAAAGAGCATCATGAAGATAAGGGGTTAATCGTTATCTATTTCTCTGGCCCTTCGATTCCTATCTGAACCTCCAGCTGTCAATCTTCAGGTCTGTGCCTTTGAAGAGGAAGCAGAGGTCGGTGGTTGATGCAGGGCGGGCGGCGAGGCGGACCTTGGTTGCAGACATTTCAGGAGATGATATGTCCATTGCCGCTATGAGGGTTCCTTCGGGCGTGTTTTCGCGTACTTCCAGGCGGCCGGTGCCTGTTGCGTTGATGGCGAGGGTGCGGGCCTTTCTGCTGAACCCGACGCCACGGACGAGGATGGAGCCTGTCGCGTCGGTATATGCCACCATATTACCTGTGTCGCCATATGCCTCGAACTTCACGTCCTTCGTGCCGGCTGTCGTTTCCATCTGCTGCAGGCTGAACGGGTCGAGGGCTGCGATCTGCTGCACGCCTTCGTATGTTGCAGGTATCATCGTGATGGTCAGGGTGTTCTCGTCCACCGGTATTTCCTCGACGCTTACGTTCCTGTATCCGCCCTTGACACCGAGGTTGTGACGTAGGCTCATGCTGTGGTAGAAGAGGTACCACCTGCCTTTGTATTTGTGGAGGTGGGTGTGGTTGTTGCTGTAGTCGAAGCCGTTCTCGCCGGGATTCTTGAAGTAGTTGTCCCTATATACCCATGATTCTGTGACGAGCGGGGTCCTGGTGGTCATATAGCTCATGCAGCAGCGGGTAGGCGCAGGCACGTCCTTGTCCCAGTCGGTGTGGTCCTGCCAGTCGACGTTGTAGGTATATACGTATGTGTCGTTGATATAGTTGAGTTCGCTGGCTTCGAAGAGGTAGCTCGTCGGGATGTGGGCTGCACGGCTTGCGAGGCTGGTCATGTCCTTGCCGAGCTGGACAATCTTGCCGACTCCGCCGCCACCGAAAGCGAGCCAGCCCGTCCCCTCGTCATCTATCACGACACCGGGATCGAAAGGATGAGGGCAGTCCTCGGCACCCGGAGTCTGCCTGTCGACCAGGCTCTTCTCAAGAGGGCTGCTCCATGGGCCGACGGGCGATGTCGCGGTCAGCACGCCGCAGCCGTTTCCGCTGTTCGAGAAATAAAGGTAGAAATGGGTCAGGCCGTCTTCCTCTATCCTCGACGTGACAGACGGAGCCCAGGAATTGTATATCCATGGGGCCAGTTCCTCGACATTGATGATCCCGTGCCATGTCCAGTTGACCATGTCCTCGGTGGACATCATCGCCAGCGACTTGATACGTTCGTATGTGTTGTCCGAATCGGGCCCCTTCTCATCGCATTGCTGCTGGTCATTCGTTGCATAGACGTACAGTCTGCCTTCGTGTTCGACGGCCGTCGGGTCAGCAGTGAAGGTGAAGTCGACCAAGGGGTTGGCAAGAGTCTTTTCGAGCTTTGCTGTACCGGTCCAGTCGGCGGTAAGGATGGCTTCAGGCACTTGCTGCGCGCAGGCTGTCAATGCGGCCGCGAGGAGGAGGAGTATGGGATGTTTCATAAGCGGTAATTAAAACGACGGCTAAGTTGAAGTTCCTGCCAAGCCTCCAGAGCTTTCTTTATATTCAGATACTTCATAAAGCATTCATTTTATCAACAAACACCACAAATATACCAAAAGTAATTAAAATGGTTATATACATACAACCTTTTTAACAACATTTATTTATAATTATCTCTCAAAAGTCGTAGTAATAGCACTCGACCTGTTCAAGCCCGTCAAGACTTCAGCCGGGCAAGCCGTCAGAAGACTTGCCCTCTGGGCTGTTTGCTTATCGCTCACGAGGTCTGGACGTAAG